>CALDCF010000048.1 GCA_937937635.1 uncultured Collinsella sp.
TCCCGGAGCAAGGCCGCCCAGCCGGGCAAGGCCCCAGCGCGAGACCGTCCCGAATGCCTACCCGCACAGTGTGGCTACGAGTGGGATAGTCAGAATGGAGCAGATGATCGACAAAAACGTGCACTGCATCATGGGGCGTGCATCCTTACCGTATTGTAGGCAGTACAGCGTGCCGTTACTGCCCACGGGCATCGCCATCTCGAGCACGAGCGTCGTGATAAACATGGGCGTCATGCCCGACCACATGCGAGCCACGGCAAGACACGCCATCGGCACGACAACCAGGCGAAATGTCACGGCGACATACGCACGCCAGTTGGTGAGCATCTCGAGCGGACGGTACTTGGCGATAGACGACCCCATGAGCAACAATGCCGCCGGAGTGGTCATGGTGCCAACGATGGAAATCGAGTCGCCCAACACGCCCCAATCGGTCCATCCGGTTAGCACGATCCCAAGCACAACAGCACTTGCAATGAGACCAGGACTCTTGCAGCAGGCGGCAATATTGCGCATCTGCTTTTTAAGGCCGCCATCCATTCCGCTAAATAACATGGCACCGACGGTAAACATAAGAAGGTTTAGGGGGATAAGCGCAATCGATGCATACAACAGCGCTTGTTTTCCCAACACCGCCGAAATAACCGGAAAACCGATAAACCCGGCATTACCGAAAAGCACGGCGAAGCGATACGAGCATTCTGTCCCTTTGGGAACGCGAAGAGCAGCGGTGACAGCAAACGCGATAACGGTCGCCACCGCATACATCACAAAGGACAGACCCATGAGCGAAAACGTCTCGGCAATGCTCGGAAGCGTCACATCATCGCCCAGCGCTGACGAAAGCACCAAGCACGGTAGCGCCACCTGCAACAGCAGATGCGACAGCTCGCGCTCGAACTCCGCTTTCATAAACCCAAGCTTGGCGATACACCACCCCAACAAAATAGGCAGCGAAACCGTCAACATCTGAAGCGCCACACTCGTAAAGCTCATGCGTCCCCCTTATCTATTCCACGAGGGCCGGGGCGCCTGCTTTGTTTTGAGAAGTGGGCTTCGCGAACTTCTCAAAACAAGACAGGCGCCCCGGCCCCAGCAATGTAATCTTGGCTGACCAAAGTTAGGTGCACGGTCTTCAAGGAAGTAGCAGCCGTGTCCCCATTACATAAAAAATAATCAGCCCCCGCATATCGAAACGGTCGAGAGAGCCGCCTCCGGGCTGGTGCCCTTCCTCGGAGAAGTTCGCGAAGCCCACTTCTCCGA
>CALDCF010000049.1 GCA_937937635.1 uncultured Collinsella sp.
ATATATAAATTCTTATTTGTTGAACTAAGCCGAGTATACCATACTCTCCAATGAAAGAACGCCCTGATATAGCGAAATTTTGCCGTTTTCCTGCGTACGTGCGTACACACTCCACAGGAATTCTAAGGGGCCTGCCCCCTTAGCACACGGACTTTGGAACAAAGTCTAGAGTGTTACGCCTTGCCAGAGGTGTACAGGCTCCCGGTATGCACGTACGAAGCAATTGCCATCAATGTGCCATATAAGTGGCGATCAAGTTCGCATAAAGCGACCTTGATCCCGCAAAATAAAAGGCAGGATACCATCACCACGATGATACCCTGCCTCTGTTCGTTCCTGTTTACCGTTCCGAGTAGTCCTTCCGCAGAATTTCCGATAAACAAAAAACGTACCCGAACCCTTTCTCGTAAAGAATCGGGTTCGAGTACGAACTGAATGCTGGAGCAATAAAAAACCACCAGAAAGGTGCCTGTCCCCTTTGTGGTGGTTTTGGGCCAGTCCTAGAGCGTGTGGCCGTAGGTGTTGGCAGCCTTGATGGCGGTGGCGAACTTTTCGTCGGTGAAGGGCTCGGGGTTTCCCTGCTTCCACTCGTTGGTGGCGTGCGCATACTCGCACAGGGCGGGGATATCGGACTCGGAAAGCCCGACCTGCTCAAGCGTCACGGGCAGCCCCATCTCCTTGTTAAAGGCTGCATAGCGCTCAAGGTTCTCGGTATCGCCCGTGTAGGCAAACAGCACCAGCACGCCCAGGCTCACGACCTCGCCATGCAGGTAGGTGCCCTCGCGCGGAATGCTGCAGGTGGCGTTGTAGAACGCATGCGCCACGCTCGAGTTGTAGTAGTAATCGTTTTGGTTGGTCAGGTTGGAGACGTAGCCCGTGTTGACCACGATATCGAGCGCGATCTGCTTGACGGCTTCGGTCGACAGGTTCTGGCGAACGTCCTCAAGACCCTGCACGCCATAGGTAAACAGCGGCTCGGAGCAGGTGTGTGCGAGCGCCAGACCAAGACCTGCGGTGTGCTCCAGGTTGCCGGCGCTCGTGGCGTACTCGACCTCGGGCTGCTTGGACAGGGCATCGCCCACGCCCGCCCAGAAGTACTCCGCCGGAGCCTCGGCGATGATCTTGGGGTTGATGAAGATGTGCGCGGGGCGGTTGGGGTACGAATAGCCCTCGAGCGAGCCGTCGTCGTTGTAGACAACGGCAATGGCGGTCGCGGCCGAGCAGTTGGAGCAGATCGTCGGTACCGAAAGACGATCTTCTTGAGCTCGATGGCCGCCGTCTTGACGGTGTCGAGCGCTTTGCCGCCGCCGCATGCGATGAGCACATCGGCCTCTCGGCAGGCGGGGGAGTTAACAAGCTTGGCGATATTGGCACGCGTGCTGTTGGTGCCGTAGACGCGTGTCTCTAGAATCTCGATGTCGGTGCCCTCCAGTGCCGCTTCGATACTGGGAAGCGCCGCGGCCAGTGCTCGTTTACCGCCGATAATCGCGACCTTGGCCGCTCCGTACTCGTCCAGCGCGCCGGGCAGCTCGTCAAAGCAGTCCTCGCCGACGGTGTAGTCGCTCATTCCAATCGTGCGCATAGCTGCCTTCTTTCGTTAGATAAAGTGCTTTCAGGTATTTTGCTCCAAGTGAGTGCTTGCGACCGCGAGAAATTACTAAAGTATGAAACCGATGTTGAGGGTTTTTCGCCGGCGTTGACCGTGCTACCATACAGCGCATAAGCGTTGATGGGGACGAGTAGTCGGCCGTCCGTGTGCTACAGAGAACGGGGAGCGCTGAGAACCCGTGCATGCGACCGATGAAAATCACCCCGGAGCTGCGGTCCCAACGGACGCGCCGTACAGGCACGTCTTAGTAGACATCGCCGAGATGGTCGTCGATACAGGCCAGCCGAGTAACGGATGCGAGCGCGCTGTAATGCGGGTGAGGGCATCTAAGCTGGGTGGTTAAGCGAAGAGCTTTTGCGGGCAGACGGCCCGTTTTGTGGCGCTTCGTCCCAGCTTGCAGGGACGGGCGCTTTTTTTGGTGCCCAACGGGCGTGCGCGCCCACGACATGAAAGGGGTACCGTGGCAAACGAGTACAAGCAGACGATGAATCTGCCCAAAACCGGTTTTCCCATGCGTGCCGGTCTTTCCAAGTCCGAGCCCAAGCGACTCAAGGACTGGCAGGACAACAAGGTCTACGAGCAAGTTCTGAAGAAGAACGAGGGTCACAAGAAGTTCGTGCTGCACGACGGCCCTCCGTACGCCAACGGTCCGATCCACATCGGCCACGCCATGAACAAGATTTCCAAGGACATGATCAACCGCTACTGGATGATGCAGGGCTATGAGGTTCCCTACGTCCCCGGTTGGGACTGCCACGGCCAGCCGATCGAGCACAAGGTCGAGGAGAAGCTTGGCACCGAGAAGTTCAACCAGACCCCCACGGCCAAGATCCGCGAGCTCTGCAACAAGTTTGCTGTCGAGAACATCGAGCTGCAGAAGGCCGGTTTCCGTCGTCTGGGCGTGCTCGGTGACTGGGACAACCCGTACCTGACGCTCTATCACCAGCATGACGCTGCCGACATCGAGGTCTTTAAGGCCATGTTTGACAAGGGCATGATCTATCGCGGCCACAAGCCCGTCCACTGGTGCAAGCACTGCCACACCGCGCTGGCCGAGGCCGAGATCGAGTACTCCGATGAGACGAGCCCCTCCATCTTCGTCCGTTTTGAGATGACCTCCAAGCCCGCCGGCCTCGAGGACTTCGACGGCCCGGTCGACTTTATCATCTGGACGACTACGCCGTGGACCATCCCCTCCGACCAGGCCGTTTCCCTCAAGCCCGGTGCCGCCTATGTCGCCGTTGAGCACGATGGCCGTGCCGAGGTCATGCTCGAGGACCTGGCGCCCAAGTGCTGCGAGGAGTTTGGCTGGGAGTACACCCCGGTCATGGTCGACGGCAAACCTTACGTGGTTCCTGCCGAGACCTTCCACCACATCCACTACAAGCAGCCGATCTTTGACGGCGTTGAGGGCGTGGCGCTGCTGGCCGATTACGTCGGTGTCGATGACGGTACCGGTATCGTCCACAACTCGCCCGGCCACGGCGTCGACGACTACTTCGCCTGCCTCAAGGAGGGCATCACCGACATCTGCATGCCGGTCGATGACGACGGCAAGTTCTACACCGGTGAGGAGTTTGGCACCGGCGGTCCCTTCAGCGGCATGGATACTGACGAGGCCAATCCGCACATCATCGAGTTCCTGCGCGAGCGCGGCACCCTGGTCCTCGAGAAGAAGATCACGCACAGCTATCCGCACTGCTGGCGCTGCAAGCACCCGGTGCTCTTCCGTGCTACCGACCAGTGGTTTGTCTCGATGGACAAGACCGGTTTGCGCGAGCAGGCTGGCAAGGAGGTCCGTGAGAACGTCAAGTGGTATCCGGCCCACGCGGCCAACCGCATCGGTGCCATGGTCGAGCAGCGTCCCGACTGGTGCATCAGCCGTCAGCGCAACTGGGGCGTGCCTATCCCCAGCTACACCTGCGCCGACTGCGGCGAGAAGGTCATGAACGACGCTACGCTCGACGCCGTTATCAAGCTCTTCCACGAGAAGGGCTCCGACGCCTGGTTCACCGATGCTCCCGAGAGCTACCTGGGCGAGGCCTGCGTCTGCCCCAAGTGCGGCGGCCATCACCTCAAGGCCGATAAGGACATCCTCGACGTGTGGTGGGACTCCGGTGTCTCCTGGAAGGCCGTCTGCGAGTATCGCCCCGAGCTGGAGTATCCGGCGGATGTGTATCTCGAGGGCTCCGACCAGCACCGCGGTTGGTTCCAGAGCTCGCTGCTCACCTCGGTGGGTGCCAACGGTCACGCTCCGTACAAGGCGGTCGTCTCGCAGGGCTTCACGCTCGACGGCCAGGGTCGCAAGATGTCCAAGTCGCTCGGTAACGTCATCGACCCCAACAAGGTCTGTGACGAGATGGGCGCCGACATCATCCGCCTGTGGGTCGCCTCCGTCGATACTAGCTCCGACGTCTCCATCGACCACGAGATTCTCGCCCGTACGTCCGATGCCTACCGTCGCTTCCGCAACACGCTGCGCTTCCTGCTCTCCGAGCTCGAGGGTCAGTTTGAGCCCGAGACCGACGGCGTCGCTTTTGCCGACCTGCTGCCGCTCGACAAGCTCATGGTTGCCCGTCTGACCCAGGTCCAGGCCGAGGTCGACGACGCTTACTCTTGCTACGAGTTCCCGCGCGCTTACCGTGCGCTTTACGACTTCGTGGTTACCGAGCTTTCCAACGTGTACCTCGACGCCCTGAAGGATCGTCTGTACTGCGACAAGCCCGGTTCGCTCGAGCGCCGCAGCGCCCAGACCGTGCTCGCTGAGCTCTTCTCGATGCTCATGCGCGATCTGCAGCCGATTCTGTCCTACACCGTCGACGAGGCCATGGCCTATGCGCCTGCCGGCTGCGTCGATCACCAGAAGTACGCCGCGCTGCTCGATTGGTACAAGTCGCCCATCACGGTCGACGAGGCCAACGAGTTTGAGGGCGTGCTCGAGGCTTCGCTCGAGCTCCGTAGCGCCGTGACCAAGGCCCTTGAGGATGCCCGCTCCGCCGGCACCTTCACTAAGAGTCAACAGGTCCGCGTCAAGGCGGTCGTTCCCGCCGAGGTGTATGCGCTGCTGACCGGCGACAAGGCCGTCGACCTGGCCGAGTTCTACATCGTCTCCGCTGTTGAACTGACCCAGGGCGAGGAGCTCTCCGTTGCCATCGAGGCTGCCGAGGGCGAGTGCTGCGATCGTTGCTGGAACTACCGCACCACCGTCGGCGAGTACAACGGTCACGCACATATTTGCAAGAGGTGTGCGGAAGCCCTTTAAGGCACGGTAACTCGGCATTTTAGTTATAGGGAGTATTTGGGCGCCCTCGCCCGTTTTGCTCCGCTGAATATAAGCGGCATTCTGTTTTTCGGAATGCCGCTTTCTTTTTATGCTGGTTATTTAGCTTGCGTTGGTGGATATGTCGTGCGTTCTGCGTGTGTCAATATAAGATGGTTAATTGCGTTAAACGTAATTCGATGTTTTTGAGGGTAGGGGATTGATTTGGGTCGTTCTGCGGATATGACGCCGCCTTTGCGTTGGCGGTTGGGTGTTGCTGGTAGCGTGGCGTTGGCCGTGCTGCTTGTTGACCAGCTGACCAAGCTTGCGGTTCGTGCCGTCGGCGATGCTCTGCATGTGACTGTTATCCCCGGTGTGATCGACTTCCTTTTCGTGCGTAACATCGGTGCTGCCTTTAGCATGGGCGAGGGACATGGCCTCGTGTTTGCCGTGCTGGCGTTTGTCGTTATCGTTGCGATCGCGGTGTACTTGCTTCGCGCGCCCCAGCTTGCTCGCTTTGAGGTTGTGGGCATGGCTATGGTCGTGGGCGGCGCCATTGGCAATGCGATCGACCGTCTGGCTTTTGGCTTTGTGACCGATTTTATTGCCACCACCTTCATCGACTTCCCCGTCTTCAATGTGGCCGATGTCGGCATTACGGTCGGTGTGGTGCTTGCCCTCATCGGCTACATGTTCTTGAGTCCTGCGGCCCGTGAGGTCGACGCGACCGCCGAGCTCAACGCCCGTGACGAGGCCCGCGCTAAGCGCAAGGCCCAGCAGCGTGGGGAGCGTGCCCGCAAGATTCGCGAAAGGAGCGAGCGCTAATGGCCGACATCCATATCCTTGTTGCCGACGATGCCGCTGGTCAGCGTCTTGACGCCTATCTGGGCGCTAATGACGGTTGCCCTACGCGCTCTGCCTGCGCGCATCTGATCGAGGGCGGTGCCGTTGCCGTCAACGGCGAGACATGCCTGTCAAAAAAGTATGCCGTGCGCTCCGGCGACCGTATTTCGGTCGATTTGCCCGAGCCGCACGATCCCACCGATGTGATTCCCGAGGCCATTCCCCTCGATATCCGCTACGAGGACGACTACCTCATCGTGCTCTCCAAGCAGCGCGGTCTGGTGTGCCATCCCGCCCATGGCCACGAGAGCGGCACCCTTGCGAACGCCTTGGTCTATCACTGTGGCATTGACCATCTGGGCACCGTGCAGGGCGAGGACCGCCCCGGCATCGTGCATCGCCTGGATCGTGACACCTCGGGCCTTATGCTCGCGGCAAAAGACGACGACACCCAGCGCGCGCTCCAGAATCTCATCCGCACGCGCACGCTCGACCGCCGCTACATTACGCTCGTCCACGGCCACATTGCCATGGACGAGGGCACGATCAACACCGGCATTGCCCGTTCTACGCGAGACCGTGTCAAGATGGCGGTTTCGGACGATCCTTTCGCGCGCCAGGCCATTACGACCTTTAGGGTCCTCGAGCGCTTCGATTCCACGCGTTTTGACGATGGCTATACGCTCGTCGAGTGCCACCTGTTTACGGGTCGCACGCATCAGATTCGCGTGCACATGCGCCATATCAACCACGCCTGCGTGGGCGATCCGCTCTACGGTAAGTGCGATGTGCGTGCCGACCAGGGTTTGACCAGGCAATTCCTCCATTCCTGGCGTGTGGCGTTCGATCATCCCGTGACGGGGGAGCGCATTGAGTGCCGTGATGAGCTGCCGTGGGATCTCGCCGCCGTTCTGGATGACCTAGCCCCGCGCTCGCTCGGCCGCACTGCCGCCGGCGACGAAATCGTTCCGCAGCTCGGTCTGCTCGAACCCTAACCAGTATTAGGTGGTTTCTTGAACTCGGTTAGCCTACGGTAAGATATACGGTTGTTTACGTAACGCGTTCTCGGGAGCCTGCATGCTCGCCTTTTTACAAACTAACACGCCCATCGTGATTTTTAATCAGATTGTGGTTACGCTACTCACGGTCTGCTTTCTGTACCAGGTGGTCTTCTTTGTCATTGGCGCTCTTCGTGGCGAGGTCGCGCCTCCCAAGGCCAAAAAACTCCACCGCTATGCCTTCTTTATCGCGGCGCATAACGAGGAGGCCGTGATCGCCAACCTCGTTCGCTCCATCAAGGACCAGGATTATCCGTCCGAGCTTATCGAGGTCTTCGTGGTCGCCGATGCCTGCACCGATAATACGGCGCAGCTCGCGCGCGAGGCCGGTGCCATTGTTTACGAGCGCAATGACCTGGCCCGCAAGGGCAAGAGCTGGGTCATGGACTTTGGTTTCGATCGCATTCTCAACGAGTATCCCGACACGTTTGAGGGCTACTTTATCTTCGATGCCGACAATGTTATCTCCCGCGATTACGTCTCCAAGATGAATGATGCCTTTGACCAGGGATTTCATGTTGTCACGAGCTATCGTAACTCCAAGAACTTCGGCAGTTCGTGGATTTCCTCTGCCAACGCCACCTGGTATTTGCGTGAGGCCCGCTTCCTCAACAACGCGCGTAATATCTGCAAGACGTCCTGCGCCGTCTCGGGCTCGGGCTACCTTATCTCCGCCAGTGTTATCGAGGGCATGCACGGCTGGCAGTTCCATACACTGACCGAGGACATCCAGTTCACCACGTTCTGCGCCATTCACGGCATCCGCATCGGTTATGCGCCGGCGGAGTTCTTTGACGAGCAGCCGGTGACGTTTAAGGCGTCCTGGAAACAGCGCATGCGCTGGACCAAGGGCTTCTACCAGGTCTTTTTTACCTACGGCAAGCATCTGGTCAAGTCGACGTTCCGCTATCATCGCTTTGCCGCATATGACATGTTTATGACCATCGCTCCGGGCATGCTGCTGTCCCTGATCTCCATGCTCGCCAATGCGACGTTCCTGATCGTGGGTGGCCTTTCGCATGGTTTCTTGGCTACCGAGGTCGAGATGCAGGCTTGTGCCGCCTCGCTTATCATGACGTTCGTGATGATGTACCAGACCTTCTTTATCCTGGCGCTGCTCACGACCATCTTTGAGTACAAGCACATTCATTGCGCTCAAAAGTGGCGCCTGGTGACCAACCTGTTTACCTTCCCGATCTTTATGTTCAGCTATATCCCCATCACGGTTGCCGCGCTGTTCCTGAAGGTCGACTGGGTTCCTACCCAACATGCCGTAAACGTTACCCTCGACGAGGTCATGCAAGGCGCCAAATAAACACAACCAAAACCACCACAAAGGGGCAGACGCCTTTGTGGTGGTTTTTGCTTTTGAGCAGCTGCTCATGGAGGTGCACGATGTTCTACATCCCATTTTGGATCTGCGTCTTTGCCGGTGCGGTGGTTGATGCCCGTGAGCGGCGGTTTCCCAATGAGCTTGCTGGCGCGTGCGCCGTGGCGGCGTTTGCGGGCGTTTGGCTCGACCTCGGTTTGAACACAACGCTTGACCACGCAGGTCTTGCCGTCATCGTGTATCTTGCCCTCGTTCTGACCGAGTCCCTCTGGCGGCGCCTCCGTCAAGCCCCCGGCATCGGCATGGGAGATGCCAAGGCACTCTTCGCGCTTTGCACGCTCGACCCTATGGGTGGCGTCGTGGCATTTGCCGCCGCGCTCCTGGTCCTTGCTCTCTCCTGCCTCATCACAAAATCGCGTTCCTTGCCATTGCTCCCATTTTTGGTGCCGATTTTTGCCATAATCGAGGTCGTGGGCTGCACATTGTAACCGATTGCGCATCCTTTTTAAGGAGCATGCCATGGCAACTAACCAAGAAACGGCCGTCATTAAGGCGCGCATGGACCGTATTCCCTCGTCGTTATCGCCCGAACTTGTCGAGCACATTGCCGCAGATCGTGCTTTGGGCTATGTCAACCCGTACCGTTGCGACGATGACCAGGTCATCCGTCGCGTTGATCGAGCCGCAGACGAGGGCACGCTCATGCGTCCGGCATTTATGCGCGATGCTGAAAAGATTCTCCATTTGCCCGCGTATGCCCGATATGCTGGTAAAACGCAGGTCTTTAGCTTCCGTAGCAATGATGATCTGTCGCGCCGCGGTTTGCACGTGCAGCTTGTATCGCGCATCGCACGCGATATCGGCCGCGCCCTGGGGCTCAACTGCGACCTGATCGAGGCAATTGGTTTGGGCCACGACTTGGGCCACACGCCCTTTGGCCATGCCGGTGAGCGCTTTCTCAACGATATTTACCACGAGCGCACGGGTCGCTACTTTTTTCATAACGTGCAGTCGGTCCGCGTGCTCGATGCGCTGTATGGCCGCAACGTGTCCCTCCAGACGCTCGATGGCGTGCTATGCCACAACGGCGAGTACGAACAGCGTGTTTTTGAGCTTTCGGGCATGGGTTCCTTTGACCAGTTCGACCGAACCGTCGAGGAATGCATTGCCACAGGCTATAGCGCGATTGAGCACCTGCGTCCCATGACGCTCGAGGGCTGTGTGGTGCGTATCTCGGATATCCTCGCCTACGTCGGTCGTGATCGTCAGGACGCCATTGCGGCAGGCCTGCTGTCGCCCGATGCTTTTGACGATGGCCTGGGCGGTGCGTACAACAGCTGGATTCTTACGCACGCTTCCATTGATATCGTGGAGCATAGCTACGGCAAACCGCGTATCGAGATGAGCGAGGACTTGTTCAAGGAAATCCGCCGCGCTAAGCGCGAGAACTACGAGAAGATCTATAGTAAGGGCGGTATCGAAGGCGACTCTGAAGCGGAGCTGCGCGAGGCGTTCGAAAAGCTCTACGACCGTTGCCTGCAGGATATAAATGAAGGCGACGAGTCCTCCTACATCTTTAAGCACCACATTTCGCGCATTGAGCAGCAGCTTTCCTACTACGATCGTACCTATGCATGGCAGGACGATAAGGACCAAGCCGTGGTGGATTACATTGCGAGCATGACGGATGGCTATTTCTGCGAGCTGACGAGTAAGCTGTTCCCGGGTCTAAAGTTTCCGCACCGCACCTATATTAACGAACGGTAGTTCGTATCCTTTCGGTATACTGTTGGTCAACAACGATTTTGATTGATGCACGGGATGGCTATGGACGACCTTTTTTCTGCTTCGACGCGCGAGCGTTCCTTTCAGAATGCGCCGCTTGCGGCGCGCATGCGCCCCAACACGCTTGATGAGTATGTGGGCCAGGAAAAGGCCGTCGGTAAGGGCTCATGGCTGCGTGCCGCGATTGAGCATGATGTGCTATCGAGCGTGATTTTGTACGGGCCGGCCGGTACGGGCAAGACGACGCTGGCCCACATTATCGCCAACCATACCAAGAGCGAGTTTGTCGAGGTCAGCGCCGTGACGGGCACCGTGAAGGACTTGCGCCGCGTGATT
Organism: uncultured Collinsella sp.; assembly: GCA_937937635.1. Taxonomy (GTDB): domain Bacteria; phylum Actinomycetota; class Coriobacteriia; order Coriobacteriales; family Coriobacteriaceae; genus Collinsella. The sequence continues at coordinate 10,221 of CALDCF010000049.1, forward strand.
GATGAGGCCAAGACGCGCCTGAATACCTACGACCGTCGCACCATTCTATTCATCGACGAGATTCATCGCTTTTCGAAGTCGCAACAGGATGCGTTGCTGCATGCGGTTGAGAACCGTACCGTCATTATGATCGGCGCTACGACGGAGAATCCGTACTTCGAGGTCAACTCGGCGCTGCTCTCACGTGGTCGAGTCGTGGAGCTTGAGCATTTAAAGGACGAGGATATCGCCATGCTGATCGAGCGTGCGCTCGAGGCGCCGCAGGGCTTGAACGGAAAGTTCTCTGCCGATGATGATACGGTCAAGACCATTTGCACGCTGGCCGCGGGTGATGCTCGCTCGGCGCTCACGACGCTCGAGCTGGCGAGCGAGATTGCCGTCACGCGTCCCGATACCGAGGGGACGCCGGCGCCGGCGGCAGGGGAGCGTTATCCCATCACCGTCGATGACGTGAAAGTTGCCAACCCACGCCGCGGTTTTTCGTATGACAAAAACGGTGACATGCACTATGACATTATCAGTGCGTTCATCAAGTCCATGCGCGGCAGCGACCCCGATGCCACGATCTATTGGCTCGCGCGCATGATTGATGCGGGGGAGGATCCCAAGTTTATCGCTCGCCGTATTATGATTCAGGCTTCTGAGGACGTTGGCAACGCCGATCCGCAGGCGCTTTTGGTGGCGCATGCCGCGTTTAAGTCTGCCGAGGTCATTGGCTATCCCGAGTGCCGTATTAACCTGGCTCAGGCTGCACTCTATGTGTGCTTGGCGCCTAAATCCAACGCGTGTGAGGCTTCGATCGATGCGGCGCTGGCCGATATCCACTCTAGTGGGCTTCGCGAGGTGCCGAGTTATCTGCGCGATCGCCATCGCCCGGGCAGCGATGAATACGGTGTGTATAAGTATCCGCACGATTATCCCGAAGGCTGGGTCGACCAGCGCTATTTGCCCGAAGGCTTAGGACGCGGTGCATTTTGGCGGCCTGCCGGCCGTGGTTGGGAAGAATGGCGCGTAGAACAAAGCGAACGTGACCGCAGCGGGAATGCACCGAAGTAGCTGCTGATAATTTTGTCCCACGTTGCTGCTCTTGGCATGTTCGGTCCCCTTTGGGGTACCATGGAAGGCGTCTGTATTTCGATTCCTTTGGGAGGCTTGTATGAGTCCCATTCAAATCGCCTTGCTGCTGCTCGCCGTTGCCGGCGTGTGGGCTATCGTTGAGCTTGCGCTTACCCTGCGCAAAACCCGCACCGTTGTCGATTCGCTCGACAAGACCGTGAACGACCTCAACAACACCATCGCCGAGGCTCAGCCTGTGGTGGCAAAGCTCGATGGCGCTGTCGATGAGCTTACGCCGGCGCTTGCCCAGATGGAGCCGCTGCTTAAGTCGAGCAAGACTGCCGTTGACGCCCTGACGTCCAACCTCGTTGAGGTTGAGGCGGTCGTTCGCGACATCTCCGAGGTCACGGGCAGTATGGCCGAGGCCAGTAATGCCGTATCGAGCGTGACAGATTCTGCGGCCGGCGCCGTGCAGAAGCTCTTCAATAAGGTGAAGGCTCCTGCAGCCGACGCCGATCGTAAGCTAGCCGCTGCCGCCGCCGAGGCCGAGCAGCCTACCGAGCGCGTTCTGATCGGTGAGGCCGAGGACGAGGCCGCCGATGGTGCGGATGCGGCTCAGAAGCCCGCAGCCAAGCCGGCTCAGTATTACACCTATACGCCCGCCGAGTCCTCTGAGGAGTCCTGCGATGAGTAGCGAAGCAGCCTGCCCCATCACGCTGACCGTTGCCGGCGACCCGCGTCTCGCTCGCCTTGTGCGCATGACGGCAGCCAACGTTGGTGCCCTGTGCTCCATGTCTGTCGATCGCATCGAGGACATCCGCATGGCTGCCGAGGAGGCTTTCATCTTTGGGTGCACCGCGGTCGACTGCGACGACATCACCATCAAATTCGATGTCGATGAGACTCACGTTGGCATGACTATTACCTTTGGAGACCAGGCTACGGTTGATGAAAACGACCAGGCTGCGGTGTATGCCGAGCTCATCCTCGCGAGCGTGTGCGATTCCTACGAAAAGACTGCGGCGCCCCTGACGCTTTCCCTCGATCTCAAGGCGGATATCTAATATGACCGAACGTTCCCGGAGCGGCAAGACCGCTTGGGACAAGGAGAAAACCCGCGAGTTGTTTCGTCGCTACAAGGAGACCGGTGATCCGGACGCCCGCGAGCAGCTCGTCATGTCCCATATGAACCTGGTAAGGTTTCTTGCCAACAAATTTAAGAATCGCGGCGAGCCGCTCGACGACCTGATGCAGGTTGGCTATTTGGGCCTGCTCAAGGCAATCGACCGCTTTGACCCTGAGCGCGGACTCGAGTTCACCACGTTTGCCACGCCCACCATCTTGGGCGAGATCAAACGTCACTTCCGTGACAAGGGCTGGAGCGTGCGCGTGCCTCGTCGCCTGCAGGAGCTTTCTGCCAAGGTTAACCAAGCTACCGACAAGCTTACCAACGAGTTGCAGCGCTCGCCCAAGGTCGAAGAAATCGCTGAGTACCTGGACGTGACCGTCGACGAGGTCCTGGAGGCCATGGAATCGTCGTCGGCCTATACGTCGGTGCCCATCGAGGCTCCCGGAGCGTCCGATTCCGACGATGCGCCCTCGATTCTTGACCGTTACGCCGACGACGACAACGAGCTCGACTTTACCGATGACCGTCTGGTCATTGAAGAGGCCATCCGCGATTTCTCGCCGCGCGAGCGCGAAGTCATCGAGCTGCGCTTTGTAAAGGGCATGACCCAGATCGAGATCGCCAAGAAGCTGGGCATCTCGCAGGTGCAGGTCTCGCGCTTGTTGCGCCGCACCCTCAAGAAGATTCAGGATAAGATTGACCCCGACGGAGTGATGATTCGTTCATGAGTGAGCACCCCCAACAAACAGACCGCACGCTGCGCGATACCCGCATTCTGACGCTTCGCATTTGGGCTGTTGTCGGCTGCATTGTCATCGCTGCCGTCATCTTTAACCTTATGGGCATCCTGGCACCGGTTATCGAGTTTCTTGCCGTCGGCTCCATCATTGCTTTTGTGATGTCCCCGATCACCAACTGGCTCGAGCACCATGGCGTGAATCGCGGCATCGGTTCGCTTATCGCGCTTATTGTTGTTGTTGCCGTGCTCGTCGGTGTCGTTTGCATCTTGTCGCCGATTCTTTTTGGTCAGATCATGGAAGTCCTGAGCCGTCTGCCCGAGCAGCTTCGTGTTGCGGGTGGCGACCTCAACGAGATGGTCTCGCATGTCAAGACGCTCAACAACACGCCGCTCATGGAGTATTTGGACGATAATCTTTCGTCGCTGGTTACCGTGGCATCGAAGTATGTGTCTCAGATCGCTGCCGAGCTTGGCCGTGGTGTGTTCCCACTCATCACCAATACGGCCTCGCAGCTGTTCGTGATCTTCCTTGGTCTGGTGCTTGCCTACTGGATGGCCTGCGACTACCCTCGCATGCACCACGAGATTTGCACCATCATCGGTCAGGAGAAGGAGACCTCGTACCGCTTTATGGTCGCCATCCTTTCTCGCTCTGTCGGCGGTTACATGCGCGGTATGGTCGTGACGTCCATCTGCGGTGGTTTCCTCGCTTTTATCGGTTTTATGATTATCGGACATCCGTATGCGGCGCTCATGGCTATTTTTACCGGCATCATGCATTTGGTTCCGGTCGTCGGCCCCTGGGTGAGCGCGGCAATCGCCACAGTGCTCGGTTTCATGTTCAGCCCCATGTTGGCGTTGTGGACGCTCATCGTGACGATGGTCGCGCAAAACGTCACCGATAACGTGATTTCGCCTAAGGTCATGCAGAGCTCGGTGCAGGTGCATCCCATCATGAGCCTCACGGCGCTCGTTATTGGCTCGGCACTCATGGGGCCCATCGGCATGATTATTGCTATCCCGCTGTGTGCGGCCCTCAAAGGTATCTTCGTGTACTACTTCGAGAATGAGACCGGCCGCCAACTTGTGGCCTATGACGGCGCCGTGTTTAAGGGCACGCCGTATCGCGATGCCGAGGGCAACCCGGTCGCCGCCTACGACGCGCTTGGGGACGATACGTTCATCTATGAGTCCGAGCTCATCGGTAACGAGACTGCGCCCGAGGCTAAAGCTATGCCCAAGCCCGAGCTCGATAATCCTTGGATCAAGCTTTCGGACCTGCAGCCCGATGCCACGGGCTTCTTCAAGAACCCCTTCGCCAAGGATGACGATTCCAATACGGACGACGACACCAAAACCGGCATCGACGGCTCCATGGACGATTCGGATTCTAAATAGGTACTATTAACGTTTCTTGAAGTTGTAGATGACAAGAAACGCGAGCAAAGCGATTGATAGGGGGCCGGCTACATAGAAAAAGAGAACGTCAATTGCGCGTAGAGTGTAATAAGCCTTATCGCCGGACATTACTGCATACAATACGTAGCCAAATGCTGGTTGGTTTGCGTACCAGCATGAGAAGGCCAAGAGCGCTAAAAGTGCTACAACCAGAAGTGCATTCAGGACAAATCGTTTGCTTTTCATCGTTCGCTCCTTCCGGGTGAATCTTATATGTAATTTTACAGCAATCCTTTTTCAAAGGATCGCGCAGTACTAAATAACGTGCACTTTCGCTGGAGGGTCGCTGTTTGGCGGCCCTCTTTTTTGCACAGGCGCGGTGGGATGGTAATATCGTTACGTTTGAACTGTTTCGATGTGAAACCGAGGAGATTCCCTCTATGAGTGCTGACTACCCGTCAATGACTACGGCCGAGATTCGCTCTAAGTTCCTCAACTTCTTTGAGGAGCGCGGTCTTAAGCTCTATCCTTCTTCGTCCCTCGTCCCCGATGATCCTTCGCTGCTGCTTGCCAACGCCGGCATGAACCAGTTTAAGGAGTATTACCAGGGCAAGAAGACCATGAAGGAGATCGGCGCAATCTCCTGCCAGAAGTGCGTCCGCACCAACGACATCGATTGCATCGGCGAGGACGGCCGTCACCTGTCCTTCTTTGAGATGCTCGGCGACTTCTCCTTTGGTGGCGTCTCCAAGCAGCAGGCCTGCGCTTGGGCCTTTGAGCTCATTACCAAGGAGTTCAAGCTGCCGCTCGACCGTCTGTACTTCACCGTCTTTACCGAGGACGACGAGACCCATGACGTGTGGCGCTCCCTGGGCGTTGCCGAGGATCATATCTCCCGCCTGGGCGAGGACGACAACTTCTGGGCCGCTGGCCCCACCGGCCCCTGCGGTCCGTGCTCTGAGATCTACTTTGACATGGGCGAGGAGGTTGGCTGCGGCAGCCCCGACTGCAAGCCCGGCTGCGACTGCGACCGCTTCCTGGAGTTCTGGAATCTCGTCTTTACCCAGTACGACCGCCAGGAGGACGGCTCCATGCCAGAGCTGCCGCACCGCAACCTCGATACGGGCATGGGCCTAGAGCGCATGGCCGCCATCATGCAGCACAAGACCGCCAATTACGACGGCGATCTGATGCAGCACCTCATCAAGCTGGGCGAGGAGATCAGCGGCAAGACCTATGACGCCGACGATTACTCCGGTGCCAGCCGCTCGCTGCGTATCATCGCGGATCACTCTCGTGCCGTCGACTTTATGATCTCGGACGGCATCCTGCCCGGTAACGAGGGTCGCGAGTACGTCCTTCGACGCCTGCTCCGCCGTGCCGTGTTCCACGGTCGCCTGTTGGGTATCGAGGGCGCCTTCCTGACCAAGTTTATCGACGAGGTCAACGCTCAGATGGGCGAGGCCTATCCCGAGCTGCTCAAGAACGTCGCGCTCGTCAAGGGTATCGTCGCCTCCGAGGAGGAGCGCTTCTCCACGACGCTCGACAACGGTCGCGTCTACCTGGATGAGGCCCTGGCAGCGCTTGCCGAGGGCGCTGTGCTTCCGGGCGATGTTGCCTTTAAGCTGCACGACACCTTTGGTTTCCCCATCGACCTGACCGTCGAGATCGCCGGCACCGCTGGCCACGACGTCGATATGGACGGCTTCACCGCCTGCATGGAGGACCAGAAGGCCCGCGCCCGCGCCAATGCCAAGGGCGACGCCTGGGGCAGCTTCAACGACGTGTGGGTCGAACTTTCCGACAAGGTCGCCGCGACCGAGTTCGACGGCTATGACAACGACGTCATCGATGGCGCCAAGGTTGTTGCCATCGTGCGCAACGGCGAGTCCGTCGAGTCCGCTGCCGCCGGCGAGGACGTCGAGGTCGTTCTCGACCGCACTCCGTTCTATGCCGAGATGGGTGGCCAGCAAGGCGATGCTGGCAAGCTTTCCGCCGAGGGCGTTGTTCTGACCGTTGCCGACACTAAGAACCACAACGGTCTGTATGCCCACGTCGCGCACGTTGTCGATGGCACGCTGACTGTCGGTGCCGCTGTGACCGCCACGCTCGACGCCGAGCGCCGTGGCTTCCTGCGCCGCAACCACACCGCCACCCACCTGCTCGACGCCGCGCTTAAGCAGGTCCTGGGCGAGCATGTCTCCCAGGCCGGCTCGCTGGTGACGCCTGAGCACCTGCGCTTTGACTTCACGCACTTCGAGGCCCTGTCCTCCGAGCAGCTCAAGGCTGTCGAGGACCTGGTCAACCAGCAGATCTTCGCCTCCAAGCCGGTCGTGACCCGCGTCATGGGCATTGACGAGGCCAAGGCCGCTGGTGCTGTCGCCCTGTTTGGTGAGAAGTATGGCGACGTCGTCCGCGTTGTCTCCGTGGGCGCCGAGGACCAGCCGTTCTCCCGCGAACTCTGCGGTGGCACGCACGCTGCCAACACCGCCGAGATCGGCCTGTTCAAGATCATTTCCGAGTCCTCTACGGGCTCCAACGTCCGCCGTATTGAGGCCGTGACCTCTAAGGGTGCTCTCGACTACATGGCCGACCGTCTGGCGCTCGTCGACGCCGCCGCTGCTGCGCTCAAGTGCCGCGTGGATGAGGTTCCCGCCCGCGTGGAGAACCTGCAGGCCGAGCTGCGCGAGACTTCCAACAAGCTCAAGAAGGCGCTGACCGGTGGCTCCTCCGACGCTATCTCCAGCGCCATCGAGGGCGCCGTTGAGCTCGACGGCTACAAGCTCGTCGTCGCTGAGCTCCAGGGCCTTGAGGCTGCCGACCTGCGCAACGTCTGGGATACCGTGCACCAGAAGGTCGCCGGTCCTGTCGCCTGCGTCGTCGCCAGCGTGACCGAGAAGGGCACCCCGGCCCTGCTCGCCGCCGGCTCCGATGACGCCGTCAAGGCCGGTTTCCACGCCGGTAACGTGATCAAGCAGATCGCGGGCCTGGTCGACGGTCGCGGTGGCGGCCGTCCCAACATGGCCCAGGCCGGTGGCAAGAATGCCGCCGGCATCGCCGATGCCCTCGCGGCCGCTAAGACCGCGCTCGGCGCCTAAGAATCTAGGTAGTCGCTGTGGTCGCGCTTGCGCTGGACATAGGGGAGACCAGGATCGGCATCGCCGTCTCGAGCCGTGATGGCAAGATGGCGATGCCTGTCAAGGTTCTCCCGGCTGCAGAGGTCACCGGTATGGCCAAGACGTTCCGCTACCTGGTCGAGGACTATGAGCCCGATATCCTGGTAAGTGGGCGTCCCCTGACCATGGCCGGTGAGCCCGGTCCCCAGGCCGAGCGTGTTGCCGCTGTTGCGCAAAAGATTGCCGACGAGCTCGATCTTCCGTTGGAGTTTGAGGACGAGCGCCTGTCCTCGCAAGAGGCCAAGCGTATCCTGCGCGAGCAGGGCCTCAACGAAAAGCAGATGAGGGGCAAGATTGACATGATTGCCGCCAGCCTGTTTTTGCAGACGTGGCTTGATCGTAAAAACGAGGAGGTTTCGCATGCCTAGCGCTCCCGATCCGCGCCAGCCGAATCGTACACGTCAGCCGTCGTCGCGCCCTGCCCAGCCTGGCCAGCGTCCGGCACAGCCGACCCAGCGCGCAGCTCAATCTGCCGCGCGCCCGGTGCAGTTCTCCTCTCGTTCGGCCCAACCTGTTCAACGGACGGGTCAGCAGTCTTCTGCTCGTTCGGTTCAGTATCCGGTTTCTCACGCGGCTCAGCAGCCCGCTGCTCGTTCGGCTCAGCCTGCAGGCGGTGCTCGCTTTAAGCATCAGGCACCTACTCAGCGAACGCAGGCCCCCCAATCGCATTCGCATCACGCTCGCGGTTCGCATGGCGTTGCTCCGGCGGCCCGCTCGAGCTACAACACGCATGCTCGTCGCGGTGCCCAAAAGAAAAGCTCCCCGGTGCCCATGATTGTCGGCGTCGTGGTGGCCGTAATCGCGCTTGCTACTATCGCTTTCTTTGTCGTGCCTGCCGTCAAGGGCTTCTTTACCGGTGAGGATACGAAGGTCGCGGCTGGTCAGCAGGTTACGGTGACCATTCCCGACGGTGCTTCGGGCGATACGATCGCCTCGATTCTCTCCGAGAACCATATCGTCGAAAATCCCAAGGATTACTACGCGGCGGTGAAAAAGCTCAACGCTGATATGTCGCTTAAGCCTGGCACCTACTCGTTCACCACGCTCATGGATGCGACCAAGGTTGTTCAACAGCTCATGGAAGGTCCTAACGCGGGCTCCAATGCGCTGACTATCCCTGAGGGCCTGACGGTCGATCAAGTCGCTGACCGTGTGGCCCAGGCCTACGACAGCATCTCTAAGGAAGACTTCCTCAACCAGGCTAAGGCCTCCAATTACGTGGATGACTATAGCTTCCTTAAGGGCGCCGCCAACGACTCGCTCGAGGGTTTCTTGTTCCCCAAGACCTATTCGTTGGGTGATTCGCCGACGGCCGATGACGTGATTCGCGCCATGCTCGATCAGTTTAAGACCGAGTACAAGTCGCTTGACTTTGCGAGCTGCGAAGCCAAGATCAAGGAGCGCTACGGTGTGGAGATGTCCGACTACGACATCGTCAACTTGGCCTCTATCGTTGAGCGCGAGGGCCTCAACGCCGATCAACGTGCGCACGTGGCCTCGGTCTTCTACAACCGCCTTGCCGGCAAGCTCGACGGTCTGCGTTATCTCAACAGCGATGCGACCATGATGTATGTCACCGGTGGCGAGGTTACCGCCGACGACCTGCAGAGTGATAGCCCCTATAACACCTATAAGCACGAGGGTCTGCCACCCACGCCCATCTGCTCTCCGTCGCTCGAGGCACTCAAGGCCACGCTTGAGCCGACCGACTCTGATGACCTGTATTTCTACATTACGCAGGACGAGGAGTACTTCTCGCAAACCTACGAAGAGCATCAACAGTCTTGGAATTAGCATGAGGATATTTAGCCCCAAACGATACGTTGCCTCGGTCGATCGCATCGACCTTGATACCCTGTGGGCCGACGGCAAACGCGCCATTCTGCTCGATCGCGATAACACCCTGGTTCCGCGCGACACCGAGCAGGTTCCCGCCGCGGTTTCCGCTTGGCTCGATACCGCCCGCGCCAAAGGCTTTAAGCTGTGCATGGTGTCCAACAACTGGCATCGCGATCAGGTCATGAGCTCTGCACGCGAGCTGGGACTCGAGGCCATCAGCCACGCCATGAAGCCCGCCCCGTTTGCCTTGAAGGCGGGTCTTAAGCGCCTCGGCGCCACGGCAGACGAGGCGGTGCTGATCGGCGATCAGCTGTACACGGACGTGTGGAGCGGTAACTTTGCCGGCGTTGACACTATTCTGGTCAAGCCGCAGGCAACCCAGGACCTGTGGTACACGCAGATCTTCCGTATCTTTGAGCGCCGGGCCCTGCGCGACCTTCCCTGCGAGGAATAGGTTTCGCCATGTCTCAGCACATCAAACACGGCTGCGACCATATTTTCTTTATCGGCTTTTTGGGCGCGGGCAAGTCGACGCTCGCGCGTAACGTGGGCACTATGTTCAAGCGTCGATTCATCGATACCGATCGTTTGGTTGTGCGTCGATGTGGCAAGTCGGTGACCGAGATATTTGAGACCGAGGGCGAGGATCGTTTTCGCGAGCTCGAGACCTCGGCACTCCGTTCGCTTCAAAGCGAGCGCAGCCTGCTGGTGTCGTGCGGGGGTGGCATCGTCGAGACGCCTGTGAACATTGAGCTGATGCACGAGATGGGTATATGCGTGTACCTCGAAGGCGACTTTGAGGACTCGTTGCGCCAGATCCGCCGCTCCGATACCCGACCCGATTTTCGCTCGCCCGAGCACGCTGCGCGCCTGTTTGAGCATCGCCGTCCGCTGTATCGCCAGGCCGCCGATATTACCCTTGATATTCGCAACAAGTCCTTCGAGGACGTTTCTTACCTTTGTGCCGAGAAGCTTTTGGAGCGTGGACTGCTATGATTCGCCGTCAACTTATCAATTTCCAAAACCGCAGTGTCGATGTCCGCGTCGGATTGGGGGCGTTCGAGGAGCTGTCGCGCATGTTTGCCTCGGCTGTGGGCAAGCCTAAGCGTGCGATGGTGGTTTGGAACGACGCCACATCCGAGCGTTTTGGCGAGGTTGTCGAGCATGCGCTGGTCGACGCCGGTTTTGTCGTTTCGCCGCTCGTCCTCGAGGTTTCGCCTGCCTGTGCCACGCTGGTCGATGCCGATACCGTCTTTGGCGCCCTGTCGGCTAATGGCATTACCTGTGACGATCTCGTTGTCGCTGTCGGCGACACGGCGACCTGCTCACTCGTTTGCTGGTGTGCCAATCAGTGGTGCGGTCGCACCGAGTGCGCCTTGCTGCCGACGACGTTCGACGCCATGCTCACGGTCGCGACGACCATGAAGCCGCTCGTCGCCTCGTCGGCGAATGCGCTTCCCGCTATCGCGTTCCGTCCCGAGCCGGGCTTGGTCGTGTGTGACCTCGACCTTGTTCGCGAGGCGGGCCCCGAGGACCTCAAGCTCGGCTATGCGGTACTTGTTGGCACCATGCTTTCGAGCAGCAAGTCCCGCTGGAATCAGTTTACCGAGACCGTCCCCGAGATTCTCGAGGGCGAGGAGGTCGCCCTCGTCAATGCCGTTCAATGGTCTCAGACTGCCCGCAAGGACGTACTGATGGCCACGAACCCGAGCGCCCGTCATGCGTTCGATTTTGGCAAGACGGGGGAGCGTACCCTGCGCGCTTGTTTGGGCGATGCCGCTTCGCAGGTCCCTGTCTACCAGCTGCTGTCCGAGGGCATGCGCTTTGAGGCGCGCCTAGCACATGATGCCTGCGACTTCGATATCGATTACGTCTTTGAGGTCGATGACTGCCTGGAGGACTTTGGTATCGAGGAGCTTGCCTTCGATCTGGAGCCTGCCGCATATATCGAGGAGTTCCGCAGGCAGCAGTTTGTCCGCTCGAACCGCAGCATGTTGCCGCTGCCCGCGGCGCTCGGCGCCATTCGTCTAACGAGCGTTGAGGACGAGGTTCTCGACCGCCATGCTCACGCATACTTGGCTTCTCGCAAAGAACTTCTCTAGGATTTATTGACATACATTGTCTTTCGTATCATGTTGAGGGGCGGGTTTCCAATCGGCTGCGAATCGCGCGTGATTCCGTACGCTGATTGAGCCCGTCCCGTCTTTATGAAGACAACAAGAAAGGAATCTGCATGTCTGAGTTTGCTGCCGGTCCTGCCGGTCGTATCGAGCGTGTCCGTGCCCTGATGGTTGAGCGCGGTTACGACGCCCTCGTGGTGCGCGACGAGGCCAATCTTCGTTGGCTTACGGGCGTCAAGGGCGTCTTCGATTACACCTTCGAGTTCCCGCACGCTGCGTTTATTACGGCCGACCAGTGCCTGTTCCATACCGACTCGCGCTATCTCAACAGCTTTGAGGAGAACACGCCCGCCGGCAGCCCCTGGGTCTACGACATGGACGAGGGCACCATCCCCGGTTGGGTCGCCGGCAAGATCGCGGCCAGCAAGTGCCGCGTCTGCGCTGTCGAGGACGACATGCAGATCAATTTCTACCAGGGTATTCAGCGTGGTTTGGAGGATCGTTCCGTCGCCTGCATGTTGCCGCTGATGCATGACGACATTCGCAAGATGCGCGCCATCAAGGACGCCGAGGAGATCGGGCTCATGCGCCATGCGCAGTCGATCACCGACGCCGCCTTCCAGCACATGCTCGGCTATATTAAGCCCGGTATGACCGAGAAGCAGGTTCGCAACGAGCTCGAGAACTTTATGTTCGCCAACGGCGCCGACAGCCTGGCCTTCGGCTCCATCGTGGCGAGCGGCCCCAACACTGCCAACCCGCATGCCGTCCCGAGCGACCGCGTGATCGAGAAGGGCGACTTCGTTCTCATGGATTATGGCGCGGGCTACTGCGACTATCGCTCCGATATGACGCGTACCGTCGTGATGGGCGAGCCCACGCAGGAGCAGCTCGACCTGTACGCGCTCGTGCGCCGTACGCACGAGGAGTGCGTCGCCGCCATCCATCCGGGCGTCGAGGGCAACGACATTTTCAAGCTTTCCAAGAAAATCATTGGCGATGCCGGCTATGGTGATTACTACAACCATGGTCTGGGCCACGGCGTGGGCATTGACATCCACGAGCTGCCCAATTTCAACCGCAGCAAGAATATCATCGAGGTCGGCTCGGTTATCACCATGGAGCCCGGCGTGTACCTGCCCGGTGTGGGCGGCGTGCGCCTGGAGGACTACGGCGTGGTCACCGAGAACGGCTACGAGCCCTTCACCAAGACATCGCATGACCTTCACGTTATCGACTGCTAGCCCTCTTCGATAGATTTTTGTGCGGGGCGTCCGGAGCAATTCGGGCGCCCCGCGTTCTCTTTTTATGCGCTCGCTGCAGGCGCCGTCTGCAAGTGTATAATTTCGGTCGTATGTAATTTGGACGCTTGTGCGTTCTGCCCATAAGAAGAAAGGTCGCTATGCCTACCATTTCTACCGCCGACTTCAAGAACGGCCTCGGTCTCCGTATTAAGGACAAGGTTTATACCATCGTCGAGTTCCAGCACGTCAAGCCGGGTAAGGGCGGCGCGTTTGTGCGCTACAAGACCCGCGACATCAAGAGCGGCCGCGTCGTCGAGAACACCTGCAACGCCGGTACCAAGTTCGAGAGCGTCATGCTCACCACCCGTGAGTTCCAGTACCTCTACAACGATGGCACCGACTACATCTTCATGGACAACGAGTCCTATGAGCAGGTTCCCGTTCCCGAGGACATGGTGGGCGAGAACTCCAAGTGGCTGCGCGAGAACGACATCTGCCAGCTGCTCTTCGCCGACGATGAGCTCATGGGCGTGACCCCGCCGATGTTCATCGAGACCACCATCGTCCAGACCGACCCGGGCTTTAAGGGCGACACCGTCCAGGGTTCCACCAAGCCGGCCACGATCGACACCGGCGCTGTCATCCAGGTCCCCATGTACCTCAACGAGGGCGAGGTCATCAAGGTTGACACCCGCGACGGCAAGTTCGTCTCCCGCGTCTAGCAACCAACTCTTCTAGGAGGACTCATGCCCCAGGAAATCAAGATTGACGGCATCGGCATTTCGCCCGATGTTCTGACCGCCATCGTCTCGCGCGCCGTGTCGGATGTCGAGGGCATCGCCTCCGTTGGCGTCAAGGACCTTGCCACCAACCTTGTCTCCATGATGCTCTCGTCCAAGGCCCCGGCTTCTGAGCCGGCGGTCGAGGCCGAGGTCGTCGGCGACAAGCTCGCGCTCACCGTGCGCGTCGTGGTGTTCTTTGGCTATCCGTTCAAGAAACTCGCCGAGGCCGTTCGCGCCGCTGTAGTCGCCGCCATCGATGCCCAGGTGGGCGTCGAGGTCGAGCGCGTTGACGTTTGTATCGACGGCCTCGTTTTCCCCAAGGAGTAACCTTTGAGCCTTAAGGTTTATCGCGGGCGCACGCTTGCCCGCAGTCAGGCGCTGCAGCTGCTGTTCCAGGCCGAGGCCACGGACAGCCCGCTCGAGCGCGTCCTCGAGGGCGATTTCCTGATCTCGAAGGGTCCCCTCGACCCCTATGCGTTGGAGCTGTGCCGCGGTGCCTACGAGCATATCGACCGCATCGACTGCGCTCTGCGCTCCGTTGCCAAGAACTGGGATCTTATGCGCATGCCCGGCGCCGACCGCAATCTGCTGCGTATCGCCGTCTATGAGATGCGTTTCCTCACCGACGAGGAGGTCTCGGACGCCATCGTGATCAACGAGGCCGTCGAGCTTGCCAAGGCCTATGGCACCGACCAGTCCGCGTCGTTCGTCAACGGCGTGCTGGGCAAGATCGCCCGCAGCGAGGAGCTGCCGGGCGAGGACCTGTACCAGGAGCTGCTGGCCGAAGATCGCGCTCGCGAGGAGGCCCAGGCTGCCGAGGCGGCCGCCAAGGTCGCTGCCGCTCAGGCTGCCGCCGGTGTACTGGCCGATGATGCGGACGCTGCTGAGGCCGTCGAGGCCGACTCCTTCGAGGAGTAGTCATGCCAGAGGGTTCTGTCCGCAACTTTGACGAGATCTCGGACCGTCTGGACCAGATCATCGCTACCGTTCGCTCCAAGGATACGTCCCTGGAGCGTTCGCTCGATCTGTTTGACGAAGCGATTGAGCTGGGCTCCCGCGCGGTCGATATGGTCGACAAGTTTGAGTTGACGCCGCGTGAGGCCGATAAGCTCGAGCAGGAATACGATGAGGATGCGGCAAATGAATCCCAGGATAGCTAGACCGCATCTCCGGATACGAATGGTTGATGGCATTCATGAAACGCGTGCGTCTTGATGACGAACTGATTTCACAGGGCATCTGCGCCGATCGCGCGGATGCCCTTCGCACTCTTATGGCCGGCTTGGTCTCGAGTGGCGGCGAGCGCTTGACTTCGCCGGGCCTAAAGGTGACGCCGGGCCTACCGCTGCACGTTAAAGGGCGCATTCCGTACGTTGGACGCGGCGGCCTTAAGCTCGAGGGTGCGCTCGATGCGTTTTGTATCGATCCCACGGGCCTTGCCTGCCTGGACGTAGGCTGCTCTACCGGCGGCTTTACCGATTGCCTGCTCAAGCGCGGAGCTGCGACCGTTGTTTCGGTGGACGTGGGTCGCGCCCAGTTCGATTGGTCGTTGCGTCAGGACGATCGCGTGACGCTGCATGAGCGCACCAACGTGACGCAGCTGCCTGAGCTTGGCTATGCCGGTGCCATCGACCTGGCTGTATGTGATGTCTCGTTTACCAGCATCGCGAATATCATCGACGCCGTGCTGGCGTGCCTGAAGCCTTCGGGTTCGTTCTGCACGCTCGTAAAGCCCCAGTTTGAGGCGCCGGCTGCGCTGGTGGGCGAGGGCGGTATCGTGACCGACCCCGCAGTGCGCCGCGATACGCTCGTGGCGGCGATTGAGCTCTTTGCTGCCAAGGGTCTGTTCCCGTTTGGCGTGTGCGTGTCGCCCATCCATGGCGCTAAGGGCAACGTTGAGTTTTTCCTATACGGCACAAGGTTTGCTCCTGGCGAACGCACCGACGATGAGCTGCAATCCCAGGTATCGGTTTTGAGCGAGAAAGCTGCAACGCTATGAAGGTCTTTCTGGTTCCCAATTACTACAAGCAAGAAGCGGTCGAGAGCGGCCTGATGCTCGAGCTTTGGCTTTCGCGCCAGGGCTACGAGGTCGCATGGGCTGCCGACCAGCGCTCCAAGATCCAAAGCGCGCCCGATGTTGACGATGCCGACCTGGTCATTACGCTCGGCGGCGACGGAACGCTGCTGCGCGCTGCCCGCATCCTCAACTATCGCGAGATCCCCATTTTGGGTCTTTCCTATGGTCATTTGGGCTTTTTGACGGCCGCGAGTCCCGAGGAGCGCGACATTTTGCAGGTTGTGAGCGATGCCCTGTCCGGCGAGCTCCACGTGAGCCGCCGCGCCACCATCGCCGCCGATATCGTTTCGGTGCGTGAAGACGGCACGAAGGATGTCGTGCGCACGTTTGCCCTCAACGATATGGCACTTACGCGCGGTCCCCTGTCCGATATGGTTGAGTTTGACATCACAGTGTCCGGCCATCATATCGATCGCCTGCGCGGTGACGGTGTCGTCGTGTCGACGGCGACTGGCTCTACGGGTTACGCGCTCAGTGCCGGTGGCCCCATCGTGAGCCCTGACTATACGGGCATGGTCTGTGTGCCCATCGCCCCGCACACCATTCAGGCCCGTGCCTTCTTGACTTCGCCGAGTGATGTCGTCGAAATCTTTATGTCCGATGACCGCCCGAGCGTTCCGGCGATCGCTATCGATGGACAGTTTATTACCTGCGATGGCACGGTCGAGAGCGTGGCCGTGCGTCGCGGTCCCGGCGATGTGCTGCTGCTGGATTACGGCCCCGAGAGCTTCTATAACTCGGTGAGCCGCGTGTTCTACGGAGTGCGTCATGATCGATGAGCTGCAGGTTTCCAACATTGCACTCATTCGCGAGGCGACGCTGGTGCCGAGTGCCGGCCTGACTGTCCTGACCGGCGAGACCGGTGCCGGCAAGACCGCGCTGCTTTCGGCGCTCAAGCTCATATTGGGCGAGCGTGCGGATTCTTCGACCGTGCGCGAGGGCGAGGCGCTGGCGAGCGTCGAGGCGCGCTTGTTCGATGGCCCGCACGACACGGAGGGGTTCACCGTGCAGCGCAGCCTTTCTGCCGAGGGCCGCAGCCGCGTCAGGATCGACGGCCGCATCGCCAGCGTGCGCGAGCTTTCCGAGCGCGTCGGCGTGATGATGGATCTTTGCGGTCAACACGAGCATCAGCGCCTCCTCGATCCGGCGCATCACGTTGCCATGGTCGATGCCTGGGCAGGTCGCGCGGCGCTTGAGGCATTCGAGAAGTATCGCGCCTGTTTTAAGGCTTCGCGTGTCGCCGCAAAGGAGCTTCGCCGTGTGGAGGAAGCCTCGCGTGCGCAGGGGGGTCGCGTCGAGGAGGCTCGCTTTGCCCTCGAGCGCATCGGCGAGGTCGACCCCAAGCCTGGCGAGTATGAGGAACTCGAGGAACTGCTGCCGCGTTCCGAACATGCCGAGGTACTGGTTGCCACAGCTAACGATGCCCATGCATCGCTTGCCGCCGAAGGGGGAGCGCTCGATGCCGTGAACAGCGCCGTGGCAGAGCTTTCCCGTATGGCTACCGTCGATCGCAAACTGGGCGACATTGCCGATGCGCTTTCGGATGCCTGTATCTCTCTTGAGGATAGCGCGAACGAGCTTCGTGCCTATCGCGATGGCGTCGCCTTCGACCCGCGCGAGTTCGCTCGCATGCGTGAGCGGTATTCCGACCTTAAGGGACTTCTGCGGCAGTGGGGTCCCACCATGGACGATGTATTTGCCATGCGTGACCGCTCGCGGGAGCTGTTATCGCTGGTGGACGATGGTGACGAGCAGATTAGGAAGGCACGCGAGGCACTTGGCGCGGCGGAGCGCGAACTGTTCGCTGCTGCCAAGGCGCTTAAGCGCGCTCGCAATACGGCGGCCCCGCGCTTCTGCCACGAGGTTGGCCGCCAGATGGCTCGCCTGGAGATGGGCGGCGCTGAGCTGGTCTGGGAGTCCCGCGATCTCCCGCGCGCTGAGTGGACACCCGCGGGCCCTTCAAGCTACGAGCTTTTGTATCGTAGCGGTGCCGGCTTGACGCCGCGTCCCCTGCGCCGCATTGCCTCGGGCGGTGAGCTCAGCCGTGTTATGCTGGCGAGCAAGGTGGTCTTGGGTAATGCTGACGGCGTCGACACACTGGTATTTGACGAGGTCGATGCCGGTGTCGGTGGCTCCACGGCGCGTGCACTCGCGGGCGTGCTGGCAGATCTTGCCGCGACGCATCAGGTGATAGTCGTTACGCACCTGGCGCAGGTCGCCGTTATGGCCGATAAGCACTACGTGGTGAGCAAGGAACCCGGCGATGTTCCCCAGACGCATCTGGACGAGGTAGCCGGCGAAGCGCGTACCGCCGAGATCGCCCGCATGCTCAGCGGCGATCAGTCCGAGGCAAGCTTGGCCCACGCAAAGCAGATGCTCGAAGAAGTTCGAGGCTAGGTCGTATCAGCGGTGTTGGTGGGACAAAATAGACTGAAATTTTGTCCCACTACGCGTTTTACTCAACGACCTTATCCGGCTGGATGAGCTCCTCGTAGTAGCTGATATGTTCGCGAGCGTCTTCAATCTCGGGCAGCAGGAAGTTGTAGATGACTTCGATGATCATCGTGGCGCTGATCTTGGAGAACGCAAAGTCGCCCGTCGTCAGCAGCGCTTCATGGTTGACGGTATTAAAAGTGTAGTCTGCCAGGCGCGCGAGTGGAGACTTGCTGTCGCTGCTGATGACGACTACGGTGGCACCGCAGTCGCGAGCCGCTTTTGCCATGCGATTCAGTCGGCGCGATTTGCCGGAGTTTGAGATGAGCACGATGACGTCGCCGGGGCGTAGCGTGAGCGCAAACCCGATCGAGGTCTCGCTGATGGTGCTCGCCATGCAGCGAAGGCCCAGCTGCGAAAACTTAAATGTCGCATCGAGCGCGACCGCGTTCGTATTGCCCACAGCCGCAAACTCAATAACCCCTGCATGCTTAAGGGCATGTACAACAGCCGCCAGCGTATCGTGGTCGATCCCGTCGATGGTCGCATTAAGCTCGCTCACCTTGGCAGCCAGGATGTTCTTAAGGCTCTGCTCCATATTGTCGAGTGAGACTTCGTCAGTCAGGCCCTCGTTGCGCTGGCTTTCCAAATCCCTCGCCAGCGAAAACTGAAAGCTGCGGAAGCTGCCAAAGCCAAGCTTGCGGCAGAAGCGCGAAACGGTCGCCTCGGACGTGGCGGCGGCGCGCGAGAGCTGAGCCGCCGTGAGGCGTGGCGCCTCGGACTGGTGCTCCAATATATAGTCGACAATGCGCTGCTCTGACTCGCTGTATCCCTGATGGGTACTAATGAGGGAAAGTGCGCTCTTGCTACTATCGGTCATGGATGGCTCCTGGTTGGCATGAAAAATGGACTCGTTTGTAATGTCATAGTATAGGGGGATTTTCAATTACAAGATACACCTTGCCGTTTCAAGTGTTGATGGTAAACTTTCACCTACCGTTTACGGTTATGAAAGAACCTTTCACCGGAGAATTGCGCCTTGTCTCTTCTCACGCGGACGGTAGGTTGGTATCTTTCAGTTGTGGAAAAGCGCGCAAGGACGCGCGTGTAGGGGAGCGCCTGCGGGCGCAAAACTTAAAAAGGAGGGACACATGGCTAAGTTTGACATCATCGCCGCCACCGGTTGCCCGACCGGCATTGCGCACACCTTCATGGCGAAGGAGGCGCTGGAGAAGGCAGCTGCCGAGCGCGGTCTGACCATTAAGGTCGAGACCCATGGCCAGGTCGGTGTCGAGAACGAGCTCACCAAGAGCGAGATCGCTGGTGCTAAGGCCGTCGTCGTCGCAGCCGACAAGGATGTCCAGGCGGAGCGTTTCGCCGGTAAGCCTATGGTTTCCGTTGGTGTTTCCAAAGCCCTGTCTGTCGAGGCCGCCGGAAAGCTGATTGACCGCGCGCTCGCCGCCAAGGGTGACGACACGGTTGCTGCCGCTGCCGATGTCGAGGACGAGGTCGAGGAGAAGGAGTCTATCGGCCACGTCATCTACAAGCACCTCATGAACGGCGTCAGCCACATGCTGGTCTTCGTCGTTGCCGGTGGTGTCCTGACCGCCGTCTCGTTCCTGTGGGGCATTACGTCCTTCGATTCGACGGCGTCTGACTACAACAGCTTTGCTGCGATGCTCAAGATCATCGGCGGCATCGCCATGAACCTCATGGTTCCCGTGCTTTCTGCCTACATTGCCGAGTCCATCGGTAAGCGTCCGGCGCTCGTCCCTGGTTTTGTCGCAGGTATGATCGCCATTCAGGGCCTGCCTGTTAACGCCGAGACCGGCATGATCGACGCCGGTGGCGCCGGCGTGGGCTTCGGCTTCCTGGGCGGCATCGTCGGCGGCTTCCTCGCTGGCTATGTCATTCTGCTGCTCGAGAAGGTTTTTGCCGGTCTGCCCAAGAACCTGGACGGCCTCAAGGCCATCTTCCTGTACCCGCTGTTCTCGACGGCTATCGTCGGCCTGGTCATGCTTGGCATTTCCGGCCCCATGGCTGCCATCAACACCGCCATGATGGACTTCCTCAAGGGCCTGTCCGCCTCTGGCGCCGTTGTCCTGGGTCTTGCCATCGGCTGCATGTGCGCCTTTGACATGGGTGGCCCGGTCAACAAGGCTGCTTACGTCACCGGTACTGCTATGCTCACCGAGGCACTGGCTGCTGGCGTTGGCACCGATACCTACAACTTCGGCACCAACTTCATGGCTGCCGTCTCCGCTGCTTGCATCGTTCCGCCGCTTATCACCACCTTCGCCGTCGTCGTCGGCAAGAAATACTTCAGCCAGGAGGATCATGATGCCGGTATCGTCAACCTCATTCTTGGTTGCACCCACATCACCGAGGGCGCCATTCCGTTCATGACCAAGAACATCTGGCCCGTCATGCCCATCATGATGCTCGGTTCCTCTATCGCTTCGATCCTGACCATTATGTTCAACGTTCACGATCCGGCGCCTCACGGTGGCTTCCTGGTCCTGCCCGTTGTCGAGAACGGTCCGCTGTGGGTCCTCGCGATCCTCATCGGCGCTGTGGTCGGTGGCATCCTGTTCGTGGCCTTCAAGAAGTACGACTTCGAGAAGAATCAGAAGGCCGCTCCTGTAGCCAAGCCGGTTGAGGCTCCCAAGGCCGCTGCCGTCGAGGCCCCCAAGGCCGAGGCTGCGGACTTCGTGAAGGTCGAGAATGTCTTTGTCGCCGAGGACTTCGCTTCTCGTGACGAGGCTCTGAGCTTCGTTTCTAACCAGGCTGTCAAGGCTGGTATCGCCAGCGACGCCGACGCCGTGATGAACGCCTTCCTGGCCCGCGAGGCCGAGGGCACCACGGGCATGATGGAGGGCTTCGCCATCCCGCATGCCAAGTCCGACGCCATTACCGAGGCTGCCGTCATCGTCGTTAAGGACGAGTCCGGCGTGACCGGTTGGGATACCATGGACGGCGCTCCCGTCAACGTGGCCATCGCTCTGCTCATCCCTGGTGCACAGGCTGGCACCACGCACCTCAAGATCCTGTCCAAGGTCGCCGAGGCGCTCATGGACGAGGACTTCCGTGCCACCGTCAAGGGTTCCACCGACGCCGCCGAGATCGCCAAGACGATCAACGCCCGCCTGGTCTAATTCCACAGTACGCGAATAACATCGCCCCCTGTAACAAAGGCGAGGACTCCCTACGGGTCCTCGCCTTTTTTCATACCACCCGGCACTCAGGGACGTTCCTTTCCTGCCGGTACCCCGGGACACTCCTTAGTCCCCAACAGGGCATAAATAGCCCTCATCGACTGAATCACCCACGCGAACAATAATTCAGCCAGAATTCCTTTTGCACGATATTTCTTGGACGGAAGCATGTTCCCGCAGCTCGCCTGCCGGGCGGGGCGGTTAAGTTTGTCGCGAGTTCCGCACGCAAAGGAAAGCACTTAATGTGCTTTCCGTCTTGCGCAGGACTGTAGAGCAGCAAACTTAACCGCCCCGCCCGGCAGGCGAGCGGACAGGAAGGACATCCGTCCAACAATTCGTGCGAAACACAATGAAAAACCGTTTGATGTGAGTTAATATAAACAACGTCGTGAATCTGACTCCTGCCACATGCATGACAGGGGTTAAACACAAAAAAGGAGTCAACTATGGTTTCTGAGAAGGCTACCCTCGTTAATCCTCAGGGTCTGCACATGCGTCCGGCTGGTCTGTTCGCCTCCACCATGGGCAAGTACGCCTGTGACGTGACGGTCGTCACCCCCGAGAAGGAGGTCAACGGCAAGTCCCCGATGGCCCTCATGGCTGCTGGTATCCCCTGCGGCACCGAGGTCGAGGTCAAGTGCGACGGCGCCGACGAGGCCGAGGCTCTGGCTGCTGCCATCGAGCTCATCAAGAGCGGTCTTGGCGAGTAGAACTCAAACGGGTCGCATGTTGAACAACTAAGTTCATATTTGGGGGCGCAGTGACCTGTCTTAAGGTAGCTGCGCTCTTTTGTCATGGATATGGCAAAACGCTTTATCACATGACACGGAGAGAGGAATGGGAATGTATCAGGGAGTCAACGCTTCCGAGGGCATCGGTATCGGCACCGTCATGGTCGCCGTCGATCCCGACTTGACGTTTGAGCCGCACGAGGTTGCTGATTCGGCAGCAGAGAAGGAGCGCTATCAGACCGCTCTTTCGGTCTTCTGCGAGAAGACCCAGGCTCAGGCCGACCACATGAAGGAGACGGTGGGCGAGGCCGAGGCCGAGATCATGAGCGGACACATTGTCCTGGCTCAGGATCCGGGCATGACCGACGCCATCAATGCCGCCATTGACGGCGGCACCTGCGCCGAGCAGGCGCTCATGGACACCTCGACCATGTTCGAGAACATGTTCCTGTCCATGGACGATGAGATGTTCCGTCTGCGCGCGGCCGACATCGCCGACATCCGCACCGGTATTCTGGCCGAGCTGCTGGGCAAGGAGGTCGTCGACCTTTCCGTCCTGCCCGAGAACACCGTCGTTGTCGTGCACGACCTCACGCCGTCCATGACCGCCACGATCGATAAGGCCCACGTTGCCGGTATCGTCACCGAGACTGGTGGCCGCACGTCGCACTCCGCAATCATTGCGCGCGCCCTCGAGATCCCGGCTGTCCTTTCGGTTTCCAACAGCTGCACCGCACTGCGCAACGGCATGACCGTTGTCGTCGACGGTGGCAAGGGTATCGTCGAGGCCGATCCCGATGAGGAGACGCTCGCCGCTTACACTGCCAAGGCCGAGGCTTTCGCTGCCGAGAAGGCGGCTCTCGAGGCCTTCCGCGGCAAGCCGTCCGTGACTGCCGACGGCATCAAGAAGATTATTGCCTGCAACATCGGCAACCCCGATGACGTGCCCAACGCGCTCGATCACGATGCCGAGGCTATCGGCCTGTTCCGTTCCGAGTTCCTGTTCATGGATTCTGCTGAGCTTCCTTCCGAGGAGGAGCAGTTCAACGCCTACCGTAAGGTCGCCAGCGCGCTCAAGGGCGCTCCGGTCATCATCCGCACGCTCGATGTGGGTGGCGACAAGGAGATTCCGTACCTGCACATGGTCAAGGAAGAGAACCCCTTCATGGGCTTCCGCGCCGTGCGTTACTGCTTGGCCAACCCCGACCAGTACAAGGTCCAGCTCCGCGCCCTGCTGCGCGCCAGCGCCTTCGGTGACGTCAAGATTATGATCCCGCTCGTCACCTGCGTCGAGGAAGTCTTGGCTGTCAAGGAGCTCGTCGAGCAGTGCAAGACCGAGCTGACCGAAGAGGGTCGCAAGTTCAACGAGAACATCGAGGTCGGCATCATGGTCGAGACGCCTGCAGCCTCGCTGCTCGCTGACCGCCTGGCCGAGGTCGCCGACTTCTTCTCCATCGGCACCAACGACCTGATCGGCTACACCATGTGCGCCGACCGTGGCAACGACACCATCTCCAACCTGTACCAGGTTTACTATCCCGCCGTGCTCCGCTCGCTCAAGAACATCATCGAGAGCGGCGTGAAGGCCGGCATCATGGTCGGTATGTGCGGCGAGGCCGCTGCCGATCCGTTGCTCGAGCCGCTGCTGATTAGCTGGGGCCTGGAGGAGTTCTCGATGAGCGCTCCGTCCATCCTGCGCGCCCGCAAGACCATCAGCCAGTGGACCAAGGCCGAGTGCGACGAGCTCGCCGAGAAGGCGCTCGCCTGCAACACCGCTGCCGAGGTCAAGGCACTGCTCGAGTCCGCAGCTCGCTAATTTGATATCAGAGGTAACCGCGTGGTTGGAATGGGCCGGCCACGCGGCCCTCACATATACAGGGGGTACTGTAAATGTTCTACACGCTAACCGCTAACCCGGCTGTCGACATGACGGTTTCGAGCTCTCCGCTCGAGCCCGACGAGAACGTCCGCACCGGCTCGGCCAGCTACACGGCTAACGGCAAGGGCCTCGACGTGTCCTTCGCCTTTAAGAAGATGGGCGTCGACACCGTCGCGCTCGGTTTCTTCGCCGGCTTCACGGGCAAGTTCATCGTCGAGGAGGTCATGAACCTGGGTTGCCTTTGCCGCCCGGTCTGGACCGACGGTATCACGCGCATTAACACCTACGTCAACGATGGCCAGCACGAGTACGGCATCCTCAACCCCGGTGCTCCGATCACGCCGCAGCACCAGGAGGAGCTCTACAACATCCTGGACACCGCGGGCGACCTTGAGTGCCTGATCGTCTCCGGCTCCGTGCCTCCCAAAGCTACGCCCGACTTCCTTGCTCAGGTCATGGAGCACGCTCAGGCCCGTGGCGCCGACGTCGTCCTGGACCTGTCCTCCGACAAGCTCAAGGAGCTCGCTCACAAGAAGCCGCTGCTCATTAAGCCGAACCATCACGAGATGAAGGCTATCTTCGGCGTGCCGGTCGACACCGACGACGAGGTCCGCGTTGCCATGAAGCTGGCTCACGAGGCCGGCGTCCAGAACGTGCTGCTCACCCGTGGTAGCCGCGGTGACGCTTACTTCTCCAACGGCGAGGACATCTGGTATGCCAAGCGTGAGTTCAACATCAAGCTTGTCTCTTCCGTCTGCGCCGGCGACTGCACCCTCGCTGCGTTCCTGCACAAGTGGTACAGGGATCGCGACAACGTCGAGGAGGCCATGAAGCTCGCTATGGCCACCGGCGCCAACGTTGCCGAGTCCGTCGGCATCGGCGACTTTGGTCACGTCGACGAGTACAGCAAGCGCGTTGCTGTCCGCAAGCTCGATCGCAAGTAAGCGAAACGCGACATATTCGTGCGCATGCGGCGCTCCGGTTTCGGCCGGGGCGCCTTTTTTGTTCCGCCATGGTGGAGAGGTGTCCTGCCGTACTTCATCGCTTCCACACCGTTCACCGAGTTGTTGTAGCCTTTTGCCGAAGCGTGGAATATACTTTCATTAACACGTTGCTTCGTGAAAGGAACATTCATGATTTACACGCTTACTGCAAATCCCGCTATTGACTACAACATCTCCTGCGATGGCCTGTCCGCCAACACCGTCACTCGCACCCGTAACGCTGTCTACACCCCCAACGGCAAGGGTCTCAACGTCTCTTTTACGCTCGACCACTACGGCGTCGACACCACGATCCTGGGCTTCTTCGCCGGCTTCTCGGGAGAGTTTATCGTTAAGGGCGCCGAGGCCCTGGGCGTGCCCGTCAAGCCCGTATGGACTGACGGCATCACGCGTGTCAACGTGTTCCTCAACGCCGGTCCCGACACCGAGTACAACATGGTCAATGCCGGTGCCGCCATCAACGCTGCCAACGAGCAGGAGATGTTTGAGCTCATCGATTCACTTGACGACATGACCTGCCTGGTCATTAGCGGCTCGCTGCCCCCCAACACCTCTGAGGGCTTCCTGGCCGAGGTGCTTCGCCGCGTTAAGGCAAAGGGCGCCGAGTTCGTGCTCGATATTTCGAGCCATCAGTTGGCCGACCTCATTGCTATGGAGCCGCTCCTCATTAAGCCTAACGACGACGAGCTGCTCGACATCTTTGGCATTAAGGTGAGCGGTGGCGACGACGAGTCTGTCAAGGGCGCGATGGCTGAACTGCATGCCAAGGGCGCCAAGAACGTGCTGTTGACCCTGGGTGGCGCCGGCGCGTACTTCTCCAACGGCGAGCACATCTGGTTTGCCAACCGTACCTTTGAGGTCAAGCTGCTGTCGACCGTTTGCGCCGGTGACTCTTCGCTGGCCGCCTTCCTGTCCGTGTGGCACGACGCTCCCGAGCGCGTCGAGGACGCCCTGCGCCTCTCGATGGCCACCGGCGCCAACGTGGTCGAGTGCCCGGGTCTGGGCGATTTTGCTAAGGTCGATGAGTATCAGAAGGGCATCGCCATCCGTCAGGTCTGCTAACGCAGCGCACGGACCTTGCATCTTTGCTTTGTAGAGCACCCGTCTCGGATTGCCGAGGCGGGTGCTTTTTCATGTTTGTAGTCGATGCCTTGGGATCCAATCGTGCTTGAAGCGCGTTCGCGTGTGCGCCCGCTCTCATTTCTTGCTAGACTTCTTGGAAACCATCAATCGATATGCCCGCAATTGCAGGAGGCCACAGGAATGTGCAATGTTTCGCTCAACGCTACGCAGCCGTCAGGCGCCTCTCTGTGCGTGTTGCGAGCCCTCGAGGATGCCGGTCTTGAGGCCTGGTACGTGGGCGGTTGGGTACGTGACGCCCTGATGGAACGTCCCAGCCACGATGTCGACATGTGCTGTAGCGGCCTGTGGCAGGAGTCCAAGGCGGCACTCGAGGCCGCCGGTATTGCCGTAGTTGAGTCGGGCATTAAATTTGGCGGCATTACGGCTATTTGCGATGGCGAGCGCATTGAGGTCACCACCTATCGCCTGGACGGCTTCTATACCGACGGTCGTCATCCTCAGAGTGTGGAGCGCGCCGCTTCGCTTGAGGATGATCTGGCGCGCCGCGACTTTACCGTCAATGCCATGGCGTGGCATCCCGAGCGCGGCCTTGTCGACCGCTACGATGGCCAGGGCGACCTAGACCGCAAGCTGATTCGCGCCGTCGGTGATCCTAAGCGCCGCTTTAACGAGGATGCCCTGCGCATGTTGCGCGCGGTGCGCTTTGCCTGCCGCCTAGACTTTGTGATTGAGCCCGAGACCAAGTGTGCCCTTGCCGAGTGCGCGCCGCTGCTCGATGCCGTGGCGCGCGAGCGCGTGGGTATTGAGCTTGAGGGCATCCTTTCGACCGGCCACGGGGGAGACGCCATGCTGCGCTACCCCGAGCTCATCTGCGCCGCCGTGCCCGAGTTGGCAGCGGGTCGCGGGTTTGATCAGCGCAGCGTCTATCATGCGTTTAACGTTTACGAGCATATCGCCCGTGTGCTGACGGTGGCGGGGGAGTTAGCGCTGTGCGACGGCTTTACACCCTCAATGAGCCTAATGTGGGCGGCGTTTTTGCACGACGTTTCCAAGCCCGATTGCTTTACGGTCGACCATGCGGGCAGCGGCCACTTTTACGGTCACCCCGAGCTCGGGGCCAAGAAGACGCGCGCCATCATGGATCGCTTGGCGCTTTCGCACGACTTGGTCCGCGACGTGTGCCTGCTCATTAAGTACCACGACAAGCCGCTGCGCCCCGAGCGCTCCTGCTTGCTCAATATGATGCGCTTGCTTTCGGGCGAGGGCGTCGATACGCCGCGCCTGATGGACGAGCTTATGGACCTTAAGCGTGCCGACACGCTGGGCAAGGCGCCGTCGTGCTTCTATTACGTCGAGACGATCGAAGAGATGCGCTCACTCGCCCATGATTTGTTGGAGGCGGGGGAGCCCTATTCGCTCAAGATGCTTGCTATCAACGGCGGTGACCTGATTCGTGCCGGTGTGAAGCCGGGGCCCGAGCTGGGCCAGCTTCTCAACGCCGCCCTCGACGCGGTGATCGAGGACAACATCCCCAACGATCGCGAAGCCCTCCTGGCTCATCTCAACTTGAACTAGCTAACCAGTTGACCTGCGCGTTCCATAACCTGCCGACAAATTTTCGGCAATTTGGAATTTCTTCTTGCGCTGACGTTTTTTGTCCCGTAATATATGTCTTCGCAGCACGGCAGTGCAGATGTCATATGGCCCGTTCGTCTAGCGGTTTAGGACGCCGCCCTCTCAAGGCGGAGATCA
>CALDCF010000050.1 GCA_937937635.1 uncultured Collinsella sp.
GGGTCGTAAGTAGGCGAGGGGCGGGAGAGCGGCGGCATGTGCGATGGGCGCGGCGTGGCTGCGCGTTTGGCCGGCGGCGCCTGGGCGCATCCTCGGCAGCTTACCCTAGCGCTTGTGGTGTCGCTCTTCCTTACGCTCTTCTGCCGCCCGCTCTTCCTGCTTAAAGGCGGGGTCGTCGGGGGTGACGAGCTCGTCCTCGTGCGTGCGCTTGTTGTAATGGTGGCGCAGCACGGGCTCAAACAGATGTAGATGCTTGGCAAAGGCCGCCGAGCCAATGGCGAGCACGGTAAAGATGAGCACGCGCATGGGGACCTCGACCTGGTTAATCGCGGCGGCGCCGGCCGAAAGCATGATGCACCAGGCATAGATGAGGAGCACTGCCTGCTTTTGGTTGTAGCCCTCTTGGATCAGGCGGTGGTGGATGTGGCCCTTGTCGGCCTGCCCGATGCTAATGTGGGCGCGCTTGCGGCGCACGATGGCGCTAAACGTGTCGATGATGGGCACGCCGGCAACGATGAGCGGGATGATAAGCGAGGTGAGCGCGGCGGTGCGGCTCACGTTGAGCAACGAGATGGAGCCCAGCGCAAAGCCCAGAAGCAGCGACCCCGAGTCGCCCAAGAAGATGCTTGCGGGGTTGAAGTTGTATCGCAAAAAGGCCAGGCAGGCGCCAAAGAGCGCAATGGAGAGCGCGGCGGCGTCGATGCGGCCCGAGAGAACGGCCATCGAAAACATGGTGAACGACGCGATGCCGCAGATGCCCGTGGCCAAGCCGTCGAGGCCGTCGATGAGGTTAATGATGTTGGTGAATGCCACCAGATAGATCACGGTGATGGGGTAGGCGAGCCATCCGAGCATGATCTCGCCGGGGGCAAACGGGTTGACGATGACGCCGATCCGCAGGCCGCCGATACAGGCGATAAGCGCGGCGAGGACCTGTCCGGCTAGCTTTTGCTTGGGCTTGAGCTGGAAGACGTCGTCGATAGCGCCGGTCGCAAAGATGACGGTAAA
>CALDCF010000051.1 GCA_937937635.1 uncultured Collinsella sp.
GCCTCTGCCCGTTCCACGACGATCATCACGCCAGCCTCGTCTACAACACCAGGCGGAACACCTGCCGATGCTTTGTGTGCATGAAGGAGAGCATGGGTACCATCGACCTCGTGATGCGACACCTCGGGCTCGACTTTCCGAAGGCGTGCCAATGGCTTGCCGACGCCAACAGCATCATCCTTACGGAGTGGAAACCGTCGACAACGCCGCAGGCCGAAAGCCAACACTCCTTCGATGCCTCGCGATATGGGAGGCTCTTCGAGCACCCATGGCTCAACGGGGCGGCAAGGCGATTTCTCTTCGACGAGAGGCGCATCAATCCAAGGGTGGCGGCTTGGTGCCGACTCACCTCCTGGACCGACCGACAGGGCGTCAACTGGCTCACCACGCCCTACTACGACCGCCAGGGCAACCTCATAGGGGTGCAGAACCGGAACCTCGACTACTGCAAGTCGGCTGACGTTCCCCGCTTCCGATTCCCACGAGGGGCGAGGTGCAGCATCTACAACCTGCCCGTAGTCAACCGTCTGAAGGCGGGCGACGAGCTTTTCATCACCGAGGGTTGCAGCGACTGTTGGGCGATGCTCTCGTCGGGGCGTAAGGCCATCGCCATCCCTTCTGCCACGCTGCTCTCGCACGAGGACAGGGAGACGTTGCTCTCGCTCAGCAGGGAGAAATCGGTCTCGTTCCACATGTTTCCCGACTGCGATGCTCCGGGCGAAAGCCTCTTCATGCAGCTGCGCGACGTGTTGCCCGGGCTTGTGCACCACCAGCTGCCCGTGGGCTGCAAGGACTTCGGGGAGGCGTATGTGGAAATGTTTTGACCTGTACGGTTGGCACGCCCAGAACCAACGGTCACCGGCCGACGGGAAAGGTAAAGGGCAGAAGCTCTCCAACAGCACGCCCTGAAAGGGCAGAAGCTCTTAGCCCAAGGCAACGCCCTGGGTATAATGGCAATCGGCAATGCGCCCTGTAAGGGCAAAAGCTTTATGTATTGCCTGGGAGTTT
>CALDCF010000052.1 GCA_937937635.1 uncultured Collinsella sp.
CAAGGTGACGAAGATTGCAGACGCCCATCGCCGCGCAGAACTCATTCATCTTGGCATTGCCACCGACGTACTCAACGTCCTCGGGCCCCGTGATGCCGAAGTTCTTCCATTGATTGAGCAGTGGATACAGATCTTCGTCCTTAAAGCAGACACAACCGCCTTCGATGGTGTTGAATACCTTGGTCGCATGAAAGCTGAACATAGACGCGTCGCCGAATGCCGCCGCGCTATCGCTGCTTCCGTCCTCGTTCACGCGCTCGACGCCAAAAGCGTGGGCTGCGTCATATATGACTTTCAGCCCGTGACGGTCAGCGATCTCCTGGATAACATCGACATCGCAAAGATTACCGTATACATGGACGGGCACGATGGCACAGGTGCGCGTGGTGATCAATCGCTCGATGCTTTCGGGATCCAACGTTAGATCCACGGGGTTCACGTCGGCGAATACGGGAGTAAGTCCCTTTCTTACGATAGCGTGAGTGGTAGAGGCAAAGGTGAACGGTGTAGTGATGACCTCTCCACCGGTCGGAAGAGCCATGGCCTCAAGGATGCACTCTAGGGCATTGTGACCATTCGTGAACAGAGCAAGGTTGTCGATCCCCAATCGCTCCTTGAGGTCCGCCTCGAGCTTCTTATGCTCAACACCCATATTGGTAAGCCAGTGGCTTTCCCAAAGAGGTGCGACCTCTTCAAAGTATTCCTCCATGGGAGGCATGGAGGATCGTGTGACAAGAATGCGGTTACCCATATCAGGTACCTTCCCTTCGCTATGCAGCTTTCAAAGAACGATGACTAAAACGGTTACAGTATTGACACGACGTCTTTAACGACGTTTTGCGCCCAAAAGATCTCTGGCGGTATCGATGAGGTATTCAAAGGCTTCTAGTTTAAAAATGCCTGAGATACCAAAATAGGCAATTGCCATTACGGCAACTTCAATAGGAATTTGAAGTCCAGGCGAGGCGACAAATGAACCGCAAAACAGTGCAAGTCCTCCTGCAATTGCTGAAATCACAAATGCAGGAGCGATATCGCGTATTTGCTCAGAGTAGGAGTATCCGATAACCCGTTTGTTGGGATAAGCGTTAACAAATGTTGAGATGATGTCGGTAATCATATACATGGCAACCATTAAGCAAACGTCGTGCATTACAAATGCTGCGAACAAAATGAAACATAATCCATAACCTTTTTTTATCAATTCAAGTTTTAAAAACAAATCAGATCGACCCATGCCGTTGAGGGCCTGCAGGTTGGTTGTGTGTATGGGCAACAGAGCGTAGATAAAGCAATACATTTGTAAAAAAGGCGCGCAAGGTAACCATTTCTCCCCCAGCAGCAACCCTACAATGGACTCGGCCGCCACTGCAAATAAAGTCATACTAGGGACGATAAGAAACGTCGAGGTTTTAAGTGCTCTACGCACGAGGCGCTTTACTTGAGAAACATCTGCTTGTACGCGCGATACGGCAGATAGCATCACAGGCTGTATCGCGCCATCCAGCATGCTGCCAACGGCTTGCGGGTATTTCTTTCCCTGTGAAACCAAGCCAAGGCTAGAGGGACTGAATTGCTTGCCAATGATTAGATCGGAAAGAGACTGGTAGCCTTGCTCGAGCAATCCGGAAACAAGCAGTTTCCACCCATAGCTAAAGAGTTTCCATGCCTTCGCGCTTTCGAACACGAAACTTGGGACCCACTTCACCTGAAGTCCCAGCACAAAACAATTCGTTACCTGGTAAACGAGTTGTTGTAGTATAAGAGCCCACAATCCTGCACCCGTTAAAGCGGCAGCGATGCCAATGACGCCAGAAACCAAGACGGATACAATGGTCGCGTTAAAAACTTTGCGAAACTGCATTTCGCGTTGCACGATTGCAACCTGCACCGAGTTAAAGGCCGTAATCAAAAATAATATACCAAGCACACGTAAAGGGGAGACAATGGTAGGCATACCGTAGAATGTAGAGAGTGCGGGCGCTGCAACAAATAACGCAGCAAATAAGACAGTAGACGCTCCGAGACTCATCCAAAAAACGGTTGAAAAGTCTGAATCATCGACCTCTTTAGACTGAACCAGCGCTGTACTCATGCCCGATGTAACGATGACATTGCCAATGTTGATAAAGACCAGCATAATGGCAAGCGCTCCGAACTCTTTTGGAGTAAGCATCCGCGCCATAACAATCTGAACAACCAGTTGGATAAACTGATTGCCGCCACGCTCCAACAACTTCCAACAAACAGAAGTTATCGTCTTATGTTTTTCCATACTCGATCTGGTATTTTCCTGTGACATATTATTTAGACCTTTGGCAAAACGAACAAATTGCCTCTATAAGGCAGCGTCCAGTAGATTCACCTAGAATCAAATATAAAAACATCCGTATACGACTCTTATACGAAACAGGTAAGCTCAACACATCGAAATAACTAAGTTCGCTTTTGCAATTTAATGCCGTATTCAGCTGGCTTTGATACTCGTTACAAAAATCTAACCACTGCCTACCAAGGTTCAAATCCGTATCCGCAGAGTTAACGTTTCCTTGAAGAACCTCTTCAAAATAAAGGAATGTTTCCGAGGGATTTCGATTTGATGCTTCCCGATATAAGGGGTTGTCGTCAACCGCCTCTTCTCCCACAAAACCAATAGCTCCTCGACCAAGAACATCCATCGCGACTGTCGGTATCCCAAGCGAGTAAGAGAGATTTTTGCTACCGGCTGCAGATGCGAAAACATCCATTGATTCCAACGCAGATTTTGGAAAAGGCCACATATAACCAGAAATAACGGTTTTAATGTTCTTGCATTTGGCAAGTTCGCGTTTGATCTTTTCTTCGACTTTAGTGCTTGCTCCGCCGAAAAAAACCATCTGAATTTGTAAATCAGGATTACGATTGGCAAAAATTTGTATATCCCTAATAAGATTTAAGATAAACGGCTTGTCAAGTCGACCGATGCTGCCAATATTGAATTCAGAGCGATTCAAACTTTTCGAGAAATTATTTTCAATATCCTGAATAGAGTTAGTGCAGCAGGCGTTAAAGTCAATTGCTTCAGAGGGTTTTAAATTACGGTACCCATCGAACAACCGAATCATGGTTTGCTTGGTTATGCAAGCCATTTCGCCTCTTCTATACTTAAAATCAAAATAAACAATGCGTTTTTTTGCCCTCTGGTTATCCTCATCGAGAAACAAAACCATATGCCTTCCTTTGAGGCGCTTAGCCAGAAGCTCGCCCCAATATGAAGTCCAGTCCGTTCCTGTCTCAACAATTACAGGCATATCAGGCACGCATATAATCGAGCGGGCCAACTCATCAACGTGCTTCGTTGTCACTTCCTTTGGAAGCGATGCTGGATCATCCCGAAGAAATGGGAAAAATCCGGCAGCAAAGTTTTCCAGCCCATCGATGTAAACATGCCCATTTCGATTGGCTAAAATCGCGACATTCCATCCATCTTTCTCTAGGAAAAGGGCTTTATTTCGATAGTAGATAGGTGCACCAGAAATATAACCTGCAATATCACAAATAAAAATATAAGTGCCCTTTATTATCGGCATAGCCATTCACCTTCCTGTTCGTTGGCAGGCATATAACCTATCCCGAGCAAATTAATCATCGTCATTCTCCCAATCCTGAATTGCGGCATGACAGGCTGGCAGTAAAGGCAACAACTAATGAAAATAGAGAATAGAATTTGGCATACTCAAGAGTGTTATCAACGAAAAATAGCCCAACGAAAAATAAAACCGCCATGCGATAAAAAGGGTCTTTTGATTTTGAGAACATACTGACTGCAAAGATGGCAATAGCAACTAAGCCGATGAAGCCCAATTCACCCTGCACACTTACGATAGTGGAATCGGCCATTGAGGCCAGTCCCTTTTCCCTATCCTGATCAGACAGATATTTCAATCTATAGAAACTATTGTATGGCCGATAGTATTTGTCATAAAAATCGATATATCCCCCTGCGCATGTCATCGCTGAACGAGAGGAATAAGTTCCTAATCCTGTCCCGAAAAAGAAATAGGAACTGCCTTCATCAGAAGGTAAATCAATGAAGGTGCGCTTATAAAACTTAACTTTATCTAAACGCGCCTGGGCATATCCAAAATTAGTCATCTTGACTACTTCATTTGAAATCCAAGCAGGACTGACGCTAACAAAAGCCAGCGCAGCTGCAATAGCCAAGACTGCAATGGCTGCCCTCTCGGGAAAATGAATATTCCAAGACGTCAGAGCCATCGTTGTAAACGCAAGCGCAAATACCGCCAAGTACGATACGGAGCTGGTTGAGACCATCAGTATTCCAGCGCCAACGCACCAGAAAACGCAGCCCTTCTCCCCTCTTTTTATAGCCTCAAGAAATATAAGCAATGTGAAAGAACAGACGCACATCAACGTATTAGCCTGATATGCGCCCATTGTTCCTGTAACCCAGTCCATGTCTCCATAACCAGAGACTATCGAAATATGGGTAATTGCATATAGGAGAACACTGATCAGTTCAATCAGCACCATCCTCTTTAATCCTAAGAGTATATATTTTCCGCAGGCTGAAGATTTTTTTCCCAACAAGCAGCAGGAGCCATATATCAAAAAGAAGGGAATGACATATATGCAGGAAACAATAACATTATTAATAGGGACTCTTCTAAGAACCACATTGAAGGCGCAGTAAATTGCAATTAAAACAAAAGACAAAAGCGAGCGTAGTTCAAGCCGATCATGCCCGGATTTGATTGCAGAGTAACAAATTGCAATCAAAATACAGTAATTATCGGGCATGATAATCGAAACAATGAGAAGATCAATGCAATTTGCAATTTTTTCTTCATCGGTGAATCTGGTAACAATTGGGACAAGAGAAATAAGTTCAACCAGCAATGCAAGGTACATAATGGCGGCAACCTGAATCACAGAATATAGACAGGCGATTGTGAAAATCGTAATCCATTTAGGTGACCATAACTTTTGATAATTTACCTTGGTTAACACCCTCTACTAGTCCCTCCCTGTAAGTGCATCCCAGTACTTTTCTGAAATTGCATCCCACGTGTTTGCCTCAGCAACAAAACGCGCAGCGGAAGCAATCTCGCGGTAATGCGCATCATCATCACAAAGTCGTATCATTGTGGCTGCGACTTCCTTTTCCCAACCATCGGCTTCGATGTCGCAGCAAACTGCACTTTCATCGCTGAAGAGACCAACGGCTCCACAGCTGCTAGAAATAATCGGTACGCAGCAGGCGGCCGCCCCTTCGAGCACTGAAACATTAAAGGTGTCGAACCTGCTGAGCCCTGCATAGAAATCGGCTTCTTGGTACAACTTCAAAAGTTCTTTTTTGTCGGAAATCTCACCACGATAATCAAGCTCGACGTTTCCTTCCTGCGCGATTCGCTCGCACAGAGAACGGTTAGAGCCCACGGCCGCAGTATCGCGGCCGCAGACGATAAGTCTGGGGCGAGTTCCAGTCTCTCGTGCAAAACGAGAGAGCACGAGGAGCGCAAGGTCACAGCCCTTACACTCCTCGTATCCGCCCGTGGTTATAATCACAGGCGGATACGAGGAGCGCTTTTTTGCCAATAAAGCTCTTGGGCTAATCTCAGAAGACAAGTCAACGCCGTTTCCGATAACAGTAATGCCATGCTCACGGCCATACAGCCGTTTTAAAACGCCTCGCTCAAACTCAGAAACACAAATAAGGTTTGGGAATTCTCGAATAAGTTTTGGCTCGAGTTTTAGATCTCGCTGCAGGACAGGTCGATATTTCCGCTCCTCAGCTGCAACGCCATGCACTACCAAAAAATAACGGTTCTTCTTATCCAACTTAGAAAGCCAGCAAAAGGCCATAGGGAGACGGAAGCCATTTTGGTGGATGCATATTGTATATCCTTTGTATTTGAAAGGAATCTCAGCTATCAACTTAAACACATCTGCAAAGTCAAAAAATTCCTCAAGCTTACAGCCATATTTATCTGCAAGTCGTGAATGAACGGCCTTGGCGACTCCAAGCGGCCCCCTAGTGCCGTCAAGGCGGGATACGAGCAGGACTTTAGAATTAGGAAAGTCCATAAACGATATCCTCTTTTGACTCGTGCTTAGCGAGGAACTCATCTATGCTCCCCACGACACGGGCAGGATTTCCGCAGATGATCGAATCGTCGGGAAACTCGCCTTTGACGATAGACCCCCCCGATGATGCAGTTATTCCCAATGGTTGTTCCAGGGAGAATCATGGCGTTGGCACCAATGAAGCAATTTCGCCCAATCGAGACAGGCTTAATGAATTTACCGTGCTTGTTTCTGCGCGCAAATAAAGCCTTGTCGATACTAAAATCGTGCACAAGAATCGATGTTCCATAGGAGATGGTGACTCCTTCGCCGAGAGTGATGAGATTATAGCCAGCTGCATCAAATCGGCACTCTGGGCTAATCCATGGATCACCGTAGTTGGAGAAATCCCTCGACAGATTAATCCCAAGCCAGCTGAGATAACGAGGATACAGTTTCTTATACGTGGGATTCGAAAGCTTGTTTATAGCAACAAGGGCCAGTTTCAAAGGCCCTTTGATAAATCGTTTGAATCCTTGAGGCTTAACCTCGATGCTGCTCTCCATCACCCATCTCCTTCTCGATCACTTCAATGGCCTGAGAATATCCTTCTACATACCTTGATCCCCGCATGCCTAGTGTCTCCCTGCATCCACCCGTGTCGTAAGTAACCACTGGCGTCCCACATGCTTCTGCCTCGAGGTTCACTGTTGGGAAATTGTCCTCGACCGTCGGGTTGAAGAACACGTCGGCAGTCGAATAGATGCCAGCGAGTTCCTGCGGTGAATTGGTACGAGTGAGACCCATAATGCCGTTCGGGAGTTGCTTTATCTGCTTCTCGCTCAAGCCCACAAGCACAATCGCGTACTTCTTGCTGTCGAGCTCATCGGCAAGCCGAATGAAACTACCGAGCCCTTTACGTTCAGTCCAAGGGCTCGCAACGCCGAGAATCATGAACCTGTCACCAACGCCGTATCGCTCGCGGAAGTCGCTCGGAGTCGGTCTAAACACGGCCCTGTCGATGGTGTTGCGACACACCTCCACGGGGTAATCCTTCAAGAAGCTCTCTCCAACAAGGTTGCCGAGCCACTGGGAAGGAGTAATGAGCGTCATTCGCGCGGGCGGGACGCTCGTAAAGATACGTTTCTTGTCCTCAAAGTTCCTTGCACAGCTCGCTTTGGAGATCGTCTTGGGATAAGTGTCCAGTTGCGGGCAGGAATACGAGTACGCGCAATGAGTTTTCCATTGCGCGCACTCCAAATATGTGAAGTGCGCGCAATGGCCCGTGAACGCCCAACAGTCATGCAAGGTCCATCTGACTTGGCAACGGTGCGTCGCAAGCCAACTGAACAGCATTTCGATATTCACCCAATAGCCGTGGATGTTATGCAGGTGGACAACATCAGGATCAATTTCGTCCAAGAGCTTCAAAAGTTTGGCGGTATCGTGCTTGGAATAGAAACCCATGCGGTCGCGCAGGCGAGTCATGGCACCATGGAAATATACCTCGGGTTTGCTAGCACAGCACCGCATATGTTCGTCAATACTCTTATGTCGTCTGCCCCAGAAACAGTAGGAATCGACCCCATGCGAACAAAGCTGGGAATGCAGACCGCGCATAATGGAGCCGGTCGACCCGTTGTAGAAGCTGTTCAACTGGACATAGCGAAGGGGCCTGTCCATGCCCTCCGCTATGTCCAGCGCCTCATCGACGAGTGAATCAGTTGTCTTGGTGTCACTCGAGGCCATTAAATGCCCTTCCTCCACACCATCTTGTCCACGACGCCGGTGTAGCTCTGTATGATCTTGACAACCTTGGTGGAGACGGTCTCGTCGGCGTAGTCGGGAACGGGCGCCTCGGGCAGCGACCCCTCCGCGTCGAGCTCGACGGCGGTGTGGACGGCCTGAAGAAGGCCCTTCTCGGAGATGCCGGCGAGCGTGAAGCAGGCCTTGTCCAGGGCCTCGGGGCGTTCAGTGGAAGTGCGGATGCACACTGCCGGGAACGGGCGGCCGATAGACGCGAAGAAGCTGGACTCCTCGGGCAGCGTGCCGGAGTCGGACACCACCGCGAAGGCGTTCATCTGCAGGCAGTTGTAGTCGTGAAAGCCCATGGGCTCGTGCATGCGCACGCGCGGGCCCAGCTTGAAGCCGGTGGCCTCCAGGCGCTTGCGGGAGCGCGGGTGGCAGGAGTACAGGATCGGCATGTCATATCTCTCGGCCAGGGCGTTGATCGCGGTGAACAGGCTCGTGAAGTTCGCCTCTGTGTCGATGTTTTCCTCACGGTGGGCGGAGAGCAGCATGTAGCGCTTGGGCTCAAGGCCGAGCTCGGAGAGGATGTCGGAGGCCTCAATCTTGTCAAGGTTCGCGCGCAGGACCTCCGCCATGGGAGACCCGGTGACGTAGGTGCGCTCCGGGGCGCAGCCGGTGTCCTTGAGGTAGCGGCGGGCGTGCTCGGAGTAGGCCAGGTTGACGTCGGAGATCACGTCGACGATGCGGCGGTTAGTCTCCTCGGGCAGGCACTCGTCCTTGCAGCGGTTACCCGCCTCCATGTGGAAGATGGGAATGTGCAGGCGCTTTGCCGCGATGGCCGACAGGCAGCTGTTGGTATCTCCCAGGATCAGCAGCGCGTCAGGCTGCACCTCAACCATGAGCTTGTAGCTCGCGGCGATGATGTTGCCCACGGTCTCGCCCAGGTCCGCGCCAACGGCGTCCAGGTAGACGTCGGGGTCGTCCAGCGACAGGTCGCGGAAGAAGATGCCGTTGAGCGTGTAGTCGTAGTTCTGCCCGGTGTGAGCCAGCAGGCAGTCGAAGTGGCGGCGGCACTTCTTGATGACCTCGGACAGGCGGATGACCTCGGGGCGCGTGCCCACGATGATCAGGAGCTTCAGGCGGCCGTCGTCCCTGAATGCGATATCGGAATAGTCCTTGCCCATGCGGCTAGACCTCCTCGTAGTAGGTGTCGGGGTTCTCGGGGTCGAAGGGCTCGTTGGCCCACATGACCGTCACGAGGTCCTCGACGTCGGACAGGTTGGTGATGGAGTGCGTGTAGCCGGGGATCATCTCCACGGCGCGCATGTCCGAGCCGGAGACGACGTACTCGTCGACAGGGTACGGCCTGCCCTCGGCGTCCTCCCCCACCTTCCTCAGCTTGATGGAGGCGGTGCCGGAGACCACCAGGAACCTCTCCCACTTGCTCATGTGCCAGTGGTTGCCCTTGGTGATGCCGGGCTTCGAGACGTTGATGGAGACCTGGCCGCGCTCCGGCGTGCGAAGGAACTCGGTGAACGAGCCGCGTCCGTCGACATTGGGCTTGAGGCTATAGGCGAAGTGCCCCGGCTCGTAGTAGGACAGGAACGTGCTCCAGAGCTTCTTGGAGAAGGAGCCGTCGGTCAGGTCAGGCACCGAGAGGGTCTCGCGGCTGTCTCGGAAGTTGTCCAGCAGGTAGACGATCTCGCCCAGGGTCTTCACGTCGGTCTGCGGGACGTAGCAGAACCCGTCGCCCTCGACGCGCTCCAACCCCTCGTAGCCGCAGCGGTGCTCCTCGCCGAGCAGCGCACCCAGCATCTCGTCGGCCAGGTCGTCGATGTAGAGGAGCTCCAGCTCCACCGAGGGGTCGTTCACGGTGTAGGGGCGGCCGTTGGCGATGGCGTCGCAGAAGGTCGCCACGGCGGAGTTGTAGCGCGGGCGGCACCACTTGCCGTAGAGGTTCGGGAAGCGGTAGATGAGCACCGGCGCGCCGGTCCTCTCGGAATACTCGCGGAACAGGCCCTCCCCCGCCAGCTTCGACTCGCCGTAGACCGAGCCCTCGAAGCGGCCCGACAGGCTCGCCTGCGCGGAGCTGGAGAGCATGACGGGGCACGCGTTGCCGTGGCGCTCCAGGGTCTCCAGCAGCGTGGAGGCGAACCCGAAGTTGCCCTCCATGAACTCGGACTGGTCCTCGGGGCGGTTGACTCCGGCAAGGTTGAAGACGAAGTCGGCGCGGGAGCAGTAGTCCTCCAGCTCCCCGGGCGTCGAGTCGACGTCGTACCCCATGACCTCGAGCGGGAGCAGGCCCGCGTATCTCTCGCGGCGGTCCTTGCCGTCGCGGATGTTCCTCAGCGCGCAGCAGAGGTTCTTCCCGACGAAGCCCCTGGCGCCGGTGACGAGGACGCGCACCCTACTGCACCGCCTCGTGCTCGCGGCCCTCCAGGGCCAGCTGCACGTACTCGGCGGTCTTGATCTTGGCGATGGTGCCCTCCACGTCGAGCCTCTCGGTGTTGTGGGAGGTGTAGGACTCGTCGGCCTGGGTCTCCACCTCGCCGTCGACGATGAACTTGTCGTAGTTCAGGTCTCGCGAGTCGCAGGCGACGCGGTAGTAGCCGCCCATGTCCTCGGCGCGCAGGCGCTCCTCGCGGGTCATGAGGGTCTCGAAGAGCTTCTCGCCGTGGCGGGTGCCGATGACCTGGGTGCCCACGCGGCCGAAGACCTCCTGGACGGCCTCGGCGAGGTCGCCGATAGTGGATGCGGGGGCCTTCTGGATGAACAGGTCGCCGGGGTTGGCGTGTTCGAAGGCGAACTGCACCAGGTCCACGGCCTCGTCCAGGTTCATGAGGAAGCGGGTCATGTTGGGGTCGGTGACCGTCAGCGGCTCGCCCTTTCGGATGCGGTCGATGAACAGCGGGATGACGCTGCCGCGAGAGCACATTACGTTGCCGTAGCGGGTGCAGCAGATGGTGGTGCGGCCGGCGCCGTTGCGGGCGTTGGCGTAGATGATGGACTCCATCATGGCCTTGGACTTGCCCATGGCGTTGATGGGGTATGCGGCCTTGTCGGTGGACAGGCACACGACGCGGTCGACGCCCTCGTCGATTGCCGCGTGCAGGACGTTGTCCGTGCCGATGACGTTGGTGCGCACGGCCTCCATGGGGAAGAACTCGCAGGAGGGAACCTGCTTGAGGGCGGCGGCGTGGAAGATGTAGTCCAC
Organism: uncultured Collinsella sp.; assembly: GCA_937937635.1. Taxonomy (GTDB): domain Bacteria; phylum Actinomycetota; class Coriobacteriia; order Coriobacteriales; family Coriobacteriaceae; genus Collinsella. Next base: position 11,030 of record CALDCF010000052.1, read on the forward strand.
GCCGTGCATGGCGTCGCGCACGCTCTGGGCGTTGCGGACGTCGCCAATGAAGAAGCGCACCTTGGAGGCGAGCTCGGGCGACTTCTCCTGCAGGCGGTGGCGCATGTCGTCCTGCTTCTTCTCGTCGCGGGAGAAGATGCGGATCTCGGCCAGATCGGTGTCCATGAAGTGCTTGAGCACCGTGTTGCCGAACGAGCCGGTGCCGCCCGTGATCATCAGGGTCTTGTCTTTGAATGCGGTGGTGGGTTTCATCTACTTGCCTTCCTTGCGCTTAGCGCCTGTGAACTGGTAAAAGAGAAATTTGGTATTAGTAACGAGATATCGTTTGAATAGTCGCTTCGGCTCCTGCATCAAGCGGTATAGCCACTCGAGACTTAGGCTCTGCATCCAAATCGGCGCCTCCGGCACCACGCCGGCGAGAACGTTGAAGGCTCCCCCTACGCCAATCATCAGTGGCTGGGGGCCGCCTTTAAGCTCATGCATGAGGACTTCTTGGCGCGGGGCGCCAAGTGCAATCCATGCAAAGTCGGCGCCAGAATCGGCAATGCGTCGTGAAAGGTCTCGTTTCTCGCCATCGGAAAGCGGACGAAAGACGGAAGGCTCCATGCCAGCAATTTCCAAGCCTGGATAATCTTCCTGAAGCGATTCCTTGAGCGCCTCGAGGTTTTTCTGTTCGTTGCCGTAGAAGTAATGGCTCCATCCGTGCTGAGCGGAGATACTGAAAATCTCGCGCATCAGATCCGGACCGGTCACGCGCCCCATCGACGTGACCGTCTTTCGGCCGACAACCGATAGGGGCTTCCCATCGGGAACGGACATAACGGACTCAGCCTGACAGGACCAGCAGCTGGGATCGTCATGGGCCATGACCGACGTATGGGCGTTAGAGACGCAGATATACTCGCCATGCAGATTGTCGATATTATGGGTAATGAAATCGACGCATTCAGACATATTGGTGCCCGTGATCGGGACATCGATCACGGGCACACGGTTTAATTCGGGATAATGATGATAGGACTTAAGCACTAAAACGCACCCTTTCCCGTGATTACTTCAATAACGGTGAGGGCGATAATCCTTAAGTCGGTGAGAATGCCACGCCTCGCAATGTACTCAAGATCTCGCTGGACCATACCGTCGAAACCAGTTGAGTTTCGATCAGTAACCTGCCACCATCCGGTAATGCCGGGCTTCACGGCCAGGCGCTGCAGGTCGTACTCGGTGTACTCGGCCACCTCATTCGGCAACGGCGGACGCGGGCCCACGACCGACATCTGGCCCAGGAACACATTCAGGAACTGCGGGAACTCGTCGATGGAATGTTTGCGGATGAATTTCCCGATCTTGGTGATGCGTGGGTCCTCCTTCATCTTGAACATGGCGCCGTCGATCTCGTTTTGATCCATTAGCTCGACGAGGCGCTCGTCGGCGTCCTTGTACATGGAACGGAACTTCCACATGCGGAATGTTGTCAGGCTGCCGTCGGGGCGGGTCTGTCCCACGCGGATCTGGCTGTAGAAGGGGCTGCCCTCGCTCTCCAACCGGATGGCCGCGGCGAGAATTAGGCTTGGAATCGCGATAGCGACGAGCGCGACACTGCTGAACACGATGTCAAACGCGCGTTTGACGGCACGGTAGGCCAGGCGCGAGCGATCCCAGTCCATGATGGATTGCATGGCCTTATAGCGGCCTGCGCCCTCACGCTGGTCCATGGCCTGAGCAATCAGCGCCGCACCCGCTGGCGCATCCGTTGCATATTTTGTTTTATCCGACACGTTCTCTTCCAACACTTCGTCCCCGGTTCGGAGAGCCCCCTATTCTGTGTGACGGTCGCCAGCAACTAGGCGATCTCTTTATTGAGGTTGCGCATGACGCGCTGCTCGTTTGAAAGCACCGCGAGACCAACGCGCGTAGTTACGCGTCGGCCGCACAGGTTGAGCTCCAAATAAGCAGTGCTCTTGCGTCTATTAATGGTTTTGATAAGGCCTTCGTGGCCCAGCAGCGGACCTGCCATCACTACGACCTGGTCACCGTCTTTTAGGGCCTCGCTCATGGGCACCACGCGGTCTCCCTTATGCGTAAAACCACCAATAAGCTGGACTTCTTCTTTTGCCAGTGGCACAAACCGACCGTCTTGGGCAAGCACCCGGGCAAAGTCGTCCAGGCGTAGCAGATGCTGTTGCACAATTCGGGGATCTGCCGTATCGCAGATAAGATAACCGGGAAAGAGTGGTTTGGTCGTATTGACCCATTCGCCGTGTACTTTAATCTCGGTTTGAAATTGGGGATAAAAGAGCTCTTGCATAGCACCAGCCGGAACTATACGCTCGATGCGCTCGCGCATTACGTCTTCGCGACCGTTAATGACCTGGATCACATACCACACGAGCACCACCCCCTTGCTGTCTTACGTCTGGCTCACGGGGTTTTGGTATGGCTTCGCCAGGGCGCTTGTGCGCGAAGGCGCTCCATATTCAAACCCTGAGCCCAGTCAGACAAGCACGTGGCTCTGCCCCACCGTGAACGGTATGCATAAGCGCAGTTGCTAGAGTCGCGGACGTGTATCGCAAAAATGACCGCGACCCCAGCTGGCTGCGTGCGAGCCAGTCAAGCGGGTACAAAACTGGACCGCGCGCAAACAGCTGCAAAACTGCTACGCTTTGACATGCAAACCACTACTCATCTGCACCTTAGAAAATAACTTAATGCAAACAATTTAGGTCGCATGACCTCTTTATTGGAGCTCGTGGTGTTTCTGGCACCGCCGTTACGGCCGGATGCTGATCGACCCTGCGCTTTTTGGCTTGCTGGAGCCGCGAGCACAGTTGAACCCATGTGATGTTAGGTATCCTAGCACAAGCTGTTAGTGAAACTGATTTGGGCTGCGTTGGACAACATATCGTTCATTTGACGTGCTTAAGGGGGTTGTTTTGGGATGTTGTTCACGTTGGCGCAGGTTATTGGGGTGCAAGCGGTGATTAGAGACGTTCCTGAAGCCCGAAATGACCAGTAAGGCGTGCTGGTAATCGCGTTTGTCTAACAAACTATGTACAGACATGGGAAATTAATTGTGCAACTTTTTGTTGGCGTAGATGGGGTTTGCAGCGCGTGGTGTTTTGGCAAGAAAAAAGGCCTTCAGAATTCCGAAGGCCTTTGTATTCACGATGGTGGAGACGAGGGGGATCGAACCCCTGACCTCTTGACTGCCAGTCAAGCGCTCTCCCAGCTGAGCTACGCCCCCGTAACGAAAAGATACTATAGGGGAAGTTGGCGCGACGTGCAAGGACTTTTTTGGGTCAGACTCTAAATACCTATTGATCCTTGATTATCGACTTTATCCGAACACCTCCCACATTCATCCGTACATGTACGGA
>CALDCF010000053.1 GCA_937937635.1 uncultured Collinsella sp.
CCTGCTCACGACGGAGGCCACATTAAGTGGCCTCCTGTTCGTGCGGAACTCGCGACAAATTAAACTCCGCGCCGGGCGCCACCCAGCCGGGAGACAACGTGCTCGGAACCTTAAATAGCCTCCTCTCCAAACGGGCACGTTGAATGCACGGTACAATTGCTTCGGACTTTTCTTTTATTTAATAGTGGGGTTAATTCATGGCAGAATCTCGTGCGGAGCGTAAGGCTCGTCGTGCTTTGATCGAGGCGGCTGAGGGGTCGGAGGAGAAAAAATCTTCTACGAAATCCAAGTCGTCTCAGGATGCGAAGGGTAAGTCGGCCAAGGGCAAGGCTAAGGCCAAGCGCCCCAGTTCTCGTCGGAGCGAGGATAAGGCATCTCAGACTCGCTCCAAGCGCTCGCATAAAGATCCGGTTTCGTCTGCGCGTAAGGTTGTGGACTCCAAGTCTCCCTGTTCGATCATGAAAGCTTGCGGTGGGTGCACGGCGCTCAATCGTCCTTATAAGAAGCAGTTGGCGGCCAAGCAGGCTGCTATGGAGGAGCTGTTTGCTGAGCTCTGTGAGCGCGAGGGTGTTGCCGTTGATCCCATTCGCGGTATGGGTGTTACCCTGGGCGACCCGGGCAAGTATCCTGCGCCGCGTGGTTTTCGTCATAAGGCTGCCACTCCGTTTGCTCCCGGCAAAGAGGGCGCTGTCCGCTGCGGCTTTTTTGAACGTGGGACGCACAGGATCGTTGCTGTTCCTGAATGCCCTGTCGAGGCGCCGGGCACTCGTCAGATTCTCAACGGCATCGCTCGCGAGGCCGAACGTCTGCATATTCCTGCCTTTAACGAAGACAAGCATCTGGGGCTGCTTCGCTATGCTGTCGTTCGCTGCGGCTGGCGCACCGACCAGATTATGGTCACCCTCGTGACCGCTCAGCGCGACCTGCCGCATGCGCAGGAGTTCTTTGAGGCTGTCGCCGCACTCGATCCGCATATCGTCACCGTCGCTCAGAACATCAACGGTCGCCCCGGCAATGCCATCTTGGGTGAGGAGACTCGTATCGTCTATGGCGCCGAATGCATGCGCGACCAGCTGCTCGGCTGCGAGTTCGATATCTCCCCCACCGCGTTCTATCAGACCAATCCGCAGCAAACCGAGCTGCTCTATCGACTTGCCATTGACGGCATGGACCTGCAGCAGGGTGATATTCTTATGGACGCTTACTGCGGCAGCGGAACCATCGGCCTGTGCGCCGCGAAGGATGCCCAGGACAAGGGCATCGGCATTATGCTGCTCGGCGTGGAGCGCAACCCGGCGGGCATTGCCGACGCACGTCGCAATGCCGAGCTCAACGGCCTCACCCGCAGCGCTTGGTTTATGGCCGACGACGCCACCGATTACATCCTGGACGCCGCCGACAACAACGAGCGGATCGATGTCCTTTCCATCGACCCGCCGCGCGCCGGCTCCACCCCCGAGTTCCTCGAAGCCGCCTGCGCACTCAAGCCGCGCCGCATCACCTATATCAGCTGCAACCCTGTGACCCAAGGGCGCGACCTGCACCAGCTCCTCGACGGAGGCTATCGCCTGCTCAAGATCACGCCCGTCGACATGTTCCCCCATACCGACCACACCGAAACCGTAGCGGTCCTCGAGCGCCGCTAATCCACCCCGGTAGATTTTCGAGACAAGCGAAGGGGGCGGCCCGTCTGGACCGCCCCCTTCGCTTGGTTTATGAACTCCGCTACATCCCCTTGCGCAGGTCACACACGCCGGCTGCCGCCATCTCGCGCAGCAGCGTCTCGCGGTCGCGCGTCACGATCAAATCCAGCGGGAAGTGAATCTCGTCGAGCATCTTGCGCGCGTGATCGAGCTTGCCAATGGCCATGCCAATGTGGGCATCGGTCGACACGCCAATACCCACGCCCAGCTCGGCGCAGCGCTCGGCGATCTTGCGGCATACGGCCCAATGCTCAGTGTCGACACCGTGTTCAAGACTATGGTTGTTGATCTCGATGATCTTGTGCTTGACCTTGGCCGCCAACAGCACCTCATCGATATCGAACGGCACGCCCGAACGACCCGCATGCCCAAGCATGAACACCTTGGGGTGCTCCAGGGCATTGATGTACATCTGGGTCGTTTGGGCGAGCGTCGCGCCTTCGGCAAACTGCGGGTTATGCACGCTTGCCACCAAATAATCCAAATTACGCGTCACCAAATCGAACAGCGAATGCTCACGACTATACGAATCGCCGGCGATATCGAGCGAAACGGGAATGTCTTCGCCAAACAAGCTGCCGTCCAGCGAAACGATATCAGCCTCGGCACCACGCAGAACCAGCACGCCGCTCCAAATGCGCGGCCAGATATCCTGGTTAATAAAGAATTGGAAACTGCGCAGGTCATTGGGACAAGGCGTAACCATCGAGCTTAAATGATCGGCGGAACCGAGCACCTGAAGGCCGCGCTCCGCCGCCCAATAGATGTTCTCCTCGATGGTTGAGTACGCATGCGCAGAGAACATCGTATGAGTATGAATATCACAAGAAAGAAGGTAGGGCATCGGGTCTCCTTGTCCAGTATGGCCGTCGCGTATATTCATTGTACGCATAGCTTTCGGCAGTCGTAAAACTGCTTCATCCCAATCACACAACGGCATAGACAACGGGGTCTGGCTTAAAACCAAACCCCGTTTCACGTAAAACATTGTAAGCAGAGCGCTTTACTTTCGACGATATTCGTCGGCCAGCTGCTTCCAGGCAGGCAGAGAGTTGACGATTGTCTCATAGCTCACGCAGTAGCCCAGGCGGAACCAGCCCGGCATGCCAAAGCTATCCGAAGGCACCGCGAGCAGCTCATGCTTCTTCGCGCGCTCACAGAACGCATTCGCATCGGACTCCAGCGCTTTCACCCATAGGTAGAACGCGCCATCCGGCTCAACATAGGTGTAGCCGTACTCCGCTAGTGCATCGGTAAGCGCGGTGCGGTTGCGAGCATAGGCCTCGACATCGCTCGGTTCATCAATGCAGTCGATGATTACACGCTGGAAGAGCGCCGGTGCACACACGAAGCCCAGCGTACGGGCGGCACCGGCAACGGCGGGCATTAGACGAGCTGCCTGAGGATTCGTATTGGGAACCAGGATCCACCCGACGCGCTCGCCCGGTAGCGAAAGCGACTTGGAATACGAGTAGCACACGATGGTGTGCTCGTAGATCGAAGGCACCCAAGGCACCTCGGCGCCATAGACAATCTCGCGATACGGCTCATCAGAGATGAGCATAATCGGATTCTCGGGATCGCGCTGAGCGTTGGCCTCGCGCAGAACATTGGCCAGTCGCGTCAGCGTGTCGCGTGTATATACGGCACCGGTCGGATTGTTGGGCGAGTCGATGATGACGGCAGCCGTCTTATCGGTAATCGCCTTGAGCACGTTACTCACGCTCAGCTGGAACGTATCTTCATCGGCGAGCGCCTCAACACACGTGCAGCCGGCCTTCTCAATCCACACGCGATACTCCGGAAAGTACGGGGCGATAACAACAACCTCATCGCCCGGGTTCGTAACGGCGTTGAGCGTGCAGGTGAGCGAAGCCGCGGCACCCACCGTCATAAAGACGTCCTTGCCCTCATAGCTCGTACCGAAGCGACGGTTAAGAGACTCAGCCACGGCGGTACGGCACTGCGGCAGGCCCGGAGCGGGTGTGTATCCGTGCAGCTGCTCGCTCGGCAGTTCAAGCGCCTTTTTAATGGACTCCGCGACGGCGACGGGAGCAGGAACGCTCGGGTTGCCCAGCGAAAAATCGAACACGTTTTCCGCGCCGATTTGCGCCTTGCGCTCAAGGCCATAGCTAAAAATCTCGCGGATGATGGAGCTCTCCGCACCGCGAGCATACATAGTTTCGTTGATCATCTGTTCCCCTTTCGCATAGGCGCTATTGTACGCTTTAGTCGAGCAAAGCGCCGCAGCAATATTGATTGGGGACAGACTTAAATGCGTGAAAACGCTCATTTAAGTCTGTCCCCAATCAACAAAGGAAAAAGCCTCCGCAGGTTTCCCCGCGGAGGCTTTCGCCACAAAGACTATTTGTCGTCGTCGGTGTCGGCACCGGCATTGACGGCACAGTCATCGTCGGCATCATCGGATGCGACTTCGGCATCTTCCTGCATAGCCGCCTGCGCAAATGCCGCAGCGTCCGCCGCAAGCTCCTCCTCGCTCATGCGAAGCGAGCGCTTCTTGGTCGGCATGCCAGCCGCCTTGGCGTTGCGCTCCTCCTTGGCCGCCAGGATATCGCCCTCGCGCTCAAGGTAAGCGTCCCACTCGTTGTCGAGCAGGGCGTTCACGGCGTCACCCTCGACGGTCTCGCGCTCAAGCAGCACCTTGGCCATCAGATCGAGTTGATCGCGGCGGGCATCCAAGATCTCAACAGCACGACGATGGGCCTCACGCATAATGCGCTGGACCTCGATGTCGATGCGACGCGCCGTCTCCTCGGAGTAATCCTGGTGATCGGCATAGTCGCGACCCAGGAACACCTGATGCTGCGCCTCGCCAAACACTTGCGTGCCCAACTCCTCGCTCATGCCCAAGCGCGTGACCATCTCGCGCGCCATCTTAGTCGCGCGCTCCAGATCGTTGCTCGCGCCCGACGTGATGTCGTCGCACATGAGCTCCTCGGCAACGCGACCGCCCAAGAACACGGCGAGCTCGTCGAGCATCTCGTTCTTGGTCTTGAGGAAGTGATCCTCCTGCGGAAGCTGCAGTGTGTAGCCCAGGGCCTGACCGCGGCTGACGATCGAGATCTTATGAACCGGATCGGAGTGCTCCAGGATGTGGCCCACCAGGGCATGGCCGCTCTCATGGTAGGCAATCGTGGTGCGCTCGGCTTCGGTCATCACGCGACCCTTGCGTTGCGGTCCGGCAATCACGCGCTCCATCGACTCCTCGACCTCGTCCATCGAGATCACAGAACGATGACGGCGAGCGGCCAGCAACGCAGACTCGTTGAGCAGGTTCGCCAAATCGGCACCAGTAAAGCCAACGGTCATCTGGGCGAGCTTCTCAAACTTAACGTCCTCGTCCATCGGCTTGTTCTCGGCATGCACGCGCAAGATCTGCTCGCGGCCCTTCACATCCGGACGGTCGACCGTAACCTGACGGTCAAAACGGCCGGGACGCAGCAATGCCGGATCCAGGATGTCAGGACGGTTGGTCGCAGCGATCAGGATGACCGACTCGCTTTCCTCAAAGCCGTCCATCTCGACCAGCAGCTGGTTGAGCGTCTGCTCGCGCTCGTCGTGACCGCCGCCCAAGCCAGCTCCGCGCTGACGTCCCACGGCATCGATCTCGTCAATAAAGATGATTGACGGAGCCTGAGACTTGGCCTCCTTAAAAAGGTCGCGCACGCGGCTGGCGCCGACACCCACGAACATCTCGACAAAGTCGGAACCCGAGATGCTAAAGAACGGCACGCCCGCCTCGCCGGCAACGGCCTTGGCCAGCAGGGTTTTACCGGTACCCGGAGGGCCAACCAGCAGCACGCCGCGCGGAATCTTGGCGCCCAGCTTGCGATAGCGGTCCGGATCGCTCAAAAAGTCGCGAATCTCCTCGAGCTCCTCGACTGCCTCGTCCACACCGGCAACATCCTCAAACTTGACCTTGGGGCGCGTTGCCTCGTTGGTCTTGGCGTTGGTCTTGCCAAACTGCATGTTCCTGTTGTTGGCGCCCATCATCTGGCGCATAAAGTAGAACATGATGGCGATCAGGGCGATCGTCGGCAGCACGCTCATCGCCAAGTCGCCCCAAAAATCGGGGTCATTGGTGTTGACGATGTACTTGGTATCGGGGTGCTCCGCCATAAGCTCGGCAAGCGAATCGGAGCCGACATAGGTCGAGGAGAAGCTCTTGAGCTCGCTCGTGTCACCCTTGTCCTTTTTCGTCTTCCAGTAATGACCCGCCACGCTTCCGTCTTGAACCGTATAGGTCAAATCTTCGACGCGATCCTGCTTAATGGCGCTCACCATCTCGCTCGTCGCGAGCTTAACGGTATTGCTGGAGCTGGCAAAGCCGGAGCCCATGTTAAAGAAGGCGTAGCCCAGAAGCGCGCAAGCCAAAATAAAATACAGCCAGCCCGTACGCGTGGGCTTCTTGCCTCCGGGCATCCCCGGGATCTTAGGCTCCCGGGGAGTCTGGGAATTGTTATCGTTACGGTCGTCGGGCATCTTACGAATAAACCTCCGGTTTCAAAATGCCCAGATACGGAAGGTTGCGATAGCGCTCGGCATAGTCGAGGCCGTAGCCCACCACAAAGGCATCGGGGCAATGGGTTCCAACATACTTGGGCGTGACGGCCGAGGTACGGTCCTCAACGTCCTTCCATAGGAAGGCGGCGACCTCCAGAGAAGCGGGCTTGCGGCTCTCGAGGTTCTTCATCAGGTACTTGAGGGTCAGGCCCGAGTCCAGAATGTCCTCGACGATCAGCACGTCGCGACCACGGATGTCGATATCCAGGTCCTTAATGATACGCACGATACCCGAAGACTTCACACCGTCGCCATAGCTCGAAACAGCCATGAAATCGATGTTGGTCGGCAGCTCGATCTTGCGCATCAGGTCGCCCATAAAGACCACGGCGCCGCGCAGGACCGCAATCAGCACCAGATCCTTACCCGCGTAGTCGCGAGTAATCTGCTCGCCTAGGCGAGAGACGATACCGTCGATATCCTCCTGCGTAAACAGAACCTTCTCGATATCCGGATGTTGAGAAGCCATGACAACCCTTTCTTGTGCTTATCGCCCACGCACCGCCGCATGGACGCGAACTACACATTCTAGCAGCGCACGGGGTATATTTACCAGCACGTGCGCCATCAGCGCGGGAATACCGTCAACGTCGCACAGAATAGCTGGCGCGAAGCGCTATTCCGCATCGACCACACGAAGCAGATATGCCACGCGCGTTGCGGCCGTGCATTTAAAACGCTCGTCCGCGCGAACGCCCGCGACCCATACTACGGCACCTCCCGGAGCCGTTCTTACCACGGGTACGCCAGAGCGGTCTGAAACAGGAATGCGCGCCTCGTTCAACAGGTCTGACACTTTCTTGCTTCGGCCGTTCATCCCCAACGGGCACATCACGTCTCCCGGCACAGGGCTATCCACCCACAGGCGCGCCGATCGTGCCTCGGTGGGAATCTCCCCGCGCGAGCCGGCTAACATCCGCTCGCTATCGCGGTCGGCAAACCCCAGGGCCGCCGCATCCACCAAGGCCGCAACCTTTCCGGCAGCCGCAAGCTCACGGGCGCGGCGCACGATATCGCATCCCGGTTCAACGGCCATCGGCTCCGCTGTCAGCATATGCCCCGCCCCCAGCGGCAGACGACCGGGAACGGAGATCCAATCGGCCACTAAACCCTCGCGCGCCGCCGGGGCCTTGAACGCCAGCATGCCAAACTCCACACGGGCATCAATTCCCGCAGGAAGCGTAACCGAGCCCGAGCCCGCAGCGACGCAGGCGAGCACGCGCTCCACGTGCCGCATCTCCGGTCGCGCGTCGGGATCGATGCGCTTAATCGCCAACCGCACGATACGCCGTGCAATCACAACCTCAGCGGCGGCAAGACGGCGCGCATCGAGCACCAGTGCGCCCGCCGCTTCCTTGCGCAGGCAGCTTCGAAACGCCTGTGCCGAAAGCTGAGAAAGAAAGGCATCCTCATCGCCTAAGATCTCGCAGGCGGCGCCAATCGTCTTGCAGACGCTCGCGTTGCGCTGTGCCACCACCGGCATCACCCGATGGCGTACATAGTTGCGCAGGTACGAAACATCCTCGTTGCTTTCATCTTCCCGCCATGGCTGACCGTGCACCTGCAGATAGCTCACGAGCTCATCGTGCGTGAGGTCGAGCAAGGGGCGAACCACAATGTTCCGACGGCGCGGAATGCTCGATAGACCCGCGGGACCCGACCCTTTAATGGCATTCATCAAAAATGTTTCCGCGCGGTCCGACGAGGTATGCGCGGTGCAGATACGAGCCGCCGTCCGCGGTGCGCCCGATTCGGCACAAAGTTCACGAACATATCTCCGTGCCGCGGCGTAGCGCACCTCGCGGGCCGCAGCCTCGATATTGCCCGATTCGTTATCAAAATAGGCATGCTCAACACACAGCGGCAAGCCGTATTGCGCACACAGGTCACGTACAAAGGCCTCGTCGCCATCGGATGCCTCCCCGCGCAGATGATGGTTCACATGCAGCACGTGCAAACGCTCGCGCGCAATGGGAGCGACGCCGCGCCCGTCCTGAATATCCAGCTTTGATGTGCAAGCCATAAGGAGCAGTGCCGTCGAGTCCGCACCGCCTGATACCATGAGCACTACGGGGGCAGCGGCCTGCCGCGTTGCCAGAGCGCTCTTATCCGTCCTCGGCGCGGCATGATGTCCATAGTGCTGAGATACCGTTGGCATTCGCTTCCTCCTCTATTCGTCCGCACCCATTGTATCCTTTGGAATCTTATGTCTCGCCTGCACCTTCATATCCTCGGCAGCGGCTCAAAAGGCAATTGCGCGCTCATCGAAGGCCCCCGGGGGCTCATCATGATTGACGACGGTCTTTCTCGCCGCGAGACATTAAAGCGCATGGCAGAACTGGGGCTCTCGGCAGACAACGTCTCGGCCCTTCTTATTACTCACGAGCATAGCGATCACATCAAGGGTCTCGATGTCTGGTGCAAGCACTGGCGCGGCCCCCTCTTTGCCAGCAGGGGCACACTTTCGGGCAAAGAACATCTTTCGCATCTGCCTATCGAGGAATTCGATCCCGGTGACATCCTATCCATTGCCGGCATCCACGTGCAAACCTACTCAACATCACACGATGTCATCAATCCAGTCGGCTATCGATTCGACGCCCTCGATGATTCAATCGGCTTTGCCACCGACACCGGAGAGCTATCGAGCCAAGCCATGAACACCCTCAAAGATTGTCGAGTCCTCGCGCTCGAAAGCAACCACGATGTGACCATGCTGCGCGAGGGAGAATATCCCCGCTTTCTTCAGGAGCGCATCCTGTCTGCAAGGGGACACCTCTCCAACGACCAAGCCGCCGAAGCCGCGCGCGAACTTGTTACCGATCGCACCGAACAGCTCATTGCCATGCATATCAGCCAAGATAACAATCGCCCGAGCCTTACCGTCAAAAGCTATGCCAAAGCTCTAGCCGCAACCCTGGATGACGAGGTCGGCAGCTCCGCCACCCTTCTCCAAGGATCGCGAAAACTCTCGATACGCCCCGCAAGCCAGCATAGGCCAGCAACCATTCAATAGACTGTCCTAGACAGCAAAAGGGGCCGGGAATCGCTTCCCAGCCCCTTTTGTTATCTCTTAATAGAACAGAACGCCAACGAAGTTAGTCGATGGAGATCTTCGTAACGTTCTTCTTCTCGACGATCTTGGGAACCGTAACGGTCAGGATGCCGTCAGCGTACTTAGCCGAAAGGCCCTCGCTCGAGGCGTCCTTCAGATAGACGCCGCGCGTCGCACTGTACGAACTGAACTCCTTCTGCAGGAAGTTCTTACCCTCGTTCTCCTGGTCTTCCTCGACATTCACGCTAATGGACAGACGACCCTCGTTGAGCTCAACATCGATATCGTCCTTGGCAACACCGGTCAGATAAGCCTTGACCTCATAGCCGTCGCCCTTGTCCTCAACGTCAACGGGAAACGCCTTGGAGGCAATCGAGTTGTTTGCCAGGTCGGTCATATCATCGAACAGATCGAACAGCGAGCTTGCAGAGGGACGAACGCCAAAAACCGAACGATAAGGAACCATGCTTGCCATGTTTACCACTCCTTTTAAGGACTGCCGAGTCATCTTCTAGGTGACTGGGACTTCTTTTGACGCTTTTATATATGCCCACCCGGTGCTCATATATACATCGGCTATAAAGTTTTTTGAGTCCAGTACTATAAGCATATCTAAGTGTGTATGACTCAGGTCTTTGGTAGGTAAAGGTTCTTTGAACCAGAGCTTAAATAACGAGTATGTCCCCAGCTACAAATAACTAGGGGCTTACAATGAGCGCGTACACGTTGTTGGTAACGAACTAAAGGGCATCATGGACGACCAAAACCAGAACAATATGTTTATGCCGACGCGAGGGGAAGATACTTCCACGCAGCCGCCACGGTTCCGTCGCCCTCACATCTCGCAAGAACCCATTAATGATCCAGAGCCCGAGTATGTGACGAGAAATCGATATCAAACGCTCGAGGATGCCCAAACGGGACGTAAGCATATGGGCGTCGCATCGGGCGATCCCGTATATCTGAAAGATGCACCGTTATCAAAAAACAGCTCAATCAGTGACGACCCGACGAAAGCGCCCGCAACTCGGCAGCAAAGAGGTCCTCGACCTAAGCAAACCTTGACGCATTCGGCTCGTTATCTCGAGACGCCAAAACAAGGGAAAACGATCTTCGTTTCATCAAGTAAGCGACGTAAGCAGCATCGACTGACAATCCTGCTTATGATCATTGCGGCCATAGCAGTTGCCCTTGTTATTCGATTTATTGTCTTTAAATAAAAGCTCATTACCCATAAGCCCGACCGGGTTATGGGTGAAATATAACTACATTTTGAAGTATTTAAACAAAAAAAGGGGGAGGCCGCGAGGCCTCCCCCTTCTCAGTTCAAGCGTACGGCTCGGTGCCGTCCAC
>CALDCF010000054.1 GCA_937937635.1 uncultured Collinsella sp.
GCAATTTCAAAAAGATGATTGAGGCAGAATGTCAATTCTGGTCTAACAGAGCCTTATTTAATCCCCGTCCCAGAAAAATCATTTGAGCGAACGTTCGGGCAAAAAGTAGTCATAAGCGGCCCGTCCCAAATGGGCTGGTTTCAAAAGTATGGCGGATTACGGGGCCGGACCTGTATTACTTGACCATGGGAAAAATTGCGAAATTAAAACCGCAGGTAGACGGCTTATCAAAAATCGAAAATTGCCGGTATGGATGGGGGTCTCCGAATCAGCCCCGTAATCCGGCATAGTTTTGAAATGGCACTAAAGTAGGAACAAGCTAAATACCGATTGCAAGGATAGTTGCGGTGGAATAGTTCCTGGATACCGGGGTTTTGGCGGAAATCAGGAACTATTTCACCGCAATTGAGGGAGGGCGGGGTGGATGGCGGGGTAGCTAAAAGAGCCCCGTCCCAAATGAGCTACTTAGGCGGGGTCGATGTCCATGCTGGCGATGAGGTCGGTACCGGTTTCTAGGAGGTTGGGGAGGACTACGTCGCTCATGCGGATGGGGGCTTTGACTACTAGGCCGCGGATGAGGTCCATGGCCTGGGCGTGGAGTGCCAACGGGATGGCTTCGGCCGTGCGCACGGGCAGCAGTGCCTCGTCGCCGCCGGATACGGCCACGGTGGTAGTAAGCACGCGCATGGGACAGGTGAGCTCCTGATGCGCGAACGTATCGCCACGCGGGCAGCTGTTGCCGGTTACGGAGCGCACCTCTACCACGGCGCCGTCTGCGCTGCGCTCGACCTCCACGGTCAGGAGGCACTCGGATGGGCAGGTAGTGCAGTTGAACTGCAGCGTCTCAATCGCATTCGTGCTCATGGTCTTACGCCTCCTCAACGGGGTCGACGGACAGGACAATCTTGCTAACACCCAGGTCGAGTGCGCGCTGAATCACCTTTGCCGGCAGCGGGAAGCTTTCCATAACGCTCGGTTTAAACGGGCGGACCTTGCCTGCAAACAGCTCCTCGTCGCCTGCCAGAATGCGCACGCGGGCGGCGTCGACGGGTCGGCGCACGCGGAAGTTAAGTTTAGTGAGCCCGACGGTCGTAATGCGCCCCGGCAGCGCGTAGCCCGCAATTTCGGCGGGGGAGACCGTGAGCTCGCAGCCCGCGTCCGCAGCGCCCGCATCGGCCCCAGCACCACAGCCCAGCGCGTACGCCGCCGCAGCCGCACCGGCACGCTCGGACTCGGTCGTGACATTGTCCGCTAGATCGTGCACGTGCAGCACGTTGCCGCAGGCAAAGATGCCCGGCACGTCCGTCTGCAGGCTCTGGTCCACCACGGCGCCGCGCGTACGGGGGTCCAGCTCCACGCCCGCGGCAACCGAAAGCTCGTTCTCGGGAATCAGGCCCACCGAGAGCAGCAGCGTGTCGCACGGAACGATGCGCTCGGTTCCCGGAATGGGCGCCAGATGCTCGTCGACCTGGCTCACTTCGACGGCCTCCACGCGATCGTGTCCAATCACGCGCGTGACCGTGGTAGACAGATGTAGCGGAATGCCAAAGTCATCCAGGCAGTTCTTCACATTGCGACGCAGGCCGTTGGCGTACGGCATGAGCTCGTACACGCCCTCGACCGAAATCCCCTCGAGCGCGCAGCGGCGCGCCATGATGAGCCCAATGTCGCCCGAGCCCAAAATGACGGCGCGCGAGCCCGGTTTGAGGTTCTCGATATTGATGTATCGCTGCGCCAGGCCGGCCGTAAACACACCGGCAGGCCGGCTGCCGGGAATCTTGATCTCGCTGCGGGTGCGCTCGCGGCAACCCATGGCAAGGACGACCGCGCGCCCGGTGAGCCGCAGCATGCCGGCGCGGCTCATGAGCGTGACGGTATGGACTGCGGTGGCTCCCGTGGACTCGCCCGAATCAATCCCAAGCACCATGCTGTCCAAGAACAGCGCAATGTTGGTCGCGCGCACCTGGTCGATAAAGCGCTGCGCGTACTCGGGACCGGTGAGCTCCTGCTTAAAGTGCGAAAGGCCAAAACCGGGGTGGATGCACTGGCGCAGGATGCCGCCCAGATGCTGCTCGCGCTCCACGATGGCCACGCGCGCGTCGGCCTTATGCGCGGCAAGCGCGGCCGCCATGCCGGCAGGTCCGCCGCCGATAACGACCACGTCGAACGCCTGCGTAGGTACCGTCTCAATGGCATCGCTATCAATCGCGCTTGATTTGAATTCCGCCATCCTAGCGCACCCCCTTCAGCGGTCCCTCAACCAGCCAAGATCCGGCATCCTCCAACAACACCTCGCTGGGGTCGCAGTCCAACTCGCGCGCCAGAATCGACACTACGCGGCTCTGGCAAAAGCCACTCTGGCACCGACCCATGCCCGCGCGGCAGCGGCGTTTGACGCCCTCGACCGAAACCGCGCCCGGGCGGCGTCGGATCGCGGCCACGATCTCGGCCTCGGGCACCGTCTCGCAGCGGCAGACGATCTGCCCCCATGCAGGGTCGGACTCAATGAGCTCCTCCTTGCGCGCAAGCGGCGCACGGTCGAAGTCGTCCGGCGCGCGGCGAATCGGATCCCAATCGGCCCGATCGCGCAAGGTCACGCCCGCCTCGCGCATCACGTGCTCCATGCGCTCGGCAATGGCCGGCGCGCTCGCCACGCCCGGCGACTGAATGCCCGCCGCCTGAAACAGCCCCGGCACCACGGCGGACTGCACAATAAAGAAGTCGTTCGTTCCCTGAATGACCGGACGCCCGCCGGCAAACGCGCGCACCACGCGGCGCGTGTCCAGATCGGGCACCAGCTTGCGCGCTCCCGTCAGCAGCGCGTTCACATCGCTCGCATAAGTCTGTGTGTCGCCCGGCTCGCGCACGGCAGCGGTCGCGGTGATCACGGTGTTGCCGTGCACGGTGCCCGTGACGATAACGCCCTTGGACACCGGCGTCGGAACGGGGTAGAGCGGTATCAGCGTGCGCGGCTCCTTGTCCAGTACCACAATGTTTCCTTGGCGCCAGACCATCTGGAACTCCTCGGCGCCGGCCATATGCGAGATGTCCGCGGCTCCGTTGCCCGCGGCGTTGATCAGATAGCGGCAGCGCACATCGCCGGCATGCGTCACCAGCGTAAAGCGCGCAGCTTCGTCGGTGGCCTCGCCGCCAGCAACCTCAATCGCTTCCACCGGCGCAGACCGCATAAACGTCACGCCGTTGGCCACGGCGTTCTCCAGCGCGGCGATGGCGACCTCAAACGGATCGACAAAGCCGGTCGAGGGGCACCACAGCGCGCATATTGCGTCAGCATTGGCGCGCGGTTCCAGCTCGCGGATGCGCTCAGGGCCAATGATCGACAGCTTGGGTACGCCGTTGGCAAGGCCATTGCTGAGCAGCGTCTCCAGTTGCGCACGGTCTTCGTCGCTAAATCCCAACACCATCGAGCCGGTTCGGCAAAACAAAAAGCCCAGCTCCTGGGCCCAGGTGCCATACAGCTCGCAGCCGCGAGCGTTGACCTGCGCCTTTACGGTTCCCGGCGCCGGATCGTAGCCGGCGTGCACCAGGCCGCCGTTGGCCTTCGAGGCGCCCAGCGCAATGTCGTTGGCCGCCTCGACCACACATATGGACAGGTCATAGCGCGCGAGCTGCCGCGCGATGGCGCACCCGGTGACGCCGGCGCCCACAATCGCGATATCAAACGTTTCCGTCACAGTGCCTCCCAGACGAGTTGACAGGCTGTCAATAAGACTATCCTACGGTCTGCACACCCCCAGTGCGGCGGCAATGCGGCGAACAGCCCCGCAACACCCGCCAACGGCAGGCGAGGGGAGACTCAGGACCATCGGTGACCTCGTCTGCCGCCCCTGGCGTCAGAGGTTTGTCTCGCTCTGTAACAGTAAGCAGAAGAACTGGGTTCCAGATGTTACAGATCGAGACGTTTGCCAGACGGCCCCTCCGTTTGTCTTGATCTGTAACGGTAAGAGGGGAAAATCGGTCCTATGTGTTACAGATTGAGATTTAAAGTCAGGGAGAGATTCTTCTGTCTCGATCTGTAACATCTGGGGACCGTTTTGGGGTCTAGATGTTACAGATTTAGATGAACCTATCAGTCGGTTTCGAATGTCTAAATCTGTAACGGTTAGACCTGTTTTTGCCGAGTTGTTGTTACAGATTGAGATATTGAGATTGGACGTTTTCCTTTGTCTCGATCTGTAACAGATAGAAGGGCTTCTGGCCTCTAGCTGTTACAGATTGAGACATTCGGTTCGGACGGTTTTCTTTGTCTTAATCTGTAACAGTTAGCTGAGGATTTGGAGTCAAGATGTTACAGATCGAGATTGAAGTCGGGGAGGGACCCCTGTGTCTCGTTCTGTAACATCTAGGACCGGATTCCGCTCTCACCTGTTACAGATTGAGATGTTTGTGTCCGCGCCAGCCCCGTACCCAGCCGCGGTCCCATATAAACAAACCCCGTGGTAAACTTGACCGGACTGTAAATATTCCGAAAGGTACACCTCAATGTCCAAATACATCAACGAGCTCATGTCGCCGCAGCTTATGGGCGTCATCTATGCCTTCGTGGGCTTTATCATCGCCCTGTACGTGCTGTCGGTCGTCTATGTGTTCATCGACGCCCGTCGCCGCGGCGCCAGCGCCTACGTGGCATGGGGCATCATCGCCCTCATCCCGTTTGTGGGTCTCATCGCCTACCTGGTCCTTCGCCCGCACTCCTACGCGGCCGACCGCGAGGAGCAAGAGCTGGACATGGCCCTGCGCGAGCGCCAGCTTGCCCAGTACGGCACCTGCCCGCAGTGCGGCGCCCCCATCGAGAAGGACTTTGTCGTGTGCCCGGTGTGCGACACCCAGGTTCGCAACGTGTGCCCCAGCTGCCATCGCCCGCTCGACGCGCACTGGAAGGTCTGCCCCTACTGCCGAACTCGCATCCAGTAACGCATCCATCGCCGGGCCGGCCGCAAGCCACGGGCGCACCGCGGTCATCCCGCGCAAACGCCTCGCGCCACGCGCAAGCCGCACGCGCGCCCCGCAGTCCCGCCCACACGATGAAGCATGCGTAGAAAATCGCCCGCCGTGCCATTAAGGTGCGGCGGGCGCTTGTATACCAAGGCAACCTGCCTATAATGATGCAAGTCAAAAACGCCGAGCGCATCGCACGCACTTGCATCAGGCATCCGAGAGGAGAAAACATACCCATGAAGGCACTCTACAATGACGGTTCGGTGGCCGAGCTCCCGCAGGACGAGGTCACGCACGTCATCCGCCACTCCGCCGCGCACATCATGGCGCAGGCCATCAAGCGCCTGTACCCCGAGGCCGACTTTGCCTACGGCCCCGCGACCGACAACGGCTTCTACTATGACGTCGACCTGCCCGAGGGCGTCAAGATCAGCGAGGACGACTTCCCCGCGATCGAGGCCGAGATGAAGAAGATCGTCAAGGAGAACCTCAAGTTCTCCGTGTACGAGAAGCCCCGCGCCGAGGCCATCGCCCTTATGGAGGAGCGCGGCGAGAAGTACAAGGTCGAGCACATCGGCGATCTGGACGACGACGCCCGCATCACCTTCTACCAGCAGGGCGACTACATCGACATGTGCGTCGGCCCCCACATCTGCTACACCAAGGCGCTCAAGGCCTTTAAGCTCACCGGCGTCTCGGGCGCCTACTGGAAGGGCGACAAGGACAACAAGATGCTCACCCGTATCAACGGCGTCGCCTTTGCCACCAAGGAAGAGCTCGACGAGCACATGCACATGCTTGAGGAGGCCAAGAAGCGCGACCACCGCAAGATCGGCCGCGAGATGGACCTTTTTATGATGCGCGACGAGGCCCCCGGCTTCCCGTTCTTCCTGCCCAACGGCATGATCCTTAAGAACACGCTGCTGGACTACTGGCGCGAGATCCACCACAAGGCCGGCTACGTGGAGATCTCCACGCCGCTCATCATGAACAAGCAGCTGTGGAAGACCTCGGGTCACTGGGACCACTACAAGGACAACATGTACTCCACTGTCATCGACGACGAAGAGTACTGCATTAAGCCCATGAACTGCCCGGGCGGCGTGCTGGTGTACGCCTCCAAGCCGCATTCCTATCGCGAGCTGCCCATTCGCGCCGGCGAGATTGGTCTGGTGCACCGCCACGAGCTGCGTGGCGCCCTGCACGGCCTGTTCCGCGTGCGCTGCTTTAACCAGGACGACGCCCACCTGTTTGTGCGTCCCGACCAGCTGACCGACGAGATCGTGGGCGTGGTCAACCTCATCGACTCCGTGTACCAAAAGTTTGGCTTTAAGTACCACGTTGAGCTTTCCACCCGCCCCGAGGACTCTATGGGTTCGGACGAGGACTGGGCGCGCGCCGAGGAGGGCCTGCGCACCGCTCTGGAGAAGCTGGGCATGGACTACGAGGTCAACGAGGGCGACGGCGCCTTCTACGGCCCCAAGATCGACTTCCACCTGGAGGACTCGCTCGGCCGTACCTGGCAGTGCGGCACCGTCCAGCTCGACTTCCAGATGCCGCTCAACTTTGACCTGGAGTACGTGGACGCCGACGGCACCAAGAAGCGCCCCATCATGCTGCATCGCGTGTGCTTTGGCTCCATCGAGCGCTTCATCGGTATTCTGATTGAGCACTTTGCGGGCAAGTTCCCCACCTGGCTGGCCCCCGTGCAGGTCAAGGCACTTCCCGTCTCTGAGAAGAGCCGCGACTATGCTCACGAGGTGTGCGCTAAGCTGGAGGAGGCCGGCATTCGCGTGGTCTGCGACGACCGCGACGAGAAGATCGGCTACAAGATCCGCGAGGCCCGCAGCATCGACCGCGTGCCCTACATGCTCATCCTGGGCGAGAAGGAGGTCGAGGCCGGCAACATCTCCGTCCGCGATCGCTCCAACGAGACCGTCCCGATGAGCGTTGACGAGTTTGTGGCCAAGGTGCTCGAGGAGATCAAGACTCGCGCCTAGCACAAACAATACAAGAATTAACAAAGGCGATCGTCCTCGCGGGCGGTCGCCTTTTTGTTGTCTATAGAAGAAAAGCCGCTGGTTAGAGCGGCTTTTTTTGTTGTGCAAAAAGGTACAGGTTTTTGTAGAGGCGTATGGAGATGCACCCATTCGCGGCGCATTTTGTGCAATCTGGGAAAACGCGAGCAGTTTGCTCGTATAATGAGCAACGTCGAAAGATACAAAAACCTGTACTTTTGCGACTGCGCCTAGCTGCGAGCGAGAAGCCTGTTCTTAACGCCCCTGCATCCGCGTGCGTCGCGGATGCAAGTTAAGGGGGCGAGAGATGGAACAGACAATGCGGCGCCAAGAGCAGCTGCCCGGTGCCTTTAGCGGTGCCACCACCAACGGGCAGCACGGCCGCGTCCGCTGGTATCTGGTCCACACCCCCAATGGAAAAGAGCGCGAGACCTGTGAAAAGGTCCGCCGCATTATCCCGCACGAGCTGATGCAGGACGCTTTTGTGATGCAAAAGGAGTTCTGGTTTAAGCGGGACGGCGCCTGGTCGCTCCAAACCAAACCCATGTACAAGGAATACTTCTTCGTCGCCACGCGCGATGCCGCCCTGCTCGATAAGGCTTTGGCCCAGTTGAGCTTTGGCTG
Organism: uncultured Collinsella sp.; assembly: GCA_937937635.1. Lineage (GTDB taxonomy): Bacteria > Actinomycetota > Coriobacteriia > Coriobacteriales > Coriobacteriaceae > Collinsella. The sequence goes on from CALDCF010000054.1 coordinate 7,602, forward strand.
TCGCATTGCCGGCAGCAAGGAGCGGGCCTATGCGCCCATGCCGGACGATGCGCAGGACTGGTACCGCAGCGTGCTCGACGACGACGGCGTGGTGCGCAACAGCGTAGCCCGCATAGAAGACGGTGTGCTGCACATAGAGCAGGGCCCGCTGGTGGGGCAAGAGGCCCGTGTGAAGAAGATCGACCGTCATAAGCGCTGGTGCCTGGTAGACGTGGGCGAAGGCGACTCCGCATTTAGGGAGCTGCTTCCGTTAGACGTGCCCAGCAAAACGTAAGGGAGACGTTGCACCGGCAATTCGTTCGCATTTTGAATTCATCGATGGGGGGGGGATCCCTGGAATCAGGGACGTGGATTTGAACTTGACTAGTAAAGAGATGGCTGAATGCAGCACTTCCGTGGGGGAGTCGCTGGCCGTTCAGAAGATACAACCGAGCGGTACGCTGTCTTACCGTTTTTTGAAGAGGCTGTTTGATTTTGTTTTCAGCCTTTGTGTGAGCGTGGTGCTGTTTGTTCCCGTTGTCGTTGTGTGCGTACTTATCTGTCTCGAGTCTTCGGGTAGTCCTGTGTATGCCCAGGAGCGCGTTGGCAAGGGAGGAAAGATCATCAAGATCCTTAAGCTTCGCAGTATGGTCGCCGATGCTGGCAATGTACAGAAGTATCTGAGCCCTGAGCAGCTACATCAGTGGGAAGTCGAGCGCAAGGTCGACGATGATCCCCGCATTACCAAAGTCGGTCAGTTCATCCGCAAGTGCTCGATTGACGAGATGCCGCAGTTCCTGAACGTGCTGAACGGCGATCTTTCCGTCATCGGACCGCGTCCCATTACAAGAGACGAACTTGAGCAGCACTTTTCCGATGAGGAAAAGGCCGAGTTGCTTTCTGTCCAGCCCGGCATTACGGGCCTATGGCAGGCAACCGATCGCAACGCTGCGACGTTCGAGAGTGGCCTGCGTCAAAAGATCGAGCTTCATTACGTGCGCAACCGATGCTTCCGCATGGACTGGAAATGCTTTACCGGCACCTTTGGTGCCATGTTCGGCAAGAAGAGGACGGGGCGATAAATGGCTTCTCAGGCTTATAGCGTTCTCATGAGCATTTATCTTAAGGAGAACCCTGCGTATCTTCGTGCTTCTTTGGACAGCATTATTAACCAGACGATTCCACCAGCGGAAATCGTTATGGTTAAGGATGGACCGTTAACAAAAGAACTCGATTCAGTTCTGGCTGAGTATGACCGCCGTTATCCTGGCATCTTTAGTTTTATTGCCTACGAGGAAAACCACGGTCTTGGCTATGCGTTACACAGGGGAATGCTTGCTTGTACTAACGATATTGTTGCACGTATGGATACAGACGATATTGCACGTTCTGATCGTATGGAGAAACAACTAAAGGCGATTCAAGATGGTCTTGATATGGTTGGGAGCCAAGTAATTGAATTCGTCGAGTCTCCTGACAAGCCGATTGCACGAACGGATCTCCCCGAAGGTCTCAACAATATTATTGCTTGTTCAAAGCGTAGAAATCCATTTCGTCATCCGCCAATGACATTCAAACGATCCAAGGTGTTGAAAGCGGGCAATTACAGTTCCGAGTATCTGTATTTCGAAGATTGGGATTTATTTAATCGAATGCTTGCAGCTGGTTGCCGAGCTGAGAATCTTCACGAAACGCTTGTGGCCATGAGAGTTAGTCCTGATTTTTATGAGAGGCGCGGAGGTCTGGGTTATTTGGCTCATGTTTGGAAGTTCAAATCTGCTCAGTTGCGTATTGGTTATTTTACGGTAGCAGATTTCCTGATTTCCTTTTTGCCCCAACTGATTGTTTGCCTGATGCCCAATTGCCTGCGTGGCTTTGTATATACGAATATGCTCAGGAGGAGCGATGATTAAAGTCCTTCATGCTGTTCCAGATATGAATTCTGGCGGTATTGAAAACTACATCATGAATATGTATCGAATTATTGATCGCGATACTGTGCATTTTGACTTTCTAGTCCATCACAATTCACGAGGGTTCTTCGATGATGAGATAGAGGAGCTTGGAGGCCGTATTTATCGTTTGCCTGTTTTGGATAATAAGAATGTTATCTCTTATTGGCGCGAGCTAAAGAGGTTGTACTCTGAAAACAAATGGGATGTGGTTCATGGCCATGCCGCGAGTCTTGCGGGCCTTTATCTGTTTGCTGCCGAGAATGCTGGCGTACGTGCCCGCATAGCACATAGCCACGGAGCTTCCTATCTTCGAACACCAAAGGGGTATACAAAAAAACTGCTCTTTAAGACTGCTGGAATTCACGCGAATATTCGCCTTGCGTGTTCTACAGAAGCGGGCAAATATCTTTTTGGCGATAGACAATTCTATTTAGCTAAGAATGCAATTGATTCTGAGCGGTTTTCATTTAATCAAGATGATCGCGATCGTATTAGGCGCAGCTTGGGGATTGTTCCGGGACAATTGTTGGTTGGTCATATGGGTCGCTTTAATTTGCAGAAAAATCATCAGTTTTTGATTGAGATTTTTGAAGAGATTGTTCGGTTGAAACCAGATAGTTGTCTATTGCTGGTGGGTACCGGCGAACGTGAGGGCTCGATACGAAATCTCGTTTCTAGTAAAGGGCTGAATGGCAAGGTTATCTTTCAATCTGTTACTGATGAGCCCCAGGCCTACTATTCAGCTATGGATGCATTTGTTTTGCCCTCCCTGTTCGAGGGTCTTCCCTTGGTGGGAATTGAGGCGCAATGCAGCGGTTTGCCGAGCTATTTTTCCTCTGAGATTACGAAAGAAGTTGTCATTTCTGATATTACAGAGTTTTTAGATTTGAATGCTGGTCCCGATGCCTGGGCACAACAAATCGTTGGCGCATCATCGTGCATCAATCGTAGAGCCTATGCAGATTGCGCCGCTATTCACGGTTTTGATTTTAGGGATAACACGAAAAAGATGACGGATTTTTATTTGGCTGCTGCTACAGGGAGGTTTGAGTCTATTGGCTCCATACTGGATTAGCCTTCTGCTTGCGGTTGGTTTTATGCTACTAGCTCAGAGACCTTTGAACTCAGTGGCGGCGACATCCCAGTCTGCAATCTCTGCCCGCGACGGACGAGATTATTCGCGCTGGGGCGTTGTCGCCTCCGCACTTGTTTTCATTATTCTTACTGGCTTTCGTTATGGTGTTGGGCAAGATTATTTTTATACTTACGTGCCTTACTTCTATCGTGTGCGTTCGGGTTTAGGGTTCCAGGAAATGGAAATCGGCTATTACGCCCTCAATTACCTTGTCGCTCGTTTTACAGATAACCCTCTGCCCGTATTCCTGGTATGTTCTGTAGCATTTTTCGCGTTGACATATGCTGCCATTATGCGTGAATCTTCTCATCCCGTATTCTCCGTCTTCCTCCTATTTGGGATGTCTTATTTGTTTATCTACATGAACGCCATGAGGCAGATGCTTGCGGTTTCCATTTTGTTGTTTTCGCTTCGTTATATAGAGGAGAGAGATCCGGTTAAATTTGCGGTCTGCGTTGCGATAGCGAGCACGTTTCACTCAAGTTCGCTTGTATTTATCGCTGCATACTATTTTCCGCGTCTTAAAATTACTCCATGCATTTGTTTGGTTTTGGTGTCGGGATTTTTGCTTCTTAAGGTCCCCATTGCATCTTTCGTTAATACCATCATTGCCAAAACTCAATACGCTGGCTATATCGGATCCATCTTTGATACGGGCGAAAGTGGGAATGTCGTTATCGCGTTGAATGTCGTGGTCCTATTATTTTCCGCGATTGTGCCTAAGCTGTATGGCGGTGCTTATTCCGAACGCTATCGTATTCTTCTCTGGTGCCAGCTTGTTGCGACATCAATTGCAATCTTATCCGGTCTGATTCCGCTTTCTCAGCGTTTGCGCTGGGTTTTTTCTCTGCCTTCTGTAATTCTTTTGCCTCTGGCAATCGATTCGATATCGAATATCAAATTGAAGTTCCTGATTCAGTTGGTGATTGTTGTTCTATATATCGTGTATATCGCTATCACAATCGGGATGTGGAATGGCAATAACGTCGTCCCATATCACTCCATATTAATGAAAGGCTCCTTATGAGATCTCCTAATATAAGTTTGATAATCCCTGTCTATAACGTTGAGGATTATTTGCCTGATTGTTTAGATAGTGTTCTTGCGCAAAGCTATGCCGATTTTGAAGTAATAGCGGTGAACGATGGTTCTACGGACAGATCGCGAGAGATTCTTGCTGATTATGCGAAAAAGGATTCGCGTATTCGGATTATTGACCAAGCGAATAGGGGTCTTGCTGGCGCGCGCAATACTGGAGTTGCTGCGGCGAATGGTATGTATATCGCTTTTGTTGATTCAGATGACTACATTGATTCCGACTATTTATCTGTTATGTATTCAAATGCCAATGAGTTTAATGCCGATATTTCCATTTCTGGGCGATATATCGATTGCGGTGGACAGTCTAGCCATGAAAATCGTCCGGCTTTTACAAGTAAACGCCTTGGGCCGATTGAGGCTGCTCGAGCTCTAAACTCGTACCGTTCCTTTGATATGTCAATGAACGGAAAGTTATTTCTTGCCAGCTTATTTAAAGGCCTGACGTTTCCGGAAGGCAAGAACTCCGAAGATCAATTCATGTGCTATCGCTTAATTTTAAGATCAAATTGTTCTTATTATGAGGATAGGCCGTTATATTACTATCGGCATAGAGAAGGAAGTATATCGAGAAGTTCTCGTGTTAACGTGTTTCCAATCGAGGCATCCCATGAACAGCTCGAATATATTCGCAGGCATGTGCCTGCTTTGATTAATGTCGCTGAGACTTCATGCTTTTTTTCTCAGGTCGCTGTTTACAATGCGTTTGCCGTAAGAGACCTCGAAATGCCGAATGAAATCGCAAATGTTGTTCTAAAGGAGCCAAAACGTTTTCTCGGAAGCGTTATCCGGAATGAGGATATTCCTGGCTTCAAAAAAATACAGGCTATTACATATTGTTTTGCGAGGCCTGTTTACAAAGCTGTTTATCTTGCTAAGAAAGGATAATTTATGTCAAAAGTTGCTTTGATTACCCTGCACACCGTTTCAAATTACGGGTCCTGCTTGCAAACCTTTGCGACTCAAAAACTATTTGAATCGCTCGGATGGGAAGTTGAGGTTATTGATTACTATCGAGCAGATAATCTGCCTGATTATGCAGTTGAGAAAGCATTTATGGGTAGAAGAATGCAGAAGTTTCAAGGTGTTTGGGATAGGGCTCCTTGGTTGAAGCGTTTGCTCTCTGTTCCTATGGGTGCGATCGTTAAGCGTCAAAGGAAACCGTTTGATGATTTTAGGTCTAAGTATCTTCACCTTTCTAAGCGTATGTATCGCTCTGCCGATGAGCTCGAACTTTATCCCCCTGTAGCGGATGTATATTGCACCGGTTCTGATCAGGTTTGGAATAGTGTTTGGAACAATGGCTTCGAAAAGCCTTTCTATCTTACGTTTGCACCGGAGGGGAAACCGCGTATTTCTTTTGCCGCAAGCATCGGAAGAAATGAAGTTGATGATTGGGAGAAGCCTTTGATGAAGGAGGCTTTATCGCAATACAAGGCTATTTCCATGCGTGAATCATCTGGAATTGGGATTTTAAATGATTTAGGATTCAGCGATGCGCAGCTGGTCTTGGACCCAACCCTCATGCTTAATAAGCATGATTGGGAATCCATTGCCAAGATGCCCGAGGGAATTGATGGCCCTTATTTACTTGTATATCAACTTAACAAGAGCAAGGCATTCGTTGACTACGTCGAGGCGGTCGCAAAGAAGTATGGTTTGAATGTAGTTAAAATCTCATACGGCATTTATGATGTCATGAAATCTGCCAAGACACTCATCGCCCCGTCTGTTGAGGAGTTTGTTGGTCTATTTCTCAATGCTTCATATGTGATTACCGACTCTTTTCATGCGACAGCGTATTCTTTGAATTTTGGAGTTCCGTTTACCGCCATTGCACCTGAACGCTTTAGCACTCGCATTGCGAGTGTTCTTGCGCTGACTGGCACGGAGGATCGGATGTTGGCTTCACAACAGGACATTGCCATGTATGAGCGCCAAATTGACTTCGAGTATGCTACCGAGAAATTGGATGAGATGCGGAAAAAGAGCATCGCATTCCTTGAGGAGGCGTTGTAGATTTGGGAGATACCTTAGTTAATAGCAAGAGTTCTGGATTCCTTTCGTTTGCAAAATCGACCGGTATCTTTTTTGTGGGTAGCTCGATGAGTAAAATAATTACCCTATTGCTAATTCCTCTCTACACAAATGTGCTTCCAACTCAGGACTATGGCTACTATGACTTGTCGATTACATACGCCACTCTACTGACCTCGTTTTTGTACTGTGATATCTGGTCAAGTGTCATGCGTATGATGCGTGACGATCTAGAGGGCGAGGCGCCCTGGAAAGTAATTGCATCTGGTTGGGTTATTTTTGCTGTTTCTACCATCTTGTACATATTAATTGCGCTCGGCCTCTCTCTGTTCATTGATATCCCGTCGCTCGGTTTGATTTTGATTTATGGAGTGACAACTAACTGCCAGTCAATGTTTTCCGGTATTGCCAGAGGCAAGGGGAATAATGTTGATTTTGCCATTTCGGGTGTCCTTTGCACTTTGCTCAATGTGGGCCTGAACCTATTTTTGATTCTGCTCCTTCATTTGGGTTATGAATCTTTATATATTTCGTACGCAGCGGGTTTTACGATTCAATGCGTGTATCTATTTTGCCGTATGGAAATGTGGAATCATATTCATAAACCAGATTCAAACCAAGTGCGTGATTTGTTCATTTATTCTGCCCCGTTGGGTATTAACTCTGTTGCTTACTGGTTTCTTACAAGTTTGAGTCGCGTTGCAGTATCGACGGTGCTTTCACTTTCGGCAAATGGCGTCTTTGCGATTGGTTCAAAATTTGGATCGACGGTTGCATTGGCGACGACTTGTTTTACACTTGCCTGGCAGGATGTCGCTTTTACGAGTGAAATTAAGCCCGCTTCATTTTATTCTCGTGCAATTTCACAATACACCGGATTTCTTTTGTCGAGCACAGCTGTTCTTCTTCCGGTGATCTCTCTCGCATTTCCTATCCTTGTGGGTTCGTCATATTCAGCTGCATATTCTGTCGTGCCTTCGTTTCTTTGGGTTGCGGTTGTGAGTGCGGTCTCTACATTCATTGGAAACATTTTTTATGTCATCAAGGATACAAAGACTATTGGCGTATCGATGGTCATTTCATGTATTGCGAATGGCATTCTCGTATATCCCTTAACTGAATATTTTGACTGCTTTGGCGCAAATTTATCGGTTTTAATTTCTTTCATATTGAACATTGTCATTCGATGCGCAATTCTTGAAAAGAGAATTGGGATTTCTGTTGAGCTTCGTTCGTTCCTTCTTCCAGCAGTGCTTTTGATTGTCTGTTCTGCAGCTTATTTCTCTGGGTCATTTGATTTAAATGCTTTGAGCCTCGTATTCTCTATATTCGGTACTTTTATGTTGTACAGATCTAGAATCTCTACGCTCTTATCGGCAGTCTTTTTGAAAGTATCTAGGAGGTAGTTAATGGAATTTCATGAGCCCCTTGCTGTTTATGCTATTAAAGATAGGGATGAAGTATCACTTCAGCGCGCCGCTTCTGGAGGAGCTTTCTCTGTCCTGGCTCGACCGATTATTGCAATGGGCGGTATCGTCTTTGGGGCAAAAATGCAGGATGGAGGATTTGTCGCTCATGAAAAGGCAGAAACGCTTCAGGAGCTTGCTAGTTTGCAGGGCAGCGCCTATGTTCAAAGTGACATCTCTTGCATATTTGATTCCGTGGTTGAGTGCTTGAAATCAGACCGGCTTGTTATGTTTGTCGGGCTTCCGTGTCAGTGCGCTGCCGTGTTGGCGTACGTTCAGTTGAAGTTGCATTCAGATTCTTTTTTTAAGCGATTGCTGCTCTGCGACCTTATCTGTCATGGTGCCCCTAATAATGAGCTATTTCGGGCTCATCAGCTCTGGTTGGCGCGTAAGCAAAAAGCGGATGACGGAATCCATTCATTTCGTTTTCGTACGAAGAAAAAAGGCTGGGGTCTCTACTACTACTACTACAGGAACGGTAAAAAAATAGAGGTATGTGAGCCGGGCGATAATGATCCATATTATGCAGCCTTTCTCAGGGGAGAGCCGTACAGAGAGTCATGCTATAAATGCCCGTTTTCCAAGCGCGAGCGTGTAACTGACTTTACGATAGGAGATTACTGGGGTATTGAGTCTGCTCATCCTGATTTTTACGACCCGAATGGTGTTTCCCTGCTCTTGGTTAACAGCTTGAAGGGGGTGCAGTTTTTCAAGCAGTATTCTTCTAGGGAATGCAAATATGTTGTTTCCAATATACAGCTTGCCTCTAGAGAAAACCATAATTTGAATAGCCCGACAGTTAGGCCAACATCGAGGGACGATCTGCTTTGCGCGATTGCCAACCATAGGTCTTATGGAGATCTTGAGGCGTTGTTTGATACTACCCTTAAGCCAAGGTTGACTTTTAAACGTCTTGCAAAACAGATACTGCCTTCTGGTCTTTATGGTTCAATTAAGAGAATCGTGAGGAAGGGATAATGGAATATAAGCAGACTGTGGAGGTAGTAATAGAAAGCTCTCTCTGCTGCGGTTGTTTGTGTTGTGGAGCGGCGTGCCCGTTCAACGCCATTGAACCTACATGCGACAAACATGGGTATGTTGTTCCTATTGTTGATGGTGACAAATGTCGCGAATGTGGCATTTGCCTTAGATGTTGTCCCATGTCAGATTTTATTAGTGGATAAGCTTTACATCATCATTGGATGTATTTTTATGGGCGCCGGGATGGGCTTTCACCCTGGCGTTCTTTCTTTTATGGCGGCATGCTGGATATAAATGGCCTTAAATAAGCCTGTCATTTAAAGACTGACGTTTAAGGAAAGGTACCGTCAAGATTTTTTCGCAAATTGATTTAGCCATCCTCGGCCCCGTCCTCTTCTGGCCCTCCGCCTTCCCCTTCAGCTCGTCCATCTTCTCCAGCTTTGACATGTCCAGGTACCTCCTCTTGCCCCGCTCGTGCTCCACTATGTGTTTCAGCCTCGTCGCCACCAGCAAGAGGGCCGAGTTGCCGTCCGGGAAGGTCCCGACGACCCGCGTCCTCCTTCTGATCTCGCGACTGATGTGCTCGATCCCGTTGTTCGTCCTGATCCGGCGCCAGTGTTCGGGTGGGAATTCCGTGTAGGCCAGCGTCTCGACGAACCCGTCGCGCAACCGTCCTCGCGTCCGCTCCGAAGAGCCTCGGCACGCTGAGATCGACTTCCCCGGCGCCCGTGACGAGCCATCTCGCGTACTAGCCGCCGTGGTAGGCATCCCGGCCTGCCGCCCTCTCGTAGCGCTCGGTCCCGACGGGCTCGGACGCCTCCTCGTCGAGCGGCGCGTTGAGCGACCCCTCGTCTACCGATGCGATGTTCGCAGACGCGGCCCGTGCCCCTTTCGTCGGCGATTTGTTGTTTAGCCGCTAGAAATCATATGACGGGGCGCGGGCCGTGTTCCGCTACGCGGTTGTCAATTTGCGAATGGAACTATGCGTCACCACCGTTTGACAAAAAACTAATAAACAATGGTTCTGCTGCACGCGCATGGGGGTATTATTTACTCGACGTTCAGTGTCTGGAGCATGACGTTAATTAACTATCCCGGTTCATTTTATTGACCTGACAAATATTGGGATCACAATGCTTCAGAATGATATCCCCGATACTAACCGGGATGAAAAGCTCCAGAGATTGTATTTCGAGCTTGAGCAAGCCCGAGAAGATCAGCGCGTCTCGCTTGATCATATTGTCCAAGCGCTAGTTGCCTGCATCGCTGCGCTTGCGATACTGTATTCCGTTGCCAGCGGTTTTGGTTCAAGTGGTCAAAATGATATCCCTTTCAAAAACGAAGGGATCGCCTTTATCGCAGCTTGCATCATTTTGGTGGCGGGTTTTTATTGCTCGAGCATCGGTATCGAGCGCATGTTTCGCTATCACTATATGGAAGAGATTGAGCGCAATATTACTTTACTGACACATAGCGGGCTGGGAGACTTTACTCCTGGCTGGAATGTGCTGTCATCGCGGCTTATCACATCGAATGTGCGCCATCTTACCAATCAGGGCGCTCGTAGGCACTACGTTCATTTTGCTTGCGCATTGGTTTTTCTTGTTATCGGCTGCCTGCTGCTTTCGGGAATGCTCCTTCTGACTGTCAATAATAAGTGGGTATTCCTGTTTCTCCCTATCGTGGTTTTCTCTGCATTGTCGTATTTGCTGTACGGCTTTTTTGTCGGTACGGACTACAGCAGAGAGCTCTATACATCAATCCGTCGGTTACATGACAGGGGTGCGAGCAAGGGTGTTGGAGAGGGAGATGGCACAGTTCCGCTTGCGCAGCAACCAAAAAAGTATTTCGCGCAATTTAGGGGTAAATTTGCAAGATTGGTCTACACGCGTCCGCGCGACGCGATGAAAACATTCTTTTATTTAGGTGGTGCCGCCTTGGGAACCGCCCTGTTTGAACCAGGATATTCGGTGGGAGAATGGGTTTTTCGATTTTTCCTTCTTTGGCTGGTCGTCGACCTTTGTGGCTATCAAGCGCGTTATCTAATCAATGACATTAGGGGAATTGACCAAGATGGGAGTAACCCAAGAAGTGAGGGGAGAAACAGGCTCCCGCTTCTTGGTAATAGCAAAACCAGAACTATTCGCATCGGCTGCCTGGTCGTCTTTGCCAAAGCGCTAGTTGCGGGTCTTGTCTGCTGCACCATTGCCTCCAACTCGGGTGGAACTGGAGACCCATATCTGGCCCTTATATTGCTGGTGTTTTATGCATTGGTATTTTTGGTGGCAAGTTTATATGAGGTTGCTCGCGGCAAGGGGGAAGTCGGATGGAACGAATTGCTCACGGCATGCTTTGGGGACAACATTCCAGCGAAGGCGAGCGAGGTTATAAAGGGAATTGCATTCAACTCGGCGCGAGTCAGAGCTCTTCGAAAAATGAGCTTGCCTACGATGGTCTTAGTGACCTTGGGATATCCGCTGCGTTTTCTATCTGGGCTTCTGGCTTTTGATCCCGATGCTATTGGCTTACTGCGAACCGTCGAGTTTCTCCGTTTATTTAACGTTAGGTACATTCCCTTTATTGCTCAGGGCTATCTTCCTCTTGCCGCCTCTCTAGCATTGTCTTGCATGCTATTTGGCTGCACTTTTGTTTACATTACTTGGAGTTTAGAGGCGTCTGATACGGTTAGATCTAACATGGTCAGAAAGCGCGAGGGTAAATCGGTCCAATTCACAAAGCCTCACATCGCGTATCTCGGAGTTATTTTAGGAACGCATGTTAAGGACGAGCATCCTCTGCGTTCACGAATGTCATTCTTTAGTCCATGGAATTGGACTTTTGTGGTGTCGATTGTTCTGCTCGATTTGATTTCTCTTTGTTTGGCGCCAACTCAGCATACTGCCATAAATGTCACGATGACTTCGATTTGCTATGCCATTGCGTTCATATGGCCTGATAAAACTTTGGACCTAATGGTAAAGGTCTCTGCCTGCCTTTTTGTCTTTGACTTGATATACATGTTCTTTGGGATTTGCTTCGACCCGGCATACGGTCTTTTCTTTGAGTGCGGATTCAATGGTCTGGCCCTGGGCAACCTGTTGCATTTCTGCTTGGGTAACTTGCCGTATGCCAATAGCATTAATGCCGCTCTCGTGATTCAAATAATCGGCGTTGCATACCTGTTGATTTACCTGATTTTTCGCAAGATGAACTATGAGGAAATGAATGCGCCGTTTGTTGCAGAGGCGGTAATGCTGCTGAGGGCTGTTCTCGGTAAGATTGTTTGCATGGTGTTCGGGCAGAAGGCGGTTGAAGCGTTTTGCTTGGGAGACGATGCCGGGGAGAACTGACGCAACGCTGAAGCTCCGCTGATGCTTAATTCAGGGCTGGCCTGTGACTGTCATTATTTGTGATGACGACGAATGTGGCCAAGAGTGAGTACGTGTGTGCGCTTGGTTGATTTCCGATCTCAGCCGAACACATTGAGTGAATAGGCCGTTCCCACAGCT
>CALDCF010000055.1 GCA_937937635.1 uncultured Collinsella sp.
TCTCTATCTATCGTGGGCGTTGGAGTTTTGCGTGGTGCCGCCACTAGTACGAGAGGACCGTGGTGGACAGACCTCCGGTTTACCGGTTGTGCCGCCAGGCGCACCGCCGGGTATCCGCGTCTGGAGTGGATAAGCGCTGAAAGCATCTAAGCGCGAAGCCCGCCGCAAGATGAGAGCTCCTTTTTGAGGGTCGTCAGAGACGATGACGTTGATAGGGCGCAGGTGTAAAGGCGGCGACGCCAAAGCCGAGCGCTACTAATTGCCCGAAACTTTCGCTCCTTTAGGGAGCGCATACCTTCGGCTTGCACGGCTTTTGCCGTGTGGTTGGGAGCTATGTTTTGCTTGTCGCGATTTGTCATAACCCATTTATCAGGTGGCTATGGCGGCGGGGTCCCACCTCTTCCCATTCCGAACAGAGAAGTTAAGCCCGCCTGCGCCGATGGTACTGCAATGCAATGCGGGAGAGTAGGTGGCCGCCCCCTTTCAACAGGAGAGCCTTCGAGCATTATGCTTGGAGGCTCTTCTCATTATATATATACACGCCATCCCTGATGGGCATGAAGGCATGCGCTTTTCTACATGCTTGCGGAATCTCTTCCTCCTTTAGTACTTACCAGGAGTCTCTCTCTATTTAGGTATATACCCACGTATATATGATGGTGGCCAGGTCTGTATTTATGATCAACGTATGATACAACATAGAAAACGCGCCACCCCAAAACTGGAATGACGCGCTATCGTGCTTTGTTACCTTTTGTCGAATGAATGGACTTTCGCAAGCCCATGTCCTCCTTTCTTAGAATACAATCAATCTACCAAATAACTAACCTATAAAACTGAAACAATCAATCTACCAAAATAACTAAAACCGAAATATAATGACTAACCTAAACTAATGCTCTTGTTTTTACAGTTGCAAAGGTACGCAGTTTCTTGAAACAAGAGAAATATATGAGGGTGAAAATTGATTTTTTTCTCGTATTTTTGACTTAAGTCAACAACAAGTGTCCGCACACAATGTAATCAAACGCTTTCTCCTTAGCTCTCCTTTGTCCTGTCCTATGGTGAATTTTGATGAGAGAAGACAGTCTGGTTTCATAGTCGAAAGTAAGAAATGTAATGGTGCCCTATAGAAGCTGTTGTAAAAATTATAAACAGATAACCGCTATTCTTCATTAAAGTGTAAAGTTTTCCGTTTGTCTTTGATAACCACCTGTAAACCAGCGATGAAACATACTTTAACAGTCAAAAAGTTGTCCGAAATGGTTAACTCTCCAATATATTTTTATACCTTTGTCGAGCAAGAAATGAGGGGCAAATACCCCCTATAATAACAACCCACTAAGGCATAGCGTTTTACGCATTGCCGTTTATAAATGACTTTAAAAGAATGATACTAACAGTGGTGAAACGCGACGGTCGTGTCGTGGGATTCAACGAGGAAAAGATACAGGCCGCTATCCGCAAAGCGATGATCCATACCGAAAAGGGTGAGGACGAGCAGTTGGTGGCACGTATCAGCACCCGTGTCGCTGCACGCGGCAAGGAGCAGATGGGCGTGGAGGAGATCCAGGACCAGGTAGAGCGTGAGCTGATGAAGAGTTCGCGCAAGGACGTGGCCCGTGAGTATATCTCCTATCGCAACAAGCGCTCGGTAGCCCGTAAGGCTAAGACCCGCGATATTTTCATGAGCATTGTCAATGCAAAGAAGAACGACATCACTCGCGAGAATGCCAACATGAATGCCGACACGCCGGCTGGCATGATGATGAAGTTTGCCTCCGAGACCACCAAGCCGTTCGTGGACGACTACCTGCTCTCTGAGGATGCGCGTCTGGCTGTGGAGCACAACTATCTCCACATCCACGACAAGGACTATTATCCCACCAAGTCGCTCACCTGTGTGCAGCATCCGCTCGACGTCATCCTGCGCAACGGATTCACGGCAGGTCACGGATCTTCCCGTCCGGCCAAGCGCATCGAGACGGCAGCCGTACTGGCTTGCATCTCCCTGGAGACTTGTCAGAACGAGATGCACGGAGGTCAGGCCATTCCGGCTTTCGACTTCTATCTCGCTCCCTATGTGCGCTATACCTACGAGGAGGAAGTGAGGTCGCTGGAGCAGTTTGAGGGTCGCAGTCTCGATGATCTCCGCACGGCAGAGATCAAGGACTATCTGGAGGCTCCGCTCGATGGTCTCGATGGCGACGAGCGCTTGCGCCAGTTTGCCATCAACAAGACCGTGGGCCGCGTCCACCAGGCCATGGAGGCGTTCATCCACAATATGAATACGATCCACTCCCGTGGTGGCAACCAGGTCGTCTTCTCCTCCATCAATTATGGCACCGACACTTCTGCCGAAGGCCGTTGTGTGATGCGCGAGATACTCAAATCGACCTATCAGGGCGTGGGCGATGGCGAGACGGCCATCTTCCCCATCCAGATCTGGAAGAAGAAGAGAGGCGTCAACTATCTGCCGGAGGATCCTAATTATGACCTCTACAAGCTCGCTTGCAAGGTGACGGCGCGCCGCTTCTTCCCCAATTTCCTCAACCTCGATGCCACCTTCAACCAGAATGAGAACTGGCGTGCTGACGATCCCGACCGTGCGCGTTGGGAGATCGCCACGATGGGATGCCGCACCCGTGTCTTCGAGAATCGATTCGGACCGAAGACGAGTGTAGGACGTGGCAACCTCAGTTTCTCCACTATCAATATCGTGAAGCTCGCCATCGAGTGTATGGGTATTGAGGACCAGCAGGAGCGCGTGGACAAGTTCTTTGAGAAGCTCGACGAAATGCTCGATGTGGCGGCTCATCAGCTCGACGACCGCCTCCAGTTCCAGGCCACTGCCTTGGCCAAGCAGTTCCCCATGCTCATGAAGTATCTCTGGATCGGAGCAGAGCAGCTCAAGCCGGAGGACACCATTGAGCGGGTTATCAACCAGGGCACGCTTGGTATCGGCTTCATCGGACTGGCCGAATGTCTTGTGGCCCTCACCGGTCATCATCATGGCGAGAGCGAGGAGGCACAGAAGTTGGGACTACGGATCGTGACCCACATGCGCGACCGTGCCAACGAGTTCTCTGAGAAGTATCACCACAACTACTCCATCCTTGCTACGCCTGCCGAGGGTCTGAGTGGCAAGTTCACCAAGCGCGACCGCAAGGAGTTTGGCATCCTGCCTGGTATCACCGACCGCGAGTATTACACCAACTCCAACCATGTCCCCGTCTATTACAAGTGCTCAGCGCTTCACAAGGCCGAGGTGGAGGCTCCGTACCACGACCTCACGCGTGGTGGTCATATCTTCTACGTCGAGGTCGATGGCGATGCCACCCACAATCCTTCTGCCATCATGCGCGTGGTCGATATGATGGACCGCTTCAATATGGGCTACGGTTCGGTGAACCACAACCGCAACCGCTGCATGAAGTGTGGCTATGAGAATGCGGATCCTAACATGGAAGTTTGTCCATGTTAGGATCCGCATTCTCATAGCC
>CALDCF010000056.1 GCA_937937635.1 uncultured Collinsella sp.
GCTGCCCCGCCGCGGCTTTTCGCTCATCTGCTCGGTCGACGAGGAAGACTTTATGCGCGGCTCCGAGGCGGCCATTGATGCCGGCTGGGTCGGTTCGCGCGAATGGGTGCTGGATACCGAACCCACCGACGAACAGATTCAGGTGGCGCACAAGGGGCGCACGTGGTTCGAGATTGAAATGGCTGGCGTGACGGCGCATGCGAGCCAGCCCTGGAAGGGCGCGGATGCCGTCGCCGCCATGGCCGAGGTCGTCTGCGCGTTACGCCGCGCGTTCATGGCGCTGCCCGTACACGATGAGCTGGGGCCATCGACCATCACGTTTGGACAGATCGAGGGCGGCTACCGCCCCTATGTCGTGCCCGACCGCGCCAAAGTCTGGGTCGACATGCGTCTGACCCCGCCGACCGATACGGCCGCCGCGACGCGCATGGTAGAGCAGGCCATCGCCGTCGCCGAAGCCGCCGTTCCCGGTTGCCATGGCAGCTACACCGTGACGGGCGACCGCCCCGCCATCGAGCGCGACCCGAACTCTCCCCTTCTAGCAGCGCTCAAGCGTGCCGCCGATGACGTGACGGACGCGGACACGACCGTCGGCTTCTTTACCGGCTACACCGACACCGCCGTCATTGCCGGCAAGACAGGCAACCGCAATTGCATGAGCTACGGTCCCGGGTCGCTCGCGCTCGCACACAAGCCCAACGAATATGTGCCCCATGCCGATATCGTTCGTTGTCAGCAGGTGCTAATCGCGCTCGCCGATAACGTGCTCTGGGACGCGAGCGGCCAAGTTGGGGCATAATAAGCCGCGAACAAACCGACTCGTGCGTTAGGACCGCCCATGAAAGCACTTCCGTTTCCCTGCATCCGCCCGGCTCAGGACCGCGTACTCGAGGCGCTGCCTGCGATGGGCAGCATCCTGAGCGGCAACGATGCTCTGCGCGGAGCCCTTGCCGATGGCCTGATGCTCAAGGACCCGGGTGCGGCGTATTACGTGTACGAATGCTCGGGCGAGCCGGGACGCGTGACGGGTGTCGTGGCGATCTGCCCGGTTAACGTACTGACGGGTAGCGACGAGGCTGCCGCCGAGAGCGTCGACGCACTCGCCGCCGCGCGCACGATCGCCGAGCTTAAGGTGCAGCCCCGCCCTGTAACGCTCGCCTACGAAGCCTCGCCCGTCATGGATATCATCCTTGGCGCCGCCAAAGAAGGAGCGTCGCTTTATGCCGTCACCGACCCCACCGGCATTACGCATCGCGTATGGGAAGTCAAGCGCGAGGACGCTGTTGCCGCCATCCGAGCCATGCTCGACCAGGCACCGAAGCCGACGCCGGCAGACGACCCCACCTACGCTGC
>CALDCF010000057.1 GCA_937937635.1 uncultured Collinsella sp.
CTGACGGCCGTCCGGGGCGGTCGGCCAGCGACCACCGGTACGGCTCAATCGTATAACCGTGCAACGGAAAAGAGCCGCCCTTTCGGACGACTCAAACTGTAATGGGGATTAAAGAATCATTTTGGTCCCCGCCACCGCTGCGAGTGCGAGGCGGACAAAACGCCCCCGCTCGCGAACAGTTCTGTCACCTTGGCGACGTGCGTGGCGCACACCTGCAGTTTCGCAGCCATAATGGTGGCAAGACAACCAAGAGGGGAGCAGAATCCATGGTGCTGATCTATATCGTTGAGGACGACGAGCCCATTCGTCGCGAGCTTGCCGATATCCTTGCCCGTGCCGGTTTTGAGGTCGAGGCCTGCGAATCGTTCGAGCATGTCTCGCGTGACATCCTGGCCGCTGCACCCGACTTGGTACTGCTCGACCTGACGCTTCCCGTCAAAGACGGCCAGCATATCTGCCACGAAGTTCGCCGCGAATCCGAGGTTCCCATCATCGTCCTCACGTCGCGCACGACCGAGATCGACGAGGTCATGGCCATGACGCTCGGCGCGGACGACTTCGTTCCCAAGCCCTATAGCGCGCGCGTGCTCGTGGCGCGCATCAATGCCTTGCTGCGTCGCACCGCGGCGGCGGGCGAGCGCAGCACGCTCGTCCACAAGGGGCTGGAGCTCGACCTCGCCCGTTCTATGGTCACCAACACGGCGACCGGTGACAGCACCGAGCTCACCAAAAATGAGCTGCGCATTCTCTCGCTGCTCCTGAGCCGCGCGGGCAAGATCGTCTCGCGCTCGGCCATCATGCAGGACCTGTGGGACTCCGATGCCTTTGTGGACGACAACACGCTCACTGTCAACATCAACCGTCTGCGCACCACGCTCGAAAAAATCGGCGTCAAGGGGTATCTGACCACGCATCGCGGTCAGGGTTACTCGGTCTAGGTGCCGGTTATGTCGTTTGCCAAGTTCTTTAAAGATGCGCTGCTTCCCGTCGCCGTGTGGACGTGCGGCGTGCTGTTGAGTTGCTTTGTGCTGACGGTCGCCGGGGCACCCGCTTCCATCGTGGTCGTGGCGGTCGGCGTGTCCTTTATCTTTGGCATGCTCGGCATCGTGATCGAGTACGCGCGCCGCCGTCGATTTTTGCACCAGCTGGAGCGCGCGGCCGAGGAGCTGGAAAGCCCTGCGTGGGTGCAGGAGATGGTGCAGTGTCCGACCTATGCCGAGGGCGAGCTCGAATACGAAGTCCTGCGCCGCGTGGGCAAGGCGGCTTGCGATGAGGTAGCGGAAGGGCGACGTCAAACCGACGACTATCGCGACTATATCGAAAGCTGGGTCCACGAGGCCAAGTTGCCCCTGGCGGCAGCCCATCTGATTCTTGAAAACCTGGACGGCAGCGAAGACGACCTGTCGCGTGTGGATGACCTGGGTCGCGAGCTGGCTCGCGTGGAGCGCTATATCGACCAAGCGCTGTACTATGCGCGCTCGGAAGTCGTGGAGCGCGATTACCTGATTCGCTGCTGGGATCTCAAGACCTTGGTAACGGGTGCGATTAAGGCCAACGCGCGCGAACTCATTGCAGCGCACGTGGCTCCGGTGTGCGAAAACCTCGACTTCGAGGTCTTTACCGACGAGAAGTGGCTGGAGTTCATCTTAGGTCAGCTCATTCAGAACAGCATTAAATATGCGTGCGAGGACGGCGCGAAGATCGTGTTTTCGGGCGCATTGCTGGACGAGGGCTTGGCGAGCGAACGTATCGAGCTCACCGTCGCGGACAACGGCTGCGGCGTGAGCGCGGCCGACCTGCCGCGCGTGTTCGAGAAGGGCTTTACCGGCGACAACGGCCGCGCCACCAAGCGCGCAACGGGCATCGGCCTCTACCTGGTGGCGCGCCTGTGCTCCAAGATGGGCATCGACGTCACCGCAGCATCCGATCCCGGCGAAGGCTTTGCCGTAACATTCGCGTTTTCAACGAATAAGTTTCAATATTTCGAGTAACGCACGCGGCAGACGCCCACCCAAACAAAAACGTGCCGTCCTAAACGGGGCGGCACGCCGTTTTTCTATCAGCTAACTCGCTGAAGTACGGTGACGAAGGTGCAAGGCCGGGAGGGGTTATCTAAGCCGACATCCCGCAGCCGCGAAGCGGCGAGGACGTCGGCGTGATAACCCCGCAGGCCTTGCGCCGGCGGGAAGGAACCTACTTCACGACCAAAATGTCGCAGTCCGTATTGCGCAGCAGGAACGTCGAAATCGAGCCCAGTAGCGCGTACTTAATTGAGGACAGGCCGCGGGCGCCGCAGAGCACCAGATCGGGCTTGACCACGTCGAGCATCTCATCCTTGAGCGTCTCACGAATGCGGCCGGTACGAATCATTACTTCGACCTCGGGAATGTCGGGATTGGCCTTGGCCTCCTCGAGTTGCTTGGCGATGGAGTTGTTAAAGGCCTCCTCCAAGCCGTTGACCAGGTCGACCGGATAGGAACCGGCGCTCTCGAGCGCGGTGGAGTCGATGACGTGGCCGATGATCAGCTTAGCGCCGTTGTTCGCGGCGACCTTGATGGCGCGTGCGAGCACAAAATCCTGCTGCTCAGTACCGTCGAGTGAAACAAATACCTTGGTGTAGCCCTCGTTCATGGTTTCCTCCTTGGTCTATCGCACGGGCGCGGGGCTCGTGCGTCGGACGGGCGCGGGCGCGTTGGCCGCCGGACACTTTATCTTGTTGCAGTTATACCCAAGGATTTCGGTTTGACCGCTCGCAATTCTGTGAACGGGCGAGTTTTTTGGTAAGGGTAGGCGCGGTCGCGCCGCCAACGGTTGATAATGGGACATCGCCCGCATCGTCCGCAGAACATCTACCGG
Organism: uncultured Collinsella sp.; assembly: GCA_937937635.1. Classification (GTDB taxonomy): domain Bacteria; phylum Actinomycetota; class Coriobacteriia; order Coriobacteriales; family Coriobacteriaceae; genus Collinsella. Next base: position 2,857 of record CALDCF010000057.1, read on the forward strand.
CGGGTGTCTAATGAGGGGGTCCCTTTGGATATTATCGAGCTTCTAAAATCTGCCTTCATGGGCCTGGTCGAGGGCATCACCGAATGGCTGCCCGTTTCGTCGACGGGTCACATGATCTTGGTGGACGAGTTCGTCAAGATGAACGTGAGCGAGACGTTCTGGAATATGTTCCTGGTCGTGATTCAGCTTGGCGCCATTTTGGCCGTCTGCGTGCTGTTTTTCCATGAGCTCAATCCGTTCTCGCCCAGCAAGGGCAAGGAAGGCCGTCGCGATACGTGGGTGCTGTGGGGCAAGATCGTGCTCGGCTGTATTCCCGCCGCGGCGATCGGCCTGCCGCTCAACGACTGGATGGAGGAGCATTTCTACAACGCTCCCGTCGTGGCGCTGGCGCTCATCGTGTACGGCGTGCTGTTTATCGTGATCGAGAATTGGCGTGCCAGCAAGCGCGAGGAAATGGCCGTCGCAGGCTCGTTTGGTTCGCGCGCCGTGGTGGCGGGCGGACGTCCCGCCGGTGCGCACTTTGCGGCGCCTGCTGCGGCCGTTGTCGAGGATGGGGATGATGACGAGGACCTGGACTTTGGCTCCATCACCACGCTCGAGGATCTGAGCTGGAAGACTGCACTGGGCATCGGCTGCTTCCAGGTGCTTTCACTGGTGCCGGGTACGTCTCGCTCCGGTTCCACCATCATCGGCGGTCTGCTTTTGGGCTGCACGCGTTCGGTGGCGTCAAAGTTCACGTTCTTCTTGGCCATCCCCGTTATGTTTGGCGCGAGCGCCCTCAAGCTGGTCAAGTACTTTATCAAGGGCGGTACCTTCGGCGCTAACGAGATCGCCATCTTGGGTGTGGGCTGCGTCGTAGCCTTTGTGGTTTCGCTCATCGCCATCAAGTGGCTCATGGGCTTCGTCCGTCGTCACGACTTCAAGTGCTTCGGCGTCTACCGCATCATCCTGGGCATCGTGGTGCTCGCATACTTCTTCGTTCTGGAGCCCATGCTCGGCCTGTAACTTGGTTGACGCTGCACGGCGTCCAGAGCGACGACTTGTCATTCAAAGAGGGCGGCATGACCAAAAGGTCTATGCCGTCCTCTTTTTTGGGCGATGGGGTGGGCCCGATGGTGGCGAACGGAGTCGTGGTGTGATTTGCGTCGGTGTCCGCGCGGCTCGGTATACTGGTACGGCTCAAACTATGGCGCCGCCCGAAGGCGCGCCGTCCGTCAGATGAGGAGTCGCCCATGACCCAGCCCCTGCCCTGGGAAAAGAACACTGCGGTACCCGTGTCGCCCGCGCCGGAACCCGTGCCGCTCGATGCGTACACCGCCCCCGCCGCGCCGGAACCCGAGCTCGTTCCGCTCGACATCTACGACGCCCCGGCTCCGGCGCCCAAACCCGCCAAGCCGCTCGTCGATATCGATAGCCTGAACCCCGCCCAGCGCGAGGCGGTCCTGACCACCGAGGGCCCGCTGCTGGTCCTTGCCGGCGCCGGCTCGGGCAAGACCCGCGTCCTGACCTTCCGCATCGCACATATGCTCGGCGACCTGGGCGTTAAGCCCTGGCAGGTCCTGGCCATCACGTTTACCAACAAGGCCGCGGCCGAGATGCGCGAGCGTCTGGCGGCACTCATCCCCAGCGGCACCCGCGGCATGTGGGTGTGCACTTTCCACGCCATGTGCGTGCGCATGCTGCGCGAGGACGCCGACCTGCTGGGCTACACCGGTCAGTTCACCATCTATGACGACGATGACTCAAAGCGCATGGTGCGTGACATTATGCAAGCGCTCGGCATTGAGCAAAAGCAGTTCCCCATCAACATGATCCGCAGCAAAATCAGCTCGGCCAAAAACGCCATGATCGGACCCGAGGACATGCTCAAATCCGCCGATAGCCCCAATGACAAAAAAGCCGCGCAGGTATATCTGGAGCTGGAGCGCCGCCTGCGCGCCGCCAACGCGATGGACTTTGACGACTTACTCGTGCGCACGCTCGAGCTGCTGCGTACCCGCCCCGAGGTGCTCGACAAGTATCAGGAGCGCTTCCGCTACATTAGCGTCGACGAGTATCAGGACACCAACCACGTCCAGTACGAGATCGCCAACCTGCTGGCCGCCAAGTACCAAAACCTCATGGTCGTAGGCGACGATGACCAGTCCATTTATAGCTGGCGCGGCGCCGACATCACCAACATCCTGGACTTTGAGAAGGACTTTAAAAACTGCAAGACCGTCAAACTGGAGCAGAACTATCGCTCCACCGGTCACATCCTGAGCGCCGCCAATGCTGTTGTTCGCCACAACTCGCAGCGCAAGGACAAGCGCCTGTTTACGGCCGAGGGCGATGGCGAGAAGATCCAGGCCTTTCAGGCGAGCGACGAGCGTGACGAGGGTCGTTGGATTGCCGGCGAGATCGAAAAGCTGCACTCCAAGGGTACGAGCTACGATGACATCGCCGTGTTCTACCGCACCAACGCCCAGTCGCGTATTCTCGAAGATATGTTCCTGCGCGCGGGCGTGCCCTACAAGATCGTGGGCGGCACGCGATTCTTCGACCGCGCCGAGATCCGCGACGTCATGGCCTACCTCAAGATGATCGTGAACCCGGCCGACGAGATGAGCGTCAAGCGTGTCATCAACACGCCGCGTCGCGGTATCGGCTCCACCTCGATTCAAAAGATTGAGCAGCTGGCGCGCGACAACCGTTGCTCGTTCTTCCAAGCCTGCGAGATCGCGTGCGCCGAGACGGGCATGTTTAGCGCGAAGGTGCGCAATGGCCTGTCGAGCTTTGTGGCGCTGGTGCGCGAGGGTCGTCGCATGGACGGCGAGCTCAAGGACGTTGTCGAGATGATTGTCGACAAGACGGGCCTGCTGCAGGCGTTTCGCGCCGAGGGCACCATGGAATCCGAGAGCCGTGCCGAGAATATCCAGGAATTCCTGGGCGTTGCCGCCGAATTTGAGGAGACGCACGAGGATATCGAGGGTACGCTCGAGAGCTTGGAAGAGCTGCGCGCGGCCGGTGTCGCCGATGTGCCTGCGAGTGCCGAGCCCGAGCCCGTCGTGGTAAGCGCGCCCGCGCCCGAGCCTGGTCCGTCCGCACCTGTGTCCTCGTTTGAGGCGCTCGTTGGCGCGCGCGATGCCGCAGGTTCCAATCCGCTCGATAGCCTAGCCGCCCCGGCGCTCTCGCCGCAGGATGCCCTGGCCGCCGCCATTGCGGGCAACGCGTATGCCGCGCCGGCGGAGATGCCGGCGGGTGCCGTGCATGCCGACGAGATCGAGCGCACCTACGGTCCGCTCACCTGTAAGGCGCTTCCTGCTCTCATGGAGTGGCTGGCCCTTCGCTCCGACTTGGATTCCCTTGCCGGCGAGACGCATGCCATCACCATGATGACCATCCACTCCGCCAAGGGCCTGGAGTTCCCGGCGGTGTTCGTGGCCGGTATGGAGGAGGGCATCTTCCCACACGTGCATGACTTTGGCGGCAGCGATGATCCCGGCAAGCTCGAGGAGGAGCGTCGCCTGGCCTACGTCGCCATCACGCGTGCCCGTAAGCGCCTGTTCCTGACCTATGCGGCCACGCGTCGCACCTACGGCTCGACCTCTGCCAATCCGCGCTCGCGCTTCCTCAACGAGATTCCGTTTGAGGATATCGAGTTTAGCGGCATCGGTTCCGCCGGTTTTGAGGGCACGGGCTGGGAGAAGCGCGGCGACCGTCACGGCACTTTTGGCTCGGGCATGGGCTCGGATATGTATGGCGGCAAGGTGTTTGGCTCGCATACGCGCTCGACCGGCGGTTCCGGTTCGCGCGGCGGATCGAGCTTCGATGATTTCTTTGGCGGCAGCACGTATGGCACCGAGCGCCATCGCGGGGTTTCGCCCGACGCCGGCCGTGTTGCTTCTACCTTTGGCTCGGGCGCGCCGCGAGCTAAAAAGCCGTCGTCCAAGGTGTCGCCGACGGTGGAGCGCAAGGTCGATCGCGCCAGCGCATCGCAGGACTTTGCCGCGGGCGATACCGTGAGCCACAAGACCTTTGGCACGGGCACCGTAATCTCGGTCGCCGGAGACATGATCGAGGTCCAATTCGAAAAAACCGGCCAGACCAAAAAGCTAATGAAAGGTTTTGCACCGATCGTCAAGCTGTCGTGATCCCGGCGGACCTGGGCGGGCGTATAGGGCAACATCGCCTGCTCGGGCAGTCCTGCGCAAGACGGAGGCCACATTAAGTGGCCTCCTTTGCGTGCGGAACTCGCGATCGATGTTGCCCTATACGCCCGCCCAGGTCCTTGGGTAACGTTGCTTGCGAACGTCGCTCTGCTCGTTCGCTTTTTGGTCTGGAGAGCCGGGTGAGCTGATATATAGATACGAGTAGGGGCTCCTCCGTTGATGAACGGGGGAGCCCCTTGTTTCGTTTTGGTTGTTGTTGCGACCTAGAGGTGGCTGATGATCAGTTCCATCTTGCCTTTGAGGTCAATGGAGCTGACGGTACTGGGTGCCAGCAGGTGGCTGCCTTTGTGGACGGGGTCGCCGCAGACGGTGCCTTCGCCGTCGATGACCGACAGGCACATGAAGGGCCAGCGCTGGTCGAGGGTCTTGCTTCCGTCGACGCGCACGCGATCGACGGTGTAGCAGGGGTTGGACTCGAGCTCGGTCACGCCATCGACCTCGGGCGCGGTCACCGTGCCGTCGGTTGGAGCCTGAACGTCAAAATCGATGCAATCGAGGCTCTGCTCAATATGCAGCGGGCGCAGCTTGCCGTCGGTACCGGGGCGGTCGTAGTCGTACAGGCGATACGTCACGTCGCTCGACTGCTGCGTCTCCAAAATCAGCGTGCCGGTCTTGATGGCGTGCACGGTGCCGGAGTCGATCTGGAAAAAGTCACCTTTGTGGATGGGCAGGACGTTGAGCATCTCGTCCCAACGGCCGTCCTCGATCATCTGCGCGGCCTCGGCGCGGTCGTGTGCGCGCTGGCCGACGATGATCGTGGCACCGGGCTCGCAGTCCAGTACATACCAGCACTCGGTCTTGCCCAGGCTGCCGTTCTCGTGCTCGGCAGCATACTCGTCGTTGGGATGAATCTGGATCGAAAGGTCGTCCTTGGCGTCCAGGATCTTAATGAGCAGCGGGAACTCCTTGCCCTCGCAGTTGCCAAAGAGCTCGCGGTGCTCGGCCCACAGCCATGACAGCGTGTGGCCGGTATACGGGCCCTCCGCAATCTGGCAGTCGCCGTTGGGGTGGGCCGAGATAGCCCAACACTCACCGATGGGACCCTCGGGAATGTCGTAGCCAAATACGGTTTCGAGCTGACGGCCGCCCCAGATCTTCTCGTGGAAAATCGGCGTCAGTTTAATCAAATCGGACATGTTCATACCCCCATGGTGTTGCGCGGCCGCCCACTCTAATCGAGTCATAACGAGCGCCCGCCTGACTACAAAAACCTATGCCAGCGTTACGTTGTGCAGCTCAAAGCGGTCGCCGACGTTGCGCGAAATCGAGTACTCAAAGGCGTTGCCGCTATCCAAAAAGCCAATCTGGTTGAGTTCGAGCAGGGGAGCGCCGGGCTTGGTGTCCAGGCGCTCGGCCTCTTCCTCGGTTGCCGCCACGGCACGGATGGTGCGGTGGAAGCTCGAAATCTTCAGCCCGCATTGCTCGCGGATAAAGCTATAGACCGATCCGTACAAGTCCTTCTTTTTAAGGCCCGGTATCAGCTCGAGAGGCATGTAGGTGTACTCGATGACGATGGGCTTCTCGTCGACCTGGCGCACGCGCACGATGTGATAGGCAAAGTCGTCATCGGCAATTCCCAGCTGAGTTGCGACGTCCGCTGGTGGATTGACAATCGAGAAATCGTAGACCACCGAGGTTACCTTCTCCCCGCGGTGCTCATACGAAAAACCCTGGGCGCGGTCGTTTTTGCCCTGGAAAAACGCCTGGTTGGGAAGACCTGCCGTGTCCTTAACGTAGGTGCCCGACCCGCGACGGCTGGTAACAAGACCCTCCTCGGTGATCTGCTCGATAGCTCGCTTGACAGTGATTTTGGAAACGCTATAGAGCTCGCAGAACTCAACGACGGTGGGTAGCTTGTCGCCCGGTTTAAGAGCGCCATCCTCGATGCTTCGACGGATATCTGCAGCTATCGCCTCGTATTTGGGAATCATGGAACCTCCTTTCTGACATATATAAATTCATATAAGAATACATAAGTAAGTATAACCCCCAACAAGGCACCCATATTACTTTTATATAAGAAGTCCGAGAAAGAAAAAAGAAAAAGACGCTTTACTTAATAAATTAGAGCGCTATAGTTGTAGGCAACGAACGGAGCCCCGCCGCCGGCAGGGCCGACCGTTTGGGGACGGATTTGTTTTGGCGGGCTGGATATCTGGATAACCGGTGCGCGCCCGCGCCGGATAACCTGCCAAAGCAAATCCGTCTCCAAACGGAAGCTCTAGAACACGAAAGTGAGGACTTGATGGCACAGTATCAGCTGCCCCGTGACTTCTTCTTTGGCGCCGCTATGTCCGGCCCGCAGACTGAGGGTCAGTGGAACCAGGGCGGCAAGCTCGAGAACCTGTGGGACACCTGGTCCATCCAGGATCTGAGTTCGTTCTACAACCGCGTTGGCTCTTATGCCGGCAATGACTTTATGGCTAAGTACCAAGAGGACCTTCGCATTATGAAGGACTTGGGCCTGGATACCTATCGCACCTCCATCCAGTGGAGTCGTCTGCTCGATGCCGACGGCAACCTTAATGAGGAGGGCGCCGCGTGGTATCACGAGCTGTTCCGCGCCTCTCGCGAGGCCGGCCTGGAGCCATTCGTCAACCTCTACCACTTTGACATGCCCACCTACCTCTTTGACCGCGGCGGTTGGGAGAGCCGTGAGGTCGTCGAGGCTTACGCTCATTACGCCGACGTTGCCTTCCGCGAGTTTGGCCAGGAAATCAAGTATTGGTTCACCTTTAACGAGCCCATCGTCGAGCCCGAGCAGCGCTATCAGGAGGGCGTGTGGTTCCCGCAGCTCCACGACTATAGCCGCGCTCGCACCGTTCAGTATCACATCTCGCTGGCGCACGCGCTGGCCGTGGCCAATTACCGTCGCGCCTATGACGAGGGTGCTATTCGCGCCGATGCCAAGATCGGCATGATCAACTGCTTTACCCCGGTCTACACCAAGGAGAACCCCAGCGAGGCAGACCTCGAGGCTGTGCGTATGACCAGCGGTATCAACAATCGCTGGTGGCTCGACCTTATTACCAAGGGTGAGCTTCCCGCCGACGTGCTCGACAGCCTGGCCGAGGGCGGCGTTAAGCTCCCGTTCCGTGCCGGCGACCAAGAGATTCTCAAGCAGGGCGTTGTCGACTGGCTTGGTTGCAACTACTACCACCCCACGCGCGTCCAGGCGCCGGCGAGCAAGATCGACCAGTACGGCCTGCCGCACTTTGCCGATGAGTACGTGTGGCCCGACGCCGTTATGAACGAGAGCCGCGGCTGGGAGATCTACCCGCAGGGTCTCTACGACTTTGGCATGGACTGCGCCAAGAATTACCCCGATCTTGAGTGGTTCGTTTCCGAGAACGGCATTGGCATCATGGACGAATACAAGAACCGTGACGCCGAGGGGACCATCCAGGACGACTACCGCGTCGACTTTGTGCGTCAGCATCTGGAGTGGGTCGCTAAGGCAATCGCCGAGGGCACCAAATGCCGCGGATACCATTATTGGGCCGTCATCGATAACTGGTCTTGGGCTAATGCCTTTAAGAACCGTTACGGCTTTGTCGAGGTCGACCTCATGGACGGCTACAAGCGCCGCCTTAAGAAGTCGGCAGCCTGGCTCAGGCAGGTCGCAACGACCCACGTGGTTGACTAGCGACCGGACAAACGCCCAAACCGCGCGCCGTTGCGCGCAAAACATGGCACATCTGGTGGCAGAGGGCGACAGACCACCGTGCGCATAGGAAAAGGCCGGATTTGAAAGTTAGGAGCAATCATGGCCAGTGACAACGGAAAGAGCTTCCTCGACAAGTTTGCCGAGGTCTCTGCGAAGGTGGGAAACCAGGTTCACCTGCGTTCCCTGCGCGATGCCTTCGCAACCATCACGCCGCTCTATATCCTTGCGGGTATCGCGGTTCTTATTAACAACGTCGTGTTCCCCCTGTTCCCGCTCGATGCAGCGGGCCTTGCCAACCTTCAGACCTGGGGTTCGGCAATTACGCTGGGCACCCTCAACGTCTCTGCCATTATCTTGGCCGGATTGATTGGCTACAGCCTCGCTAAGAACGAGCGCTTCGATAACCCGCTTGCCTGCGTGGTCGTCGCCATCTCCGCTTTCGTCATCATGATGCCGCAGCAGATTACCGCCACGCTCGCCGCCACGAGCCCGCTGCTCACCGACAAGGTCACCTCTGCCGAGGTCACGGGCGCCCTTTCGACTGCCAACACCGGCACCAACGGCCTGTTCGCGGCTATCATCATTGCCCTGCTCTCCGTCACGCTCTTCATCAAGATTTCCGGCGTCGAGAAGCTTAAGGTCAAGCTGGGCGAGGGTGTGCCTCCCGCGGTCTCCAACTCCTTTAACGTCATGATCCCGATGCTGCTCAACCTCTCGATCTTCGCCATTGTCTCGGCTCTGCTCGCCGTGTTTGCCGGTACCGATCTGTGCACCATCATCTCCACGTGCATTTCCAACCCGCTCAAGAGCATCATGAACGCCGGTCCGTGGGCTGTTATCCTCATCTACACCCTTGCGAACCTGCTGTTCTGCGTCGGTATTCACCAGTCCACCATCTCTGGCGCTACCGTCGAGCCGATCCTGACCATGCTCATCGTCGACAACATGGCTACCTTTGCCGCCGGTGGTACCATCCAGCCCGATCACTACATGAACATGCAGATCGTCAACAGCTTCGCCCTCATCGGCGGCTCGGGCTGCACCCTCATGCTCCTGCTCGATACCTTCCTGTTCTCCAAGAACAAGGCTTCCAAGACCGTTGCCAAGATGGCTATCGTTCCTGGTCTGTTTAACATCAACGAGCCGGTCATCTACGGTTACCCCGTCGTGTACAACCTGCCGCTCATGATTCCGTTCGTGCTTCTTCCCGACCTGTTCATCGGCATCACCTATGGCCTGACCTGCGCGGGCATCATCAGCCCCTGCATCGCCCAGGTGCCTTGGACCATGCCTCCCGTCATTAACGCCCTGCTTGCCACGGGCTTTGACTGGCGCGCCGGCGTGTGGCAGGCTCTCGAGCTCGTCATCGGCATGGCTGTCTACCTGCCCTTTATGAGGATCTCCGAGAAGGCCATCGCCAAGCAGGAGGCCCTTGCCGAGCAGAACGCCTAAACGTTCGTTTTCCCTTCCATTGTTGCGGGCACCGGTACGCGGTGCCGGTGCCCGTGGCTCTCCTCCTGCGTAAAGATGCAGGGGGTGGGTACAGTAGCCGCAAGGAATAAAACCAGTCGTCGTCTGCGCGCCGCGCAGTTATAAGGAGGAAACCATGAAGAAGATCATGCTTTGCTGCAATGCCGGCATGTCCACGAGCCTGCTGGTCCAGAAGATGCAGTCCGAGGTCGCGAGCCGCGGTCTGGACATCGAGGTCGAGGCTCGCCCCATGAACGAGGCTCACGATCACCTGGACGAGTGTGACATCCTGCTGCTCGGCCCGCAGATTGGCTACACCAAGGGCGATTTTGAGAAGGAGGCCGCCGGTCGTTTCCCGGTCGAGGTCATCAACATGGTCGATTACGGCCGTATGAACGCCGCCGGCATCATCGACCACTGCATCAGCGTGATGGGCTAGGTGCAGCGCATGGAGGATATGAACGAGCTGCAGATGACCTGCTTCGAGATCATCAGCTATGTCGGCACCGCCAAGAGCATGTACATCAATGCCGTGCAAAAGGCCAAGGCGGGCGATTTTGACGCCGCCGAGGAGCTTATTAAGCAGGGTGACGAGGCTTACAACGGTGGCCACGATGTTCACATGGGGCTCCTTAAAAAGGAGGCCAACGGCGAGCGTAACGGCGAGGCCCCGCTGATTCTGCTGCATGCCGAGGACCAGATGGCCGGCACCGAGACCATGCGCGTCATGGCCACGGAGCTCATCGAGGTCCACAAGCAGCTGCAGGCGCTTAAGGCCTAGTCGGCGTTATTGCCGCCACGGACCGTGCGGTCCAACAGACAACACAGTCCCTTTGACGGGCGCCGGGAGTCTCCGCCTTCCGGCGCCATTTTTCTATCAAGATTCAGATATTGGGGAGGTCGATAGTGAGACGGGGAATGGAGTACAACCCGCGTTATTACCAGATGCGCGAGTTTCAGCTCGAGCGCATGCTTGCAATCGTGCGCGCGAACCAGGACGCTAAGCCGGGTGGCGTGGTGTTCTTTGGCGATTCGCTGACAGAGTTTTGCGACGTAGAGCGCTGGTATCCCGGTATTGACGCCTATAACTGCGGCATCGGCGGCGGCACCTCTCAGGAGCTTTTGTGGATGGTCGACGAGGGCGTGGTCAAGTATCGCCCGCGCGCCGTGGTGATTATGGTGGGCACCAACGACATGGGCAATACCCTCATGGGCTCGCCCAAAGACATAGCCTTCAACATTCGCGAGATCGTGGAAATGATTTTGGGCTGTCTGCCGGCATGCCGCATACTTGTGTGCTCGCCCACGCCCTGTATTGAACGCCTGGAAGGCAGGGCGAGCGGCAAGGATGTACTGCGCTCTAACGACCTGCTGGGTCGGGTTTTGCCGCAGTGCCGCGATATGATCCGCGATGAGCGGGTGGTTTTTGTTGACGTGACGCCAGCGTTTTTTGACGAGGATGGGCGTCAGCGCGAGGAATTGTACCGAGAGGGTGACGGCCTTCATATCAACGATGAGGGCTATCGCGCGCTGACAGGGATTGTGCGTCCCGCGCTCACCGAACTGCTGGCAAAGACGGATATGGACTAGGAGATAGCTATGAAGAACATTTTGCTTTGTTGCGGCGGCGGCATGTCGACGAGCCTGCTGGTGCAAAAGATGCAGCACGAGGCGGAGGGCCGCGGTTTGAAGATCGATATCGAGGCGCTGCCGGTGAGCGAGGCGTCGGATCATCTGGACGGCGTGGGCGTTCTGCTGCTTGCCCCGCAGGTAGCGTATGCGCGCGTGAATATCGAGGGCGATCTGGAGCGCGCGGGCGTGAAACTCGTGATGCTCGACATGCTCGATTTTGGTCGCATGAATGCGCCTAAGATCCTGGATCAAGCCATTGCTGCGATGGAGGGATAACGTCCCGAAACGGCCCGTGTGCGGATGATGAACGCGTGCGGGCCGTTTTTATACAAAAGTTGTTTAAACACTTACTAAAAATGTGCAAGCTTGGCGGCGCGTTTTGTATGTGCGAGCGGTACCATACAGGCAATGCGCGTGTCCGCGGTTCTATGCTGCGGACCCAATCCTCGAAAGGCGGGCTCCCATGGAACCTAAGCAGTACTACATCGGCATTGACGTCGGCGGCACTTCGGTTAAGGAGGGCCTGTTCGACGAGGACGGCAACCTGCTGGCCAAGGCCAGCGTGCCCACGCCTCCCATCGTTGACGCCGCGGGCTTTGCCGCGGTGACCGAGGCTATCGACCAGGTGGTCGCCAAGGCTCAGATTCCGCGTGCCTTTGTGGCGGGCATTGGTCTGGCCGTTCCGTGCCCCATCCCGGCATCGGGCGATGCCAAGGTCAAGGCCAACATTGCCATTAACCTGCCCGAGTTGAGAGTCGCCATTCAGGAGCACTGCCCCGACGCGGTCGTTAAGTACGAGAACGATGCCAACGCCGCTGCCATGGGCGAGGCCTGGCTCGGCTCTGCCAAGGGCGTGCAAAACGTGGTGATGGTCACCATTGGTACCGGCGTGGGTGGCGGCGTTATCGTCAATGGCGACGTGGTGTCGGGCGTTGTGGGTGCCGGCGGCGAGATTGGCCACATGTGCCTGAACCCGGCTGAGGAGCGCACCTGCGGCTGCGGCGGCCATGGCCATCTGGAGCAGTATTCCAGCGCCACCGGCGTGGTGAGTAACTACCTTGCCGAGTGCAAGAAGGCGGGCGTCGAGCCTATCGAGCTCACCGGGCCTTCTGATTCCAAGGACGTGTTCCAGGCCTGCCGCGAGGGTGACAAGCTCGCGCTGGCAGCTGCCGATACCATGGCCGACTATCTCGGCCGCGCCCTGGCGCTTATTGCCAACGTGGTCGATCCCGAGATGTTCCTCATCGGCGGCGGTGCTTCCGCTTCGGCCGATGTCTACCTCGACAAGGTCCGCGAGCACTTTAAGCAGTACGCGCTCTCCGCCTCGCGCGAGACGCCCATTAAGGTCGCTTCGCTCGGCAACGACGCCGGCATCATCGGTGCCGCCTACGTAGCCCTGCGCGCCGCCGGTAAATAGCTGGTGCGGGGGCAGGTGGTGAAAGGGGGACAGGCTTCGTCCCTGACCTCGCCTCAGCGCTTGCCCCAAATTGTGCCGCGACCCTTCCGTCTGCGAAGGCTCGGCATCGGCGTGCTACCATAGCTACGTCCAAGTACACATATCAAGTGGAGGATATCCATGGCAAACGTTCTTGTCTTTGGTCACCAGAACCCCGATAACGACGCCATCATGAGTGCCGTCGTCCTGTCCCAGCTGCTCAACCAGGTTGAGTATGCCGGCAACACCTACGAGGCTTGCGCTCTGGGCCAGCTTCCGGCAGAGTCCGCCAAGCTGCTTGCCGACGCCGGCATTGCCGAGCCCCGCGTGATCGAGTCCGTCGAGGCCGGTCAGCTCGTCGTCCTCACCGACCACAACGAGTCTGCCCAGTCCGTTACCGGTCTTAAGGACGCCACGGTCTTTGGTGTCGTCGATCATCACCGCATCGGCGACTTCGAGACCGCCGGCCCGCTGCACTACATCTGCCTGCCCTGGGGCTCCAGCTGCACCATCGTCACCAAGCTCGCCGGCGTGCTCGGCGTTGAGCTTTCTGACGTCCAGGCCAAGCTGCTGCTCTCGGCCATGATGACCGACACGCTCATGCTCAAGAGCCCCACCACCACCGATGTCGACCGCACCGTCGCCGCCAAGCTCGGCGAGCAGGTGGGCGTCGACCCGGTCAAGTTTGGCATGGAGGTCTTCCTCACTCGTCCGTCCGGCTCCTTCACCGCAGCCGAGATGGTCGGCAACGACATCAAGATGTTCGAGCCCGCTGGCAAGAAGCTGCTCATCGGCCAGTACGAGACCGTCGACAAGACCCGCGCACTCGGCATGATCGACGAGATCCGCGAGGCCATGCGCGCCTACGCCGCCGAGAAGGGTGCCGACGGTATTGTCCTGTGCATCACCGACATCATGGAGGAGGGCTCGCAGGTCCTGCTCGAGGGCGAGACCGAGGCCGCTCAGAAGGGCCTGGGCATTGCCGATGAGCACGACGGCGTCTGGATGCCGGGCGTCCTCTCCCGTAAGAAGCAGGTCGCTGCCCCCATCATGGCCGCCTGCTAGGTTTAGTTGACCAAATGCCACGACCGGATCGCGGACGCCCCGCGCTCCGGTCGTTTTTTGTGCACGGCGCTGCGTCGTCTCTTGGACAGGCGTGCCCGCGCCGTTGAGCAAATAATGTTCAACCTGTGGTTCCGCTTTTCGGCCACGCCTGCGTGCTTGTCGTGCAGGGTAGGCTAGATGCAAGCGTAATACGTTAGAGCGCGGCGCCGCCACTTGGGCGGGCCGTGCTTTTTTAAGACGGGAGCCATCCCGTGAAAGGAGCCGCCCATGGCAGCAACTGAGCAGCTGTTCAACGTTCGTGAGCGCAAGCGCTTTGAGCGTCACGATATCTGGGAGCGCATCGCCGAGAACGGCACGATTTCCGCCGCCGTCATGGTCTTCGCCGCCATCGCCGCCGTCATCTGCGCCAACACCGATGCCTACGAGGCCATCCATCACTTTTTGGAGACCCCGCTGTATGTGGGTCTGGGCAACCTTACGGCCGGTCTCACCGTTGAGCTTTTCGTCAACGACTTCCTCATGGCGATTTTCTTTTTGTTGGTGGGCATTGAGCTTAAGTACGAGATGACGGTCGGCGAGCTCAAGAATCCGCGTCAGGCCATGCTTCCCATGCTGGCGGCCGTGGGCGGCGTCGTCGTTCCCGCCTGCATCTACCTGATCTTTAACCATGCCGGTGCCCGCAACGGTTGGGCCATCCCCATGGCAACCGATATTGCCTTTGCGCTGGGCGTGCTGTCGCTTTTGGGCAATCGCGTTCCCAACGGCGTGCGCGTGTTCTTCTCGACGCTCGCTATTGCCGACGACCTCATCTCCATCGCCGCCATCGCCATTTTTTACGGTCAGAGCCCCAATCCGTTTTGGTTGGGCGCCGCCGCACTTGTGACCTGCGCGCTCGTGTGGCTCAACAAGACGCAGCATTACCGCCTTGCCCCGTACTCGGTGCTGGGCCTGCTGCTGTGGTTCTGCATGTTCAAGAGCGGCGTGCACGCTACGCTTGCCGGCGTCATCCTGGCCTTCACCATTCCGGCCAAGTGCGGCGTTAAGCTCGATAGCCTTACCGATTGGCTGGGCGAGTGCCTGCCGTTGCTCGACGACCGTTACGATGACGAGGCGCACATCCTGGGCCAGCATGACTTTACCGTCTCGACAACCAAGGTCGAGCGCGTCATGCACCGCGTGACCCCGCCGCTTATCCGCATGGAGCGTCTGATCTCCACGCCGGTCAACTTTGTGATCCTGCCGATCTTTGCGTTCGTGAACGCACAGGTTCGCCTGGTGGGCGTGGACATGAGCACGCTGCTCACCGACCCGGTGACACTCGGCGTGTACTTTGGCATGCTGCTGGGCAAACCGATCGGTATCTTTGGCATGACGTTTGCCCTGGTTAAGCTTAGGGCCTGCGAGCTGCCGCACAATGTCAACTGGCACATGATTGCCGGTGTGGGCATTCTGGGCGGCATCGGCTTTACCATGTCGATTCTCATCAGCGGCCTTGCCTTCCCGACGGCCCAGTTTGAGGTTCTTGCAGCCAAGGCCGCTATTCTCGCCGGTTCGGTCACCGCAGCCGTGCTCGGCATGATCTACATGAGCGTGGTCTGCAAGCATCCCTCGCCCAAGGACGAGTAAGAGCGCGAAAACCGGCTCCAGAACCGATTCGGGCGCGTTCAAAATGCGGATTCGGGCGGTGCTTGCCGCCTGCCAGACACGCCAGTGGTCAAAAAACGCCGTTTGTGAGTACTGTCACAAACGGCGTATCATTTTAGGTGCGGAAAATAATGAACAAAGTTATAAGAACTGTACGTTAATGAGTGACCATCGACTTCCAATTTGGCGTTAGCTGACGGTGATTAGGAAGTTTCAAGTCGAGTTTTGCTGATTTCGACCAAGAATCGCTGCTACTAAAAAGGTAACAGTACTCATATTTGCCCTTTTTTGGCCACAAGCCCTAAAACAAGCCTCGCCAAGGTCGGGAAGCGGGCCAAATCGCCGGCCTCGAGGCTTATTCCACGGTTCCGTAGACGGCGCCCCAGCCGTGGGCGGCTAGGGCCGAGTTAAGCTGGTCACACAGCGACTGGCGGTCGTAATAGCCGGGCGGTAGCAGGTTGACGATTTCCATGAGATCGGGCGCCAGGTCCAAGATTTCGGCCTGTACGATCAGGTCCAGGCGGTCGATGGCATGGCGGTCGTAAAACAGCCCGTCGACCAGGCGCTGCAGGTCGCCGAATTCCTCGGCCCTAAACGATCCGTACTCCATAGTGCCTCCTTGGGCGCCCCACGCCGCCATGCGCGGCGATTCGTAATTCATTGCGATGAACTTAATCTATCACGGCTTCATACCGTTGCGGCGGTGGCGGTCTATACTTAGACGAACTGCAACGTACCGCTTCGCGAAAGGTCGCACCCATGCAGACGATCTACCAGAAGATGGAAACCACCGAACTCGATGCCGCCATCGAGGCGCTCGAAGCCGAGGTCGCCGAGGTCAAGGCCAAGGGCCTGGCGCTCGACATGGCTCGCGGCAAGCCGTCGCCCTCCCAGGTGGACATCTCGCGCCCCATGCTCGATATCCTCAATGCCGACGCCGATCTGCACGATGGCAACGTCGATTGTTCCAACTACGGCTGCTTCGAGGGTATTCCCTCGGCACGCAAGCTAGCGGGGGAGTTCCTGGGCTGCCCCGCCGAGCAGACGCTCGTGCTGGGTTCGTCGAGCCTGCTGATCGAGCACGATATCGCCGGCATGTTCTGGCGCTGCGGCTCGTGCGGCAGCGAGCCCTGGGACGCTTACGAGGCTGCGCACGACGGCAAGAAGGTCAAGTTCCTGTGCCCCGTTCCCGGCTACGATCGTCACTTTGGCATCACCGCCGATCTGGGTATCGAGAACGTCCCCGTCGCGATGACCGACAACGGCCCCGACATGGACGAGATCGAGCGCCTGGTTGCCGCCGACGACTCCATCAAGGGCATCTGGTGCGTGCCCAAGTATTCCAACCCCACGGGCATCACCTTTAGCGAGGACACCGTGCGCCGCCTGGTCGAGATGCCCACGGCTGCGCCCGATTTCCGCATCTTCTGGGACAACGCCTACTGCGTGCACGACCTGTACGACGAGACCGACGAGCTCGCAAACATCTTTGACCTCGCTCGCACGGCGGGCACCGAGGACCGTGTGGTGGCCTTTGCCTCGACGTCCAAGATCACCTTCCCGGGCGCCGGCATCGGCTTTATCGGTGCGAGCCCCGCGGTTATCGCGGAGTTCTCCAAGCGCCTGAAGGCTGGCCTCATCAGCGCCGACAAGCTCAACCAGCTGCGTCACGTGCGCTTCCTTCCCACCATCGAGGCGGTCAAGGAGCACATGAAAAAGCACGCCGAGTTCCTACGTCCGCGCTTTGAGGCCGTCGAGCGCAAGCTCACCGAGGGCCTGGGCGACACGGGCTGCGCCACCTGGACGCATCCCCGCGGCGGCTACTTTGTGAGCTTCGATGGTCCCGACGGCTCGGCTCAAAAGGTCGCTGCGCTCTGCGCCGACTTGGGCGTCAAGCTCACGCCGGCCGGTGCTACCTGGCCCTATGGCAAGGATCCGCGCGACACCAACATCCGCATCGCGCCGAGCTATCCCACGGTCGAGGACCTGGAGGCTGCGCTCGATGTGCTGGTGCTGGCTGTCAAGCTCGTCGCTGCCGAGCTTGCGCGTGCCGAGCGCGCCTAACGCGTAGGGCCCCGCAAGTCCGCGCCTAGTACTATCCGCACTTTCGATACGTAAAGGAGCGTATACATGGATTTGGGTATTTCCACCAACCCCACGCCAGAGCTCTACACCATTAAGGTGACCGGTGAGATCGATATCTCTAACGCCGATAGCCTGCGCAATGCCATCGACCTGGCGCTCGAGCAGCCCACTGAGGCCGTTGAGCTCGATTTTGCCCAGGTGAGCTACATCGATTCGACGGGCATTGGCGTGCTCGTGGGCGCCGCGCACCACGCGGTCGACCACGGCAAGCGCTTTAGCTGCACCAATGTGCAGCCTCCGGTGATGCGCGTGGTTCAGCTGTTGGGTGTCGACCAGGAGATTTCGATCACCGCTGCATAATCTTTGCCCCCAAAAGGGCGTGCCGTTTGGCATATGTTTGTGATGCGCTCGGACGTTTTGGCGTCCGGGCGCTATACTTGACCGAATGAATAGACGAGTTCCGGCCGAATGGCGCGGTGCGGGCTCGACTCACATCGAGCCTTGGAGGTATGTGTGTTTGGTATTGGAGAGGGTGAGCTCGCGATCATCGTGGTCTTCGGCTTTTTGCTGTTTGGCCCGGATAAGCTCCCGCAGATGGGCCGCACGATCGGCCGTGCCATCCGTCAGTTCCGCGAGACGCAGGAAAAGATGACGGCCGTTGTTCAGTCCGAGATTATCGATCCGGTGAGCGAGGCCGCGTCGGCGCCGGTCAAGCCCAAGAAGGCTGCTGCTGTCGACGACGATTCGGATGCGGACGAGGATGCCGCCGAGACGGCTGCGCCCGCCAAGAAGGAGACCTTTGCCGAGCGTCGCGCTCGTCTTGCTGCCGAGAAGGCCGCGAGCGAGGGTGCTGCTGAGGGCGAGAATGCTGCCGAGGAGCCTGCGACCGAGGGCGCCGACGCCGGGTCTGCCGATACCGCCGCCGAGTCCGCTTCCACTGCAGAGCCGGAGCCGGAGCCCGAGCCGGCAGAGCCCACGACGGCCGACCTCTACGCCCGTCGTCCCCGCAAGCGCAAGGCCGTCGTCGACCAGCTCGCCCGCGAGCTCGAGGCCGAAGACGAGGCCGCTGCCGCCGACGCCCCGAAGGGAGGCGATGAGTAATGCCTATCGGACCCGCGCGTATGCCGCTCTTCGATCACTTGGGAGAGCTCCGTCGCCGTCTGACCATCGTGGTCGTTTCGGTGTTTGCCGCCGCTATCGTGCTGTACTTCGCCACGCCCGTGGTGCTCGATATCTTGGAAGATCCCATCCGCTCCTTTGTGCCGGACGGTAAGTTCTACATCACCACCACGCTCGGCGGCTTTGGCCTGCGCTTCTCGCTGGCCATCAAGATGGCGGTGGTTATGTGCACACCCATGATCATCTGGCAGATTCTGGCATTTTTCCTGCCGGCACTGCGCCCCAACGAGCGCAAGTGGGTCGTGCCCACGGTGCTCGCCTCGACGCTGCTCTTCTTCCTGGGCGCCATCTTCTGCTACTTCATCATTATTCCGGCCGGCTTTGAGTGGCTCATCGGCGAGACCTCGGCCGTCGCCACCGCGCTGCCCGACCTGGAGAACTACGTCAACATGGAGCTGCTCTTTATGATCGGCTTTGGCGTGGCGTTTGAGCTGCCGCTCATCATCTTCTACCTGTCCGTTTTCCACATCGTGTCCTACGCCGCCTTCCGCAGCGCTTGGCGCTATGTGTACGTGGGCCTGCTCGTGGCTTCGGCCGTGATCACGCCCGACGGCTCGCCCGTCACCCTGGGCCTTATGTACGGCGCCCTGCTCTCGCTCTACGAGATCTCGCTTGCCGTCGCCCGCGTGGTCATCACCGCGCGCGAGGGCAAGGAGGGCCTGTTCGTGAGCCGTCTGGACCTGTTCTCGGACGACGAGGACGACGAGGAGTAAATCGGTATGCACGAGGTTGGCATTGTCAACGGCATACTCGATACAGTGATTCGCGCGGCGCGTGGGGCGGGGGCCTCGCGCGCCGTTTTGGTAACGCTGCGTATCGGGGATATGACCGAGGTCGTGCGCGAGGCACTCGACTTTGCCTGGGAGACGTTTCGCGACGAGGACCCGCTCACGAAGGGCTGCGAGCTCGCCGTGGAGGAGATTCATCCGCAAAGTGAGTGCCTGGACTGCGGCGAGGTCTTCGATCACGACCGCTTCCATTGTCGCTGCCCCCAGTGCGGAGGCGCCAACGTGCGTCTGCTGCACGGCCGCGAGCTCGATATTGCGAGCATCGAGATCGAAACACCCGACGATTAGCCCGTCCAGCCATCTAGTGATGGGGTATAAAGGGGCAAAAGTAAGGAGTGCCGAGTATGGCCGAGAAAACGATTGATATTGCATCGCCGATTCTGTCGCGCAACGAGCGCCTGGCAGATCAGCTGCGCCAGCGCTTTGAAGCGACGAACACCTATGTGATCAACGTGCTGTCGAGCCCCGGCTCGGGCAAGACCACCACGATTCTGGGTACCAACGAGCGCCTGCGCGACAAGGCGGGCTTACATTGCGCCGTCATCGAAGGCGATATTGCCTCGGATGTCGACGCCATCACTATGAAGGAAGCCGGCATGCCCGCCATCCAGATCAACACGGGCGGCCTGTGCCATCTCGAGGGCAACATGATCATGGAGGCCGTCGATGCCTTCGACCAGGCTGTGGGCCTGGAAAATATCGATGTCATCTTTATCGAAAACGTGGGCAACCTGGTCTGTCCGGTCGACTTTGATCTGGGCGAAAACCTTTCCATCATGATTCTCTCGGTGCCCGAGGGCGACGACAAGCCCATCAAATACCCGGGCATCTTCCAGCACGCCGGCGCGCAGCTGCTCAACAAGGTCGACGTGGCCCCGGCTTTCGATTTTGACATGGATAGGTATACTAAGACACTCGATGACCTCAATCCGCAGGCGCCGCGGTTTGCCGTGAGCGCGCGCAAGGGCGAGGGCATGGATGCCTGGTGCGATTGGCTCATCGGGCAGATTGAGCAAGCAAGGGCGTAAGTCGGCCGCCATACGGGCGGGCGTAGCCGCAGAGATACGAGATAGGAGCCTCTTTTGAAGCTCATCATCGCCGAGAAAAACGACGCTGCGCGTCAGATCGCCGAGCGTCTGTCCACGGGCAAACCCAAAAAGGACAAGGTGTACAACACTGCCATCTACCGTTTTGAGTGGAAGGGCGAGGAGTGCGTGACCATAGGCCTGGCCGGGCACATCTTGGCGCCCGATTTTTGCGACAGCGTGCTGTTCGATAAAAAGCTGGGCTGGTATTCGGTGACCGAGGACGGCGAGATGCTGCCGGCCGACGTGCCCGACGGCCTGGCCCGTCCGCCCTACGGCACCAAGCGCAAGCCATTCCTTGCCGACGGCATTTCCATCAAGGGCTGGAAGCTCGAGAGCCTGCCTTACCTCACTTGGGCGCCCGTCATTAAGCTGCCGGCCGAGAAGGAGCTCATTCGTTCGCTCAAGAACCTGGCCAAGAAGTCCGACAGCGTCATCATCGCCACGGACTTCGATCGCGAGGGCGAGCTGATCGGCTCGGACGCCCTTAACAAGGTGCGCGAGGTTGCGCCGGACCTGCCGGTTGCCCGCGCCCAGTATTCTTCGTTTACCAAGGCCGAGATCACGCAGGCCTTCGATAACCTCGTCTCGCTCGACCAGAATCTGGCCGACGCCGGCGAGAGCCGCCAACACATCGACCTCATCTGGGGCGCGGTGCTCACGCGCTACCTGACGCTCGCCAAGTTCGGCGGCTTTGGCAACGTGCGCTCTGCCGGCCGCGTGCAGACGCCGACGCTCGCCCTGGTGGTCGAGCGCGAGCGCGAGCGCATGGCGTTTGTGCCCGAGGACTATTGGCAGATTCGCGGCATGGGCGCCGCGCAGGGCGCCGCCGAGGACGATCGCTTTAAGATCGCGCACAAGACGGCGCGCTTTACCGACAAAGATGCCGCCGAGACAGCATACGGCCATGTTGACGGTGCCACGACGGCAACCGTCGCTGCGGTGACCAAGCGCTCGCGCAAGCAGCAGCCGCCCACGCCGTTCGCGACGACCTCGCTGCAGGCTGCCGCCGCGGCCGAGGGCATCTCGCCTGCGCGTACGATGCGCATCGCCGAGTCCCTCTATATGGCCGGCCTCATCAGCTACCCGCGTGTCGACAACACCGTGTACCCCGCGACGCTCGACCTGGGCGCCGTGGTGAGCGACCTGGCAAAGATCAACCCGGCGCTGGCGCCCGTGTGCAAAAAGGTACTCGCCGGCCCCATGAAGCCCACGCGCGGCAAAGTCGAGACCACCGACCACCCGCCCATCTACCCCACGGGCGAAGGCGATCCGTCCACGCTCGATGGCGGCCAGCGCAAGCTCTACGACCTCATCGCCCGCCGCTTCTTGGCAACGCTCATGGGTCCCGCGACCATCGAGAACACCAAGCTCGAGCTCGACGTGAACGGCGAGCCGTTCGTGGCTTCGGGTGACGTGCTCGTGACCCCGGGCTTCCGCGAGGCCTATCCGTACGGCCTTAAGCGCGACGAGCAAATGCCGCCGCTGGAGCAGGGCGATACGGTCGACGTGTTCGACATTAAGCTTGAGGCCAAGCAGACCGAGCCGCCCGCACGCTACAGCCAGGGCAAGCTCGTGCAGGAGATGGAAAAGCGCGGCCTGGGCACCAAGTCCACGCGCGCGAGCATCATCGAGCGCCTGTACGCCGTGCGTTACCTCAAAAACGATCCCGTTGAGCCGAGCCAGCTGGGCATCGCCATCATCGACGCGCTGACGCAGTTTGCCCCGCGCATCACGAGCCCCGATATGACCAGCGAGCTCGACGGCGACATGACTCGCGTCGAGCGCGGCGAGGACACCGAAGAGCATGTCGTGACGCACTCGCGTGCGCTGCTGGCCGGCGTGCTCGACGAGCTGCTCAAGCATACGCAGGAGCTGGGCGACGCCA
Organism: uncultured Collinsella sp.; assembly: GCA_937937635.1. Taxonomy (GTDB): domain Bacteria; phylum Actinomycetota; class Coriobacteriia; order Coriobacteriales; family Coriobacteriaceae; genus Collinsella. Next base: position 25,006 of record CALDCF010000057.1, read on the forward strand.
TCAGCGACGCCGTCACGGCCGATGCGCGCGTGGGCGCCTGCCCCAAGTGCGGCAAGGATCTGGTTATGAAGACGAGCGCCAAGACCCGCGGCAGTTTCATTGGCTGCATGGGCTGGCCCGACTGCGACGTGACTTATCCGGTGCCGAGCGGCGTCAAGGTGAGCCCGCTCGAGGGCGAGGCCGCCGTGTGCCCCGAGTGCGGTGCGCCGCGCATCAAGTGTCAGCCGTTCCGTCAGAAGGCTTTCGAGATTTGCGTGAACCCGACGTGCCCCACCAACTACGAGCCCGACCTTAAAGTGGGCGAGTGCAAGGTGTGTGCCGAGGCCGGACGCCATGGCGACCTGATTGCGCACAAGAGCGAGAAGAGCGGCAAGCGCTTTATCCGCTGCACCAATTACGACGATTGCGGCGTGAGCTATCCGCTGCCGGCACGTGGCAAGCTCGAGGCGACGGGCGAGACCTGTCCCGAGTGCGGCGCCCCCATCGTGGTGGTCAACACGGCGCGCGGCCCATGGCGCATCTGCGTGAACATGGACTGCCCGACCAAGGAGAAGAAGCCCGCCCGCGGTCGCAAGACCACAACCAAGGCGAGCACGGCCGAGAAGACGACGGCGGCCAAGAAGACCACGACGGCCAAAAAGGCGGCCGCCAAGAAGACGACGGCAAAAAAGGCCGCGACTAAGAAGACCGCCGCCGACAAATAGCCGAACAGCGACGCAACGCAGCAACAGGGGCCGGGTGCGCGAATCCAAACGCGCACCCGGCCCCGCTCATGAGTTGCGGTGAAATAGGGACTGTTTTTGCTGGCAAAAGGCCTAATTAATCCCTATTTCACCGCAAGTTTTGATCAGTTGTTGGGATTACTTCACTTCGACGGGTGCGGCGCCGGGGTAGCGTTCCTCAAAGTCCAGACGGTATTTGTTGTCGTTGGTGCCCGCTACGTTGTCGCGTGACAGCGGTGCCACGATCTCATTCTTGTGGTCCGCGGGCTTGGCGTATTTCAGGCTGATCTCCCATGCATCACAGATTGCGTCAATGCGGTGATCCAGGTCGTCGTACAGGGCGATGATGTCCTTCCAGGAGCTGTAGTTCTTGGAGCTCGTCGGGACGTCCAGGTCCTCGATGATGTCGTAATACTGCTCGATGGTGTCCTCCGTGCGCTCGGCGACGTCGGCGAGATTTTGACGGGTGGTTCGATCCTCTTCCAGATAGTTGCCGTTGAAGTTCTGCGCGCAGCCACGGACCTGGCTGTCGAGATCTTCGAGCAGGTCGTAGTATTCGCTCAGGCGACGGTAGAGGTTCTGCTCGGAGAGCGTTGCTTCGCCGCCATCCTCGTCGTCATCGTCATCATCGTCGTACAGGCTGTTGGGATCGCCGAGAGGCTTTAGGTCATCGTCGTCGACGTCATGGTGCAGCTTAGCTACCTCGGCAGTCGTCTGCGTGGCGGCGTTGTCGAACGGTCTGATTGCAAAGAAAATGACCAGGGCGATGATGATCGCCACCAGCACAACGATAACGGCGATAAGCGGCCCGGTGCCGCTCTTTTTGGAAGCGGGGGTCTGTGGCGAAGCGGGCGCGTATGCGGGAGCCGGCTGCTGTTGGGGCGAGCCGCTCGCGACGGGTATGCGCTGCGTGGTCTCGACGGCCTCGGTCCTTGCGGCGAGGTCGGGGCTATAGGCGAGGGGGTCGTCCGCCTTGGCTTGCGGCGTATCAAGGGAGCCGGTCTGCTCAAAAGCGGGCTGGCTATCGCTCGCGGCTGTTTGCTCAACGGGTGCACCGCACGAGGTGCAGAACTTGGCATCATCTGCAAGAAGCTTGCCGCACGAGGCGCAATACCGAGACATTGCCACTCCTTTCGCCACATTTCAATGCAATACGACGATTATACCCAGCGTCCAAAACTCCCCCTCATAAGTTGCGGTGAAATAGGGAGGGTTTGGTGGCCTCAGGGCTGTAACCAGCCCCTATTTCACCGCAACTTAGTAGTCGCCTGGGACTAGGTGGGATTTGGGGTGCGCCGGACGCTGGGGTATCATGGCTTGGTTGCTATAACTTGCATTTTCGCGCCTTGTAGGAAGGGGCTGCGCCCATGGCTTTTGAGCCCGCTCAACATAGCTTTATCACGCTCGAGGGCGTCGACGGCGCCGGCAAGTCCACGCAGGCGCGCCTGCTTGCCCGTGCGCTCGAGCTCGCTGGCTACCAGGTTGTGAGCCTGCGCGAGCCGGGCGGCACCGCCATCAGCGAAAAGATTCGCGCCCTGCTGCTCGACCCCGCTAACACGGCGATGGGGGACACCTGCGAGTTGCTGCTCTACGAGGCGGCGCGCGCCCAGCTGGTGCACGAGGTCATCGCCCCCGCCCTTGCGGCCGGCAAGGTGGTCCTGTGCGATCGCTTCTACGATTCCACGACCTGCTACCAGGCGTTTGCCGACGGCCTCGATCGCCAGATGGTGCGCGACGCCAACAACCTGGCCGTCGCGGGGACGCACCCGGCGCTCACGCTCGTCTACCACATCACGCCCGAGCAGGCGGCACTGCGCATGGCCGCCCGTGGCGCGGCAGATCGCATGGAGGCAAAGGGCATGGCATTCCAGGAGCGTGTCTACCAGGGCTTTTGCGCAATTGCTGCCGAGGAGCCAAACCGCGTAAAGCTCATCGACGCCACCGCGCCAATCGCAGATGTCTTCGCGCAGACGGTCGAGCAGGTTCGCGCGTATGGCCTCGATGTTCCCCAAGATGCCGTCGCCGCCGCGCTTGCCCAGGAGGCTGAGTAGCATGGCCCCCGCTCAGGCAAGTCTGCTGGCCAAGCTCGACACCCAAGAGCGCGTGCGCGACTTTTTGACCAACGCCATCGCAAGCGGCCGCGCATCGCACGCCTACCTGTTCTTGGGCGCACCCGGTGCCGGTAAGCTCGACGCCGCATGGGCGCTTGCCCAGGCATTCCTGTGCGAGCAGGACGGCTGCGGATCGTGCGACAGCTGTGTGCGTGTCGCCCGCCATACGCATCCCGACGTGCACTACTACGCGCCCGAGAGCGCTACGGGCTACCTTATCGCCCAGACCCGCGAACTGCTCGACGACGTGCCCCTCGCACCCATCCGCGCCAAGGCAAAGGTCTACATCATCGATCGCGCCGAACAGTTGCGCGCCAACACTGCCAACGCGCTGCTCAAAACGCTTGAGGAACCGCCCGAGGGCGTCATGTTCATCCTGCTGGGCACCTCGGCCGACGTAATGCTGCCCACCATTGTGAGCCGCTGCCAGTGCGTGCCGTTTCGGCTGGTATCGCCCGCCGTCGCCGCGCAGGCCGTGAGCCGCGCCACCGGCCAGGACCCCGCGCGCTGCCGCATGGCCGTCGCCGTGGCGGGAAGCCCCACGCGTGGTATCGAGTTCCTTAAGAGCGCCGAGCGCCAGGATGCTCGCCGCCAGATGGTCCGTGCCATCGATTCGCTTATCGCCGCCGACGAGGCCGACGTGCTCAGCCGCGCCAAGTCGCTCATCGTCGCCGTCAAGGCGCCGCTCGCCGAGGTCAAGTCCACGCAGGAAAAGGTGCTCGAGCAAAACGCCGACTACCTTTCGCGTGGAGCATTGAAGCAGCTTGAGGACCGCAACAAGCGCGAACTCAACGCGCGCGAGCGTTCGGGTATCATGGAAGCGCTGGCGAGCGCGCGGACGCTCATGCGCGACGTGCTGCTGACGCTTCAGGATGAGGCGGCAGACGTTGTGAACGAAGACGTGCGCGACACGATCGGGCGGCTTGCCGCGGCGACGAATGTTGCGGGTGCCACCCAGGCGCTCGAGGCGGTTGCCACCGCTGAGCGCAACATCGCCAGAAACGTTACTCCCCAGCTGGCCATCGAGGTCATGCTGTTCGATATCAGGAAGGCACTGAAATGCCGTTAGTCGTACCCGTTAAGTTTACCTACGCCTCGCGCGACCTGTGGTTTGACCCGCAGGATCTGGATATCCTCGAGGCCGATTATGCCATTTGCTCTACCGAGCGCGGAACCGAGATCGGCCTGGTCACGGCCGATCCCTTCGAGGTGCCGCTCGACGAAATCGGTCAGCCGCTCAAGCCCGTGTTGCGCGTAGCGAGCGACATCGACCTGCAGCTTGCCGACGACCTGGCCATCCAGGGCGACGAGGCCATGGTCGACTTCCGCCGCCTGGTCAAGGAACTCGACCTCGAGATGAAGCCGGTCGGCGTCGAGTACCTGTTTGGCGGCGAGAAGGCTGTGTTCTACTTTGCTGCCGAGGAGCGCGTCGATTTCCGTCAGCTCGTCAAGGACCTGTCCTCGACGCTGCACATTCGCGTCGACATGCGCCAGATCGGCGTGCGTGACGAGACCCGCCTGGTGGGCGGCTATGCCCAGTGTGGCCAGGAGCTCTGCTGCACGCGCTTTGGCGGACAGTTTGAGCCGGTTTCGATCCGCATGGCAAAAGAGCAGGACCTGCCGCTCAACTCGTCCAAGATTAGCGGCGTCTGCGGCCGCCTGATGTGCTGCCTGCGCTACGAGTTCGAGGCCTACAAGGACTTTAAGAGCCGCGCGCCCAAAAAGAAGACGCTTATCGATACGCCGCTTGGCAAGGCGCGCATCCAGGAATATGACACGCCGCGCGAGCAGCTGGTGTTGCGCCTGGAGAACGGCAAAGTCTTTAAGGTCAACCTGGCCGATATGACGTGCTCGGAGGGCTGCAAGAAGAAGGCCGCCGAGCAGGGCTGCAGCTGCCGCCCCGACTGCGTGACGCGCGATGTGCTTGAGCGCATCGAGTCGCCCGAGATGCGCCTGGCGCTTATGGAGCTCGACCGCGAGAACGGCGTCGACGTGGGCGATGGCCTGTCGAGTGCCGACCGTCTGGCCGGCACGTCGATGCCCAAGCGCCGCCGTCGCGATGTGGACGCCGATACCCGTGCCGGTCAGAGCCAGGGCGAGGGTCGCGGCCGCGGAAAGGGCCGCGGAAAGGCCGAGGCGCCCGAGGCCGAGGAGGCCGCCGGTGGCCGTCGTCGTCGCAAGCGCTCGGGCTCGGGCGATGCCGGCGAGGCCGCTCCCGCAGGCAAGAATTCCCCCCGCGAGCGCGAGGCTCAGCAGCCTCAGCAGCAAAACCGCGGCGGTGGCATGAATCCCACGCGCCGTCGCCGCCATTTGTCGAGCGAGGAGCGCGAGGACGCCTTCCGCGCCGCAGCTGCTCGTGAAGCCGGTGCCGCTCCCAAGGGTGGTTCGGGTTCCGATACGCCTGCCGACAAGGGTGGCAAGCAGCGCAACGATGACGAGCGCGCCCCGCGTCCGCGTCGTCGCCATTCCTCGGGCACGCAGCAAAAGCCCTCGGTGCCCTCCGTGGCCGATCAGGTCTCGGATGGCGAGGTCAAGGTCACACGTCGTCGTCCCGGAGATGGCGGAGGGGCGGCTGCCAAGGCCGCGCGCGGCGCTGCTCGCGACGAACGCGAGTCGCGCGAAGATCGTGGTGGCGAGGGTTCGGCCGACCAGGGCCAAAAGCGCCGTCGCCGTCGTCGTTCCCGCAAGCCGCGTCAAGATGGTGGCGAGGGCTCGACTCCGTCTTCGTCTGCACCACAACCGCCCGCCGGCGAATAACGCCCGCGAGCGGATTTAACCCGCCTTGCCCCGAGCGCATCGGGGTATCATAGCGCTGAATCAACAACCCTCCCTGCGACCGAGCGTAGGGAGGGTTGTGTCTTGAAGAGCCATCTGAACATATTGAGCCGTCTGCAGGGTGCCGGCGCCCTGCCGTTTGCGGACGAATTGCTACCGTTTGCCGAGCGGGCGGCGCACGAGGCGCTTGAGGCGTTGTCGCCAACACGATGTGCCGGCTGCGAGCGCGCCGGTACGCTTATTTGCCAAGACTGCCTGGCTGCGCTCACGCTCATCGACCCACGTCATAGCTGCACCCGATGCGGCGCCCCGTTTGGGGATTTGCTGTGCACTGAGTGTTCGGTCGAGGGCACGTCCTCGGCAATGGCGGAGGCGCTCGACCGCTGCCTGGCGTGCTCCGTCTATGCGCATCCGCTGCCGCGCATCATTAAAGCGTACAAGGACGCGGGCGAGCGACGCCTGGCGCCGTATCTGGCGGAGCTGCTCTACGACACCGCCCTGCATGCCCAGGTCGTAGCGCCCGAACGCTTAGGAGGTGTGCTGTCCGGTGCGGATGCGGTGGTGTTTGTGCCTGCGACGGCGGCAGCGTTTCGGCGGCGTGGCTTTGATCATATGGAGGCCATTGCGCGCCCATTTTGCGAGCTGTCGGGTGTTCCTCTGCTCGATGCCCTCGTCAAGTACGGGCATGGCGACCAGCGCGAACTCGGTCGTGAGGAGCGTCGCGAGCGTGCCCAAGGCATGTACGAGACGGTTGAGGACGTGCACGGCCGCCGCCTACTGCTTATCGATGACGTTATCACCACGGGCGCGACCATGGCAGCAGCCTCGGCGGAGCTCAAGCGTGCCGGCGCTGCGGCAGTCGATGGCCTTGCTATCGCACGTGTTTGGTAGGGGTGGTTTTGTGGCAGTGAAGATTGAGCGGCGCAACGAGCCGACAGGCGAACAGCTAGCGGCTTCCGTAATCCTAACAGGCGCCTCGGCGCTGCGCATGATGCGCGCCGAGCGCCGGCAGATGGGCTATATCAGCTGGAAGGACCTTAATCCCGATGAAGAGCGCCGTGTGCTGCGCACGTCGTCGCCCTCGACCGAGAATATCTATCTTCCCGACTTGGTGCGAATTGGAGCCAAAAGTGGCGAGGTACAAGAAGATCTGTGCTTGCTGGTGGGATCTGCGGCGCAGCGCCGCCGCATGCCTGGCGTAGGCTGGTCCGTGTGTTCCGGGTTGCCCGCCGGCTCGATTCTAGAGGTGGAACCGGGGGTGTACAGCCTATCTCCCGAGGCCCTTTGTGTTGCCGTTGCGCGCGAGGTCGGCTGCATCCAGGCGTTTGCCCTGGCCCAGGAGCTGTGCTCTAAGATTTCACTGAGCGACCGCGGGAAGTATCTGCCTCCCTACACCTCGCCTGTTACGAATAAACTTGCAAAGGACAAGGACCAGCCAGCAGACGTGGGCTACTTTGAAGTCGAGCCGGCGCTGACGCCCGATCGCCTGGCAGATTACCTTGCGACATGCAAGGGAAGCACGGCCAAACAATTGCAGCGTCTGTGTCCCTACTTGTCAGAAAACCTGCTCTCGCCCATGGAGTGCATCATGCTCGCTCTGTTTTCGTTTCCGTTTTCCTATGGCGGGTTTGCCTGCGGACCTTTTAAGACCGACTACAAGATCGAGTTCGATGACCGTGCGCAGGCAATCTCGGGGATGCCGCATGCAGTTTGCGATGCGTATCAGGAAGCAGCCCGGTTTGACCTGGAATACAACGGTGAGCTGGGCCATTCCTCCCGGAGGGGACGTATCCATGATGAAAAACGCAACACGGGCTTGATTACTATGGGAATCGAGGTCGCGACGGTCAACAACGAAATGCTCTGCGACATGGAAGCGATGGAAGCGCTCGCATGGCGCATCCACCAGCGTATGCGAAAGCGGTACCGGAATCGTGTCGATGCCCGCAGGAAGAAGCAAGAGGCGTTGCTTAACACGCTGCGGGCGTGTTTTGGGCTTAAGCCGGTCTAATTCACGTCGAAAATAGGGGGTTAATCATATGCCCTGGCCAAAATATGGCAAATATGAGTACTGTCACTAAATCAGTAACAGCAAAATCAAGGAATTTAGGACTCGGAGGCGGCATAAAGTAAGAAGATAATAAACAAATGTGGAATAACTAAGCATCAGCTTAGCGACATTGAGCGCAAAATCTGTCCGAGAGGCCAAAATTGCCTGTTACTAAATTGGTGACAGTACTCATATTTGCCATTTTTTGGCCACGGCACCCCAAGAAGGGTGCCCCGGAGCTCCCCGTAGGGGAGCTCCGGGCTTCACAGGGGCACGAATAGCCCACTCCGACCTGCGAAATCTGTACTCGCGATGCGAATGACGCCCCTAACCTTAAACTTTAGCTTGAACTTAGCTATAATGCGCTACGTTCCTGCCAGGCTGTGGTTGCGGACGGACGAAATGCCCGTCCTAGTCCAAGACAGACGCGGTCAAAGGGATCCACGTAAGCGACCGCGTGCGCGCGGCGCGATCATGGCGCGTCCTAGATGTAAGCCGCACCGTCCGTTCTACTTTCTTTGGGGCAATACCGCCTCGCGGGCGAGCGGGCCAGTCGTGAAGGTGGCTGCGGCCTCCCGAGCAAACGCCCCGGTGCGCAAGTGTGGGGTCAAATACCAGGTCAGCTGGTGGGAACAATCTGATATTCCGCGCAACGCACGGATCGTATACGACACAGAAGGCAGGGTAGTGGACATGGTGAGGGGCAGCTTGATGCACGCGGCTCGGTTAGGTGCTGGGACCGCAGCGGTCATCGCCGTTTTGGGCCTGAGCGGATGCGCGTTCAACCCGCTGTCTACGTTCACGACTCCCACGATCGACCAGATCGAGTACGAGACCGTCACGCCCACGGTGTCGGATGATGCCCTGGTCACCCCCGGTACCCTGACGGTCGCCCTCGATACTTCCGATGCGCCGCAGGCCATGCAGGGCACCGACGGCGAGCTCACGGGGTATGCGGTCGACGCCGCCCGCGCCCTCGCAAGCCGCATGGGCCTTAAGGTCGCCTTTGTCGATGCGTCCTCGGCAGGTTCAGCGCTCGGCGACAAAAAGGCTGATATCTTTATCGGCGAGATCAACTCCACGGACGGGGACGTTAGCTCGCTCGGCACCTGCCTGTACGATGCCGCTTCCGTGTTCGGTAGAACCAGCGATGGTGGGTCGCTAAACGTTTCCACCGATACCCTTAACACGTCTACTCTGGGTGTCCAGATGTCCTCGGCCTCGCAGGAGGCGCTTGCTAAGCAGAGCATCACCGCCAACCAAAAGACCTACCCCAACATCAACGAGTGCTTTGAGGCGCTCGAGTCCGGCGAAGTCGACTATGTGATTTGCGACTCCACGGCCGGCGGCTACCTTGCACGCCTGATGAGCGAGATCTCCTATGTCGGTGCGCTCGAGGCGCCCTCGACGCTCGGCGTCGCGGGCCTCGCGGCCAACGACGAGCTATGCCGTGCCGTGAGCGATGCCCTCGACGGTATCACGGCCGATGGCACGCTCGAGGCGGTCCACTCCGTCTGGTACGGCACGATGCCCTATGACCTCACCACCAAGATGGTCTCGGGCGCCGACGTGCAGCCGACCGACACCGGATCCAGCGAGTCCGCATCCTCCGATTCGAGCAGCGAGGGTGCATCCTCCGAGGACAAATCGTCCAGCCAGGAAGGCACCATCACCGACGACGACATTAACAAGCTTAATAGCTAGTTATTGCTAGGGGTGGTGTCTTCTATACGTTGGAAAGGACACCTCTTCACGGTTTCAACACGCACTGCCGGACTTCCCCAATAGGGGAGCCCGGCTTTTTCATCTCTATAAAACCAGCAGTTCAAAGCCAATTTTCGGGACCAAATACAAAGTCGCCGGCTCCCTCCTATAGCGCACTTTGCCACAGAAAAGTGCGAGACTTCGGTATGCGGTATCAAGCAATCGTTATTCGGGTCTTTGGGAATCCGCGTGATTAAATGCACGGCAATGGGTACATAGCCAGTACAGTAAGTCCCCGAGGCAGATTGGAGCCACGTATGGATATCAAGGTTTCTGGACGCAAGACGACGGTAACCGATGCTCTGCGTGCGCATGTGGATGAGAAGATCGGCGAGGCGCTCAAGGTTTTCGATATCGAGCCCATGACGGTCGACGTTGTACTTCGCTATGAGAAGAACCCCTCGAACCCCAACCCGGCAATCGTCGAGGTTACGGTTCGCGCCCGCGGTTCGGTGATTCGCGTTGCCGAGCACGGTGCAGATATGTACGCCGCCATCGACCTCTCCGCCGATAAGGTCACCCGCCAGCTGCGCAAGTTCAAGACCAAGGTCGTGGACAACCGCCAGGGTGGTGCCAGCGCAGCGGATGTTGCACCGGTCGAGCGTGTCGAGGATCTGGCCGACCTGCTGCTGCCCGAGGAGGACGACGACCTGCTCGTCCGCGAGAAGGTCATCGATGTCACCCCGATGACTGAGGAGCAGGCGCTGGTGCAGACCGATCTGCTGGGCCACGACTTCTACGTGTTCGAGAACGCGACGACCGGTCTCATCAATGTGGTGTATCACCGTAAGAATGGTGGATATGGCATCATCAAGCCCCGCATCGAAACACTTGACGAGTAAAATACGTTAACTTGCATGAGTTAACGGTTGGCGGCCATCCCATGCGGGTGGCCGCCTTTTTACGTAAGGAGTCGCTTTGATGGACAAGGCCGCATCCGCCGGTCATTCGGACCGTTGCCGCATCGTCGTCGATACCTGCTGCGACTTTAGCCCCGAGGTCGCCGCGAACCTCGATGTCGATATCTTAGGTTTCCCCTTCATTATCGATGGCGAGGAGCGCACGGATGACATCTGGTCGAGCATCACACCCAAGGAGTTCTACGACCGCATGCGCGCCGGTGCCCGCGTGTCCACCTCGGCTGTGTCGCTCGGTCGCTATATCGAGTTCTTTACCGAGTGCGCCAAAGAGGGTACGCCCACGGTCTACCTGTGCTTTACCTCGGCGCTGTCGTCGAGCTACAACTCCGCGTGCCAGGCGGCGGACGCCGTGCGCGCCGAGTATCCCAACTTTGAGCTGTACGTGGTCGACAACGCTCTGCCCTGTGCGACCGGCGAGCTCTTGGCGCTTGAGGCCGTGCGCCAGCGTTCGGCGGGACTGACCGCCAAGCAGCTGGTCGACTGGGCAAACGAGGCCAAGACCTATGTCCACGGTTACTTTACGCTCGAGAGCTTTGACGCGCTGGCTGCCGGCGGCCGCATTCCGCCCGCGGCGGCACAGCTCACGGCAAAGCTCGACGTCAAACCCGAGCTGTCCTACGACCTGGCCGGCTCGCTGTCGCTGATCGGCGTCAACCGCGGTCGCAAGAAGGCGCTCAAGTCCATTCTCAAGTCGTTCCGCGAGAACTACGTGCCCGATCGCACCATGCCCATCGCCATTATGACGGCCGATGCCGAAAAGGACGGCGACTGGCTCGAAGCCGCCATCCGCAAGGAGGAGGGCTGCGCCGACGTCACGATCATTCGCAGCTCCGTGGGTCCCACCATCGGCTCGCACGTGGGCCCCGGCATGGTGGCCTGCGCGTTTTGGGGCAAGAACCGCGCCGACAAGGCGTCGCTTTCCGACCGCATCGCCCGCCGTGTGCGCGGTCAGTAGGCAAGTAACGCGGCCGTAATCGATCCCAACTCACAGCCCAAACGCTGGCACCGAGTATTCAACCTGGTAATAACACCCAACCCAAAAGGAAAGGCTTCATGGCAAACAAGCTCTCTGTCGCATTTATCGGCACCGGAATCATGGGTGCCCCCATCGCCGGCCACATTCTGGACGCCGGCTATCCCGTCACGGTCAACAACCGCACTAAGTCCAAGGCGGCGGCGCTTATCGAGCACGGCGCAGTCTGGGCCGATACGCCGGCAGATGCCGTGGCGAACGCCGACGTCGTCTTTACCATGGTGGGTTATCCCTCCGAGGTCGAGGAGCTCTACCTGGCGGGCGACGGCCTGCTGGCCTGCACTAAGCCCGGCGCGGTGCTGATCGACCTCACTACGAGCTCGCCCGAGCTGGCGCGCGACATTGCCGAGGCCGCCCAGGTTTCCGGCCGCATGGCGTTTGACTGTCCCGTCACCGGCGGCGAGTCGGGTGCTATCGCCGGCACGCTCACGGCTATCGTGGGCGCCACCGAGAACGATATCGCCCCAGTCCGCGACATCCTTGCCACCTTTGCGGCAAATATCTGCTGCTTCGACGGCGCCGGCAAAGGCCAGGCTGCCAAGCTCGCCAACCAGGTGTCGCTGGGCGCCTGCATGGTCGGTATGGCAGACGCCATGGCATTTGCCGAGCTGAGCGGCCTTGACCTGGAGAAGACCCGCCAGATGATCTTGGGCGGTACCGGCAAGTCCGGCGCCATGGAGAGCCTGGCTCCCAAGGCGCTCGACGGCGACTACAAGCCCGGCTTTATGGTCGAGCACTTCATTAAGGACCTGCGCCTGGCCCTTGCTTACGCCGACGACCGCGAGCTCGCGCTGCCCGGCGCCGACGTGGCCTTTACGCTCTACGACATGCTCGACGCTATCGGTGGCGCCAAGCTGGGCACCCAGGCCATCACGGTCCTCTATAAGGAGGAGGCCGACGCCATCGCCGCCGGTCTGGACTGGTCGCAGTATCGCCCCGAGGAGCACGGTGCCCACGAGGACGGCTGCGGTTGCGGCGAGCACGGCGACGACCATGAGTGCGGTTGCGGCCACCATCACGGCGAGGACCACGAGTGCTGCGGCGGCCACGGCCACGATGACGGCCACGAGTGCTGCTGCGGCCATCATCACGAGGAGTAGCGCCCATGAGCTGGACGTTCGTGGTGCTTGCGCTGGTGCTCTTTCTCTTTGCGATCTACATCGGCTTTTTGTGCGGCCAGTGGGCTTGCGAAAAGCGCGTCATCACCAAGCGCGATTACTGGATTGCCAACTTTGCGGGTGCGGCGGCAGTCGTCCTGCTGACCTGGGTGTTTTCGCTGTTCCCGCTGGTTCAGTTTGCGCCGATCGGCTGGCTCGGCGGCTTTATCGCCGGCCTTAAGATGAGCTTTGGTGAGTCCGTCGGCCCGTGGCGCAAGCACGACGAGGTCTTTAACGTCAACAAGGCTCACCGCGCCGCCGCCGACGCGGGCGACGCCGAGGAGCGCCGCCGTGCGCGTCGCAATGGCGCGGCCGACCGACAGCTCATCTCGGTCACCGATGACAGCAAGGGTGCTGGCAAGCACGCCAAGAAATAAAAAGAAGAGGTAACTATGGCAGAAAACAAAGACGAACAGCTCACCGACGAGGAGCTGGCACAGCTCCAGCTGGCAGAGGAGAACGAGAACGCCGTCGATCGCCTGGTCCAGGAGCTCGGCTGCCCCACGCGCCGCATCCGCCAGTTTGCCGCCCGCGTGCTGCACCTGCTTGCCGAGCGCGATCCGCAGCGCGTCGTGCCCTGCGTGCCCGCGTTGATCGAGGCGCTCGACCGCCCCGAGGCGCAGACCCGCTGGGAGGCCCTCGATGCCCTGACGGCGCTCGCCACCACCTGCCCCGAGCAGCTGGGCGATGCCTTTGAGGGCGCCGAGACCGCACTGTTCGACGAGATTTCCTCCACGCTGCGCTATGCCGCCTTCCGCCTGCTGTGCGTGTGGGGTGCCACGAGTGTCGAACGTTCGCGCGAGGCTTGGCCGATCCTGGACGAGGCCATCCAGTGCTACCACGGCGACCTTGAGTATCGCGACATGCTCGGTTGCCTGTACGAGTTTTGCCAGGGCGAGATCGACGCCGAGGTTGCCGAGAAGCTTGCGCTGCGCCTTAAGTTCGATGCCGAGAACGGTAAGGGCAGCTATCTCAAGGCCCGTTCGAGCGAGATTTGCGAAATGCTTGTTAAACGTTTTGGCCTGGATCTCTCCAAAAAGAAGAAGCGTGCTAGCGTTAAAAAATCTGACGACGCCGAAGACGAGGAGTAACAGATTATGGCGCACGATGTAGTCCTGATTCCCGGTGACGGTATCGGTCCCGAGATTACGCAGGCCATGCGCCGCGTGGTCGAGGCCACCGGTGTCCAGATCAACTGGAACGTCCAGGAGGCCGGCGCCGGCGTCATGGACGAGTTTGGCACGCCGCTGCCCCAGCACGTCCTCGATGCGGTCGCCGAGACCAAGGTTGCCATCAAGGGCCCCATCACCACGCCGGTCGGCACGGGTTTCCGCAGCGTCAACGTGGCCCTGCGCAAGCACTTCGACCTGTACGCCTGCGTGCGCCCCTGTCTGTCGCAGCCGGGCGACGGCTCGCGCTTCCGCGACGTCGACCTGGTCATCGTGCGCGAGAACACCGAGGACCTTTACGCCGGCATCGAGTTCGATGAGGGCGCTGCCGAGGTCGAGGAGCTCTCGCGGCTCGTCGAGCGTTCGGGCCAAAAGACCTTCGCCGCCGATTCCGCGATTTCGATCAAGCCGATCTCCATCGCCAAGAGCCGCCGTATTGTGGAGTACGCCTTTGAGTACGCCCGCCGCTGCGGC
>CALDCF010000058.1 GCA_937937635.1 uncultured Collinsella sp.
AGCTGTGGGAACGGCCTATTCACTCAATGTGTTCGGCTGAGATCGGAAATCAACCTGTTTTGCCTACGCGTCGCGCACCACGGATGAGGAGGGGGCGTGAGGCGTCCTTTGTCGCCCATGATTCGATAACGGATTCGATTGATCTGCGCATGGGGCCGCCTTTCCGATTTCGTGTACTTCAGATACATAGTTTAGTACGATTTCGTGTACTTGAAATACACGAAATTGTGGAAAAGCGTGTATCTGAGATACACGAAATTAAACTGCTGGAGCTTGCAGGCGGATAAAAACTACTCGTATGGGACGGTTTTCACCGGTTGCTCGCCACCTTGGGCTGTGTTCGCTCCTATGCCTGCATCCGGGGCTGTGCTGATTGACGACGGCGCTCCCAGCGAGCCAACTTAATCGTCACCAGCGTAAGCGCCCAGGCCACAAGCGAGAACGCGGCACCAACCGCGCCAACGTAGGCAATGCCAACGCTGCTCACCACGGCGCCGCCTACTGCGGTGCCAAACGAAATGCCGACGTTAAACGCCATGGGTTCTACCGAGCTCGCGAGTACCATCGATTTGGGATGGCGGCTGCGCGCCACGTCCATAAAGTGCGTGATGCATGACACCGAGAACAGGTACATGAGCAGCGCTAGGCTAAAGACAAAGACCAGCGCGAGCGGCATGGTGTCGCCCACGGCAAACAGCCCGAGTAACGCCGCAGCTTGCAGCACAAACGTCACAAGCAGCGCCTTCATGCCAAAGCGCGCGTCGATCCATCCGCCCAAGATGTTCGAGACCAGGCAGAACACGCCGTAGGCCATAAGCGTGGTGCTCGCCTGAACAGTGCCCATGCCCAGCACCTGCTCAAGATAAGGCGTCACGTAGCCGTAGAACACATAGACCGATCCCACGCCAAACAAAAAGATGAGCATGCCGGTGATGATGCTCGGTTCGCGTAGCAGACCCGCCTGCTCGCGGAAGGTAGCGGGTTCGTCGGTCTGTCCGGCGCGCGGCATAAACGCCACGAGCGCTCCGCAGATCAAAACGGCAAAGGTCAGCGTACCGTACATGGCCACGTGCCAGTCGAGCGTGTCGGCCACAAACTTGCCAATCGAGGTCACAAAGACCATCGCCACGGAAAACGCGCCGTACACGACCGAGATGGCAAGCGAAGTTTGCTGCGGGGACAGCAGCTCGGGGATGTACGTCACGCCCACGGCGAGCAGTGCGCCCGAGACGGATCCCAGGACAATGCGCGAGATAAACAGTACCTGGAAGTTGGGCGCCAACGCCATGACCAGATTGCCGAGCACAAAGATAATGCTGTAGCACACGAGCAGCTGGTAACGACGGAAGCGCCCCGTGCTGAGCGCAAGCACCGGCGTCGCGATGGCGTAGACCAGTGCAAAAACGCTGATGAGCTGGCCCGCAGCGGCAAGCGATATGCCGAGTTCCGTCGCCAAGTCACTTTCGATGCCGATGACCACGAACTCGGAGCAGCCGAGCGAAAAGCCTAACAACACGAGCAGCGCTAGGCAGAGGTTGGTGCGCGCGGGGGAGAGCGCGGCGGCGGTTGACTTACTTTTAGGCGTGGTTGCGGCGGTCAAGGTTGTCACTCCAATGTCGCATGAATAAGCGGGATTCAATCCCTGCAACTCTAACAGAATGTGTCAGGTGCCTGCCCCCTTTGTCGCAGGCTGTGCTTGCCTGTATAGTCGCAATACAGGCGAAGATGGTCTCAGGTACATTGCGGGCGACAGGAGATCCCATGGGTATGCACACGACAAAGGTTGCAGTGGGCGAGGGCAAGTTTGCGCTCGAGGCCCAGCTGACGGTGACGCCGCGGGGCATGGCGGTGTACGCTTGCTCGCCCGAGTTCGCGCACCTGGGCGCCACGGCGCAGGCCATTCCGCGCCCCGAGCCCGGCCGCACGGCGACGGTGAGCATCCTGGCCGTTCCGTGCCATCGAGACGAGATCCCGGCGCACGATATTGCGGCGGCGCTGGCCACGCGCTTTGGCGTGCCGGTAGTTGCAAGCACGGGTTTTCATGTGGAGAACGCGACCGCGGACGACTTGCGGCGCATGCTCGATACCACCAAGGAACTCATCGCCGCGCTCGAGGAGGCCGCAGCCCGCATTCTGCGCGCCGGCTGGGATGAGGGCGGCGCAGGCGCCGAGGTCGTGGCGGTCGATGCCGCGACCGGCGAGGCGCTTGGCCCCGTCGACCGCATCGAGGCCCATACCGGCGAGGGAATCCTGCATCAGGCATTTCTGACGCTTCTGGTCGAGGGCCAGGGCGAAGACGCGCGCCTGCTGCTCTGTCGTCGCAGTCCGCTCAAACGCCTGTGGAGCGGGGTGCTGGCCGATAGCTGTGCCGGCCATCCGCTCCCCGGGGAAGACGTCGCGGCCGCCACGGCATGTCGCATCAACGAAGAGCTTGGCATCACGCGCGAGCCCGATCAGCTCAAGCACCTCGGACACGTGGTGTACCGCGAGGACCACGGCGACGGCCGCTGCGAGTGCGAATGGTGCGAGGTCTACCTTGCCCATGTTGAGCCGGGCGAGCTGCATATCAACCAAGAGGAGATCTCGGAAGTGCGCCGCGTGGCCCCGTCCGAGCTTAAAGGCTACCTGCAGGGTCACCCCGAGCAGCTGGCCCCCTGGCTCCGCGAGGCCCTCAGCGACCCATCCATCCGTACGGATCTCGCTATGTGAAACAAAAGACAGTCCCTTTGCCACATCCAAACCGTCACAACATTCGATGAAAATCTCGAAATCGAGGAAAAGCGTCGAATGTTGTGACGGTTTTTGCCCAGAGGATCGCTTCTCATCCAAAAATCCCGCTTGACTGTATTGCCGCAACACAGCGCAACGTAAGGGGTGTCCGATAACGGGCGCCCCTTTTTAAGTGGCAACGTGGCTGCGAATCCGGAGCGCCCCCAACAAGAAAGGTGGGGAGATGGAAGCGGAAAAGAAGGCGTTTAAGATCACCAAGCGCGAAATTGGCTTTGTGCTGGGTATCGTTGTCTTTTTGCTGGTGAAGTTTCTTCCTTTGGCGGAGCTGAGCTCGACGGTCGAGCTCACGGTCGGCGGTCAGACCTGTCTGGCGCTGACGCTCGCCACGGTGGTGTTCTGGGCATGTGGCGTGGCACAGCCGGGCTTTGTGGGCCTGCTCTACTGCGCGCTGCTTGTTCTGTTCAAGGTGTGCGTGGACGACACGGGCGCCGCGAGCATCTCGGCGACGGTCGCCTCCACGTTTAGCTCGTGGACCAAAGCCACCATGTGGCTCGTCATCGGCGCCTACCTCATCGCCAGCGCGGTCAAGGAGTCGGGCCTGGGCGAGCGTATCGCCTATGCGTTCATGCTCAAGTTCGTGCGCGATGCCAAGTCGCTCATCATCTCGATTTTCGCGCTCACCTTTGTGCTGTCGCTACTCATTCCGCATCCGTTCCCCCGTGCCTTCCTCATCCTCGCCGTTGTCTCGGTCATCGCCGAGTCCGCCGGCTACGGTGACGACGACCGCGGCAAGCTCGGCTTCCTTGTGTTTGCCGCTGCTGCCCCCGGCTCCATGTTCTTCCTGACAGGCGACTCCACGCTCAACCCGCTCGTTGCGCAGTACAGCGCCAAGGCCGGCGGCATGAGCCCGTCCTTTGTCGACTGGTTCCTGTACATGAGCGTGCCTATGCTGGTCGCGCTGCTGTGCACCCTGTTCCTGGGCCTCTTCCTCTTTAAGCCCAGCAAGGAGCTCGTCTACGATCGCGAGCAGATCGTGGCCAAGCAGGCCGCGCTCGGCAAGCTCTCCGTCAAGGAGATTCGCACCATCGTGTGGCTTGTCATCGCCATCGCGCTGTGGCTCACCGTCTCGGGCGATTATATCGGCTGGGTCACCCTGGCCATCGGCGTCTGCCTCGCCATGCCCATCATCGGCGAGGTCCTCACCCCCGCCAGCTGGAACGCCGTCGACATCAAGTCCCTCATGTTCCTGACGGCCGCCATGGCCGTGGGTTCCGTGGGCGGTGCCACCGGTATGAACGCCTGGATCGCCGATGTCGTGCTCCCCAGCTCCGTGCCCGAGAACATCTTCCTGTTCGCCCTGCTTGTCGCCGCGCTCTCCATGGTTATCCATATGTTCATGGGCTCGGTCATGGCCGTGCTCGGCGTGTGCGTGCCGGCGTTCATCAGCTTCGCGGCCGGCTCCAGCGTGAGCCCGCTCGCCGTGGCGCTCATCGTCTTCACGTCCATCAACATCCACTACATCCTGCCGTTCCATAACCTGCCGATCCTTATCGGCGAAGGCAAGGACGCCGGCGGCTACACCTCCAAAGAGGCTATGCGCATGGGCATTCCCCTCACTGTGGTCGTCTTTATCGTCGTGCTGGTCGAGGCCGCCTGGTTCCATCTCTTTGGCCTGATGTAAGCAGCCGAGCATTTGACTTGGCCCACACTCGGGCTTAGTTGAGTGCTCGATTTGAGCGGGGCGCTCGGTTCGCGAGCGCCCTGTCTGCCAAGCATAAACCAACCCGGCGGCATCCCGCCGCCGGGCACTCTTCCGAAAGGAGCACGTCATGTCCACTACCGATGCTTCCCAGATCCACGACCTGCGCTCCGCGCTCGACTTTTTGCGTGAGATGCCGGGCCAGCTGCTCGAGACCGACACCCAGGTCGACCCGGACGCCGAGGTCTCGGGCGTCTACCGTCACGTCGGCGCCGGCGGCACCGTCATGCGCCCGACCAAAGAGGGTCCGGCCATGGTCTTCAACAACGTCAAGGGCTTTGACGACGCCAAGGTCTGCATTGGCATGCTTGCCAGCCGCAAGCGCGTTGCCGCCCTGCTCGACCTCGACGAGGAGCACCTGGGCCTCGAGATCGGCAAGCGCTTCGAGAACCTGATCGCTCCCGAGCAGATCGCCGAGGGCAAACACGTCGACTGCCAGGAGGTCGTGTACAAGGCGACCGACGAGGGCTTTGACCTGCGCAAGATCGTTCCCGCCCCCACCAACACGCCCGTCGACGGCGGTCCCTACATCACCATGGGCCTCGCCTACGGCACGAGCCCCGACGGCACTCAGTCCGACGTGACCATCCACCGCTTCTCCTGCGTCGACAAGGATAAGCTCGCCATGTGGATCACCCCGGGCAGCCGTCACCTGGGCGCCTTCTTTGACGAGTACTACCAGCGCGGTGAGGACATGCCCATCTCCATCTCTATCGGCCTGGATCCCGCCGTGTACATGTGCTGCGGCTTTGAGGCTCCCACCACGCCGCTCGGCTTTAACGAGCTGCAGATTGCCGGCGCCCTGCGCGGCCATGCCGTCGAGCTTGCCGACTGCGTCACCGTTCCGCAGAAGTGCATTGCCAATGCCGAGTACGTGCTCGAGGGCTACCTCATGCACGACGAGACCATCAACGAGGACGTCAACGGCCACGGCTACGCCATGCCCGAGTTCCCCGGCTACACCGGCGGCGCCAAGGTCTGCCCGGTGATCAAGATCACCGCCGTCACCACGCGCGTCAATCCCATCATGGAGAGCTGCATCGGCCCTTCGCACGAGCACGTTTCCATGGCCGGCATCCCCACCGAGGCCTCCATCTACAAGATGGTCGAGACCGCCATCCCGGGCCGCCTGCTCAACGTCCACGCTGCCCCCTGCGGCGGCGGCAAGTTCGTTGCCATCATGCAGTTCAAGAAGTCGAGCAAAAATGACGAGGGCCGTCAGCGCAACGCCGCCATGCTCGCCTTCTCGGCATTCTCCGAGCTCAAGCACGTCATCCTTGTTGACGAGGATGTCGACATCTTCGACATGAGCGACGTGATGTGGGCCATGACCACGCGCTTCCAGGCCGACGTGGACCTCATCACCATCCCCGGCTGCCACTGCCACGTGCTCGACCCGTCCAACGATCCCGCGTTCGACCCCACGATCCGCGAGCATGGCATCGCCTGCAAGGCCATCTTCGACTGCACGGTTCCATTCGGCCTCAAGAAGAACTTCATCCGCTCGCAGTTCATGGAGATCGATACAGATAAGTGGGCCGCGGAGCTCGCTTTCTAGTAAGTAACCCTACCGAGTAACTAAGTAAGGAGTTGTCATGCCTGAGTCTTCTGTCCGTCCCCGTCGCATTGTCGTTGGCGTTTCTGGTGCCAGCGGTGCCGCGCTGGGCCTTGAGTGCCTCAAATGCCTGCGTCAAGCCGGTGCCGAGTCGGCGCTTGTCGTCACGCGCGGGGGAGAGATCACCATCGAGCAGGAGCTCGGCATGACGCTCGACGAGTTTGCGTGCTATGCCGATATGGTCTATGACAACAAGAATATCGGCGCCGCCATCGCAAGCGGCACCTATCCGGTCGACGGCATGATCGTGGCCCCGTGCTCCATGAAGACGCTCGCCGGCATCGCAAGCGGCTACAGCGAAAACCTGCTGCTGCGTGCGGCCGACGTGCAGATGAAAGAGCAGCGCCGCCTGGTGCTCATGGTGCGCGAGACGCCCTTCAGCGCCATTCACGTCGACAACATGGCGCGCCTGGCGCGCGTACCGGGCGTCATGCTCATGCCGCCCATGCTCACGTTTTACAACGGTCCCGCCACGCTCGACGACGCGGTGCATCACATCGCCGCCAAGGCGCTCGAGGCCGTCGGCGTGTCATGCGCAGACTATAAGCGCTGGTCATAGGCGTCTTTAGGGTAGGATACGAGGAGTGTTTAAGCCCGCTGCCCCTGTGGGCGGCGGGCTTTGGTGTGTCGGGAGGATCTATGCAGACGGGCATGTATGCGATCAGCGAGATGGCGAGCTTGTTTAACGTTTCGCGCCAAACGCTCATCTATTACGACAAGATCGGTCTGTTTAAACCCGCCGTGGTGAACGAAAAAGGCTACCGTTTCTATTCACCCACGCAGATCCCGCTCATGCGCCTGATTTGCATGCTGCGCGACCTGGGGCTCGAACTCGACGAGATCGATCGCCTGACCTCGACGTTCGACATTGGTGAGATGACCGACCACCTGCGCTCGCGGGTGCAGGCGCTCGACGAACAGATAGACGGGCTCAAAGCCGAGCGCGCCAGCGTGCAGGAGCGTCTGAGCTTTTACGACGAGGCGGTCTACTGGCGCGAGCGCGAGGGCAAGCCGGAGCTCAAGCAGTTCGAGCGTCGCTACGTGGTCTTTGAGGAGTTCCCGGCCGATATCGAGCGTGGCCGCTCGATGCTCCACCCCACGCTCATGCGGGCCATCTTGCGCATGCGCACGCTCACGGGCACGCGCCCCATGCGCGGCTGGGGCGCCATGCTGCGTCGCGAGGCGCTTCATTCCGACGACCCTATCGCCGGCGCCGGCTCCTTTGCCGTGCTGCCGCGCGGCGTCGAAGAGATGCTGCCGAGCGACCCCACTGAGTTGGCAGAAATTGGCGTCGAGGTGCTGCCCGAGGGCACATATCTGTGCATGAGCCGTTGGGGCATGCCGTACGAGCCCGAGGGCATCCGTGCCATCGTCGCCTGCATGGACGAGCATGCGCTCCAGCCCGCTGGCAACGCCTTCGACTTTTGCTACCTCGATACCACGAGCTACGACGAGTCCCACCAAGAAGACTTCTGCTGCATCCAAGTCCCCGTTGTCCTCAAATAACTCGCGGTGAAATAGTTCCTAAATAGCCTGAGTAATCGCACAAACGGGAACTATTCCACCGCAACTTCGATGTGACAAAGAGATAGTCCCTTTGTCACATTGACGAGCGGCACCGCGAGTTTGTTTTAAAGCGGAGGAGGCGGCTCATTTCTTATAAACTCGCATTATTTGCAAGTTTGTAAGGTAACATCTTATAAACTTGTAAAATCTGCAAGTTTATAAGATGTTACGTCTGGCCGGGCGCTAGGGAGACTCTATGAACATCGTTCGCCGAAGCCGCTATCTTGATCGACTCATTGCTTTTCAGGATACCGACCTCATCAAAATCGTGACGGGTATACGCCGTTGCGGCAAATCCACGTTATTGGACATGATGAGGGAGCACCTGGCGCAACAGGGGGTGCCGGCCGAGCGTTTGCTGACCTTTAAGATGGAATCTCTAGAGTATGCGGGGATTACAGATTACCTGACGTTTTATCGCATGGTTCGGGAGCGCGTTGACGGTGTCGATCGCCCCTATCTGTTCTTTGACGAGCTCCAGAATGTCGAGGGCTGGGAAAAGGCGGTTAACTCGCTCCGAATCGATTTGCCGTGCGATATCTATGTCACGGGCTCCAATGCTTTTTTGCTATCGAGCGAGCTTGCAACGCTTATCTCGGGCCGGTATATCGAGGTCAAGATGCAGCCGCTCACGTTTGGCGAGTATCTTGATTTTCGCTCGATCGATGCGGTCGTTGCCGAAGGGCTTGACGAGAGGGCCGAGCTCGTTTCCAAGACGGGCGATCGCCTTAATTCAAACACCGTGCTCGAGCAGTACATAACCTATGGCGGCATGCCGTTTCTGGCTCATGACGAGCCAAGACGCGAACCGTGCCGCGACTACATCCGCAGCCTCTATCAGACGATTGTCGCGCGCGATATCCTATTGCGCGCGACGCGTAGAGGTCGCGGAGCTATCACCAAGCGCGACGTTCTCGAGCGGCTCTGTGCGTATCTGGCAGACAACATCTCCAATCAAACCTCGGTCAACAAAATCGTAGGGACGCTCAACGAATCATCGGGCGGTAAGACCAACGCATCGACGGTGTCGGCGTATATTGACGCTCTGGAAGAGACGTACCTGTTTACCAAGGTAAAAAGGTATGACGTCAAGGGGCGGGAGCTTCTCAAGACAGGCGGTAAATATTACATAGCCGATACGGGAATCCGCAGCTATCTTGACGGATATAGAGGCAGCGATAGCGGAAGGATGCTCGAGAACGTTATCTACAACCAGCTTGTCTTTGAAGGATACGAAGTGTTTTGCGGCCATCTGCGCGCGGGGGAAATCGACTTTGTCGCAATCGGCGAGGGATCGGACCGTAAATATATCCAGGTTACCGAACGGATCGATGCCGAGGCGACCAGAGAGCGCGAGCTGCGACCGCTCAAACTAAACACGCTGGGAAAAATCCCTGATTCGTACGAGAAGATCCTGATCGTTAGGGATGGTGAGCATCCAACAGACATCGACGGCATCAGAATCGTAGGGGCGGTCGACTTCTTGCTGAGAAACAAGATCGCCCACGGCTAAACGCAAAATGTGACAAAGGGATAGTCCCTTTGTTACATTCCATGCGAGCCGCCGTGCCATCTGGGGGTATAAGGCTGGCAAGTGTTTATTTGCGAGGCCAAGGGGGCGCCCCGTATGGATATCGATAACTTTGAATGGTGGTATAGCGAGGGCGAGGCTCCGGACGAGGAGTGGGACGAGCCCGCGCCGCGTGACGTGTCGAGCGACGAGGACGAGACCGGCAGCGATGCTGCTGTCGAGCCTGACGCCGCCTCCGATGCCGCCGAGCCTCTGACCTTTGAGCAGGCTTGGGCCCAGGCTGAGGCCGACGAGGCAAAGGCCGATGCCACGGCCACACTGGGTGAGCCAGCCGACATGTCCATCTCGCCGGCAAAGACCCCGCAGCCGCGTCACACTATCGATCCCGACAGCACGGCATCCTTCAGCATTCTCGACGTGCCCTCGCAGGGTGCCCAGGCGCCTGCGCCCACACATCGCCCCGATCTGGCTCGCGAGGAAGATGCGGGACGTCGCTCTCCGCTTGGCCCCATCCTTATCGCCTTTATGGCCGGCGTTATCGCATGCTCGGTAATTGGAAACGTCTGGAGCCATGTTGAACAACAGCGCAAAGACGCCGCCAAGGTCGAGATGTCTGTCGAGCAATCGCTCGGCCGCACGCGCTCGGTGCATGTATCGGTCGAGGTCAAGGACGGCGCGACGTGGGACACCGCGCGCGGCGACAGCCAGATGCTCGTCCATATCGTGGGTCGCACGCTCAAGGGGCAAGCGATCGACGAGTACCAATACGTCAATTCCGAAGGTGACGGCATCGAGCTCAAGCCCGGCGACTACGAGCTCACGGTCGATGAGCCGCCCGTCGCCACCGACGGCACGCGTTACCGTGCCTCAAAGCGCATGGTTCCGGTGAGTTTTAATTCACAGGCGCCCGATACGGTCGATAGCACGCCGCAGGGCGGGTTTGACCTTTACGCTATTGCTCAATAACTGCACCTGTCGCTCAACCCCGCCGCCAAGAGTGGGACAATAGCCCTCAACACCGTTGTTTACTATTGGAGGAAGTAGCATGTCCACCGTCACCACCATCAAGCGCGGCGGCCTTACCGCGGCCATCGATTCCATGGGTGCCCAGCTCACGAGCCTTGCCCTCAACGGCAACGAGTATCTGTGGCAGGGCGACCCGGCCTTTTGGGGCAAGCATGCGCCCATCCTGTTCCCCATTGTGGGTTCGCTGCGCAACAACACGGCAACGTCTGCGGCCGGCACCTGCGAGATGCCGCGCCACGGACTCGCGCGCATCGTCGAGCACAAGCTGGTCGAGGTTTCGGAGGACGGCTCCTCGGTAACGTACGAGATCGCCGACACGCCCGAGTCGCTCAAGGCTTTCCCCTTCCACTTTAAGCTCAACATGACCTATGCCCTGACTGGTGACGCCACGCTTACCCAGACCTTTGCCGTCACCAACACCGGCGACGTGGCCCTGCCGTTCTCGGTGGGCGGCCACCCCGCATTCAACGTGCCCGCCCCCGGTGCCGAGGACGAGGCATTCGAGGATTACGAGCTGGCGTTTACCGAGGCTTGGACCAACGAGGCCCCCATCATCACGCCCGATGGCCTTATGACGTTCGAGGGTAGCTACAAGGCTCCCGATAACTCGGACGTGCTGCCCATCACGCACCGCAGCTTCGATAACGACGCCATCATGTTCACCGATACCCCGGGCTCCACGCTCACGCTGCGCGGTCGCAAGTCGGGCCATGGTGTCAAGATCGACTTTGAGGGCTTTAAGTACATCGGCGTGTGGTCTGCCGCCAACGATGCTCCGTTTGTGGCGCTCGAGCCCTGGACCGGTCATACCACCATGGACACCGAGGACGATGTCTTTGAGCACAAGGTCAACACCATCACGCTGGCGCCGGGCGAGACGGACGTCCGCAGCTTTAGCGTCACCTTGCTCTAGAGGTTCCGCCGTTCTGACGAACGGCGGACCGGTCGACGCTGCGCCCTTAGGTTCCGCCGTTCTGACGAACGGCGGGTCGGTCGACGCTGCGCGCCACCCGGAGCGACAATTTGTCATTCAAAAGGCACGGCATGACCAGAAGGTCTATGCCGTGCCTTTTTCATGCCAACTTGTTCGCTCTGGGCGGCGCTCGCTGGCATTGCCAAAACATCGACGCTCCCAATGACTACCGCGTGTCTATTAATTTTTCGAGCTTGTGCTGCGCTACTGGTCGCTGGCGTATATCCTGTTAAGTCGTCAGCATACAATTCAACAGGGAAGGCAGATTATGCATTCTCCCCATCAGCGCGACGCGCATCCACAGCCGGTATGCAGCCGTCGCATCTTTTTGGGCAGCGCTCTCGCTGCGAGCGCTTCTGTCGTCGCCGGCGCACTTGCCGGCTGCCAGCGTCCCTCCACGCTGGAAGTAGTTCAGCCCACGACGGGCGGCGGTCGCGATGACCTGTCCGATTCCGTTATCGGCAAGGATAAGATCCGCATCGGCATGGAGGCGGCCTACGCCCCGTACAACTGGCAGGTTTCCGAGGCCAGCGAGTTCACGATCCCCATCGACAACGTGCAGGGCGCCTATGCCGATGGCTACGACGTGCAGATCGCCAAGATCGTCTGCAAGGCTCTCGGCGGCGAGCCCGTTGCCGTCAAGCAGAGCTTCTCGGGCCTTATCGACTCGCTCAACAACGGCCAGATTGACCTCATCATCGCCGGCATGAGCGCCACGCCCGAGCGCGAGGAGTCCGTCGGCTTTTCCGACCCGTACTTCATTGGCTACTTTGGCCTGTTCGTAAAAGAGGGCTCGCCCTACCAAAACGCCACCAAGCTCAGCGACTTCAGCGGTGCCACGGTGCTCGGCCAAAAGGACACCATGCTCGATACCGTCATCGACGAGATTCCGGGCGTTGTGCACAAGAACCCGGTCGATTCGGTCCCCACGGTGTTCTCGAATCTGCTGCAGGGTACGTGCGACGCCGTGACCTACAACACGGAGAACGAAAAGGGCTATATGGCCCAAAATCCCGGTATCGTCCCCATCCACTTTGCCGAGGGCGAGGGCTTTAAGCAGGAGGTCACGGCAAATGTCGGTTGCCGCAAGGGCTCGGACAAACTGCTTAAGCTCATCGACAAGACACTCAAGGGCATCAGCCAGGAGGAGCGCGACCAAATGTGGGACGCGTGCCTCGACCGTCAGCCGGCATAGGGAGGCAGCATGAAAGACATCAATCGTCTGGCCTCCTTTATCAAGGCCGACCACCGTTATGTGTACCTGGGCACGAGCGTTATCGCGGCGCTCGGCTTGGCATTTAGCCAGCGCAACCCCACGCCGCTGAGCTTTTTGGCGCCCACCGGCATCTTCCAAGATTGCCTTTGGGCGATTCTTTGGGCCTGGATCGTCGTGTCGGCGGCAGCGCTCGTCACCAAGCTCATGCATTGGAGCGACTATCGCGAAACGTCGCCGTTTGCTTCCGAGCGCTTTCGTCGCGGCGCGCGCCTGGGCAGCTATGTCGTGGTCGCTGTTGCGGTGATCTTCTTTATCGACCGTTGCGTCATGTCGTTTATCGACCTGGTGCAGGCGAGCATTGTCTCGGACTCCAACCCCAGCGACTTTTTGTCGAGCCTGGTCTACATGACCTACAAGAGTGGGGACTTCTTCATCCGCGGTATCGAGATCACCATCGCGCTTGCCACCTTCGGCACCGTCATCGCATTCTTCCTGGCGCTGCTCTTTGTGTTCCTGCGTATTCAGACCTTCGATCGCGTGGACAACGACCTGGTGCGCTTCTTTAAGAGCGTCGGCCGCGGCTTTGCGACCGTCTACTCCACCATCGTGCGCGGCACGCCCATGATGGTCCAGGGCCTACTCATCTATTACGCGGGCTTCACCGTTTTGCGCGGCATGGGCTTCGAGACCGCCCAGGCCAACCAGATCTGGAGTACCTTCACCGCCGGCCTCGTCACCATCTCGCTCAACTCCACCGCCTACATGATGGAGGTCCTGCGCGGCGGCATCGAGTCCATCGATCCTGGCCAGGCCGAGGCAGCGCGCTCGCTGGGTCTGTCGCAGTGGCAGGCTATGCGCAAGGTCGTGTTCCCTCAGGGCATTAAAAACGCGATTCCGGCGCTCACCAACGAGCTCATCATCAACATCAAGGATTCGTCGGTGCTCTCGGTCATCGGCGTGTTCGACCTTATGTACGCCACCACCACCGTCGCCGGCGTGTACTATCGCCAGATGGAGGTCTACTGCGTGGCGCTCGTGGTCTACCTGATCCTGACGCTCGTGGCGAGCCGCCTGCTCGAGGCCTTCGGCAAAAAGCTCGGCGCCGAGGCCCCGGCAACGCTGCCCAGCTCCAACTAGGCTCAAGACGAGGAGAATCATCATGGCAGATACCGCCACTACCGGCACCGCGGCCGCCGCACAGACCAATGAGCCGCTTATCCGCGTTGAGGGCCTGCGCAAGAGCTTTGGCTCGCTTGAGGTGCTTAAGGGCATCGACCTCGCTGTCAATCCCGGTGAGGTCGTCACCATCATCGGCGCCTCGGGTTCGGGCAAGTCGACCTTCCTGCGCTGCCTCAACCTGCTCGAGACCCCGGACGCGGGCCACATCTGGTTCCACGGCCAGGACCTCACGGCCGAGCGCTGCAACATCAACAAGCTGCGCGAGGACATCGGCATGGTGTTCCAGGGCTTCAACCTCTTCAACAACATGGATGTGCTCGACAACTGTACGCTCGCGCCCGTCACGCTCAAAAAGATGAGCAAGGCCGAGGCCGAAAAGGTCGCGCTGGAGCATCTGACGAGCGTGGGACTCGAGAAGTTCGTGCACGCCGCCGTTGGTCGCCTGTCCGGCGGCCAAAAGCAGCGCGTGGCCATCGCTCGTGCCCTATGTATGAATCCGCAGATCATGCTGTTCGACGAGCCGACCTCCGCGCTCGACCCCGAGATCGTGGGCGAGGTGCTCGAGGTCATGCGCAAGCTCGCCGCCGACGGCATGACCATGGTCGTCGTCACGCACGAGATGGCCTTTGCCCGCACGGTGTCCGACCGCGTGGTCTTTATGGACAAGGGCGTGGTGCTCGAGGACGCCGCGCCGGCCGAGCTCTTCGGCAACCCCAAGCACCAGCGCACCCGCGAGTTCCTCTCGCGTTATCTCGAGGACAAATAACCGACCGCAAACGCTTATGTGGCAGGGCCGCTCCGGTGGGGCGGCCCTCGTCATCACAATCGAAAGGATGTCATGGCCGAGGTTTGGCGCTTCTTTGCGCATGAGGATGATTTTGCCGATTTGGACAAGGCCGGCGCATGCGAGCGCCTGGGTCGCGTGCTGTCGTTTCCGACCATTTCGAGTATGGATGCCGAGGCGGTGGACTGGCAGCCGTTCGACGACCTGCGCGCGTATATGCAGCAGGCCTGGCCGCATGTATTTGCGACGGGTAAGGTCGAGCTTATCGACCATTCGCTATTGGTGACGCTTTCCGGCTCCGACCCTGCTCTCAAGCCCGTTATGCTCATGGGCCACATGGACGTGGTCCCCGTGGTGCCGGGTACCGAGGTCGACTGGACGCACGCCCCCTTTAGCGGGCACGTGGACGACGCTTACATTTGGGGCCGCGGCGCGATCGACATGAAGGACCAGGTCGCAGGCATTCTCGAGGCGGTTGAGTATGCGTTGGCGCACGGCTGGGAGCACAGGCGTTCCCTGCTGCTCGCCTTTGGTCAGGACGAGGAGACTACGCAGTATGGCGCAGGTGCCATCGGCCGTGCGCTCGAGGAGCGCGGTATTGAGCTTGAGTACCTGATCGACGAGGGCGACTACCGTATCGTTTCGGCTGCCGAGTACGGCGCGGGCGAGGGCTGGCTTATGCATGCCGACCTGGCCGAAAAGGGCTATGCCGATATCGTGCTCAAGACAAAGAGCGCGGGTGGGCATTCTTCCAACCCCTACGGCGGCACGTCGCTCGAGGTGTTGAGCCGTGCCATCACCGCAATCTGCGATATCGAGTGGCCGACGCGCGTCACGGACCTGCTTGCCGCACAGCTCGTCGAGCTGGAGCTCTACACGGCCGACGAGATTGCTTCCAACAAGGACGCCATCGTGCGCGAGTGCCTCGCCAGCAAGAAGCTCTATCCGCTCGTGACCACCACCTGCGCGCCCACGCAGATCGAGGGCGGCAGCACCGGCGCCAACGTGATGCCGCAGGATATGTGGGCCAATATCAATTTCCGTATGCTCGAGGGCACGAGCGTGGCCGACGTTGTGGCGCGCTGCCGTGAGGCGGTTGCCGGGGCGGACCTTGCCGGTCGTGTCGAAGTGGAGCTGGGCCCCGGCAGCTCCGAGCCCTCGCCGTCTCCACGCATCGGCGGACCGGGACTCGAGACCGTCCGCGTCATCGCCGCCCGCTATTTCCACAATCCAAAGGGGACGGAGGAAAACGGATCATCCGAGCCGTTGGCGATTGTCCCCTCGACCGTGATCGGCGCGACCGACGCTGCCAACTACCAGCACATTTGCTCCGAATGCATTCGTTTTTCGGCGTTTGTGGTCGACGATGACGAGTGCGACCGCGGCGTCCACGGCACCAACGAGCGCATCACCCGCCGCGCCTACCTCCAGGGCGTACGCTTCCTCATCGCCCTACTCCACACGCTCTAGAATCTGACAAAGCGACAGTCCCTTTGTTAGCCGTTGGGGACGCTCTTAAACGACTAGTCGTTAAGGAACGTACCCAACGGCTACGTCCACTCATTCCGTGCGGGTTATATGCAGGTTTGCCTGCGCACGCTATCATGTATGGGTTAGACCGCAACTATGTACCCCGTACGCGAAGGGATGCGCATGTATCTGAAGATCGACATGCTCTAGCTGGACTTACCCCCGCAATGGCGCCGTGCGCCCCATCAATTCTGCCGATTTTCACCTTCACGCATATAAAGGAGTCCCGTCATGCGCGACAAGCTCGAAAAGATCATCAAGGCCTACGAGGAGCTCGAGAAAAAGCTTTCCGACCCGGCCGTCGCCTCCGATATCAAGGAGTTCACGCGTCTCAACAAGGAGTACGCGCACCAGTCCGACCTCATCGCTGCCTCGCGCGAGTACGTCGGCGCGCTCGATGACATCGAGGCCGCCAAGGAAATGCTCCACGATACTACCGATGCCGATGAGAAGGAGATGCTCCAGATGGACATCTCCGAAAACGAGGCCAAGCTTCCCCAGCTCGAGGAAGACATTAAGTACATGCTCATCCCGAGCGACCCCAACGACGACAAGAACACCATCGTCGAGATTCGCTCCGCCGCTGGTGGCGACGAGGCGGCCATCTTTGCCGGCGATCTGTACAAGATGTATCAGCGCTTCTGCGAGTCGCGCGGCTGGAAGACCACCGTGCTCGACTCCAGCCCCAGCGAGGCCGGAGGCTTTAAGTCCATCGAGTTCAAGGTCGAGGGCGACCGCGTCTACTCCGTCATGAAGTTCGAGTCCGGCGTGCACCGCGTCCAGCGCGTTCCCAAGACCGAGTCCCAGGGCCGTATCCAGACCTCCACGGCGACCGTCGCCGTACTTCCCGAGGCCGAGGAGATCGACGTCCAGATCAACCAGTCCGACCTGCGTATCGACACCTACTGCGCCTCCGGTCCTGGCGGTCAGTGCGTTAACACCACTTATTCCGCCGTGCGCATCACCCACCTGCCCACCAACACCGTGGTGCAGTCGCAGGAACAGCGCTCCCAGATCCAGAACCGCGAAGTCTGCATGCAGATGCTGCGCGCCCGTCTGTACGAGATGGAGCTCGAGAAGCAGCAGGCAGAGCTCGGTGCCGAGCGCCAGAGCCAGATCGGCCACGGCAACCGTTCCGAGAAGATCCGTACCTACAACCAGCCCCAGGACCGCGTGACCGATCACCGCATCGGCTTCAACTCCACCTATAACGGCGTTCTTCTGGGCGACCAGCTCGGCACCGTCATCGAGGCGCTCGCCGCCGCCGAGCGAGCCGAGAAGCTGGCACAGGCTGTGTAGGTTACGCGGTTCTACGAACCGCGTAACCGCTCGACGCTGCAAACGCCCCTAAGCGGCAATTTGACGTTCAATCGTCGGTCGCGTACCAAAGTACGCTTCCCTCCTCTTTCACGTCACCTTGCTCGCTTAGGGGCGTTTTCGCTGACTTATGCTCAACCTGCGGTGCCTTAGAGGTAGTCATTGGGGACGTTCTTAAATGACTAGGTTGGGTACATTGCTTTGAGATGTTATTCAGTCGGCTGTTATGGCATTTGAGCTGCTTACCTGCTTAAGGTAATTGACGGCATAAGTCCGCTATCGAAAATATTGCTCAAAATATCGTTCAAGAAGTCGCGGAGCGATTTTTGATGGGTCGTGCGTCAAGCGATGTGGCAAGTTCTTGGTTAGATATTGGTCAGTTTTGGGGCAACCTTGCCAAAAACTTGACGGATGCAGATTTAGACGTCGACGAATGAACAATTCAGGTGGGCTCCAAGCAAAATTCTGGGCTGATTCTCGATAATCGCCTTCAATCGTCCCTTGCCAGGCGCTGGCCTCGCTTACAATCTGCTCCGACATTCGCGCGCCGTCCGGCGCTTAAGAGGGGAGGGCCCCATGGCAAACGAGATTTGGACCATCAAGCGTTGTCTCGAGTGGACCAAGGAGTACCTGGCCGAGCGCGGCGAGGAGCATCCCCGTCTTTCTGCCGAGTGGCTGCTGTGCGCGGCCACGGGCCTGGCGCGTATCGACTTGTATATGCGCATGGACGAGACGCTTAACGCAGCCCAGCTCGAGACCATGCACGCGGCCGTCGTTCGTCGCGCCAAAGGCGAGCCGCTGCAGTACATCACCGGCAGCACGCAGTTTCGCATGATTGACGTCGCGTGCGCCCCCGGCGTGCTCATCCCGCGCCCCGAGACCGAGATGCTCGTCGAGGAAGTCCTCAATTATCTGGATGCCGAGGTACTGAGCCCCGAGGCCGCTGCCCGTCAGCGTGTTGAGCTGCCTTGGAACGATGAGGTCGAGCAGGCCCGCAAAGCTGAGGCGGCGCTGGCCGACGAACGCGCGACCGCCGAGCGCCGTGCTGCCAACCTGACGGCCGCCGATGAGGCTGCGCTGGGTAGCGACGTGCTCGGTAGCCGCGCCTATGCCGAGGAGCTTGCCGATCGCGAGGCCGAGGAAGCCGCCGCGCAAGCAGCAGAAGCCGAAGCCGCAAAAGCCGCCGAGCCCGAGCTCGACGAATACGACATCGCCATCGAGGGCGCCGACCAGGAGACGGTTTCAGCTCAGGATGCCGCTGCGCCTGCCCCAGCCGAGCCCCGCATCGCCCGCGTTCTCGAGGTCGGCTGCGGCACGGGCTGCATTTCGCTCTCCCTTGCCTGGGAGCGCCGCGGCCACGTTACCTGCACTGCTACCGATATCGAGCCGCGCGCCATCGATCTGGCCACCAAAAACCGCGACGCCCTCGGCCTCACGGCAGATGAGGTTGCCTTTAGCCTCACCAACCTGGTGAGTTCCATTCCCCGCGAAGAGTGGGGCACCTTTGACGTGCTCGTCTCCAACCCGCCCTACATCCCCACCGATGTCATGCGCTCGCTGCCGCATGAGGTCAAGGACTTTGAGCCCGATCTGGCGCTCGAGGGCGGTGCCGACGGTCTCGATATCTTCCGCCGCCTGCTCAACGCGGCGCCCTACATGCTGCGTGCCGGCGGCCTGTTTGCCTGCGAGCTCTACGAGGGCGCGCTCGACGCCGCGGCCGAGCTCTGTCGTCAAGCAGGCCTTTCGGACGTGCGTATCGTCCACGACCTCACCGATCGCCCCCGCATTGTCCGAGCCATCGTCACAGAGCCCAAACAGCGTCAGTAATATTTATTAACTGATTTATCAAAAACTATAAACTAGTTTATAATTATTCCAGTTGACAGCTGGGGGCCATGATGAAGCAACGATTTACCTATGACTGCGTTCTCATAAAAGAAGACGACGGTTACTGCGCCAGCTTCCCGCAGGTTCCCGGGGCTTTTGCCGATGGCGATACGCGCGAAGAAGCGATTGCCCATGCCACCGAGGCACTGATGGCGTTTTTGGCCGACGACCTCAACAACGGTTTGACTCCGGCAGGGTACGAACGCTCGGCCGAGGTCGTGGCCCTTTCAGTCGAAATCGACCACGAGGACGCTCGGGAAGCGGCGTGCCGAACATTTAAAGACGCAGCGCTGGACCTCAAAGTCTCCGCTCCGCGGATTACCGCGCTGGTCAAAGCCGGAAAGCTCGATGTTGAACTCGTCGACGGCCGTCGGATGATAACGATAGGCAGCATCGAGCGCTACGCCGCCCAAGAACGCCACGCCGGCAGGCCAAAGAAGTTCGTCGCAGTCCAATAACCCCCTCACTTTCACCGACTACTAGAGCCGCTCACCAAACCAACATGCGCTCTGGGCAAATAGGTTGAACGTTTCGTGCGAGAATGCCCCACAGTAAACAAACTTGCACCAGAGCGTAAGGGGCTGGCATACACATGCAGACGGTCTATCGGGTATACGAGGGAACGCGCGAGCCGCATCGGCTTGCCGTCGAGCGCACGGCCGAGGTGCTCGGCCGCGGCGGCCTGGCTTTGATCCCGACCGAGACCGTCTACGGTGTCGCCGTGGCAGTCAACGCCTTCTCGGACGCCGTGCCCCAAGATACAAGCGAATTCCCATCGTGGCCGCGCGATCCGCAGGCTGCCGTCAATGGCGCCGCAGTTCCTGCGCTCGGCACCGGCTATCGCCGTATCTTCACTCTCAAGCAACGTGAACTCACGCAAACCGTCGCTTGGCTGGTCGATGGCGTCGAAGCACTCGACCGCTATGGCGTGGATATCCCGGAAGATGCCCGCATACTCGCGCGACGATGCTGGCCGGGAGCCCTGACTATCGTGGTCAAGGCAGCCCCCTGCGTGCCGACCTTTATGCGCGCTGCCGACGACACGGTGGCACTTCGCGCTTCGGCCTCGCCCGTGGTGCAGGCGCTCATTCGCGCCTGTGGCAGCCCCCTTGCCTGCACCAGCGCCAACACGCATGGCGCGCCCGCGCCGGCAAGTTTTATCACGGTGGAGGGTCGCATCCTGGAGGGGGTCGATGTTGCCGTCGACGCCGGTGAGACCCCGTGTCGCGACGCCTCGACCATCGTGTCGTTTCAGCACGGCGAGCTCCAGATCCTGCGCCAAGGCGCACTTCCCGCATCAGAGATCGAACGGGTCCTGTCCGACCCGATGCAATAGAAAGGTTTAAGCGATGTCGTTGAATCTGGGCAGCCTGGGCATGGAAGATGCCTCGTTTGACTTTGGCGGTTCCTACATCATGGCGCTCGACTGCGGCACCACCTCGGTACTTGCGACCATCGTCGACGAGTACGGATGCATCGTCGCGCAGGCACGTCGCAGCGTCAAAACCAGCTTCCCGCGTCCCGGCTGGGTGGAGCAAGACCCCATGGCGGTCCTTGCTAGCCAGATCGCCGTCATGATGGAAGTCCAGTTTAAGAGCGGTATCCACTCCGACCGCATTGCCGCCATCGGCATCTCCAACCAGCGCGAGACCACGGTGGTCTGGGATCGCGTGAGCGGTCAGCCCATCTATAACGCCATCGTATGGCAGTGCCGCCGTACCGCACCTCTGATCGACGAGCTTGTCGAGCAGGGCGCAGAAGGGCTGGTGCGCTCCCGCACGGGACTCACGCTCGACCCGTATTTCTCGGCCTCCAAGGTGCAGTGGATTCTCGACAACGTCGACGGCGCACGCGAAAGCGCGGCGGCGGGCGACCTCATGTTTGGCACCATCGACACCTGGCTCATCTACAACCTCACCGGCGGCCAGGTCTTTGCCACCGACTACACCAATGCCAGCCGCACAGCACTCTTTAATATCCATACGCTCGATTGGGACGACGACCTGCTGGCACTCTTTGACGTTCCACGTTCCATGATGCCCGAGGTTCGCTGGAGCTCGGGCGACTACGGCCGCGTCGCGAGCGACATCATGACCAACATGCCGCCCATCATGGGCGTGGCGGGTGACCAACAGGCGTCGCTGTTCGGCCACTGCTGTTTCCGTCCCGGCCAGACCAAAAACACCTATGGCACGGGTTGCTTTATGCTCATGAACACCGGCGACGAGATCGTCGAATCCAAGAATGGCCTGGTCTCCACCATCGGTATCGCTGCGGACGGCAAAGTCAGCTATGCGCTCGAGGGCTCTATTTTTGCCGCCGGCTCAACGATGAACTGGCTTCGCAACAACATGGGCATCATCTCGAGCGTGAGCGAGTCTGCACAACTCGCCGCTTCGATTAGCGACAACGAGGGCTGCTACTTCGTTCCGGCCTTTGCGGGTTTGGGTGCTCCCTGGTGGGACCCGCATGCTCGCGGTATCGTGTGCGGTCTGACCGGCGCCTCGAGCCGTGCGACCATCGTACGTGCCGCCTGCGAATCCATGGCATATCAGAGCTACGACGTGCTGCGCGCCATGGAGCAGGACGTGGGGCTTTCGATTGAGCGCCTGTCTGTCGATGGCGGTGCCTCGCGCAACGAGTTCATCATGCAATTCCAGGCCGACCTGCTGGATATCCCCGTGCTGCAATGCGAGACGGTGGAGACCACGGCAATCGGTGCCGCGTACTTGGCGGGTCTTGCCGTCGGCTATTGGGAAGACCTGGAAGAGCTGGAGCAAAATGCCCAGATCGTTAGGACCTTCCTTCCCCACATGTCCGCCGAGCGCCGCGAACAAAACCTTGCGGGCTGGTGTGATGCAGTCAGGCGCTCGCTCAGTACCGCACAGTAGGGCTGCGATGGGCTGCTCGATACAACAAACCGCTAAACTAATGCATGGCGTGCGGCGGCAACATTGCTGCGCGCCTTGTCAGCAAGGCCGTTTTGCGGCCGCAACGAAAGGGGCAATCAACCCATGACCGTCACCTACGATGCGTCCCGCGTGACGCTTGTCGATCACCCGCTCGTCCAGCACAAGCTGTCGATCCTGCGCGATAAAAACACCGGCACCAACCAGTTCCGCCAGCTCGTGCGCGAACTCGCGCTTTTTGACGGCTACGAGGCCATGCGCGACCTGCCTATGGAAGACGTCGAGGTCGAGACCCCTATCACCACCGCCACGTTCAAACAGCTTGCCGGCAAGAAACTCGCCATCGTGCCCATCCTGCGTGCGGGCCTTGGCATGGTCGACGGCATCCTCGACCTGGTGCCCTCCGCTCGCGTGGGCCACATCGGCATGGAGCGCGACGAGGTCACCCACGAGCCGCACGAGTATTACTGCAAGATGCCCAAGGATATCGA
The DNA here is from genome assembly GCA_937937635.1 of uncultured Collinsella sp. Taxonomy (GTDB): domain Bacteria; phylum Actinomycetota; class Coriobacteriia; order Coriobacteriales; family Coriobacteriaceae; genus Collinsella. The sequence continues at coordinate 22,514 of CALDCF010000058.1, forward strand.
CCAGCGCATCTGCCTGGTCGTCGACCCCATGCTCGCCACGGGCGGTTCGGCCGAGATGGCCATCAGCTACCTGCGCGGGCGCGGTGTCAAGGACATCCGCATGCTGTGCATCGTCGCGGCCCCCGAGGGCCTCAAGTCGCTGACCGAGAAGGACCCAGATGTGCATATCTATACCTGCGCCATCGACGACCATCTCAACGAGGCTGCCTACATCGTTCCCGGCCTCGGCGACGCCGGCGACCGCATCTACGGCACGCTCTAGTCGCTGGGCTAGACGGCCGCGGCTGCAAATACGAAGAAACGGTGCGCGCGGACGAACAAAAGGCGACCGCGCGCACTCCTGTTAACGGACGTTTTGCCCTGCAGGGTTCGAGAAAAACGTATTACCGTACCTGCGGCATAAAGAAGGTCTTAAGAAAACGAACAGGTGCGTATTAACCGATGCTTTTTCGGTTGTACTTTAGCGATTGGCTCGTACAATAGTCACCAATGTTTGGCGGGAACTGTTCTGTGAAGCGTTAAAAAGGAAAGTGAGGACGCCAGTGTTTCAGATAGCCGATCTGCTCGCTATCGTTGCAGGCGCCATCGCGGGCGCAATTGCCTTCCTTCCCTTTGTCTTTACGCTCAAGCCGGTTCTTGACGATAAACAGAATGCGGACATGCTCAAGGGTATGGTGAGTCTGGCGGTCTCGGCAATCGCCCTGCTCGTCTTTACCTTGGTTGTGTTTGTGTTGTTCGGAGAGGCATTTCGCATGTTCCTCCTGGGCGAGGCGATCGGCTTCGTGGCCTTTATGGCCGCCTGCGCGGTTCGTGTCGCCAAGGCGCTGCGAGATCCTCATGAGGTCGAAAGGTAAGTCGTGGAAATTTTTGAAAAGCTGCCTGATGAGATTAATCATCTGGTCAGCGAGTTCAGCTCCACCCCTGTCGTGGGCGATCTGAGCTGCGGCATCACGCAGTACTCGTTTTGGCTGATCGTCTCCACGATCGTGCTCCTGATCGTCCTGACCGTGTTCAAGAAGAAGCAGACCCTGGTTCCCAAGGGCTTCTTCGTCAACGGTTTCGAGTACATCATCGAGTACGTCGAGAACGATATCGGCAAGGGTGTCGTGGGTGAGAACTGGAAGAAGCACTTCCCGTTCCTGTGCTCGCTTTTCCTGTTCATCCTGATCAATAACATGATCGGCCTGATCCCGGGAATGAAGCCCGGCACCGGCGCAATCGGCTCCACCGCCGCACTCGCCATTTTCGCCTTCGTGTACTTCATCTACTACGGATGCAAGGCTCACGGCGTGATCGGCTACATCAAGAGCCTCGCCCCGCAGGGCGTGAGCTTCCCGATGAACGTGCTCGTGTGGGTCGTCGAGCTTTTCTCAACCTTCCTGCGCCTCATCACGCTCGCCGTCCGTCTGTTCTGCAACATGTTCGCAGGACACGTGGTCATGGGCTCGTTCGCCATCATGGCGAGCATGTTCATGCAGCCGCTGCTTCAGCAGGTTTCCGCGGCCCACGCCGTCGGCGCCCTGCCTTCGCTGGCCTGGCTTGCCATCCTCATCCTGATCTATGCGATCGAGCTTGTGGTCGGCGCCATCCAGGCTTACGTCTTCACGGTCCTTACCGCCGTGTATGTCTCCGAGGCAGAGGAGGTCGCGGAGGAGGAGTAGCCTTCCGTTCGCGCCTTAAAGGTAAGGCAATTCGTTAAACCGCCGGTGCCCGTACCCATGGAGCCCGGCAGTTATAAAAAGGTTATCCTGCGTGAAATAAGACACGCACGACAAAGGAGGAATCGTGGGAGTTATCGGTTACGGTCTCGGTGTTATCGGCGCTGGTCTTGCTATCGGCCTGTCTGCTCTGGGTGCTACGGGTGCTATGGCCCGTCAGCCTGAGGTCCAGGGCCGCGTGTTCACCGTCTTCATCATGGGCTCCGCCTTCGGCGAGGCTCTGGCTCTGATCGGCTTCGTTGTCGCGCTGATCGTTAAATAGCACGGAGCGTCAAGTATGAATCTTTCATCCCAGAAGAGCGCGATCGCACTCTCCGCGTCCGCGGCCGCGCTGCTCATGCCGGTTTCCGCGTTCGCCGAGGACGGCGCTGCCGGTGCGGACATCCTCATCCCTAAGATGGCGGAGTTCATCCCGGCGCTTATCGCCTTCCTGATTATCTGGATCGTGCTGGCCAAGGTCGCCCTGCCGGGCATCATGAAAACCATGGAGGAGCGCGGCAAGAAGATCGAGGAGAGCCTCGACGAGGCCGAAAAGACCAAGCAGGAGGCTATCGCCAAGCGCGCTGAGTCCGACTCGATCGTCACCGACGCCCGTCGTCAGGCTGCCGACATCGTTCTCGAGGCCCGTAAGGACGCCGAGTCCGAGCGCGCCCGTATCATCGAGGCTGCTCACAAGGAGGCCGAGGAGATCATCGCCAAGGCCCATACGACCGTCGAGGACGAGCGCAAGTCCATTTACGCCGGTGCCGCGAGCTCCATCGCCGACCTGTCCGTTGCCGTCGCCACCAAGATCGTGGGCGAGGCACTCGAGGACGATGCCGAGCAGAAGAAGCTCATCGAGCGCTACATCCAGGAAGCAGGTAGCCTGAATGCCGACTAGCCGCTATCAGGACAAGGTGCTCGAGACCTACGCGCGCTCCCTTATGGAAGCCGCCAAGGCCGAGAACCATGTGTTCGAGGACCTCGAGATGATCGAGCGCCTGGCTTCTGCCAGCCCCGAGATCATCGCCGTGCTCGACACCATGTCCAAGCGCGACCAGCTCGACCTTCTTCCCAAGGTGGCAGCTGCCTTTAAGTATGTTGCCGAGGAAGACGAGGATGTAGTGGGCGTGACCGTCACCACGGCGATCCCGCTCGACGACGAGCTGCGTCAAACCATCACTAAGAAATGCGAGCAGGACTTCGGCCGCAAGGTATTCCTTATCGAGCAGGTCGACCCGTCTATCGTGGGCGGCCTGGTGCTCGAGGCCCGCGGCGAGCGTCGTGACATTTCCGTCAAGACGCAGCTGCGCATCGCGCAGGAGACCCTCGCAAACTCTGCTAATTCGTACGGAGGTGAAGCCTAATGTCCGAAACCCTCAATGCCCAGGATATCGCCAAGAAACTGCAGGAGCAGCTCACGAGCCTCTCCGCGACGGTCGATACGCATGAGGTTTCAACGGTCGACGAGGTAGGCGACGGCATCGCGCGCGTCTCCGGCCTCAAGAGCGCCATGGCAGGCGAGCTTCTGGAGTTCAAGAGCTCCGATACCGGTGAGACCGTCTTCGGCCTTGCCCAGAACCTTGACCGTGACGAGGTCGGCGCCGTTCTGTTCGGTGCCGTCGACTCCATCAAGGAAGGCGACGAGTGCCGCACCACGGGCCGCATTATGGATATCCCTGTGAGCCGTGCCATGCTCGGCCGCGTCGTCAATCCGCTCGGCCAGCCCATCGACGGTTTGGGTGACATCGTCGCTACGCACCGTCGCCCCATCGAGTTCAAGGCCCCCGGCGTCATCGACCGTACCCCGGTGTGCGAGCCGGTTCAGACCGGTCTGCTCGCTATCGACTCCATGGTGCCTATTGGCCGCGGTCAGCGTGAGCTCATCATCGGCGACCGTAAGACCGGTAAGACCGCCATCGCCATCGACGCTATCCTCAACCAGCGCGGCAAGGGTATGGTCTGCATCTATGTCGCCATCGGCCAGAAGGCCTCCACGGTTGCCAACATCCGCGAGACCCTCGCTCAGCACGGTGCGCTCGACTACACCATCATCGTTTCGGCCACCGCTGCCGATTCCGCCCCTATGCAGTACATCGCGCCTATGGCCGGTGCCGCTATCGGCGAGTTCTTCATGTACAACGGCGAGGACGGCAAGCCCGCCAGCGAGACCAACCCCGGCGGCCACGTGCTCGTCATCTACGACGACCTGTCCAAGCAGGCCGTGGCATACCGTCAGATGTCGCTGACGCTGCATCGTCCGCCCGGACGCGAGGCCTATCCTGGCGACATCTTCTACCTGCACTCTCGTCTGCTCGAGCGTGCCGTCAAGATGTCCAAGAAGAACGGTTACGGCTCCATGACGGCACTGCCGATCATCGAGACCCAGGACGGCGACGTCTCGGCCTACATTCCGACCAACGTCATTTCCATTACCGATGGTCAGATCTACCTGCAGTCCGAGCTCTTCTTCCAGGGTCAGCGCCCGGCAGTCGACGTGGGCATCTCCGTGTCCCGCGTCGGTGGCGATGCGCAGACCAAGGCCATGAAGCAGGTCGCCGGCAACCTCCGTCTGGACCTCGCTTCCTATCAGGAGCTCGCTGGCTTTACGCAGTTCGGCTCCGACCTCGACGAGGCTACTCAGAAGCAGCTGACCCATGGTGCTCGCATGACCGAGCTCCTGAAGCAGCCGCGTTACAAGCCGTTTGAGGTTGGCGAGCAGATCGTTACGCTGTTCGCTGGCAACGAGGGCTTCCTGGATGACCTGGAGATCGCCGACGTGCTGCCCTTCCGTGCCGAGCTCATCGAGTACATGGACAATGGCTTTGGTTCGCTGCTCGACAAGGTTCGCGCCAAGAAGATCGATGATGACACCAAGGCTGAGCTCTTGCGCGTCATCGGCGACTTCAAGCAGCAGTTCATGGCCAAGCACCATTCGGATGTTTCTGGATCAGAGGAGAACTAAGCCCCATGGCCAACCTTCGCGACATTAAGAAGCGAATCTCCTCGGTTACCACGACCAAGCAGATCACGCGCACGATGGAGATGGTCTCTACGGCCAAGATCCGTCGTGCCCTCGATCGCTCCAAGCAGGCCGAGCCCTATAAGGAGGCGCTGACCGACGTCATGTTGACGGTCGCCGGCGACGCCTCCTGTTCGGGCACCGATCCCATGCTGCAGAAGCATGAGAGCGTCAAGCATGGCCTGATTGTCGTTATTGCCTCGGACCGCGGCCTTGCCGGCGGTTTCAATACGACGGTGGAGCGCACGGCCGAAAAGCTCGCCGCTTCTTGGGCGAACGACGGCATCGAGTGCGAGATCATCGCGTGCGGGCGTAAGCCGGCCACGTATTTCCGTGACCGCGCAAACGTTGTCATGCACTTTGAGGGCAACTCCTCTGAGCCCGATTTCAATCAGGCCCGCATGATCTCCTCTCATATCTGCGATGCGTACCGTGCCGGTGAGCTTGACCGTGTCGAGCTTGTCTACCACCACGCCAAGAACCGCGTGGATCAGGAGCTTCGCGTCGAGCATCTGTTGCCGCTCGACCCCGAGATGATCGCTATGGCCCACGGTCCGCGTAAGAACGAGACCGACGCCCCTAAGCGCATCTCGTCCACGTTCGAGTTCGTGCCCTCTCCCGAGCATGTTCTCGGCAAGCTTGTGCCGTCTTATATCCTGACGGTCATCTACCAGGCCCTGATCGATTCGGCGGCTGCCGAGCAGGGTGCACGCCGCAAGGCCATGCACTCCGCGACGGAAAACGCCACCGCGATCATCTCGACCCTTACCCGCACGTATAGTCGCGTGCGCCAGGCTTCGATCACGACCGAGATTAACGAGATCGTCGGCGGAGCCTCAGCATTGGAGGAACAGTAATGGCTAATAACACCGTAAAGCTTGCGGTCGAGGAAGCCACCAAGAAGACGACTGCCGGTGATGGTCGCATCGTGCGTATCATCGGCCCTGTCGTCGACGTCAAGTTTGACGGCGCGGTGCCCCCGATCTACAACGCGCTCACGGTCGAGGCCGAGACCCCGATCGGTCATCTGAGCACGATCCTCGAGGTCGAGAGCCAGCTTCCGGGCGGCGTCGTCCGCACGGTCGCCATGTCCTCGACCGACGGCCTGCAGCGCGGCCTCATCGCCACCGATACCGGTGAGCCCATGAAGATGCCCGTTGGCCCCAAGACGCTCGGCCGCATTTGGAACGTCATGGGTAAGCCTGTCGACGGCAAGCCCATGCCTGAGGTGGAGGAGTTCTACCCCATCCACCATGCAGCGCCCCGTTTCGACGAGCTCACCACCAAGACCGAGATCTTCGAGACCGGCATCAAAGCTGTTGACCTGCTCGAGCCCTACATCCGTGGCGGCAAGACGGGCCTGTTCGGCGGCGCCGGCGTCGGCAAGACCGTTCTGATTCAGGAGCTCATCAACAACCTTGCCCAGGAGCACGGCGGCACCTCGGTGTTCACCGGCGTCGGCGAGCGTACCCGCGAGGGCACCGACCTGTTCCTCGAGATGAGCGAGTCTGGCGTTATCGACAAGACCTGCTTGGTCTATGGTCAGATGAACGAGCCGCCCGGAGCGCGTCTGCGCATCGGTCTGGCCGGCCTTACCACCGCTGAGTACTTCCGCGATCGCGGCCAGGACGTTCTGCTGTTCATCGACAACATCTTCCGCTTCTCCCAGGCAGGTTCCGAGGTTTCCGCACTGCTGGGCCGTATGCCGTCCGCCGTTGGCTACCAGCCCACGCTGGCAACCGAGATGGGCGACCTCCAGGAGCGCATTACCTCGACCAAGACGGGCTCCATTACCTCCGTCCAGGCTGTCTACGTCCCCGCAGACGACCTGACCGACCCGGCGCCTGCCACGACGTTTACGCACCTCGACGCCACCACGGTTCTTTCGCGTAGCATTTCGTCGCTTGGCCTGTTCCCGGCTATCGACCCGCTCGCATCTTCCTCCGACGCTCTCGATCCCTCGATCGTCGGCGAGGAGCACTACCGTGTCGCCGTCAAGGTCCAGGAGCTCCTGCAGGAGTACTCCGACCTTCAGGACATCATCGCCATTCTGGGTATGGACGAGCTGTCCGAGGAGCAGCGCCTTACGGTCAACCGTGCCCGTAAGATTCAGCAGTTCCTCTCGCAGTCCTTCCACGTCGCCGAGAAGTTCACCGGCAACCCCGGTGTCTACGTCCGCGTCGAGGATACCGTCCGCTCTTTCGCCGAGATTGTCGACGGCAAGGCCGATGACCTGCCCGAGCAGGCTTTCCGCTATGCTTCCACGATTGAGGACGTGCGCGAGCGCGCCCGCAAGATGGGGGAGAAGTAGGTTATGCGTATCCGCATCGTGTGCCCCGTGAGCTGCGCCTATGAGGGCGACGCTGCGTTTGTGTCGATTCCGTCCACGGATGGCGAGTTTGGCGTCCTGCCTGCTCACTCCAGCGAGATCTGCACGATCGACCGCGGTTACGTTCGCGTTTCCGATAAGGCCATGGGCACTGTCGACCACACGTTTGCCGTGGCCGGCGGCTATGCCCAGGTTGCGGACGATGTCGTGACCGTTCTCGCCGAGCGCGCTTGCGATTTGGCGACCGTCGATGCCGACAAGCTTAAAGCTGATATTCAAGGTTTTGAAGAGAAGCTGGGTAATTTGTCGGAGGATGATGCACGCCGCGCCTACCTCTATAATGAAATCGCATGGTGTAAGCTCAAGCTTGCCCAATAGTCAAACGATTTAGCGTTCGACCATTTGCGAACACATCATGCCCGGGATGGCCTAGCCACCCCGGGCATGCTTTTTGAAAGGGTAGACCTTGGATATTATCCGCGTTGAGGGTGGCCACGCCATCGGAGGCTCCGTGCCCGTTTCGGGCGCCAAGAACTCCGCACTCAAACTCATGGCGGCAACGCTTCTGGCGCCGGGCAAGACGACGCTGCAGAACGTGCCCGATATTTCCGATGTCCACGTGATGGGCAAGGTGCTCAAGGGTATGGGCGCCACGATCGATGTCCTCGACGAGCACACGCTCGAGATTGATACCTCTCAGGTCGATTCATGGGAGGCCCCCTACGAGCTCGTTGCCAAGATGCGCGCTTCCACCGCCGTCATGGGACCCCTGCTGGGCCGCTTCCATCGCGCCAAAATTGCCATGCCGGGCGGCTGCAACCTGGGTGCTCGCAAGATCGATATGCACATTCTTGGTCTTGAGGCCCTGGGCGTTGAGTTCGATACCGCCCACGGTTACATCAACGCTAATGCGCCCCAAGGTCTGCGCGGTACCACCGTCACGCTCGAGTTCGCCAGCGTCGGTGCGACCGAGAACCTCATCATGGCCTCTGTGCGCGCACAGGGCACCACGGTTATCGACAATGCCGCCCGCGAGCCCGAGATCGTCGATCTCGCTAACATGCTCAACGAGATGGGCGCCAAGATTGTTGGCGCCGGTACGCCCGTCGTGACGATCGAAGGCGTGGAAGAGCTCCATCCCGTTACCCATCGCGTGGTGGGCGACCGCATCGAGGCCGGTACCTTTATCGTTGCCGGTGCGTTGATGGCCGACGATCGCGGTGTCGATGTCACGGGCTTTTGCCCCATTCACTTGGGCATGGTGCTCAAGAAGATGGAGCTTATGGGTATCGACTGCGAGCGCGTCGAGGATGGCGTCCATGTGAACCGTGCCGAGCGTATCAAGCCGGTCGACATCCAGACGCTTCCGTTCCCCGGTTTCCCGACCGACATGCAGGCGCAGATTATGGTGCTCTCCGCCCTTGCCGACGGCAGTTCCGTTATTACCGAAAACATCTTCGAGAATCGCTTTATGTTTGCCTCTGAGCTGGTGCGCATGGGTGCCGACATTCGTATCGAGAGCCATCACGCCATGATTCATGGCGTCAAGGGCTTCTCGGGTGCACAGGTTACCTCGCCCGATTTGCGCGGCGGAGCGGCCCTCGTCGTAGCGGGCTTGATCGCCGACGGGACGACCGAGGTTTCGGCTATCCATCACATCAAGCGCGGCTACGAGCAGTTTGTCGAAAAGCTGCAGGCGCTCGGCGCGCATGTCGAGCATGCTACCGTCCCCGATCCCGTCATCTACTAATACAGGTTGCCTATGTTTAATAAAAAGCCCCTCGCGGATACCACCACCCGAAGACCCTCAACTGGTGCGCAGGCCAAGATCTACAGTCGCGATAACGTGGCTCGCTATTCCGAGCGCGCTCGTCAACGCCGCCGTAGCCACACGATTCGTCACGTCGCGCTCATTGTCGTGCTTGGCGTGCTGCTGAGTGCCACTACCGCTGCCGGCCTGTGGTTTGCCACCATTATGGGCAAGCTCGGCGATTCTAATGTCATTACCGACAATCTGCGTCGGGTTCTGGTTGACACCGATGAGGCAAAGGATCCGTTCTACGTGCTGCTTCTTGGCACCGACGGCCGTCCGGGCGAGGATACGTATCGTGCCGACTCGATTATCCTGGCTCGCATCGACCCCACGCAAAAGCAGGCGACGCTCATTTCCGTTCCGCGCGACACCAAGGTCGAGTACAAGGGCGAGACCATGAAGATCAACGCCTGCCATACCGTTGGCGGCGCCGAGGCCATGGTCGAGGCGGTCAACGAGCTGTGCGGTGTTCAGATCTCCCACTATGCCGAGGTCAGCTTCGACGGTATGCAGGCGCTGATTGATTCGGTTGGCGGTATCGACATTAACGCAACCGATGATGTTGACGACCCCGAGCACCTGGATATTAAGATTACCGCTGGCCAGCAGCATATGGACGGTGCCACCGCCCTTACCTATGCCCGCTGCCGCTACACCTATGCCGACGGCGATTACACGCGCATGCGCCACCAGCGTCAGGTGCTTGGCGCCCTTGCCAACCAGATTCTCAATAACTTCGATGCCACGAAGATCTTTGGCCTGGTTAATTCGCTGTCCGATATGCTCGTAACCGATATGAGCGTTCAGGATATCGTGGCTACGGTCAATGCCATGCGCGGTATGGATGTCGACGGTATCTACTCGGCCAACCTGCCCTCGTACGCCGACGACAGCACCATGATCGACGGTGTGAGCTACGTCTTTGTCTACGAGGACGAGCTCAAGGAAATGATGGAGCGCGTCGATGCCGGCAAGGATCCCAAGGGTCCCAACACCATGGGTCTTTCCGACGGTTCCAGCTCTACGATCGGCGACCTGAACAACAACACGTCTGACGACTACGCAAACGGTACCGCAACCTCATCGGTCAGCTCTGACGATTCCGATGGCTCAAGCGATTCGAGCGATTCGGACTACTACGAAGAGCCCACCGGCGACGGCAACGGCTACGAAGCCAACTACTAAGTTACGCGGTTTTACCAAACCGCGTAACCGCTTGACGCTGCGCGGGCCGCATTTGGACAATCTGACGTTCAACTTCAAGGGCGCGACCAGAAGGTCAGCGCCCTTTCGTTTCACGTCACCTTGTCTCAAATGCGACCCGCTCGCTGCCCGTCCTCAACCTGCGACGTTAGTCATTGGGGACGTTCTTAAACGACTGGTCAAAGGGGACACTCTTGCGGCACTTGGCACTTGGGGACGTTCCTTTTGTGCCGGCAGTTTGGGACACTCCTTGCGTTAAGAGGCTGGCGTGCGTCAACCTGTTCTCATTGCAGCAAAAAATCGCCCCGTTCTCGGTTGAGGACGGGGCGATTCGTCTTTTGGACTTGTGCAGCCAGGCTTATGCAAAGCGGGCGACGAGCTCCTGGAGCACGTCGGTCATCTTGACGAGCGAACTGACCGGGACGAACTCGTTGACGCCGTGGTAGCAATAGCCGCCGGTGGAAAGGTTGGGGCAGGGCAGACCGCGGAACGACAGCTGAGCGCCGTCGGTGCCGCCGCGAATCGGCAGCACTTGGGGCTCAACGCCGCAGGCAAGGTAGGCTTCCTTGGCAACATCAATAAGCTCGGGATAGTCACGAACGATCTCGGCCATATTTCGATACTGCTGCTTAATCTCGACTGTCACGCGCTCCTCACCCAGACGCTGGTTGAGCATCGAGGCGGCGGCATCAATAAGGTCGAGTTTCTGCTGGAACTTGGCGGCGTCATGGTCGCGGACGATATAGCGCGCCGTGGCGTGATCGACGGTCGCAGATACACCCTCAAGGTGATAAAAGCCCTCGTAGCCTTCCGTATACTCCGGACGCTGCACGTAGGGGAGCAACGCGTTGAAGTCGCAGAACAGATTGCCTGCGTTGACCATACGGCCCTTAGCGTCGCCCGGGTGGATGGACTGGCCCTCAAAGCAGACGGTCGCCTCGGCGGCGTTAAAGCACTCCCACTCCAGCTCGCCGATGGGGCCGCCGTCGACCGTGTAGGCGTACTTGCAGCCAAAGGTATCGATATCCAGCAGCTCGGCTCCGTGGCCGATCTCCTCGTCAGGGCAGAAGCAAATGCCGAGTGCGGGATGGGGCAGAGAAGGGTCCTGAGCGATACGCGCGACAAGTGACATGATCTCGGCGACGCCTGCCTTGTCGTCCGCGCCCAGCAGCGTGGTGCCATCGCTGCAGACCAGGTCCTCACCCGCGAGGTCATTCAGGGCGGGAAGCTTGGCGGTACTCATGGCAACGGGCTTACCGTCAACCGTGCCGCAGACCAGGTCGCCGCCTTCGTAGTGTACGATGTGCGGCTTCACGCCGGCGCCCGGTGCAACTTCGGTGGTGTCGAGATGGGCGATCAGGCCCAGGGCGGGCTTGTCCTCAGCGCCCGCACTTGCGGGGATATGCGCGCAGACATAGGCGTGCTCGGTCACGTGGGCATCTTCCGCACCAAGCTCGCGCAGCTCTTCAGCCAGCACGTTGGCAAGGTCAAACTGAACGGCGCTCGAGGGTACCTGGTCGCAGTTTGCATCCTCGGACTGCGTGTTGATCTGGACGTAGCGCAAAAAGCGCTCGAGGACATCGGGGTTTGTGGTGGTGTTTTCCATAAAGACCGCTCCAATCTTGGTCGTCGTGTGCAACAAGAACTCTAGCACGGTATGCCACGGCATACCGCGACGCTTGGATGGGGTAGAATCAGCCATTGAATGCAGAAGGGACGGAAGATCATGGATACGACAAATAGCTCGCGCGAACTACATCTGACGGTGGCGAACGAAGACTACTTGGAGTGCATGGTTCGCATTGAAAGCGAAGAGGGGGAAACCAACGGCGTGCGATCGGTCGACATCGCGCAGCGCCTTGGCGTCTCCAAGGCATCGGTCAATAAAGCGGTTTCGGCGCTCAAGGCATCCGAGCTTGTCGAGCAATCGCACTACGGCAAGGTAATCCTGACCGATCGCGGCCGCGAGGTTGGCACGGCTATCTGGTACCGTCATCGCCTCATCCGCACGTTTTTGGTTCAGGAGCTCGGTGTCGAATTTGAGCGAGCCGATTCCGAGGCCTGCATGATGGAGCATGCGCTATCCGAGGACACGATGAGCCGCTGGCTCGCCTATCTCGAAAAGCAGGGAATCAGCGTCGAGGAATAGCGGGATATATATGGATACGAGTTATTACAACCGCTTTGGTGCCGAGGAACTTACGCGCCGCTTGTCGAGCGAGACCTTGTTGGCGCAGGGCCCCATGGGCAGTGTTCTGTTGAGTGAGTACGATGCCGCCGATATTCCACCGGCGTTTTGGAATCTGGCAGAGCCGCAGACCGTTTCTCGTATCCATCGCTTGTATGTCGCCGCCGGCGCGCAGGTACTCATTACCAATACCTTTCAGGCATCAAGCTATGCCCTCAAGCACGACCAGATTGCGCCGTCCGTGGCGGAGGTCAATCGCGGGGCCGTCGACGATGCCCGCCAGGCGCACCCTCAGCTGCTGCTGGGCTCGATGGGTCCGATCGGTATTGAGTGGTTTGCCGAGGACTCTGCCGAGTTTCGTGAGATCCGAGGCATTGCGCGCGAACAGGCGCACGCCTTACTCAATGCTGGTGTTGATGGTCTGCTGATCGAGACGGTGACGTCTATCCGTAATTTGCAGCCCATGCTTGCCGGCGCTCGAGATGCCGCTGACGGCATGCCTGTCCTGGTGAGTTTTGTCGTTGATGACAAAGGCGACCTGTTGGGCGATGGCCTCAACATCGAGGCAGCCGTTTTGTACGCCGAAAAACACGGCGCAAACTCGGTTGGTGTTAATTGCTGTTCGCTTGCGGCCGCGAACGCGGCGGTGCCCAGGATGGTTGCATCGGCGACTACTCCCGTCACGGTGCGTCCCAACGTGGGCGATCCGGTCCAGACTCAGGATGGCCCCGTATGGCACGAGAACCCCGAAGCTTTCGCGCGCGCATGCATCGAATGGAGACATGCCGGTGCCGCAATGGTGGGCAGTTGCTGTGGAACCACGGCAATCACTACGGCAGCGATGGCCGAGGCGCTCGATATATAAAGGGCAAAACCGCTCCATACGGGGCGGTTTTTTTATTGCCTGCATGTCCTCGGCAGCATTTGCCCAAATGGTGAATGCTGGTGCCGGCAGGTTGCCGAGTGTGTATCGCGGGTATACCTCATGCGTACCATGATCCAAACACTGTGAGGTGTCTGCGCGTGTGCGCGATAATTCATTTTGGAACTGACGGTTGGCGCGCTCGCGTCGATGAGGACTTCACTGCCGATAACGTTGCCCGTATCGCCGATGCCGTCGGCGAGTTGTGGCAAAAGACCAATCCGGGCAAAACGGTATATATAGGGTTCGACACTCGGCCCCTGGCGCGCGAGTTCGCTGAGCTTGCGGCGGGTGTGCTAGCAGCGCACGGGCTAGACGCCGTGCTCGCTTCGCGACCTGTTCCGACCCCTGCCCTTACGTGGGCGGCGGCTTATGACGGTGAGGCGTGCGGCGCGCTCATGGTGACGGGGTCCCATCATCCGCAGGGTTATCTGTGTCTCAAGATTCGCATGGGTGACGGCTCGACCGCCAACCAGGATGTCATCGAAGAGCTCGAAGAGACCATGGCTCCCGAGCCAATGGGGATCGAGGGGCAATATCGCACCGCGGATATCATTCTTGACTATATGCAAGCGGTGGCATCATTTGTCGATGCCGAAGCCATCCGCGCCGCGCACCTGCGCGTGGTTGTTGACCCCATGGGCGGCGCAGCCCAGGGCTATCTAGCCGACTTGCTGCGCGAGCTTGGCGTTGAGGTGCACGAGATTCACGCCGGGCAGGCGCCTGACCAAGAAGATATCTGCCCCGACCCCGTTGAGCCGTGGGTGGACGCTTGCGAGCATACGGTTATCGAGGACGGAGCTTGCGCTGGCCTGGTGACCGACGGCGACGCCGACCGTATCGGCGCGGTTGACGAGCGCGGCAGATATATACATCCGCATCAGATCATGGCGCTCGTTTTGGGCGACTTGGTTCAATTTCGTAATTTGGAGGGGTGCGTCGTCGTCAATCTTTCATGCTCGACGCTCGTGCGTCGCATTGCCGAGGCGCTTGGCTGCCGCGTGACCGTCAAACCAGTCGGTTTCAAATATATAGCGGCGGAGATGAAGAAGGGCGGCGTCCTCATAGGCGGCGAAGAAGCCGGTGGTATCGGCATCGCCGCGCATATGCCCGAGCGCGATGGAATCCTCGCCTGTCTGATTCTGTGTGAGCTTATGGCAAAGACGGACGCGCCTTTGGGCGTTCTGGTCGACCAACTCGAGGACAGATTTGGTAAGACGAGTTACGGTCGACGCGATTTGCGCCTTGAGGCCGAAGATGCCGAAACGTTACGAACCCTGCTGCCGGGCGTAAACCCCAAGTCGATTTGTGGCAAGGTACCGCAAAACGTTAGTCATATGGATGGCTTGCGTTTAGCATTCGAGGATGATACGTGGCTGCTGGTCCGTCCTAGCGGGACCGAACCAGTGGTGCGCGTCTACGCCGAGGGGTTCTCGGTGGAAGAACGTGATGAGTTGCTCGATGCTGGCTGTGCTTTAGCTAGGGGAACGTATCCGCTTTAACCATGAGGCTGCCTTATATAAAGAGATGCTCGGCGAGCGGTAGTTAACGGCTGGCAAACGTTAGTCGGATCCCAAATTGTGTAGGAAATGTGTACGCCCAGATTCCCGCCCCCGGCGCCCCTCCGGTCTGGCAATATATCTCCTTGCCGCGCGGCCCGGTCGGACCGGATCAGCCGCCAGGCGTGCACCTTGAGAACCGGATACTGCGAGGATGGACACTTACTTCAGTGTCGCATCCGGGCAGACATCGAACCATTTGAAATGGTCTAACTTGGATTTGTTTTTCGCAAGGCCGCCGAGAGGCGGCCCCGAGAAATTCCTTTTCCTATACTTAAACCATATGAATCGAACGGAACCGATCAGCGATGAACTGAGAGGACCGGACGGGCTCGAAGCCCAACATATTTGGACGGAGAGTTCGATCCTGGCTCAGGATGAACGCTGGCGGCGCGCCTAACACATGCAAGTCGAACGGCACCCACCTCCGGGTGGAAGCGAGTGGCGAACGGCTGAGTAACACGTGGAGAACCTGCCCCCTCCCCCGGGATAGCCGCCCGAAAGGACGGGTAATACCGGATACCCCGGGGTGCCGCATGGCACCCCGGCTAAAGCCCCGACGGGAGGGGATGGCTCCGCGGCCCATCAGGTAGACGGCGGGGTGACGGCCCACCGTGCCGACAACGGGTAGCCGGGTTGAGAGACCGACCGGCCAGATTGGGACTGAGACACGGCCCAGACTCCTACGGGAGGCAGCAGTGGGGAATCTTGCGCAATGGGGGGAACCCTGACGCAGCGACGCCGCGTGCGGGACGGAGGCCTTCGGGTCGTAAACCGCTTTCAGCAGGGAAGAGTCAAGACTGTACCTGCAGAAGAAGCCCCGGCTAACTACGTGCCAGCAGCCGCGGTAATACGTAGGGGGCGAGCGTTATCCGGATTCATTGGGCGTAAAGCGCGCGTAGGCGGCCCGGCAGGCCGGGGGTCGAAGCGGGGGGCTCAACCCCCCGAAGCCCCCGGAACCTCCGCGGCTTGGGTCCGGTAGGGGAGGGTGGAACACCCGGTGTAGCGGTGGAATGCGCAGATATCGGGTGGAACACCGGTGGCGAAGGCGGCCCTCTGGGCCGAGACCGACGCTGAGGCGCGAAAGCTGGGGGAGCGAACAGGATTAGATACCCTGGTAGTCCCAGCCGTAAACGATGGACGCTAGGTGTGGGGGGACGATCCCCCCGTGCCGCAGCCAACGCATTAAGCGTCCCGCCTGGGGAGTACGGCCGCAAGGCTAAAACTCAAAGGAATTGACGGGGGCCCGCACAAGCAGCGGAGCATGTGGCTTAATTCGAAGCAACGCGAAGAACCTTACCAGGGCTTGACATATGGGTGAAGCGGGGGAGACCCCGTGGCCGAGAGGAGCCCATACAGGTGGTGCATGGCTGTCGTCAGCTCGTGTCGTGAGATGTTGGGTTAAGTCCCGCAACGAGCGCAACCCCCGCCGCGTGTTGCCATCGGGTGATGCCGGGAACCCACGCGGGACCGCCGCCGTCAAGGCGGAGGAGGGCGGGGACGACGTCAAGTCATCATGCCCCTTATGCCCTGGGCTGCACACGTGCTACAATGGCCGGTACAGAGGGATGCCACCCCGCGAGGGGGAGCGGATCCCGGAAAGCCGGCCCCAGTTCGGATTGGGGGCTGCAACCCGCCCCCATGAAGTCGGAGTTGCTAGTAATCGCGGATCAGCATGCCGCGGTGAATGCGTTCCCGGGCCTTGTACACACCGCCCGTCACACCACCCGAGTCGTCTGCACCCG
>CALDCF010000059.1 GCA_937937635.1 uncultured Collinsella sp.
GTACATGTACGGATGAATGTGGGGAGTGTTCGGATGAAGTTGATAATCAAGGCGTGTGTGCGCTTTGGCATTTAAAGCTTGCCAATACCCAGTCTAAGACACTAATTGATGGTAAAGTAACTTGGGACAAGGTCGCAGCTAGTCATTGATTGCCCCGATTGGGGCGAGTCCGCTGTTAAAGATGGACTGAGACGTTTTCACCAATTTGGGTCCGTGCATATGGTCGTTCCATAGCCACGGACTCGAATCCGTGCCTACGGAATGACCATATGCACGGACTGTGCGGCCTTGTCCTTATTGGAATCGAGGTGTAATGCTTTGCGACTGTATCAGTTCAACTGATTTGACTATCCTGAGAAACCATCTGAGGGTTAATCGAGACGTTAATAAACTGCCCTTGTTTATCTTTCCCTGCGGCGGCGATCAGAGTCTTTACTCCTCTCGACGATTCTTTAGGGCTTATGTTTCCAACAATCATACTGAGGCTCTAAAAAACGTTTTCTGTCTTACTGCCGAAGACGTGGCGGCAGAAATGGACGGTTCGAGACTTAATTTACTTCAGCAAGAGGCCATGCTTGCCGACATATCTGACTGGATATTGATTTTTGCAGAGAGCTGTGGATCTTTTTGCGAGTTGGGTGCTTTCTCCGCTTTGCCTCATGCTGCTTGGATTACCTCTGTTGCTGTTGGAAAGCAATATAAGGGCTCTCGGAGCTTCTTGATCGATGGGCCAGTGAAAGAAATAGCCACGGGCGACTCTTCGCTTAACAAAGTCTTTTACTTAGACTTAAATAACCCGATGTCTTCGCCTGACTTGTGCCGCTTTGTTTCTGAGCTAAGGTCCCTTATTGGTGCTAATGCTACCAAGCGGGGCAAGGCTGGCTTAAGGGCCTCTAGAAAGATGATCAATCGAGATGAGGCTGAGATTAACGTCGGCTCGCTCGTTCATGAGCTACTTGACTTGCTTCAAATATTGGGTCCCATGTCAGAGACCGATTTGCGAACGATATACTGTGCGGCCAAAGGTTTCCGTGCCAGTAAACTCAAAATATACTCGCCCATCCTAAACGCGGATATGAAAAATGCCGGTGTTCCGATATCTTGGTCGGATGTTTGCTGCATGATGAGAGCTACCGGTCTTGTTTCTAAAGTGAGATGCAATAGGGGTCCGGATTATCTGATTAAAAGCACGATACACCTCGATTCTTATTTCATGTTTAAGGGAAGCGAAGACCAAGATCTCTCAAACATGAGGGCGCGGGTAATCCTTCGTAAGAGATCAATGGGGTATGGAGGCGTTGCCAGTGTCTATTGCGGATAGAATTTGCTTCGATCTTGGAATGACAAATCGCCAGCTACAGGACCTTGCGAGCTCAACGACGGATAAGTATCACTGTTTTTCTGCCGGCGGGAGAAAGATTGTTGCGCCTCGGCCAGATTTGAAGCTCGTCCAGTGTTGGATATCGGACTATATAAATACGGAGTTTGATATAAATCTCCCTTACGCTACAGCCTACGAAAAGGGCTCAAGCGTCTGCCGTAATGCCGGGCTCCATGCTAAGAGCAGCCATTTTCTTCTGCTTGATATTTGCCATTTCTTTGAGTCCTGCACTCAACAAATGGTTAGGAATTTGTTTTCAGGGGGAACGTATCGGTCGACAAACGCTGAATTTCGCTCGCGTCTTACTGCAGACGATGTCGATCTTCTCGTAGCTTTATCATGTTATCGGGGTTCTCTTGCAACGGGTTCTCCGTGTTCGCCTTTTATTGCCAATCGCATAATGGCTTCGTTTGACCATGAGATTGCAGCTAGACTAGGCGAAAGATTCGTCTACTCGCGATACTCTGACGACATCTGCATCTCATCAACTGAATGGATAGACTCTGCGGAGATTTCAGCTATTGTCGATGACCGCCTAAAGCAAAAGGGTTTTGATCTGAATAAGGACAAAACTCGCTGTTTTGGACGAGGGCACCTACGTAAAATCACGGGCATCTATCTTGACCACGATGGCGTCCTACGACTGGGACCCAAAAGAAAAGCAGAGCTAAGGCGCTCCTTATACCAGGTGCTTATGCGCGAGCACGATCGTAATCACGCCCATCGCGTTTTAGGCCACTTGAGCTTTTGCAAACAGGTTGAACCGGATTATTACAACGCGCTTTTAGCTAAGTACGCGAGCTACGGTAAGGCTGTTTCTTGCGGAGGCGTTATGCCAGCGTTAGTAGAGCTTGCCTATGGGAAATTGTTGGGTGATTTGCCTGGGGTCACGTGACGGTTGTTTCGGTTAGCTTTTCGAACCATTCTCGAATTGGTTGCATATTCTATTAAAGCTTAGACAGTTAATACCATCGAGGGATGGCGCCTGCATTACTAGTCCTTTTGCCCCTATTTGAACAATGACGTCTCATCTTGCACCATTTATATTCAGGCGGTGTTATTCTTCGGATTATCTATTGGTTTCGTTCGGTTGCGAGGGGCATCATGAGTTCGCATGAGGCTCAGGCTCAAATGCTGGGCTACTTATATCAGGTGCGTTGTGCCCTTATGCTGTTAATTGAATCTGATACACCATCTTTAAAATTATTTATCGAAAAATTCGACGATGTATCTTTTGAAAACGATAGTAATCCAGTTGCCATGGTTCAACTTAAGCATCATATAGGCAGAGCCGGCAACCTAACTGATCGCAGTCCCGATTTGTGGAGAACTATAAAGATATGGGTCGATGCCGTCGAGGATAATCCCGTTCTTCTCGAAAAGTCAAGATTTGTAATTATCACAACAGCTAAGGCGCCTCAGGACTCTATTGCATCATTGCTAAAAATGGGCGATGACGGGCGCGATGCGGAGAAGGCTTTCATTGGGTTAAGGAAGGTCGCCTCCTCTCAGACAAGTGAGATCAATGCTTCATCCTATAAAGCATTTATTGCTCTTAATGAAGATAGGGCGCGACTGTTGGTAAATTCAATATACGTATTTGACGAAGAGTCAAATATATTTGAATGTAAGTCTCGCATAAAACGTTTGCTGCGTTTTTCCTGTCAGCCAAAATATGAGGATATCCTATTTGAGCGTCTGGAGGGTTGGTGGTGCAATAAGTGTATTTCATTATTAAGCAATAAAAGCTCGGATGGGGTCACCCAATCAGACTTGCGATATGAAATAGTTAAAATTACAAACGAGTTCCGCGATGATAGTCTTCCGATTGACGTTGAGCTTGACGATGTAGATGAGAAGGCAGAAATAGAGCACTCTTCTGAATTGTATTGCAAACAGCTTGAACTAATTGCTTGTAAGCGTAGAAGGATCATCGGGGCTATCGAAGACTTTTGCAGAGCTTCAACTCAAAGGGCAAAATGGATCGATAGCTGCCTTGTTGTTCCTGATGAGCTCGAGCGATACGAGGAAAGATTAATTGATGAATGGGACCATGAGTGGAGCGCTATGTCTGATGAGCTTAGCGATGAGTCTGGAGAGGCTGAAAAGCAAAAAGAGGGCCGACATCTACTAACTGAAATTATGAGAAAGGATGTTCGCATACGTCAAGGATGTGACGAGCCATTTGTTATGAGGGGGACTTATCACATTCTGGCTAATAATTTGAAGATCGGTTGGCATATCGACTATTTACAGCTTTGCTCTGAGGAGGTTGAGAAAAACGAAATCCTGGGCTAAACGACCGCCTGAGGCAGCAAATTTATTAAATCCTGCATTTTGTGCATGCCTCCTATATGCTTTCATTGATGAATACGAAATGTCGAGTTTTAAAGAGCTTGAGTTTCCGCTTCTTTATCTTGTTTTGCCTCTTGTGCTGCACAGGGAGACTCGAGGCACGGTTAATAGCCGAGTTCGTTTTCTTGTGTGGGCAAAATCTCATCCCGAGTGTATTGCTTCATTCGCTAAGCGCGCTTCGGCTTTTGTTGATATTACTAATGAAGCGATTGAGTTTCTATTGCGATCATCTTCCGCATTCATTTCCGATACTGGAACAATCAAAGTTAGAAAAAATGTGGCTTTGCGGAGCACCAAAAAGTACACCGATCGGGAGATTAGAGATTGTATTTTGAAATCTCGCAACATAGCAAGGTGGTTTGCTAGATCCGGAAGCGCAGAGACTATATATGCGATTTTGGGGGTTCGACCTTAATGCAGATAAAAGAGCTTATCTTGTATTCAGACTTACACGGTGCAAGAAAAATTAGTTTTAAGCTTGGTTCTCTTAATACAATCGTTGGTGCATCGAGGACAGGAAAATCGGCAGTTGGCGAAATTTTGGATTACTGTTTTTGCAGTTCTAATTGCGATATTGCAGAAGGTGTTATTCGCAGTAAAGTCGATTGGTATGCGCTCCTTTTGCAACTTGAAGGTGAGCAGCTGTTCATTGCAAGGAAATCCCCGGAGGAACACAAGCTAACAAGTTTGCTTGCATATTATGAGGTTGGAAGCGAGATACGTGTTCCAGATAAGATTTCTTTCCAGTCCAATATCGATGTTGAATGTTTAAAAAAGCTTCTTAGTCGTAAGCTTGGAATTACTCACAATTCCCTAAATTTATCTCAAGGCGCCATAAGCATCAGGCATGCCTTATATTATTGTTTTCAAGGGCAAAGCGAGATTGCTTCAAATAGAGTTTTATTTCACAATCAAGCTAAAGACTTCTTTCTGCCCTCTTTTAAAGGCTCTTTTCCATATTTTATTGGCGCCACAACCGAAGACACCCTTTCTTTAAATCAGCAGAAAAGGGAGCTCGCTCGCAAAATTAGAGCTATCGAGAATAGGGCGGCGGAATCAGGCTATCAAAGAGAATTTAGCAGAAATTGCATTAGCGGGCTTATTGCCGAAGCTCAAGCTGTGGGTTTGCTTGATGGCGATATTGATTTTGATATTAATGATATTGAGTCTGCTGCGAACGTTTTACGCTGTATAGTGAATGCTGATCTCGATGAGAGCTCTGAAGGGCCAGTGTCGTTAGTCAGATTACAAGAAGCTCTGAGGATTGCCCAGTGTGAACTCGGAGAAATAAGTGATGAAATTGATAAATGCGAACTCTATAATGTCTCATTTATGGACTATAGCGGCTCCGCAATTCAACAGAAGGCAAGACTGCAATCTATCGGTTTATTCGAAAAGCTATCATTTGATACTGGTAAATGCCCTTTCTGTGGGAATGACTGTGCTGCTGGAACGCCCGGCATCGATGAAATAAAACGTTCGATTGGTCGTCTTGACAAATCTCTTCAGAACGTTTCTCTTACTCAAGTCGATGTTTCCTCGCACTTGGAAAACTTAAATGGAAAAAGAATGGGGCTGGAGAATAGAATTCACTATTTGCGTTCCCAAATCGATGGAGTTTATGCTCAGAGACTTGAACTTATGAACGAAAGGGACGAATCGATTCGTCATGCCAAATTACTTGGACGAATCGAGTACTGTCTGTCGCTTATTGACTCCATGGTCACGCCTGTTGACGAAATGTCTGAGTTGGGGCGTCTGAAATGCAAGCTTAATGAGATTGATAGTCTGCTGTCTGCCGATGATGTTTGTGAAAAAACGCAGTGTGTTCTTGCTCAGCTACAGCAAGCCATGTCTAATTACGCGATCGAATTAGATCTCGAGCACGCCGGTAGCCCATACTGGTTCAATGAAAACAAAGCGACTGTTTATGTTGATTCGGAGGGAAAGGCGATACCGCTACAGAATTTGGGCAGCGGTGCAAATTGGCTCGGCGTGCATCTATTGACATTGTTTGCATTTCATTTGCTTTTTATTCAGAAGGAAAGACCTGTTCCAGGTTTCATTTTTCTCGACCAGCCTTCTCAGGTCTTCTTCCCTGCCGAGGGGGAAAAGAGAGACGCCGACTGGGAAAGCCTCTCGAAAATACACTCATTCATTTTAAATAAGGTTGAAGAGGGAAATGGGAAACTCCAGGTGATTTTGGTAGACCATGCAGAAGGCAAGGATGAGCGGTTTGCAGAAAGTGTCATAGAACGGTGGCGTGACGGGGATGGTTTGATTCCGCAGGAATGGCTGTAAGATGCTGATTAGTGTTACGACACTGTTGAAGGTATTGAGTTTGACTCTATGAGCAATTTCCTCTTTGAAATCGGCGATAATGCGCGTCGGCACTGCCCGTCCATGTTTTGAATATTGCCGTTCGATAGCATTGGCGTTCCCTTCGACTCCACCCTTCAGTATGTTCCGACTGCCATGAAGCCGAGGCCGAAGAGGCGCAATATGGCGTGAAGGGCGAGGGTCAGGGTGCCCTTCAAATTTATAGCGTTAATTAATTGATCAATAATCAGTAGCCTATCTAAAAGCGGTATTGATGCGGGTAACCTACGGACCTCGCGTCCAGAGGAAAGGCGGCTATCCTTCTTGGGATGTCCGCCTTTCCTTTTTTAATGAACTGCGGTGACGGTGGGCTGCGAGCCTGCCGCAGCGGCCTCTCTGGCGTGCTTGAAGATTTGTATGGCTTCCTGTCTACTTCGGATTTTCAACAGACAGAAAAGACTGAGGCTAGGGACAAGACGGATGCACTCCTTAGTTATATAGCTGCTTCTTAAAGGCTGCTCCCGAAAAGGAAGATAATTTCTACTTGTGGCCGAGCCCGTAGACAAACAAGGGATATCGGCTAAATTAAAAATAATTGAGGTGGAAGCCTTCGGGCGACACCTGAAGAGGGCCGATGCGTCGGCCCTCTTTTTTGTCGATTTGAACGTAAGATTCGGCCTGTGAAAACTTACATCTCAATTGGGAAAAGGCAACATTACGAGTGGTTATAAGTTTGCATGTAACTTTACTGACGCTCGTTTGCCTGGCATGGTTCGCAACAGGATCTTGGCAGGGGATTGACCGGGATTGTGCATTTCCTTAAAGTAGGGACCGTGATGAGGCCTTGCGACGGTACGTCCGGCTTGGTCCGTGGGAACCGCCGAAAGGCGGTTTTCGCGTTTAAGGGGCTGTTTTCCAAAGGGTATTTTTCGCGTTATCGTTTTAGGACAGCGGATTATTCTCGCGTATTTCGGAAGTACGGGGAAAAATCGAAGCTCGCCGAGCCCGCCCCGGTTTTTCCTAACAAAACAGTAGGTCGCGGATGTCCAAACCCGGGGTCTGGTTGACCGACCTTGATTTTCCCCGTACTTCCGGATAGTCCCATAATGCGGCAATACTCTTGACTGGAACGCCATAATGAGTTGCCAATTGGCAACAAGACGAATATAGTTAGCATTATGCTAACTAAGGGGTGGTTATGAATCGAACCAAGCTCCGACCGTCATATTCACTTGACGAAGCGAAGTCTTTGGCTCGCTCGGGAAAGATGATTGTAAATGGTAGGGTGCGCAGACACCTGATGAATCAGTTTGGTTATTTGGACATTGATCATTTCCTTACTGACCTATTTGATTATCTGAAGCCTGACGATTTTAGAAAATCCATCGCGCTCGATATGGATGGGCCTCTGCATGATGTTTACGCAGATGTCTACGTGTGCCGAGGTTTTGAATGCGAGGATTGGTACGTTAAGTTTTCAATTGATTCCGAAGGTAATGCGCATTTAAACGTTTTGTCTGCGAACATCGATGGATACATTCATTAAAGGAGGAGTCATGCGTTGCATGGAATGCGGCAAAGAAATGCAATTTACCACGGCGCCAATGACTGAAATTTACCGTGGCGAGAAAATTACCGTAAAAGGAATTGAGCATTATGTTTGCGAGTGCGGCAACGATGAAATGACCGCTGCGGAGGCGACTAAGCTTGCCCATGCGCTTGCCGCGCAATACGCCAAGGCTCATGAGCTTCTATCTCCCTCGGAAATAAAGCATTTGCGCTCAGACCTTGGCTTAACACAGCATGATTTTGAGTCGGTCTTAGGGGTTTCGAAGCCCACGGCCTCTCGTTGGGAGAACGGCGCATCGCAACAATCTATTACTGCCAATACTCTTATGAGGCTCATTCGCGATGTTCCTGAGGTCCGCAGATATCTCGGCTTGGTTCCTCATGAGAGGAGTGTAAGTCTTAGCTCGTCGCTTTTGTCCGTAATACCAGGAGGAAAAGTTCCTGCTTATAGGGATTCTGATCCTTTGGTTGATGAGAACCTCTTCCGATTGGAGATGTAAATGGACTCTCTGAAGAAGCAGCGCATTGAGTCTTCGTCGATTACATGCATGTCTAAAAAAGTCGATAGGTTTTCATTTGATGGCGGAATGACCCCGAAGGAGGGAGTTAATAAGTCGGACGGTGAGTTTAACGTTAGAAATGACATAACGAATGCCTTCACTGATGAAAATGGAGCTAGATTTCGGCAGCTCAACCTTGTCATAGAGCTCATTCCCAGTGATGAGGGGCACTATTACCGTTCCGAAATTTCCGTGTCCGGTATCTATCGTGCTCCGTCTGATTTAGACGATGAGGCATTTGATAGGGAGGCGCTTAGCTTCGGCATGCAAGACCTTTATTCCTATGCAAAGGGCATTATTGAGAATGCTGCTGCTGGCGGAGTATGGGGGCCGCTTTACCTGCCGCAGATCAGCTTTTCTATTTAACTCGACTGTTGTCATTCCATCTGGATAATGATTGACTGGCGTTGGGTTATTTCTTATTTTTTCAACTGTGATGAGGCCTTGCGACGGTACGTCCGGCTTGGTCCGTGGAAACCGCCGAAAGGCGGTTTTTGCGTTAAAGGCTTTAGCCTGTGCGTCGCGCGCAGCGCGGCGCATCAGAAACCACCCGCTATGCGGGTGGGGCCAAACGGCTTTACAAAGCCGCCCCCTCGCCGGACACTTGCGATTGTTCAGGCCGCAAGGAATCCGAGTCGAGAGGGCGGTGGTGGCGTATGGCCCAGAAGGCCTACAGCCTGTCGCACACGAAGTGGATGTGCAAGTACCACGTCGTGTTCACGCCGAAGTATAGGCGCAAAGTCATCTACAACCAAATAAGGTCCGACCTTGGGGAGATCTTCAGGAAGCTCTGCCAGTACAAGGGGATAGAGATCATCGAGGGGCACCTGATGCCCGACCACGTCCACATGCTGCTGGCGATACCGCCGAAGTACAGCGTTTCGAGCGTGATGGGCTACCTGAAGGGGAAGAGCTCGCTGATGGTATTCGACAGGCACGCGAACATGAAGTACAAGTTCGGCAACAGGAAGTTCTGGGCCGAGGGCCACTGCGTGTCCACCGTCGGCCTGAACGAGGCGACGATCGCGAAGTACATCCGGGAGCAGGAGAAGGCCGACATCGCGCTCGACCGGCTGAGCGTCAAGGAGTACGAGGACCCTTTCGATAGGGGGCCGGGGCGTAAATAGCGCCGGTTTGACCGGCCCGCCACGGGTCAACCTGCAGTGCGGCCCGAACCCCGTGAGGGCCGGCGCCTTTAGACGCGTGCCGGAAATCCAAGGGTTATACCCTAAGAGCAAACCACCCCTTTTAGGGGTGGTTTTGATTTTGGGGTTGTTTTCCAAAGGATATTTTTCACGTTTTCGCTTTAGGACAGCGGACTAATATCGCGTATTTCGGAAGTGAGGGAAAAAATCGGAAATCGCCGAGCGCAACCCGATTTTCGGCAACAAAACCGCAGGTTGCGGAAGCGCATAACCGGGGTTTGGTCGGCCGTTTTTGATTTTTCCCCTCACTTCCGGAACCGCCCGCCGGAAGTATGCGGCAAATTCCGGAACCCACGAGCACACTGCCCTTTTCGCGCAGAGAAACCGCAGGTAGAGGCGTTGCAGCATTCCGGTGTGCTCGGCATATTTCGAATTTGCCGCATACTTCCGGTTTTTGCCTCGGTGGCAGGCCGCGTCCACTTATATCCTCGGCTAGATAATGGACAGAATAGTCAATTCCGTCTCCATACTAAAACGCCGGCAGGGGCGAAATTGCTCCTGCCTGAGTCCTAGGCCCTTTCGACACCACCTATATTGCGAATCAGCACCGCCGCCCACCCGACCGAATATTGCCGTTCGGCACCGCCATTAAATGCCTTCCCGCGCATCCCCGTTACGCTCGGGCTGCCATGCAGTCCAGAGAACGAGGAGGTTCCACATGGCGAGAAGGATCAGGGCCAGGGAGGTCCTGAGGCTGAGGTCGGTGAACGGGCTTTCGCAGAACGCGATCGCCCGCACCGCCCACGTCTCGAAGCACAGCGTCCAGGACGTGCTGGAAGCCGCGAGGGAGCGGGGCGTCTCCTGGGAGGACGTCGAGGGGATGTCCGAGGAGGCCGCCTACGCGCTGCTGTTCCCCGGCAGGGGCGACGCCGGGCCGGTGCACGCCGACCCCGACTGGGCACGCGTCCACCGCGAGCTCGCGAGGACCGGCGTCACGCTCAAGCTCCTGCACGCGGAGTATGCCGACGGGTGCGCGGAGGCCGGCGCGCCGTCGATGTCCTACGACAGGTTCTGCAAGCGCTACCGCCAGTACACGGTGTCGCGCAACGTGGTGAGCCGCGTCGGGCACAAGGCGGGCAGGAACATGGAGGTCGACTGGTCGGGGCCCACGATGCGGCTCGTGGACCCCGCGACCGGCGAGGTCAGGAAGGTGTACCTGTTCGTGGCCTGCCTCCCGTTCAGCCGGTACAGCTACGTCGAGCCGACGCTCGACATGAAGCAGGATACATGGCTGCTGTGCCACGTGCACGCCTTCTCCTTCCTGGGAGGCGCGACGCCCTGCATCGTCCCCGACAACCTGAGGACCGGCGTCACCGCCCACCCCAGGGCCGGGGAGCCGGTCCTGAACGCGGCCTACGAGGAGCTCGCCGCGCACTACGGCTCCGCCGTGATCCCGGCGAGGGTCAGGAGGCCCCGCGACAAGCCGAGCGCCGAGAACGAGGTCTGGGCCGCCGCGACCTACGTGATAGCGGCGCTTCGCGACGAGGTGTTCACCGGCATGGCGGCCCTCCGCGCCGCCGTCGCCCGGAGGGTCGCGGAGCACAACGACGCGCCGTTCGCCAAGCGCGAGGGCTCGAGGCGCGAGGTGTTCGAGGAGGTCGAGCGCCCGCTGCTGAGGCCCCTGCCGGCCGAGCCCTTCGAGGTGTGCGAGTGGGTCTACGGCCGCAAGGTCCAGGCCAACTGCCACGTCGCGTACGCCCGCAACTACTACTCGGTGAGCCACCTGCTCGTCGGCTCGACGGTCGACCTTCGCGTCACCGAGGGCAAGGTGGAGGTCTTCTCCGGCGGCGAGCGCGTGGCCACGCACCCCAGGTTCCCGTCCTACGCGAGGAACCGCTACTCCACGCGCGGCTCGGATATGCCCGAGGGCAGGGCGTGGTCGGACTGGGACGCGCCGCGCATCCGCGCCTGGGCCTCGAGGGTCGGGCCCTCCTGCTCCGAGCTGGTGGACAGGGTGTTCGCCTGCTACGAGTTCGACGAGCAGGGCTTCAACGCCGCGCTCGCCGTGCTCAGGCTGTCCAGGCGCTACACCCCGGCGAGGCTCGAGCGGGCGTGCGGGATGGCGCTCGCGACCGGGAAGAGGTCGCCGCGCTACCGCGACGTCGAGCCCGTGCTGAGGTCGGGGCAGGACAGGGCGCCAGCCGGCGAGGCGTCCGGGGACTGCGGCTACGTGCGCGGCGCCGGCTTCTACGGGGAGGAGTGAGCATGGACGTCAACGCGGAGACCGCCCGCAAGCTCAGGGAGATGGGGGCGGCCGAGCTGCTCGCCGCCCTCTCCGCCCAGGACGAGGCTGTGTGCGCCGGGATGGCGTTCGCCGAGCGCGTCCAGATGGCGGTGGACGAGGCGCACTCCGACTTCATCACGCAGAAGGTCCGCAACCTGACGAGGAGGGCCGGCCTCAGGTACCCCGAGGCCGACGTCCGCTCGGTCGACTTCTTCGAGGGCCGCGGCCTCGACAGGGTGGCGGTGGCCGAGCTCGCGACCTGCGGGTTCGTCGGGCGCGGCGAGAACGTGGTTCTCCAGGGCCTCACCGGCACGGGCAAGACCTACCTGGCCTGCGCGCTCGCGAAGGCCGCCTGCGCCAGGAGGGTGAGGTCGTGCTACGTCCGCCAGCCCGACCTCGAGGACCTCTGGCGCGAGAGCCGTGACCGGCCCGGCGGCGAGCGCAAGCTCGTCCGCAAGTACGGGGCGTTCGGCCTGCTCGTGATAGACGAGTGGCTGCTCGACAGGCCGGACACCGAGTTCAGGTCGATGCTGCTGGAGCTGATGGAGCTGAGGTACGGCACGGCCTCGACCGTATTCTGCACCCAGTTCAAGAAGAAGGACTGGCACCCGAGGCTCGGCGGCGGGGTGCATGCCGACGCCATCATGGACAGGATCGTGCACAACGCGGTCTGGGTCGACATGGGCGAGGCCAACATGCGGCAGCGCCGCGGATAGACCGGTAGCAATAAAAAAGCACCGGGGCCAGTGTCGGCCCCGGTGCCCAAGCGCGATATCGGCGGTGCTGTTTCGCGATATTCAACAGTGCTCAAGCGAGCAAATACTCACCTGCCGGCGTTGGCGTGCCTGCTTGTGCTGTTTTCGGCTCGCGTAGAGGCCCGTTTTGGACTCTTACGCCTCCGTGGGCTCCACGCCCAGCTCGTTGCGGACGAGTTCGAATGCCGCGGCGATGGCCTTGTCCATGTCGTAGTACTTGTAGCCGCCCAGGCGGCCGGCAAAGATCACGTCGCCCTCCTGCGCCGCCAGCTCCTCGTACTGCTTGTAGAGGGCCTCGTTCTTTGCGTCGTTGATGGGGTAGTAGGGCTCGTCGCCGGGCTTCCAGTCGGCCGGGTACTCGCGCGTGATGACGGTCTTGTCCTGCGTGCCAAACTCAAAGTGCTTGTGCTCGATGATGCGCGTGTAGGGGACCTTGCGCTCGGTGTAGTTGACCACGGCCACGCCCTGGTGGTCGGCCTCGTCGAGCGTCTCGGTCTCAAAGCGCAGGCTGCGGTACTCCAGCGTGCCCAGCTTAAAGTCGTAGAACGCGTCGATGGGGCCGCAGTAGATCGTCTTGGCGGCGATATCGGGCTCGGCGTCAGCCAGCTCCTTGTACTCCACGCCGCAGCGGACCTCGATGCCCTCGAGCATGTTGGCGACCATCTTGGTGTAGCCGCCCATGGGAATGCCCTGATAGCGATCGTTGAAGTAGTTGTTGTCGTAGGTAAAGCGGCAGGGGAGGCGCTTGATGATGCTCGCGGGCAGGTCGCGGCAGTCGCGGCCCCACTGCTTCTCGGTGTAGCCCTTCACGAGCGTCTCGAAGATGTCGCGGCCCACGAGGGAAAGCGCCTGCTCCTCGAGGTTGGCCGGCTCGCCGATGTTCTCGGCGGCCACCTGCTCGGCGATCTTGGCGCGGGCATCGGCCGGCGTGACGACGCCCGGCCACATCTTGGCGAAGGTGTTCATGTTGAAGGGCATGTTGTACATGCTGCCGTGGAAGTTGGCGACCGGCGAGTTGACGTAGTTGTTGAACTCGGCGAAGCGGTTGACGTAGTCCCAGACGTCCTTCATGGAGGTGTGGAAGATATGCGCGCCGTAGCGGTGGACCTGGATGCCCTCGACGTCCTCGGTGTAGATGTTGCCGGCGATGTGCTCGCGGCGGTCGATGACCAGGACCGACTTGCCGGCGCGCTTGGCGGCGTTGGCAAAGACGGCGCCCGAAAGGCCGGCACCGACGACGAGGTAATCGTACTGGGACATGAATATGCTCCTTTTGATTTGGTGTTGGGTGGGGTTAGCAGAACAAGTGCAGCTGGTTGAGTTGTGCTGGTGAGTTAGTTCCAATTTGTAGAGTAGCAGATGGGATTGGTCTTAATCCAAAGGGCTTGATCCTTGTTTTGATCTGTATCCTCTGAAAACCTAGTCCTGACTTTCAGTTTCATCCTTGAGGCGCTCAACTGATTATCGCGAAGCGCACAGTCGATATTGCGCATAGGCACCTGGAATGGCGTTGGTCCCGGTGCCCTTTTGCTATCGGTGGTCTGCCCGCGACGTTGACACGTCTTAAACGCGCACATGCTGACTTGGGATCCTCGTTGAAAATGCCGGTGTAAGGGCGGCGCCCTACCGATACCGGTATGCTATTTACCGCGCTGATCGGTTATGATCGGCGGGGCTTCAATCGGCTGAATTCTCAAATCGGCGCTGCAGCTATTGCAGGCTGACACCGCTAGCGTTTTGATCGATAGCGGCCCTTCGCGATTGAACACTTCTAGCTTAGTTTGAAGAGCTTCTCTAACTCTTTTTGAATGCTATTCCGAACATTGTTATGCACAAATGCAGGCTCGCATAAAAGTTCTGCACTGCCATAAGTATGCTCACAATAATAGTTGCCGGGTCTTCCTAAAAGCCTCTCAGTGCGTAGGCAGTTTTCAGCTTGTGTTTCAAAATCGTTTTTGAAATGGCCTTCTTGAGAATTATCTTTCGTAATAGCTACCTTGATTTCTTCTTCACTTTCGACGGGAGATAGTGAGACTCGAATCAGCCTGTCTTGAGGGTATTCACCTTTTTCGGCAGGCTTGATACTTGCTTTCAGGCTAAAGGGTCCATCGGCATAGGCGGGTAGATATTTTCCAATATCCTCCATAAAAGTCTTGATGAATTGTCTGTAAGATTTCTCGCATTCGGCAAGGATGAATTTGCACCACGATGCACAAAGCTGGTCTGTATATAAATCCCAAACCCAATGGTAGCCTTTGCCTAAATTATCTGGTAAGGGAGGAAGATACTGCAGAGGGGCTTCTTGATCTAGCTCAAGTATCCGGGCTAGGGCGGGTACTACTGAAATCGGTATATCTATGTTCGCAACATTGATGAAGTAAATTGGCTTCCCGATGAGCGCCTTGTCAATCTCCTTTGCCGTGCTGTTGCGTAGGCTGGGCTTCCGAGGCCGCCCTGTGCTTTCCCCAATATTGATTCGGCTTTTTCTAAGTGCTTCTTCCACAAACCCGACTTTCATGGGCAATGGTTCGAAAAGCACGGTCTCTGCTGAGTTGAAAAAGTCTTTTAGATCATCGTTTATCATTGAGATGGCTAGCTCTCTAGCGCAATCTACTCCTTCGTAGAGCCTATCTATTCGATAGACATGGGTTTCCGGTTGATCTGATGATCTTATCGAAATAAGGGGTACGATGAATCCATCTGCGGTTTTCATTATCGGCCCCTGCGCATCATCGGTAATTCTGAGGCTTATGTTTTCCTCTCCAGGATGCTTTTCTTTTAGTGTGATTCGGGCCACTGTGCTTTCAGCGCTATAACTCATTTCCATGCGTATCGGTGCGTCTGGTGAAGATAGAGTATGCCGGAACGGTATATAGGGCTTCATTTTTCTCAGATAGCGTTCAGTAATGTTCGTATAGGTTTTAAGTGTTTGCTCTGCAATTTTAGTCAGTTCATCCCGGCTCAATCGAGCTTCTAACTCACCCGAGAGGTTCATGCGTCCTTTCAAGCATTTCATGAATAAAGGAAGATCGTTGTTTTCGAGATGATCGAGAATTGCTGTTTGTTTTGAAGCGTCTGTTGTGCAGCCGCATAGTATTACAAAGAAGTTCTCCAGCAACGGGTTTTTGAGGCATTGGTTGCAGTAAGCAATAATTGTTGTAATCGACTGACTTGAAAGGAATTTTGCTGCTAAGTATTCCTGGAGAACTGAATGTGAAAAATCCACCACGCCATTGGTAATACTCAGGAGGCCAGATCCCTTTCCTGCTTGCTCTATGCGCTCGGCTTCGGATGGCGTTTGCTTGGTCAGAAGGAAAACCCTCAATGGCTTGGGGCTTTCTTCTGTCATGCACTCCAAGGCGTAAGATCCAAGCTGATATTTAAGATAATCGGAATCAAGCTCATCACTAGAAGCAATCTTGGCTTCGATCATTGAGTCAATACATGACTCAAAAATGGTTGCGAGATTCCTAGGCGCTGAATAAGTTCCTTTCTTTAAGAAGTATTCTGCTAAACAGGAAAGACGTAGCGGGTTATGCATTAGCTCTCGTCCAGTATTGCTTAGATTTGTTAGTATGCTTCCCGGAGAGTCGATTCCTCTTTGCTTAAGATAGGTGATCACGTCATCGTCATCGAATTCTTGCAAACGCATGCCCTGAATACCGATACGCTCGCAGTCTCTTTCGAAGCGCGAGGAGCAAATGAGAGGGCTATTTGCATCAGAAGCGTATTGTGTCAACTCACCAAAGAAAAGGTCCCTGTCGCGTCGAGCTTCATCCAGGCCGTCTACAATGAGTCTAAAGATTGAAATGTTGTCCCTTATGAGTGACATTGCTGCCTCGGACGCTTCGCCGAGGACCTCTTTTGCTATGCCCTCAATTAGACTTGAATAGCGGCGCGACCAACCTCGTGCTTCAAGGAATACTGGGGCTTCGTTTCGTTTGCGGCTGAGCCAATCTTTTGCAAGTTCTGCTGCGATATTTTTCAGCAATTCGCTTTTACCCGCCCCGGGTTCTGCGTAGATGAGTGTAGGTTTCTGGTTAGTTAATATGGCTGTCTGCTGAATGGACGCTGATGAGCCGTTAATAAATAAACGCCTTGAAACGTTTGGCCTGTTGTCGCCTTTTGCTAACCTGGCGCAGTAGCTTGATAGATATCGAAACAGCTCTGCTTGATCCAGTCGATTTGTCCCTAGAGTCCCGGAGATGGTATCGAGCTTCCTGCTAATAGCTTCGGTTCCCTCGGCGGCTTTCCTTGCCGCAAGAGACTCTTCTCCTTTAGCTATAATTATATTTACGGAGTTCCAGAATTCTTCAACAAAATCGTAGGCAGTTTTATCGAACTTGTCGCCGAGAAAAGTCCGTATTGCTTCATCCTTGTCTTTATCGAGGCAGCTGCGATGGGCCAATAGCTCTTCGACAAGATGAACATCTCTGAATTTCTGCGACAAATCAACGCTGGTGAGAATCATTGCTGCGCGCATAGTGGTTTCTTCGATAAGCTTTTCTACTTCCCGCCTTTTATTGATGCCTTGAATTTGTAATTTGCCCCAGTCAATAAACCGAGAAACCGCCTCTGATCCGACAAGGTCAATTGGATCCATGTTTACCGCCTTACAAAATGCGCCAACTAGGATTTAATTATACGATTAACTGAGTCTTGGCCCCTTTCGTCACCACCTATGTTGCGGGTCGGAGCCGCCGGCACCGCCGACGTCCACTCGGCCGAATAATGCACCGCGGTGGATAGGACCGAGACCCCCTCGAGGGACGCGCCAGCTCCTAGGGGCCTATCGCCCCACA
Organism: uncultured Collinsella sp.; assembly: GCA_937937635.1. Taxonomy (GTDB): domain Bacteria; phylum Actinomycetota; class Coriobacteriia; order Coriobacteriales; family Coriobacteriaceae; genus Collinsella. Next base: position 17,171 of record CALDCF010000059.1, read on the forward strand.
CCCGGTCCACTCCGCGCTCGACCTTTCCAAGCCCGAGTCGGTCGGCTTCCACATGCCTGACTGGGAGGAAGAGTTGGGGGCACCTCAAGACGCTCAATGAATAGCGGCTGATCGCGTCGAAAATGTTGGTGTAAGGGTGATGCCCTGGCGACCGCTTAATGAAAAACGGCCTTCGTCCTAGGATCTGAAATCACCACAACAACAGGTTCTTGGATATGTACCGTCAAGATTCTTTCGCAAATTGATTTAGCCGTCCTCGGCCCCGTCCTCTTCTAGCCCTCCGCCTTTCCCTTCGGCTCGTCCATCTCCTCCAGTGTGGACATGTCCAGGTACCTCCTCTTGCCCCATTCGTGCTCCACTATGTACTTCAGCCTCACTGTCGCCAGCATGAGGGTCGAGTTGCCGTCCGGGAAGGTCCCGACGGCCCTCGTCCTCCTCCTGATCTCGCGGTTGATGCGCTCGATCCTATTGTTCGTCCTGATCCGGCGCCAGTGCTCCGGCGGGAATTCCGTGCAGGCCAGCGTCTCGGCTAACCCGTCGCGCACCGTCCTCGCGGCCGCTCCGAGCCTCATCGACTCCAGCTCCTCCGTCACCTCCTCGGCCTTTCTGACGCATACCTCGCGCGATTCCCTCGCGTGGATCGTCTTCAGCATGCGCGCCGCGGCCTTCCGCCTGGTCACGGGCACCCGCCTCAGCACGTTGCGGTAGAAATGCACCGTGCAGCGCCGGTGGCGGGCCCCGGGAACACCTCCTTGAGCGCACCGAGCGTCCCCACGCACTTGCTTCGACCTCCCCGGCCCCGGTGACGAGCTTTCTGGCGTAGTGGCCGCTGCGGTAGGCCTCCCGGCCCGCCGTTCTCTCGTGGCGCTCGGCCCTGACGAGCTCGACGCCACCTCTTCGAGCGGCGGGTTGAGCGTCTCCTCGATGGTCTTCCCCACCAGATTTTTAATGTCCCTGCGCAGCGACTCTTCGTCGACTGACACGTTGTTCGCAGACGCGGCCCGTGCCCCCCCTCGTCAATGATTTGTTGTTTAGCCGCTAGAAATCATTGACGGGGCGCGGGCCGTGTTCCGCTATACGGTTGTCAATTTGCGAAAGAAATTATGCGTTACTCAGCTTCGTCGTTTGGCTTGGAAGTGTTGTTAGGGTGCGGCTATCATTATTGATGGACATCGGATGGACATCTTAATTGATGCAAAGATTTCTTGGCCGTTAAACCATATTGCGGGGTCGAAAATTACGATGGAGGATCGAGGTTTATGAGAAACCCTCTTAAAGAGCTTTGCAATGCAAACAGCGCTGTTGAGCATTCGATTGATCGACTTGAATTTGAGGGCAGGTCCGCTGTTTCAAGAGACGTTGTGGGTTACCTACGTCATCTTGTTGAGCATATTGCAATGTATGCAACTTACGGCAATAAGCCCATCGAAGGCGATTATTTTAGGCTCTGTTAGACCAGAATTGACATTCTGCCTCAATCATCTTTTTGAAATTGCA
>CALDCF010000060.1 GCA_937937635.1 uncultured Collinsella sp.
GCGGAAGACCGGTACGCCAATCTCGCCACCGAGCGCGGCCAGCTGGTCGGCAGCGGCGGGACGGTAGACGTCGCACGCGGCGAGCAGCGGCGAGCGGCCCTGCTTCTTGAGCAGGTAGGCAAGCTTTACGGCAGCCGTGGTCTTACCGGAGCCCTGCAGGCCCACGAGCATGATGACATTAGGAATGCGGTTACTAAAAACGAGCTTGCTCTCGGTGGAGCCGAGCATCTCGGTGAGCTCGTCGAGCACGATCTTGACGACGTTTTGCGCCGGCGACAGCGACTCCATGACCTCGGCGGTCATGCAGCGCTCCTTGGTCTTAGCAACGAACTCCTTGACGACCTTAAAGTTAACGTCGGCCTCGAGCAGCGCCATGCGAATGTCGCGCATGGCCGAGGTGATATCGGCCTCGGTCAGCTTACCCTTGCCGCGCAGGCGGTCAAATGTGTCGTTGAGGCGATCGCTCAGAGAATCAAACACTGGTTACTCCTTAATTGGACTCGCCCACCAGGGCGCGGCAGAAATCTTTGGCATTGAACTCCTGCAGGTCATCGACCTGCTCGCCCACGCCAATGCGCAGGATCGGGAGCTTGAGTTTTTCGGCCACGGCCATGGCGATGCCGCCCTTAGCCGTGCCGTCGAGCTTTGTCATGATAATACCGTCCAGACCCAGCGCCTCATTAAACTCGAGCGCCTGGTTCAGACCGTTTTGGCCCGTCGCGGCATCGATTACGAGGACGACCGAGACAGGCATGGGGCCGGCAGCCATATTGGCGGCGCGCTTACGCGTCACGTTGACCACTTTGGCAAGCTCGCGCATGAGCTCGGGGCTTGTGTGCAGACGGCCGGCGGTATCGATGAGCACCAGGTCGCTGCCGCGCCTGTCGGCCTCGTCGAGCACGTCGTAACAAACGCTCGCCGGGTCGGAGCCGCGGTCGCGCTTGATGACGGGAACACCGGCGCGCTGGCCCCACACATCGAGCTGCTCGATGGCGGCGGCGCGGAAGGTGTCGGCCGAACCGATCACAACGTTCTTGCCGCGGGCAGCCATGGCGCTCGCAATCTTGCCGACCGTCGTGGTCTTGCCGGCGCCGTTGATGCCCACAAACAGCACGCAGCTCGGCGTATCGGAAAACGGATCACGCTCAACAGGCACAAAATGGCCCTCGAGCTGCTCGGCCAGAGCGCGGCGAAGCTGCGGGGCGGTCTTAAGGTTCTTCTTGGCAGCAGCATCGCGCAGGTCATCGGAGACCTGAATAGCGACCTCGGCACCCATGTCACCCATGACGAGGGTGTCCTCAAGGTCCTCCCAAAAGTCCTCGTCGACCTCGCCGCCAAAGTAGAAGACCTCGTTGAGGGCCTCGCGGCTGCGCTCAAGTCCGCGCGAGAGAGCGTCAAAGAATCCCATTATGCATTCACGACCTTTCCGGTTTCGCGATCGAGTTTTTGCGAGACGACGCGGCTGACGCCGTCGGCTTGCATCGAGACGCCATAGAGAACGTCAGCGTCCTCCATAGTACGGCGCTGATGCGAAATGACCAAGAGCTGTGTATCGGAACGCAGCACATCGAGGGCTCCGATGAGCTTGGACAGGTTGGCGTCATCAAGCGCCGCCTCGACCTCGTCCAGCACATAGAACGGCACCGTGCGCGTGCGGTACACGGCAAAGAGCAGGGCGAGCGCCGTCAGACTCTTCTCGCCACCCGACATGAGCATCATCTTAGTAATGCGCTTGCCGCGCGGCTGCGCCACAACCTCAATGCCCGTCTCGGCAGGATGCTCGGGATCGGTCATCTCAAGATGAGCCTGGCCACCCGGGAACAGCATGGCGAAGATCTCGCGGAAGTTCGCGTCGACCTTCTCAAACGTCACCAGGAACGCCTTGCGCATCTTGCGATCAATGGCCACCGTGATCTTGGTGAGCGCCTTGCGCGCGCACTCCAGATCGGCCAGCTGGTCCTCGATGTAGTCGGCGCGGCGCTTGAGCTGCTCGTACTCCTCCATGGCAACCTGGTTCACGGGGCCCAGGTTGTTGATCTGGCGCACGAGTTGGTTGAGCTCGCGCTCGGCGGCATCGCGGTCGGTGGGCGCCGGAAGCATGAGCGCTTCCTCGAGTACCGTGGTGCCATCGGCGGTAATGGCCTTAATGGCGGCCTCTACCTGCACCTCAAGCTTGCCGCGTGCGACCTTGAACTCGTTTTGCGTGGCGGTGGCGGTATCGACCCGCTCCTTAGCGCGGGCAACCTCCGCCTTGGCATCCTCGATGGTCTTCTTGAGCGAAGCGGAGTCCGCCTCCTCCAGAGAGGCCTGGTCACGCAGGCGTGCGGCCCAATCTGAAGCGCGCTCCAGAAGGGCCGAATAGCGCTCGTGCATGGGATCGACGCGCAGGCGCAGCAGCTCGAGCGAGCGCGAAGCCTGACGTGTTCCGCGGATACGACGGTCGATACCCTCAAGACGATGCTCCAAGTCGGGCACGCGGCCCTTCAGCGAACGCAGGCGCTCGCTCGTCTGGGCCAGGCGAACCTTGGCGTCGGCGAGCTTGCCAGCAGCCTCGGAATCGTCACGGCGAACGCGATCGAGCTCATCGTTGGCCTCGGCAATCTGGAGACCCAGGTCGCTTGCCTGTGCACGCGCCTCGTCACGCGAACGGGTGAGCTCGTCAACGCGCGGGCGCGCAGCGCGAACGGCCTCGGAGGCCTGCTCGCGGCGCTTGGAGATGCGCACGCGCTCGACCTCGGCATTGTTGGCGCTTTGCTCCAAGCGGCCGATCTCGGCGAGCAGCGAGCGGCGCTCGCCCTCAAGACGGGCGATCTCACCGGCGGCATCGCCCTCGGCGGCACGTGCCTCCTCGACGGCGGCGTTGGCCTCAACGACTTGGTCCGAAGCATGATCAAAGATGGCAGCCAGATCGGGTTCCAGGCCCTCCAGCTCGCGAATGCGACGCTTGCGCTCCAAAGCACCCGAAGCCTCGCTGGCGTCGAGCCCCACACGCACCAGGCCGCCGCAGGCGACGCGGGCGCCATCAGGGGTCACGTAAGTCACGCCGTCAACGACCGGCGCCGACAGCGCGGCAGCAAGATCGTCCACGACGTAATAACCGCCGAGCAGCGCCTCAACGACGGGACCGTAGCCTGCGCGCACGGACAGACGATCGACCAGGCGGGAACCGGCAGCGCCCTTAGCGGCAGCAGAGGCGCTCACACCGCGCGCGACCAGCAGCGCCTCACCCGAGGCCTTCTTTTGGTCCAGAGCCGCGCGGCCGGCACGCTCAAGCGTGGCGGCGTCATCAAACAAAAGAGCATCGATATCGCCGGCAAGCAGCTGCTCGACCAGGCCCTCGAACTCACGAGGAGCCTCGAGCACGTCACCCAGACGACCCGAGACATCATCGCCCAGCGCGCCCATCAGACGGCTCACCAGCGGCGAGCTGTCTGCCATGCGGGCATCGAGCTTCTTTTGGCTGGCAAGCTCCGAGCGCACCTCGGATAACTTGTTGCGTGCCTCGCTCTCGCGGGCACGCAGGTCCTTCAGGACCGCGCGTGCCGTCTCGGTAGCTTCACGCGCATCGACCTGAGCCTGGCGCACTTCCTCAAGAGCACCCTCAAGCTCCACGGCGCGGTCGCGACGGCTTTCGAGCGAGGCCGTGACCTCCTCGAGCTGTTCATCGATCTGCTCCAAGCGCGAGGCGTACATGTTGTCCTCAACCTCGGCGTTGCTCAGCGAGTCCTTCACCTTGGCGAGTTCGAGCGCCGCGTTATCGGCCCCACGTTGCACATCGCGTTGCTCACGCGTAAGCTGCGAAATCTGATTGTCGAGTGCCACACGACGCCCATGCAGCTCGGCGGCGGCAGGACCGGCGGCGTCAACATCCTCCTGGGCCTGCATATGGGCGCCGGTCACTTCCTCAAGCTGGGCGCGCGCATCCTCAAGCTCCTCGACCACGCGACGGCGCTGATGCTCGGAGCTCGAGATCTGGCCGCGCATGTCGGACAGGCGCGACACCATGTTGTGGCCCTTTTCCTCGAGCAGACGCATGTCGGAGTTAATGCGGCCGACCACGTCTTGCATATGGCGGCGCTGCTCGCCCAGATCGCCCACAAACAGGCCCTTTTCCTCGAGCATGACCTGAAGCTTTTCGAGCTCGCGCTCCTTTTCACCCAGGCGGTACTGCGCAAGCTCAAGCTCGGCAGAACCCTCCTTGGAGCGGCTCTCCAGGTCGTTCCACTGCGACTGCAGCGAACGAAGCTCGTCGACGGCCAGCATCTGCGTAAGCTCGTTCGCGCGCGAGGACAGCTCTTTGTACTTGCGCGCGCGATCGACCTGACGCTCCAGCGGCCGCAGCTGGCGGGCGATTTCCTTATTGATGTCGCGGGCACGGGTCAGGTGCTCATCCATCGACTTGATCTTCTTGAGCGCACGCTCCTTGCGGCGCTTGTGCTTGGAGATGCCGGCGGCTTCCTCGATGAGGGCACGGCGCTCCTCGGGGCGGCTCTGCAAAATGGCGTCGAGCTTACCCTGGCTGATGATGGAATGCGTATCCTTGCCCAGGCCCGAATCGTGCAGAATATCCTGAATGTCCATCAGGCGGCACGGGCTCGAGTTGATGAGGTACTCGCTCTCGCCCGAACGGTACATGCGACGGGTGATGGCGACCTCGTCAAAGTCGACGGGCAGCATATGGTCGGAGTTGTCGAGCACCAGCGTGACCTCGGCGACACCCACCGGCTTGCGCGCCGACGAGCCCGAGAAGATGACGTCCTCCATGGCCTGGCCGCGCAGCTGCTTGGCGCTCTGCTCGCCCAGGACCCACAGGATGGAGTCGGAGATGTTCGATTTTCCCGAGCCGTTGGGACCGACGATAACGGTCAGGCCCGGCTCAAACGTCATATGGGCGCGGTCGGCAAACGACTTGAACCCTTTGAGCGTGAGGGACTTGAGATACACGGTTCCTCGCTTAAACGAGCTTCTTGTTCAGAATCACGCCGTTGGTAGTGTAACCCATGCGGTCGAGCGCCTCGAGCGCAGCAGCTCCCTCGGCTTCCTTCTTAGAGGAGCCGGTGCCGCGGCCTTGGCGGATGCCGTCGATAAGCACAACAGCGGTAAAGGTAGGCGCATGCGCGGGGCCCTCGGAGCCCACCAACTTATACGCGGGAGGCTCATGGCCGTCTGCCTGCACGCACTCCTGCAAGAACGACTTGGGGTTCGCAGGGTGCTCGGCACGCTCGGAGGCCAGGTGCGGCTTGAGCGTACGATGGATAAAGTCCGCCGCAACATCCCAGCCGGCATCCAGATACAACGCACCCACGAGCGACTCGTAGACGTTCTCGAGCGCCGAGTGCAGGCCGCGCGCGCCGGTACCGGTCTCGGAGGCACCAAAGATGATGATGTCGTCGATGCCCAGCTCATGCGACACCTCGGACAGCGTGGCGCCCGAGACAAGGGACACCTTCAGGCGCGTGAGCTTGCCCTCGTCAAACTCCGGATAGGACACAAACAGGGAGCGTGCGACAACGGCGCCCAAAATGGAATCACCCAAGAACTCAAGGCGCTCGTAGCTTGCCGAGACTGGCTGGCCTTCGACGGCCGAAGGATGCGTAAGGGCCGCGCGCAGCAGCAGCTTGTCATTGAACTCGTGGCCCAGAATCTCCTGGGCGCGCGTAAGTCGTTCGGATAAAGCCAAGACCTAAGCCTCCCTGGCGTTTTCGATCGCGTCGACGGCGTCGGCGACAGAGTTGAGCGAGAGCAGGGTATCGTCATCGATCTCGAGATTGAACTCGTCCTCGATAGCCGTAACCAGTTGCAGGCGCTCGAGCGAGTTGGCATCGAGGTCGTCAAAGGTGGTCTCATCGCTAATTTCGGCAACATCGACGCCCAGAACGTCAGCAGCGACCTCGGCGATCTTGTCGAAGATTTCGGAGCGGTCCATAGCGCTTCCTCTCATAGTGCATGAATACCAAAAGAATGGTACCGCCCGGGCGGTACCAAGACACGGTTCTGATTCTACCCCACGAAGCAGGCCGCGAGGCACATAACAGCGCTCTAACTCGCTCTTACAAAACGATGCCGTCCATGGAGTTGGCGACGTTCTCGACCAGCCCTGCGCGCACGGCTTCGGCCGCCGCGAGCGTACCGTTTTTAACAGCCTCGACCGAGGTGGCGCCATGGCCGATCAGGACCACGCCACGCAGGCCCAAAAGAATCGCGCCGCCCTTGGCATCACCAGAGAGCTTGGCCTTAATCTCGCGCATCTGCTTTTTGATGAGCAGCGCGGCGATCTTGGTGCCGAGCGAGGCCATAAAGGCGCCCTTGAGCTCCTGCAGCAAAAACTTGGCAGCGCCCTCGGTGGCCTTGAGCGCAATATTGCCCGACATGCCGTCGGCGACCACGACGTCAAAATTGCCCGACGTAAGATCGGTGCCTTCGCAGTTACCCACAAAATCGGGAACGGCGGCTTTCATGGCCGGGAAGCAGGCCTTGGTAAAGTTGGAACCCTTCTCGTCCTCGGTGCCATTAGCAAGCAGGCCCACGCGAGGATGCTCGATGCCCAGGACAACGCGGGCATAGGCGCTACCCATCTGGGCAAAACGCACCATGTCGTCGACCTCGACATCGGGGTTGGCGCCCATATCGCACAGCACCGTCAGACCGCCGGCGCGATTGGGCAGCGCATTAGTCAGACAGGGGCGCACCGGCTGCTTCTTGCCTTCGACTTGATACCTAAACGGTGTGACGTAGGCGGTCGCGGCAGCGGTCATGGCGCCGGTGGAGCCGGCGGAGAAAAACGCGTCCGCGTTGCCCTTTTTGATGGCGCGGCAGGCAAGCACGATCGAGGACTTGCGCTTGGTCATCACGGCGCGAATGGGATCGTCATCCATGGCGATAATGTCAGGGGCTTCCAGAGCCTCCACACGCGCATGGGCCGCGGCAAAGGGATTGACGATTTCGGCGGGACCGACTGCCAGGACCTCGATATCGGGATCGGCGGCAAGCGCAGCCTCGATACCATCGAGAACAACCTGAGGTTTCTCGTCTCCGCCCACAACGTCTACACAAACGCGAACGTTACTCATATACATACTCCTTATACAAAAATGGCCGACTCATTGAGCCGGCCATTGTGGTTCCATTTGGAACGGCATCGCATCCAGAGTATACCGTTACTCGGTAACGATAACCTCGCGGTCCTTGTAGAAACCGCAGCTGGGGCACACGTGGTGCGGAAGCTTAACAGCGCCGCAACGGGGGCACGTGGACTGAGCCGCAGCCGAGATCTTCATGTTGGCGGAACGACGGGTGTGAGTGCGGATACGACCCTGCTTTTGTTTAGGTACGGGCATAGTGACCTTCCTTATGAACTATCCAGTGTGGCGATTACGCGCAAGTAGCGATACTACCACAGTTTTACTCATCGAGCTTGAGATTCTTCAATGCTGCAAATGGATTTTCCGTGGCAGCGGCCCATTCTGCCTCTGCCTGTGCGGCGCAATCGCATTGCTCGACGTTGAGATTGCAACCGCAAGTGGGACACAGACCGCGGCAATCGGGCTTGCAGAGCACCACAAACGGCGTGTCCATGACGACCGCGTCGTTGATGGGCTCACCCAGATCGACGATGCGGTCCTCACCCAGGAGCTCGTAGCCGTCCTCGAAGGCCTCGGGATCCTCGGGCTCCTCGAAGAGGTAGAACTCCTCGATCTCGCCGGCGATATCAAACGAAGCGGGCTCCAGGCAACGGTCGCACTCGCCGGTGGCGTGCGCGCGGACCATGCCCGTGAGCAAGACACCGGTACCGGCATTGGTAAAGACAACGTCGTAGTCGATGCCGTCCTGTAGCCGGTACTCCTTCTCGCCCACCGTGTAGGTGGCGACATCGACCTTGCCGGTCAGCGGATACGAATCTCCGGGAAACTCAAGCTGCTCGGAAAGGTCGACGGTAACGCTCGGGAACTCAGCCATTACCACTGACCATTCTGTTGGGCGGCACCCTCGTTGAGCTGCTGACGGCAACGGGTAACGGTGCCAGTCAGGCTCTTGAGGTTCTCCTCCAGATGCGTAAAGACCTGCTCTGCATAGTCCTCGGCAGCATAACGCGTCTCGCGCTCGTACTGCTGGGCACGATCGCGGATGTCGTCGGCCTGCTGCTGGGCTAAGCGGACGATCTCCTGCTCACCGGCAATGGTGAGGGCCTGCTGCTGAGCGTCGGCGATGATGGAATCGGCCTGGGCGGCGGCGGAAGCCATAAGCTCCTCGCGCTCCTTAAGGATACGGCGGGACTTCTGCCACTCCTCGGGATAGCTCATGCGGATCTCGTCGAGGATGTTGAAGAACACGTCGGCGTCGATGACCTTGAACTGAGCGTTCTTGCCGAAAGGCGGCTTGGCTTCCTCGATCAGCCCTTCGAGCTCATCGACCAAGCTGACGATCCTATCGCCAGGAAAATTCTCGCCCGGCATCCGGTCTCCTTTCATAGGTAACATATCATCGTGCTAGTTTACCACATGCCACCAGGCAATAAAAAACGTCACGAAAAGCGATGTCTGAGCGCTTCGACCACGTTGGGCGGGACAAACGTCGATACATCGCTGCCGAGTGAGGCGATCTGGCGAACGACCGAGCTCGAGATATAGCCGTACTGCGGCGCACTCATGACAAAGATGGACTCCAGCTCGTTATCCAAGCGATAGTTGAGATCTGCCTGCTGCAGCTCGTACTCAAAGTCGGTCATGGCGCGCAGGCCCTTGACCACGGCCCCCGCCCCCTGCTCGCGAGCGAAGTCGACCAAGAGGCCGGTAAAGGGCAGGACCTCGACGCCGTCGATATCACCGAGCGCCTCGCGGGCCAGCGCCACGCGCTCATCGAGCATAAACGTGGTACCCACACCATTTTTACCCTGCGACTCGGCAACAGCGACGATCACGCTGGGAAAGATGCGACGGGCGCGGCGGATGACGTCGATATGGCCAAACGTGATGGGATCGAAGGTGCCCGGGACGATCACGCGGTTGATGGTGTCATTCATGGGCGTCCTCCTGAAACGTCGTGGCATCGTTGTTGTCAGCATCGGTGCCGGCGTTATCGCCCTCACCATCGTCATCGCCGACCCAGCGAAGCAGGTCGACCGAGGTAATGCCGTAGCGCTTCTCGCGCACGATCTCAAAGCCTGCCGGATGCGTGCCCGCATCGGCGGCGGCATGCTCAAACAGGGCATAAGCGCCAGATGCAAGCAGACCCTGCTGAGCCAGGTTCTGCAGCAGTTCCTCGACCGGCTCGGCACCAAAAGCATAGGGCGGGTCGAGCAGGACCAGATCAAACGGGCCGCCCGGCACACGACCGCGCGAGGCGCTCGCCAGCATGTCGCCCGTTACCACGCGCCAACGCGCACGGTCACGGCAGAGCGACTCGATATTCTTGGTAATGAGCCGCGCGGCATCCCGATCGATCTCGAACGTCGTGAGTGAGCGGGCACCACGTGAGAGCATCTCTAACCCTAAGGCACCGGAGCCGCCAAAGGCGTCCAGCACGCGGACCTCGTCCAGATCGAAGTCGAATGCCGTCATGACCATAGATGCGCATGCCTCGCGCACGCGATCGGTCGTGGGGCGGGTGACATCGCGACCACGGGGCTCCTCGATCTTACGACCGCGCCATTCGCCGCCGATGATTCTCATCCTCCGCTGACCTCCTTAAAAATGTGTCGATATCGCATGGCGACCGCATCGCGCAGGGGGCGCGTCGCCACGGAGTCAAGGTTGCAAGCATACCGCAAGAGCTCGACCGCGTCCAAATGGGCCCACTCGATCAGCTCCTCGTCGGCATCCAGGTCGACAAAGCGCAGAGTCACACCGCCATGCTGACGGTACCCCAGGATTTCGCCCTCGTGGCGCAGACGAAGGTCCATCTGGGCGAGCGTAAAGCCGTCCGAGGTCTTTTCGAGCGACTGGAGACGGTCTTGCGCCGCCGAAGCGCCGCCGTTGCCCTTGGAGTGCGTCATGACCAGGCAGGTGCCCGACACGCTGCCGCGGCCCACGCGGCCGCGCAGCTGGTGCAGGGCCGCCAAGCCAAAGCGCTCACCGTTCTCGATGACCATGACGGTGGCGTTGGGCACGTCGACGCCCACCTCGACCACCGTAGTCGAGACGAGCACGTCAATCTCGCCGCGCTTGAAGGCATCGATAACCTGGTCCTTCTCCCCCGCTGGCATGCGGCCGTGAAGGCGCTCGATGGCAAGACCCGGCAACGCCAGACGCAGGCGATCGAGCTCGGTCGCCGTATCGTGCAGCGGCACAGGGACCGTCACGCGGCCCTCGTCGTCGCGGGCGATACCGGGCACGTCCTCCAGATCATCGGCCGAGTCACTCGGCTCCACGAGCGGGCAAATCACGTAGGCCTGCTGACCCTTTTCATGCGCCTCGCGGATGGCGCCATAGGCAAGGTCGCGGCTCGACTCGGTAAGCACGCGTGTCGTCACGCCAGCGCCAGGGACGGGCCGATGGCGGATGATGCTCGTGTCCAGATCGCCGTAGACCGAAAGCGCCAGCGTACGCGGGATGGGCGTTGCCGTCATAACGAGCAGATCGGCACCGGGGCCCTTCGCGCGCAGGGCGTTGCGTTGGCCGACGCCAAACCGGTGCTGCTCATCAATGACCACGAGCGACAGATGCTTGAACGCCACGTTATCCGAAAGCACCGCGTGAGTGCCAAAGAGCACGTCGAGCTCGCCCGATTCCAGCTGGGCATGGATCCGCTCGCGCTCTGCGGCCGGCGTGACGCCCGTCAGGAGCGCCCAGGTCATGCCGGCCTGCGAGAGCAAGGGGCCGGTCTTATCGGCATATTGACGCGCCAACACGCCCGTGGGCGCCATAACGCAGGCCTGCGTGCCGCTATCGGCAGCCACAGCCAGCGCGCAGGCGGCAACGGCGGTCTTACCGGTACCGACATCGCCCAGCAGCAGGCGGTTCATCACACGCCCGCCATCGCACATATCGCGCAGGATATCTTGGAACGCGGCCTCCTGCTCGTCGCTCAGCGAAAACGGCAGGGCCTGCTTGAGCGCGGCCAGGTGCTCGCCCGCGGCGTGGGCGTAGGGAGCGACTTCGACCAAGCCGCCGTCGTTGCGCAGGCGCAGCGCCAGCTGCAGGTAGAGGCACTCCTCATAGGCAAGGCGTGCGCGCGCGATATCGCGCTCAGCCATGCTCGAGGGAAAGTGGATCGATCGAAGCGCACGGGCATTGCTCATCAGACGACGTTTAACGCGTAAGCGTGCCGGAATGGGATCAAAGGGATTGCCGACAACTTCGAGCGCACCGCTTACGATACGGCGCATCCATGCCTGGCTCACGCCGTCACTAACGTAGTGAACTGGCAAGATGGTGCCAGCGGCGCGCCCGTCCTCGAGCTTCTCGAAATGCGGCGAGGCCATCTGCTTAAAGCCGTAGGCAAACTCGACCTTACCCATCACGGCCAAGCGGTCGCCCCGCTTGAGCTGCTGGGCAATCCAAGGCTGACGGAAAAAGGCGACCTGCAGCACGCCCGTCTCGTCCACAAGCGAGACCTCGGTCACCTGCATGCGCGGGCGGGGCTGCTTTTGGACGATGCGGTCAACCGTGGCGATAATCGTGCACACGGTGCCGATGGGCGCCATCTCGATGGACCACGAGCGGGTAAAGTCCAGGTAGCGATGAGGGATATGGAGAAGGAGGTCCCCCACCGTCCGAATTCCCAGACGACGAAGGGCCTCCTCACGTTTACCCGAAACATATTTGAGTCGCGCAATATCCTCGTCGAGCGCATTGCTCTGGGCAAAGCGCTCCGAGACGCGCGGCACGGAGCACAGCTCGGACATGGCCAGTTGCCTACTCGATCGAGAAGATCACAGGGTAGAGCGGCTGCTCGCCACGATGGGCGTCAATCTCCAGATCGGGCTGAGCCTCCTCGATGGCGTCGACGATCTCCTGGAAGGCCTCGTCGGACAGCTCCTCGCCGGCCAGAATCGTCAGCGCGTCGCCCTCCTCTTCCTCCTGCATACGGTTGATGCAATCGAGCGTGACCTGCTTCACGTCGGAGCCGACCACATCGATGGAGCCGGCAATGATACCCATGACGTCACCAGAGTGAATCGGCGAGCCGTCGGAGGCGCTGGAATCGCGCACGGCACGGGTGACCTCGCCATCGCGAACCTCACTGATGGCGTCGACCATAGCGGCGACGGCATCCTCGAGCTCGGAATCGGGCAGGACCGCGAACAGCGCGGAGAAGGCCTGCGGAACGGTCTTGGTGGGAACGACGGCGACCTTCTTGTCGGTGCAGGCTGAGGCAGCGGCCTCAGCGGCCATGCGGATGTTGCCGTTATTGGGCAGAATGATGACCGAGGTCGCGTTGACCTGGTCAACAGCGCCCAACAGGTCTGCAGTCGAGGGGTTCATGGTCTGGCCGCCGGAGACGACCACGTCGACGCCGAGGGACTTGAGAATATCGGCCTCGCCCGAACCGGCGGCAACGGCGACAAAGCCCAGGGCCTTCGCGGGCTCGGCGGCCTTCTCCTGATCCTCGTGGATCTTGGCGGTACGGTCGTGGGCCTCCATCTCCATGTTATGAATAAAGACCTCATAGATCTGACCAAGCTGCAGCATGTGCTCGAGCACCAGGTTGGGGGTGTTGGAGTGCACGTGAATCTTGTAATCGGGGTAAGCACCCACGAGCAGCTCGCAGTCGCCCATAGAGCCCAGGAACTTAAGGCACTCATCCTCGTCAAAGGGAGCGTCAGCCTTAAAGAGGAACTCGTTGCAGTAGCGGAACTCCGAGCCCTCCCAGTCGTCGTTGGCCTCGATCTCAACGCGATTGAGGGCCGCGTCGCGGGCAGAGCCAGCGGAATCAAACGTGGCGGAGAAATCCTCGACAACGGTGCTGCGGCCAAGCGCGGCGGCAACAAAGTTCTCAAGGAAAATAGCAAAGCCGAAGGCGCCGGAGTCAACCACGCCGTTCTCCTTCAGAACGGGCAGCAGGTCGGGCGTGCGGGCGACAGACTGATATGCCTCGACGACGATAGCGTCGAGTGCGTCCTCGGCCGAGAACTTCTTCTTCTCGCACTCGTCGGCCTTGGTCGAGACATCGCGCAGCACCGTGAGGATCGTGCCCTCGATAGGCTTGCGGACGGCCTGGAAGGCGACCTTGACGGCTCGGCGGAACGCATAGGCAATGTTGGCGGACGTAATGGGCTCATCGGCAGAAACGAGACCCTCGGCCACACCGCGCAGGATCTGCGAGGTGATGACACCGGAGTTGCCGCGGGCGCCCATCAGGGAGCCGTGGGTGATGGCGCCGGCGATGGCCTCCATGTCGGCGTCGGCGGGAAGAGCGGAGAGCTCCTTGGTCACCGAGGCGAGCGTGAGCGACATGTTGGTGCCGGTGTCACCGTCGGGCACGGGGAAGACGTTGAGCTTATTGATCTCCTCGGACTTGTCGGAAACGGCAGCCGCAGCGATCGGAAAACAGGTGCGAATGGTCTTTGCAATCATGGGTATTTGAATCTCCGTTTTCGGATGCTAGTTCAGACGGCTCTTGAGCGCGTCGATATGGATGCCGATCTTAAGGCTGGCGGGATCGATCTGGGCGATCTCCTGCAGGGTGAAGGCAACGGAGCTCGAAAGATTGTGGCAGACGGACTTCATGTTGACGCCGTTCTCGAGCACGACGTGAAGATCGACCGTAAGGCCGTTCTCGTCGGCGGAGACAAGCACGCCCTTGCGGAGGCGCTGACCGGCAAGCAGGCGCACGCTCTCGGCGCCTTGGAGCTGCTCAGCCATACCGACGACGCCATAGCACGTCATCGCGGCATAACCGGCAATATCGGCAATAACGTCGTTCGAGACGCTCAGGCTGCCGTTAATGGTCTCAGACACAAGAATCTCCTTATCTGGTGCTCGCGGCACCATGTCGTGGGAGCAATCATTGCAATATTCTACAACGACCGCGCCATGTTGAGGTGGTGGGTCGCGGGATTACATCCTCGACACGAAATGTTGATATGGCAACGTTCGAGTCAAGTGGTCGCGGCATGAAAAAACCCGCCGCATAAGCGACGGGTTTTACAACCTGGCTCCCCGGGTAGGACTCGAACCTACAACAGCGCGGTTAACAGCCGCGTGCTCTACCATTGAGCTACCGAGGAATAGGTGCGTGCTCTCAAGCAACGAAGTTTATTATACGGACGAATCGGCTCAGGGCAAGAACTTTTTTAAGAATTTTTCCGACCTAGTCATTGGGGACGTCCCCAATGACCACATAAAAGCGCCCCCAAGCGGATGTGCTTGAGGGCGCTTCTTGCTTGCGAGGTTATGACTCGATGTAGTCCTTCAGCTTGCTGCTGCGGCTCGGGTGGCGGAGCTTGGCCAAGGTCTTGGACTCGATCTGGCGGATACGCTCGCGCGTGACGCCAAACTCGCGGCCGACTTCCTCGAGCGTGCGGGGATGCCCGTCGACAAGGCCAAAGCGCAGCTCGATAACCTTGCGCTCACGATCGGCAAGCGAGTCGAGCACCTGAGTGAGTTGCTCCTGCAGCATGGAGAAGCTGGCGGCATCGGGCGGAACGATAGCCTGGGAGTCCTCGATAAAGTCGCCCAGCTGGGAATCCTCTTCCTCGCCGATGGGGGTCTCAAGCGACACGGGCTCCTGCGAGATCTTCTGGATCTCGCGGACGCGGTCGGCGCTCATGTCCATCTCGGCACCGATCTCCTCGGGGGTCGGGTCGCGACCCAGGTCCTGAAGGAGCTGGCGCTGCACGCGGACGAGCTTGTTGATAGTCTCGACCATATGCACGGGAATACGGATGGTACGGGCCTGGTCGGCGATAGCGCGCGTAATGGCCTGACGGATCCACCACGTGGCGTACGTGGAGAACTTGAAGCCCTTCTGGTAGTCGAACTTCTCGACGGCGCGAATCAGACCGAGGTTACCCTCCTGGATCAGGTCAAGGAACAGCATGCCGCGGCCGACATAGCGCTTGGCGATGGAGACGACCAGACGCAGGTTTGCGCTGATGAGTGCCTGCTTAGCTTCGAGGCCGACGTTCTCAATGCGCGTAAGACGACGCATCTCGGCACGCGTGAGCTCGAGCTCACCGGCATCGGCGGCCTCGAGCTTCTCGGTGGCCTCAAGACCGGCCTCGATCTTCATGGCCAGATCGACCTCTTCGGAGGCGGTCAGCAGGTCGACCTTGCCGATCTCTTTGAGGTACATACGAACCGGATCGCCGGTCAGCATCACCGTGGAGGCATCGATGCCACGCACGCGCGAGCGTGAACGGGACGTGCGCACGGTGCGCTTCTTCTTGCTCTTGGAAGAACCCATCTCGGCGTCGGCCTGACGGGCCATCTTGAGCTCGTGATCGTCGAGCGAGCCGGAATCGTGCTCGTCGTCGTCATCGAAATCGTCAGTATCGTTATCGTTATCGTCATCGTCGACGTCCATGGGGGCGTCGTCGTTACCGCTCGCGGAGATAATCTGGATGCCGCTGTTGCGCAGCGCGGAATACACCGCGGTGAGCTGCTCGTCAGAAACATCGATATCCTTCAGGGCGACCTGAATCTCGTCCTCGGTTACCGAAGTCCTGTTTGAGCCGTTGCCCATGAGCTTTGCAACGTAGGATTCCAGCCCAGTACCCGTGCTCTCAGTCTTTTTTGGCACAGATTCTCCCTTCATAGTCCACAGGACTCAATACTTTAGCACACACATTGACGTCTATACCCAAAAAGAGGACTGGATATAGGCGAGAATACGCTGGTTGACCACAACATCTAGGCTTGTTTGGTGCCCGCGGCCTCCATGCCGATCAAACGGAACGGGTCCGCCACGCCGCCGATCGACTTTTGCAGTTCGCGTTGACGCTGCGAATCCTGCGCGGCCTGCACGGTCAGCGCGCGACGGGCCTCATCATCGAGCGAACGGTCCTGGCGCAGCTTGGCCTGTGCGGCACGCATGCGGCGCTTGATGGTGTAGAGCTCGAGCGTATCGAGCATGAACACGATGTTCGTCTCGGTGGGGTGCTTGCTCGTCGCGGAGATGCGCCCGGCACTCACAAGCGTTGCCGCCTCGGGACAGACCGAGCGCGCCGCATCCATGCAGGCTGCAGGATCGGTTCCCGGCGGCGTTGCCAGCACGGCCCATGCGATGGACTCGTGACGTGGGTCAACCCACTCGATAGAGCAGATGCGGTCGGCATACGTGCGGAACAGGTCGGGGTAGCTCGTGAGCATCGTCAGCAGCTCGCGCTCCCCTGCCAAGGACTTGCGCTCAAGATCAGTAAGAACCATCGGCGCCACCGCAGCCGGAGCGCCCGAACCATCAGTCACAGGAACAGCACCCATACCATCAGGCACGTCGATCGGCGGAAGATCGTCGACGACCTCCACGGGCGCGGCGCCGTAGGCATCGAGCGGGACATAGTCGTACGGCTCTTCCTCGACCGGCGCCGCTACTGCCGGCGTCGCGCCCGATGCCCAAGCACCGCGAGATGCTCCCTGCGAACCAGACGTCCGACCGCCCGCGCTACCAGAGCGCTCGGCTTGCGCCCGCTGGCGTTCATAGTTCTGCTCACGACGTCGTTCCGCATCTTCGCGCTTGGCGACATCGCGAAACACGCGACCCGAACTCGCGCGAACCGTCTCCAGATCCAAACCCAGCAGATCGGCAATCTGGATAAAGTACGTATCGATCATATAGCTATCGCGCAGCGGATAGATAAGCGTCAGCGCATCTTCCAGCGCCTTGGCACGACCGCCCGGCGTGGTGATGTCACTCGACTCCTGCAGCGAACGGTAGACAAAGTCCATGAGCGGCTCGGCAGCGTCGATGCGCGCCTGAAGCTCCTGTCCACCATGCGCCGTGATGAACTCCATGGGGTCGTTGCCGTCGGGCAGCACCACGCAGCGCAGGTCCATCGAATCCTGCTCGATAAATTGAATCGCGCGACGGGCGGCCTTCTGGCCCGCGGCATCGCCATCGAACATATACACGATACGCTTGGCAAAGCGGGTGAGCGTCTTGACGTGATGCTCCGTGAGCGCGGTGCCCAGCGTGGCGACAACGTTTTTGATCCCCGCCTCCCAGCAGGCAATGCAATCGGTATAGCCCTCCACCACGATGGCCGTATCCTGCGCGACGATAAACTCCTTGGCCCAGTTAAAGCCATAGAGGTTTCGCTTTTTATGGAACACGCTCGTCTCGGCGGTGTTGAGGTACTTGGGTTGGCCGTCACCCATGATGCGCCCGCCAAAGGCAATGTTGTGACCCTGCTCGTCAAAGATGGGAAACATCACGCGGTCGTAAAAACGATCAGCGAGCTGTCCACGCCCGCGGCTGACGGCCACGTTGGCGTCAATCATCTCCTGTGGGGTAAAGCCCGCCTGCGACAGGTGGGACACCAGCATGTTGCGGCCCGGAGCAAAGCCCAGGCAGTAGCGGCGGCAGACGTCACCGCCCATACCGCGGCTGGCAAAGTACTCACGCGGGCGGCTGTCTTTTCCGCGCATGAGCATGGTGTGATAGAACTGGGCCGTTTCGGCGCACAGGTCGTAAATGCGGGCTCGCTTGGTACCGCGCTCGCGCTGGGCACCGGTATCGTGCAGCTCAATGCCGGCACGGTCGGCCAGATAGCGGATCGACTCGGGAAAACTCAGGTTCTCGCGCTTCATAATGTAGGTGAAGACGTCGCCGCCCTCGCCGCAGCCAAAGCAGTGCCATACCTGCGTGGCGGGGATAATGTGAAACGACGGGGTCTTTTCGCCATGGAAGGGGCAGCAACCCCAAAACTCATGGCCGCGGGGCTTGAGCTCAACCGTTTCCTGAACGATGGCAACCAGATCGGACGCAGCGCGCACCTGGTCTTTTTCCTCATCGCTAATCACGGATGCTCACCCCCTGCTCACCCAAGTTGTGACGGATATCGTCAATGTTACCCTCAACGGTCACAATCAACTCGTCGAGGGAATCGAACACGCGCGACGGGCGCAGCCAGCGCGTAAACGCCAGCGAAACGGAAGCGCCGTACAAGTCGCCGGTATAACCAATTAAGTTAGCCTCCAGATGCGCCGAGGCGGCATCGTCGGCATACGTCGGAGGCAGGCCCACGTTAACAGCAGCGGGCCATACGGTATCGTCGACGAGGACCAAGCCCTCGTAGACGCCATCGGCAGGCATCTGGATGCCATCGGGCACCTGGATGTTTGCCGTGGGAAAGCCCATGTCGGAGCCCTCATGACGACCTGCCGTCACAACACCGCGCAGCATATAGGGACGGCCGAGCAGCTCGGCAGCCAGCTCCACATGGCCTTGCCCCAGCTCATGGCGGATGCGGGTGGCGCAAACGGTCTGGCCATCGACGCAAAGCAGCTCGTGCCCGTATACGTCAACGCCGTGCTCAACACCCCAGGCGCGCATCTCGGCAACGCCCGACGCGCCCCCGCGACCGAGTCGAAAATCGCTACCAACGCGAATCGAACGAATGTCGACCACGCGTGACAGCAGTGCGAGAAAACCGACATGGTCGAGTGCCGCAACCTCAGGCGTAAAGGGAACGGCCACCACCGCATCGACCCCGGTCTGAGCCAAGGCATGTAGACGGTCGGCCGTCGTCATCAATTTTTGAGCGGGCGAAGGACTCACCACAACGTCCGGATCGGGATCGAAAGTGACCACGACCGCCTTGCAATCATGGGCGCGCGCATCGCTAACAAGCGCCGCAATGAGCTCCTGGTGTCCACGGTGAACGCCGTCGAACACGCCGATGGCAATCGATGCGGCACCCAAGTGCTCGCACTCATCAAACGCATCGGCAGTAACGATGCGAGCCTCGTCCGACTCGCCCTCGAAAAAGATACGCGCGAGCTCGCGAGCGGACAACATCATCGAACACCGCCGATTGCCTGCGGAAACACGTGCTCCATGACAAAGCGGCCACTCTCAATGCGGGCGAGCGCCTTGAGTCCCCCATCGAGCACCAACGCAAAAGGCGACTTCGCGGTATCGAAATCGGCAAGCGCACGCTCAACGGGAATGCGTCGGCCGCAGAGCAGGTCGTCGGCAAGATTGCCCGGCAAGTCAACACGCGTGGCGCCCAGGGCTGCAATGGGATCCAGGGCAAAGCTAGCCGCAGACTCGGGAGAAAGCTCCTCGACCGCATGACAAGCGCCAATGGAAACAACACCGGAGGCCGTGCGGCGCAGCGCGGAAATGTGCGCGGCGCTCTCGCAGGCGCGGCCCAAATCGCGAGCGAGCGCACGGATATAGGTACCCTTGCTCACTGAGAACGCCACGGTCCACACACACGTATCACCTTCGCCTCCCACGGCGATCAGGTCGGCGGCATAGACCTCGACGGGGCGCGGAGGTAGGTCCACCGCATTGCCCTCGCGAGCAGACTTGTAGGCGCGAACGCCATTGACCGAGATAGCCGAAAACGCCGGCGGCACCTGCATCTGCGGACCCAGCATAGCGGCCAAGCGCTCACGGGCATAGGCAGGATCGCGGAGCTCGTTGGCAACAGCCACCGTGCGGACCGCCTCGCCCTCCGCATCATCGGTATTGGTCTCGACGCCAAACGAAATGTCGGCGACATAGCTTTTGGTATCGAGGGTTAGCATGCCCAGCAGACGGGTGGCCTGGCCCACACCCACCACCATGACACCCGATGCCATGGGGTCGAGCGTGCCGGCATGGCCGACGCGCCGCTCATGGAGGGCGCGCCGGCATTTCGAAACCACATCGTGGGACGTGCAGCCCACCGGCTTATCGACGGCGAGCAGCATATTCAGTTGAGAAGGCGTACGACGAGCCATGTACCATCCAAAAAGTTAAAGCTCGACGGTCACCGAAGCGGGATCCTCCCCCACCAGCTCGGCCAGCATGGGAAGTGCCACGGTAAGCGTCTCGAGAATCGTTCCGTTGTTGGAGAAACCGGCGGCAGCGGGATGTCCGCCTCCGCCAAAGGCAGCAGCAATCTCGGACACGTTGAGGTCGCCCTTGGAGCGCAGGTTGCCGCGCACCTTGGTATCGCCCTCAATGCCCTTCAGGAACAGGCAGACCTCGACACCCATCACCGAGCGAACCACATCGACCAGGCCGTCGCACTCATCCGAGGTGACACCGCAAGCCTCAAGGTCACTCTGGTACGCGTAGCTATACGCGACGCGCCCGTGGGCCACCGTCTTAATGCGGCCCATAACGATGGACTTGAGGTGCAAAAACTCAACGCGCATGCTCTGGTAAACCTCGAGTGCCACACGCGCCGGATCGGCACCGTGGGCAACCAGACGCGAGGCTGCATGGAACGCGGCTGCATCGGCGTTTTGGTACTGAAAACGGCCGGTATCGGTAACCAAGCCACACAGCAGGCAGGTCGCAACGCCATCACGTGCGACAATGCCGCAATTGTCCAAGAAGCGGTCGATGATCATGGCGCAGGCTGCAGCTTCGACGCGCCTCAGGCTGAGCTCGGCAAACTCCTCGCGCGCCGGATGGTGATCGAAGCACACCACATGCTTGGAGCGACGAAGCACCTCAGCGGAATTATTGAGACGCTCGACGACCGGCACGTCCACCGAGATGAACAGGTCCGGATTGCCGGTATACGCAGATGCCGGTACCAGGCGATCGGAGCCTTCCATAAAGCGGTAGATGCGCGGAACCGGATCATCGTCTGCCAGCAGCAGGGCAATGTCCTTGTTAGGGAAAAACTTCATAAGCGAGAGGCCCAGACCCAACACGGAGCCCAGGGCGTCGCCATCGGGAGAAGTGTGTCCCGAAATCGCAATGGAGGACGCACCCTCGATGAGCTCGAGGATGCGTCGCTGAATATCTGCAGACTCGCACGAGGCGAGGTCGGCGGAATTAGTCATCTAAAGCTGCCTCCTGGGCGGCATCCGCTATCGGATAGCCGTCCTCGTCCTTTTCGATCGCAAGCGTGGCGGGAACGTTTTCCAGCGCACGCGTGATGCGCTCGGCCTCATCGGTCGAGCGATCGATGCGAAAATCGAGCTCGGGCGTAACACGCCAATCGAGCGAGCGAGCCAACAGGCTGCGAATACGGCCCTTGGCGCTTGCGAGCGCCTCCATGACCTCGTCGTAGCGGCTCGCATCGCACGACACGAACACACGCGCGAACGAACGGTCCACCGCGACCTCGACCGCGGTCAAAGTAACCAGGTCGAGACGCGGATCGGAAACCTCAAAGAGCAGGATATAACCGAGCTTCTCGCGAAGCTGCTCGCCCAGACGGCGGGTTGCCTGCGTTTGCTTCATAGCGCTACCCCCTACTCGGTACGGGCAACCTGGTCGATGCGGTAACCCTCGATCTGGTCGCCGGGCTTGATGTCCTGGAAGTTCTCCAGGCCAATGCCGCCCTCGGAACCGCTCTTGAGGCTCTTGGCCTCGTCCTTGTAGTGGCGCATCGAGGCGATCTTGCCGTTGAAGACCACGATGCCGTCGCGCACCAGACGCACGGAATCGGTCGCGGCGATCTCGCCCTCTTCGACACGGACACCGGCGGCGATACCGACTTTGGGCACCTTGAAGGTGTCCAGGACGGTCGCGGTACCCGTGGAGACCTCGACCTCGGTGGGCTTAAGCATGCCGATACGGGCAGCGTCGAGTTCCTCGAGGCACTTGTAGATGACGTCGTAGCAACGGATCTCGACGCCCTCGCGCTCGGCAGCGGAGCGGGCCTTACCGTCGGGACGGACACCAAAGCCGATGATGATGGCGTTGGAGGCGTCGGCCAGAACGACGTCGGTCTCGTTGATGGCACCAACGGCGGAGTGGATCGTGTTGATGCGAACCTCGGACTGATCCATCTTGTCGAGCGAGTCCTGAAGGGCCTCGATGGAACCCTGGACGTCGGCCTTGATGATCAGGTTGAGCTCCTTGACCTCGGCGTCGGCAATGGTCTCGAAGAGGTTCTCGAGCGTGACGTGCTTGACGCGGCTCTGCTCCTCGATACGGGCCTTGAGCGAACGCTCGTCGGCAAGGGCGCGAGCCTCGCGCTCGTCCTCGAACACGCGGAACTCGTCACCGGCGTTGGGCACGGACTGCAGGCCCAGGATCTCAACGGCGTCGGAGGGACCGGCCTCGGTGACGGCGCGGCCCTTGGGGTCGAGCATGGCGCGGACGCGTCCGTAGGTGAGGCCGGCGACAAGCGTATCGCCCACGTGCAGGGTACCACGGGTCACGAGCACAGTAGCGACCGAGCCGCGGCCCTTGTCGAGCTTGGCCTCGAGGACGTTGCCGGAGGCAAAGGTGTCCGGGTTGGCCTTGAGCTCGAGCACATCTGCCTGGAGCAGCACAGTCTCGAGCAGATCGTCGATACCGATCTTCTGCTTGGCCGAGATGTTGACGAACATGTTCTGTCCGCCCCACTCCTCGGGGATGACGCCGTACTCGGTGAGCTCCTGACGCACACGGTCGGGGTTGGCGCCGGGCTTATCGATCTTGTTGACGGCGACAACGATGGGTACGCCGGCGGCCTTGGCGTGGTTGATCGACTCGACCGTCTGGGGCATGACACCGTCGTCGGCAGCCACGATCAGAATGACGATGTCGGTCACCTTGGCGCCACGGGCACGCATAGCCGTAAAGGTGGCGTGACCGGGGGTATCGATGAAGGTGATCTTGCGGTCGTTGATCATGACCTGCGAAGCACCGATGGCCTGCGTAATGCCGCCCGCCTCGCCGGCAGCAACGCCGGTGTGACGGATGGCGTCGAGGAGGCTCGTCTTGCCGTGGTCGACGTGGCCCATGACGGTGACGACCGGTGCGCGCGGCTTAAGGTCGGCGGGATCGTCGTAGAACGAGAAGGTGTTCTCCTCCTCGGGGGTGATGATCTTGATCTGACGACCCAAGTCGTCGGCAACGAGCTCGACGAGGTCGTCGGACATGGACTGCGTCATGGTGAGCGGCGTACCCAGCAGGAACAGGCGCTTGATGATGTCGTTGGCCGGAACGTCGAGCGCCTCGGCGAGCTCCTGGACCGTAACACCCTGGGAGACCTTGATGGCATCGAGCTCCTCGGGGTTCACGCCCTGGGCCAATGCCTCCTCAATCTTGCGCTCCTCCTGAGCCTTGGCAGCCTCGCGCTCGCGCTTCTCCTTGCGCTTCTTGCGGCGACCGGTGGACTCGCGAGAGGCCTCCTCGACGGCAGCACGAGCCTCCTCGAGCACCTTCTCGCGGCTGTACTCCTCGGCCTCGCGAGCCATGCGGCTATAGTGGTCCTCTTCGTTGTTGTGACCGCCCTTGCGCTTCTTGCCCTTGCCCTGCTTATCGGGGTTGGGGAAGTCCATGCCGGCAGCGACGTTGTTGCTGGCGTTGGTGCGATGGCTGTGCGGACGGCTCTCGGAGGCGTTGCGATCGGAGTTATTGTCGGAGGCGTTGCGATCGTTACGACGGCCACCGCGGCGGTCGTTGTTGCCGCCACGACGGTTACCGCGCTCGGCGGCGCGCTCGGCCTTGGCCTTGTCCTCGGCGTCCTTCTTCTCCTTGAGCACGGTCTCCTGTGCGGCGATCTGGTCGAGCAGCGAACGGAAGCGCGAACCGGAGTCGGAAGCGGGAACGGCGCGGCGCTGAGCCTCGCGGGCAGCCTCCTCCTTCTCGCGGGCAAGGCGCTCCTGCTCGGCCTTCTTCTTGGCCTCAGCCTCGGCACGGGCGGCCTCCTCGGCAGCCTGGGCTGCGGCAAACTGGCGGCGCTCCTCCTCGCGTGCCTTCTCGGCGGCGATGCGCTCGCGCTCGGCCTCGGCGGCGCGTGCGGCCTCCTCGGCGGCAGCTGCCTGCTCCTCGGCCTTCTTGGCGGCCTCGACTTCCTGAGCGCGGGCCTCGATCACCGAGGCGAGCTGTTTGCGGACCATGGCGACATAGGCGTCCTCCAGAGTGGAGGAAGCGGACTTAGCGGGAATCTTCATATCGGCGAGATGACCCATCAGTTCCTTGGAGGTCATGCCGAACTCTTTGGCCAGGGTGGACACACGGACTTTTGCCATATGACTTCACCTACCCTTTCTGGCACCTTGGGTGCCTAGAGACTGAACGAGCGTGGGAGATGCGCCGGGACCTGCCCGGCGCGACCGCGCGCTAGATCAGGTCCTCCGCATCATCGAAGGCGTCGGTGTCGTGGACACCGCAGAAACGGGAGCCGGGACGAGCCTGGTTGCGGCACTGGATGCCGTCCTCGGACACGTACTCGCAGCGGCGGACGTCCTCGTCCTCCTCGTCACCGATCAGGTCGGCGGCGGGCTCCTCGTGAACGGGAACATTCTTGAGGATGTCGGCGGCAAGCGTCTCGGACTTGATGTCGATGTGCCAGCCGGTCAGGCGCGCGGCGAGGCGGGCGTTCTGGCCCTCCTTGCCGATAGCGAGGGACAGCTGGTCGTCGGGGACGATGACGCCGGCGTAGGCCTTCTCCTCGTCGATGAGGACGCGGGTGACCTTAGCGGGCGACAGGGCGTTGGCGACGTAGACGGCAGGATCGGCATCCCACAGGATGACGTCGACGCGCTCGCCACGGAGCTCGCCCACGACAGCGCGAACACGGCTGCCCTTGGGGCCGACGCAGGCACCCACGGGATCCAGACGGTCGTCAAGCGAGTGGACGGCGACCTTGGAACGCTGGCCGGGCTCGCGGGCGATCGACTTGATCTGGACGGTGCCCTCATAGATCTCGGGCACCTCCTGCTCAAACAGGCGACGCATGAGCTCGGGGTGGGTACGGGAGATGACAATCGGCGGACGGCTGTGCTCGCCACGAACCGGCTGCAGGTTGGAGTTGGGGTCGCGAACGTCGATGATCACGGCCTTGATATGCTGGTTGTGCAGGTAGCGCTCGCCCATCGGACGCTCGTTGCGCTCGTTCTCGTAACGGCGCTGATCAAAGTGCGGAAGCTCGGCCTCGACGCCTTCGCGAATCTTGACGATCGTGAAGTCGGGCGTGGACTGCAGCACGGTACCGCTGATGAGGTCACCGATGCGGCCGGAGAACTCCTCGTAGATCTGCTCGCGGGCGGAGTTACGCACGATGGCGTTGATCTCGGCCTTGGCGTGCTGGGCGGCGATGCGGCTCGTGTTCTTGGGGGTAACGTCGATCTCCTCGAACTCGGTGAAGTTGCCCTCCTCGTCCATGGAATCGTCGATCGGCTCCAGGCGGTAGACGTAGATCTTGCCGGTGGTACGGTCGATGGTCACCTTGGCGCCCCACTCAAGATGCAGGATCTCGGCATAGCTCTTAGCAAGCGACTGCTCCAGGCGGTCGATCAGGTAGAGCTGGTCGATGTGCTTCTCCTGGCAAAGCTCCATCAGGGCGGACATCATGTCGGATGCTGCCATCTTATTTTCCTTCCTTCGCGGGCTTGAAGTCGTAGGTGGGCTTCAACTTGCACTTTTTAACATCAGAGAAATCGAGGGTGACGGACTCGCCGCCCTCGAGCTCGAGGGTCACGTCGGTCTCGGTTGCAGCGGCAATCTTGCCGGCGTACTTGCGACGGCCCTCGGTGGCGGTGGAGGTGAGCTCACAGTTCTCGCCCACAAAGCGGGCAAAGTCGCACGGGCGGCGCAGCGGGCGCGCCATACCCGGGCTCGACACCTCAAGCGTATAGCTCGAAGAGATGGGGTCGAGCTCCTCAATCACATCGCCGACCCACTTGGTGTTGGCCGTGACGTCGTTGAGCGACAGGCTCTGACCCTCGGCACCCTCGATACGCACGCGCACGCAGGGGGCCTTGGTGGCACCCACGAGCTCGACGTCGACGATGTCGACGTCGTGCTGGGGAGCGATGGCCTCGAGCGCGTCGATGATCGCCTGCTCGGTCTTGGTCTTGACCATTGCGGCACCTCCATCCATACAAAAAAGAAGCGGGGCCGAAACCCCACTTCTTTCAATTACAACTTCATTTGCAAGCAAACTATACCAATAGCTGCGGAAACGCGCAAGCACAGTACGAATCTGCAGGTCAGCGTGCGCACAGCTTCTCCACAAGAATAGGACAATTGGTCGAGGAACCCCATACGGCGCACCCTCAGCATCCCCAAAACGGGCCATGCGTCCCATTCCACAGGCCCGTTCGGACCCCAAGGGCATTCCTCCCCGAGCCCCTATCGATCAGACTTACGCTAAGGGACATTCTGTAACAAGCCGGCCAGCAAGTCGCGCAACGACGAACCTTTCCGAATCCTCTACGGCAAGGAGGCACACATGAAACGTCTAGGCACCCCCTGCATGACTGCACTCGCCATCGCAACGTGCTCGTTGGCCCTCTTGGGCTGCGGCAACGCGAATGGCAAAACCGGAACATGCGAACCGAACCCTGGCAGCACAAAAGCCATCGAGAAAACGAAACCATCGGAGAGCTTCGACAAAATAAACGAAGACATCGTCGATCCCCAGGGCCTGGGTCCCGATTCCCAAGAACAGTTCCCCATCGACCTTGAGGCAGACGAGAACGTCCATGTTACCTGCGTGGGCAAGGACACGGATGGCTACGGCGACGCCGCGCTCGTCTTTACGGTGACCAACAACACCGGTGTCGACATGATGTTTGGCGATGTGGACTCCTATGCCTACGTCAACGGCGTGGTCCGCGATGTGCACATGCGCCAGCAGGTCGCAGCGGGCGAGGAAACGCGCGCCATGCTCACCTTTGTGGGCACCTACGACGACCCGAACTTTGATGTGAACAACGACCTCAACGACATCTACCTCAACATTTGGATGTTCGAAGAGGCAACGGGCAACGTTTACTTTAGGGACCTGGTACACATCCCGTAGAAGACGGTGCGACGCACTGACTAAGCAGGGCATACAACACAAAACGAGGGACGACCCAACCGGACCGTCCCTCGTCTTTTATGCGTCAGTTAAGCGCGCAGCGCTTACTTGACCACCAGGTTGACCAGCTTGCCGGGCACGCAGATGGCCTTGACGACCGTCTTGCCCTCAAGCCACTTGGCAACGGCTTCCTCAGCGGCAGCTTGCATCTCCTCGTTGGAGGCGTCGCGGGCGACGTCGATGCGGCCACGGACCTTGCCGAGCACCTGGACGACGATCTGCACCGTATCCTCGATGGACTCGGCCAGGTCGAACTCGGGCCAGGCGGCGGTGTAGGCGTTGCCCTCGCAGCCGAGGGCCTCGTGCCACAGTTCGTCGGCCCAGAACGGGCAGATGGGGGCAAGGACGCTCACGATATCCTTAGCCACGCCGTAGCACAGCGCCTTGTCGCGGGCGGCACCCTCGGTGGCGTTGAGGTAGGCGCTCGCCGCGTTGACGAGCTCCATGACGGCCGAGATGGCGGTGTTGAACTGGCCACGATCGAAGTCCTCGGTGCACTTGGCGATGGTGCGGTGACGCTCGCGATAGAGCTTCATCGCGACCTCGTCGAGCGCGGACTTGTCGAAGGCCACGTTGGCGTCGCCGGACTGGACGAGCTGCCAAACGATACGCCAGGCGCGCTTGATGAAGCGGTTGGCGCCCTCGACGGCCTTGGGATCCCAGTCGAAGTCCTTCTCGGGCGGGGCGATAAACAGGATCGCCAGACGCATGGTGTCGGCGCCGTAGGGCTCAATGACCGAGCTCGGGGGCACGACATTGCCCTTGGACTTGGACATGGTGTCGCCGTTCTCGTCCTTGACCATTCCCTGGCACAGCAGGTTGGTGAAGGGCTCGTCCACACTCAGCAGGCCCAGGTCGCGCAGTGCCTTGGTAAAGAAGCGGCTGTAGAGCAGGTGCAGAATGGCGTGCTCGATGCCGCCGATGTAGTTATCGACGGGCATCCAACGGTCGGCGGCCTCGCGGGAGAAAGGCAGCTCGTTGTTGTGCGGGTCGGTATAGCGCAGGTAATACCAGCTGGAGCAAGTGAAGGTGTCCATGGTATCGGTCTCGCGCTTGGCCGGGCGGCCGCAGACCGGGCAGGTGGTCTCGTAGAACTCCTTGCACTCGGCGAGGGTCTCGCCGGCGCCCAGGTCCAGGTTCTCGGGCAGCGTTACCGGCAGCTGGTCCTCGGGCACGGGCACGATGCCGCAGTGCTCGCAGTGGATGGCCGGGATGGGGTTGCCCCAATAGCGCTGGCGGGAAATGAGCCAGTCGCGCAGACGGAACTCGACCTTACGACGACCGCAGCCCATGGCCTCGAGGTCAGCAACGATTGCAGCCTCGCCCTCGGAGTGCTTGCCGCCGCGCATACCGGTGTACTTGCCGGACTGGACGAGCGTGCCCTCGGCAGCATGGGCGCAATCCCAGTCGACGGTCTCGGCATGGAAGGTATCGATGGTCTCGCCGCTGGCCTCGACGGCTGCGCGGTCGTCATCGTCCAGGATGATCGGCACGATCGGCAAATCATACTTGCGTGCGAACTCAAAGTCGCGCTGGTCGCCGCAGGGAACGGCCATGACGGCGCCGGTGCCGTAGTCGGCAACAACGTAGTCGGCAACCCACACGGGGACCTTCTCGCCGTTGACCGGGTTCACCACGTAGCGGCCGGTAAAGGCACCGTGCTTCTCGAGGGTGCCCTGGGCACGCTCGACGGCGGAGATATGCTTGGAGTCCTCGACGATCTTGGTCACGGCCTCCTCGTACTCCGTACCCTCGACGAGCTCGTGCAGACGCGCGTACTCGGGAGCCAGGACAAAGAAGGAGACACCGAAGAGCGTATCGGCACGCGTGGTGAAGACGGTGATCTTGCCCTCGTCGCCCTCGATGGGCTCGCCATCCTGGTCGCACAGGGTAAAGTCGACCTCGGCGCCCTCGGAACGACCGATCCAGTTGGCCTGCATCTGCTTGACGCGCTCGGGCCAGCCGGGGAGCTTCTCCAGGTCATCGAGCAGCTCCTGAGAGTACTCGGTAATCTTGAAGTACCACTGCTCCAGGTCGCGCTTCTCGGGCTCGGTGCCGCAGCGCCAGCACTTGCCCTCGGTGACCTGCTCGTTGGCCAGAACGGTCTTGCAGGTGGGGCACCAGTTGACCGGGTTCTTCTTACGGTAGACCAGGCCCTTTTCCCACAACTTCTCAAAGATCCACTGACCCCAACGGTAATAATCGGGGCTGCAGGTCTTGACCATGCGATCCAGATCGTAGGAGAAGCCCATGCGCTTCATCGTGGCGAGCGCCTGGTCCATGTTCTTATACGTCCAGGCGGCAGCCTGCGTGTTGTGCTTGATGGCGGCGTTCTCGGCGGGCAGGCCAAAGGCGTCAAAGCCGATGGGATGCAGCACGTCAAAGCCGCGCATGCGGGCCTGACGGGCCATGGCATCGCCGATGGTGTAGTTGCGCGCGTGACCCATATGCAGGTCGCCCGACGGATACGGGAACATCTCGAGCACGTACTTCTTGGGCTTGCTGGCGTCGGTGTCGACGGCAAAGAGGTTGGAGTCCTCCCAGGCCTTCATCCACTTGGACTCAATGGCCTGTGCGTCGTAGGCAGGGATCTCATCCTTATGATCTGTGCAATCGCACATATCAGCTCCTTTGTTATCTCGGTTGGGGCGGGGCGTTCTTACCTTTGCTCGCTGCTGCGGACAGTCCTGCTCGCACGAAGAGCACATTAAGTGCTCTTCGGCTCGTGCGGAACTTGCAGCGAGCAAAGGTAAGAACGCCCCGCCACATCGTTAACTCGCATGATGATAGCAAATACGACAAGCGAGATGCCTGCGACTTGCAGGCATCTCGCTTTATCTAAATAACGTGGTTGGAACTCAACCTTTATGTGCAGCACTTATCCTATCGATAAGACACAGACTGCTGAGAGTCTTTCACGACTACGTCGTGGGCGCCGCCTTCGACGATGGAAGTGGAGCTCACCAGAGTCAGGCGTGCCTTTTCCTGGAGCTCGGGGATCGAGAGGGCGCCGCAGTTGCACATCGTGGACTTGACCTTGTAGAGCGTGCCGCCCACACCGTCCTTGAGGGAGCCGGCGTAGGGAACGTAGGAATCGACGCCCTCGACGAAGCTGAGCTTCGCGGCGCCGCCCAGGTCGTAACGCTGCCAGTTGCGAGCACGCGCGGAACCCTCGCCCCAGTACTCCTTCATGTACTGGCCGTTCACGTTGACGCGCTCGGTCGGGCTCTCGTCGAAACGGGCGAAGTAGCGGCCCAGCATCATAAAGTCAGCACCCATGGCAAGGGCGAGCGTCATGTGGTAGTCGTAGACGATGCCACCGTCGGAGCACACAGGCACGTAGACGCCGGTCTCCTCGTAGTACTCATCGCGAGCACGGCAAACGTCGATCAGCGCGGTGGCCTGACCACGGCCGATGCCCTTGGTCTCGCGGGTAATGCAGATGGAACCGCCGCCGATACCGACCTTGATGAAGTCGGCACCGCAGTCGGCCAGGAAGCGGAAGCCCTCGGCGTCGACAACGTTACCGGCACCGACCTTGACGTCCTCGCCGTAGTTGGCGCGGATCCACTCGATGGTGCGCTTCTGCCACTCGCTGAAGCCCTCGGAAGAGTCGATGCACAGGACATCGGCGCCAGCCTCGATGAGCAGCGGCACGCGCTCGGCATAGTCGCGGGTATTGATACCGGCGCCGACCATATAGCGCTTGTCGTTATCGAGCAGCTCGTTTGGGTTGGTCTTGTGGCTGTCGTAGTCCTTGCGGAAGACGATGCCCATGAGGTGATCGTTGTCGTCAACGATGGGCAGAGCGTTGAGCTTGTTGTCCCAGATGACGTCGTTGGCAACCTTGAGGCTGATGTTCTTGTCGCCCACGATAAGCTGCTCACGCGGGGTCATGAACTCGGAGACCTTCTTCTGGTGATCATCGCGGCTGGGGCGATAGTCACGGCTGGTGACGATGCCCAGGAGCTTGCCCTTGGGGGTGCCATCGTCGGTGACCGGCATGGTGGAGTGACCGGTCTTCTCCTTGAGCTCGATGACCTGTTCCATGGTCATGTCGGGGGTCAGCGTGGAATCGGACTGAACAAAGCCGGCCTTGTGATCCTTGACGGCCTTGACCATAGCGGCCTCGGACTCGGGGGTCTGGGAACCGTAAATGAAGGACAGGCCACCCTCGGTAGCGAGCGCGACACCCATGTCGACGCCCGAGACGGACTGCATGATGGCGGAAACCATGGGGATGTTCAGGGTGATTGCCGGCTTCTCACCGCGCTTGAAGCGGGTTAGCGGCGTCTTAAGAGAGACGTTGTTGGGGATGCACTGCGAGGACGAGTAGCCAGGGACCAGCAGATACTCCGAAAACGTGTGGGACTCACCGGGAAAGAACGTAGCCATGTTTCTCCTTTTTCCATGCGACCGGTCGGCTGCAGGCCTCGTAGGACCCAGCCCAACCTTGGGCGCCCAATACTGGGGAAGTATCTTAACGCACTTTGACTGCTACAATGCATGATTTAAGAAGAGCACACGAGGGTTTGACGCAGGCTTTGCGTTTGCCCAGCAAACACTTTAGCAGGGAGACGTGGAGCACATGGAGTACAAGACGACGGCAAAGCTGGTCATTCAAGCGTGCGACAAAGACCTGCCGGGCGTGTTCGGCCACGGCTGCGTCTTGCTGCTGCAGGGTATTGCCCGCGAGCACTCGCTCAACCGTGCCGCCAAGAGCATGGGTATGGCGTATTCCAAGGCCTGGCGCATTGTGAACGAGGCCGAAGGACAGCTGGGCTGCAAGCTCATCGAGCGCGACGGCGCCCGCGGATCCACCCTCACCCCCGCCGGCGAGCGAGCCATAGCGGTCTACGAGGAGCTGCAGACAGAAATCAACAACGTCATCGCCTCAAAAGCCGACGACCTCATCGCCAGCATCAACGCAAAGTAGTCTATTTGGTCTGATTATTGATCCGCCGCACGAACGAATTAAGACGCGCGCCATAGAATGGGCCTATCTACTACGTTTAGTTGAACACCCTCTACCACACCAGATTTCGTGAAAACAAAACCGCTGGTAGACAGCTTGCCAGTTTTCAAAAAAGGCAGGTATGGTCGACCCCTAAGGGTTAAACGTAGTAGATAGGCCGTTTTCGTGGCGCAGTCCCCCACGGCCCAGTCACAAAGTAGCTAAAAAAGCCCGTCCCAAAAAGACTACCCCGAGACAAGCCCCAAAATAGCTAATTGCGGAGGGCGTTGTCTAGGGCGGACGCTACAACCAGGGGGTTGTCGGTACCGGCGAAGAGGCGAATAGTGCTCCCCTGCTTGCCGCGTGGGGCCGAAAGGCGTGTCGTTGCGCCGCCGGCGGGCGACGTGCGGAACCCCCCCGGCAATGTGTCGAACAGCTCGCCCGCACTTCGCTCGATAAGGTCAAACTCAACTGCCGGGCCAAAGCCGTGCTCGAGGATTCCCGTTGCAACCGCATGGTCGGGATGCGAGGTCAGCCCGGGATAGCGCACGTTGCGTACCATCTCGTTGGCGGCCAGATACTCGGCCAGCGCACGGGCGCGGTCGAAGTGGGCCTGCATGCGAGCGTCGAGCGAAGACAGCCCCCGCTCCAGCACACCGGCCTCGTCAGCAGGCAAATCAAGCTTGGCCAAGCCACAGCCCTCAAGCAGGGCATGCGTGCACTCGGCAGCGGCATCCACACGATGGCGTTTAAGCTGCGAGCGCGCCACCGAAGCGGCAACGAGCTTGCACGGAGCCTTACCGGCGCACACGCGATCGAGCGCCTCGAGCGACAGCACCGCACCCAAGCGCAACGGATCGCACCCAAAGACGCATGCTACGGTGTTGTCCACAACCAGCAGCGCATGGGCCTCACGTGCGGCGCGTCCTAACGCGCGCAGATCGGGCACGCGCAGTCCAAACCCGCCAATAGAGTTGACGAACCACCACAGGTGCGGCCCATCGACCTCAAACGAAGCATCAAAGCCCTCGGACGCAGCGGCAAACGCCGCAACCGACGGCTCCCCCACCATAGCCACGCCGCAGCAATCAAAACCGCAATCAAACGCTTCGGCAAAGTCATCAACAAAGGCCACCAAGCGATCACCGGGCAGCACAATCCCCAGCATCGACAGCGCCGCCGGCACATGCGAGGCCGAAACTAGACGCGCCTCACGCGCGCCGGCCCTTGCAGCCCAGGACTCTTCTAGCTGTTGCACGTCCACGCGACACCATCCCTTACATAAAACCAAACCAAGACTAGCCCACCCAGGTCGAGAAAACGTCAGCGCAAGCAGCGTCGAGCGGTCCGGCGTTCGTTAGAACGCCGGAACAAAATCACCCGTGATATTCGCCGTTGTATTGGATGAGCGTCAGGTCTTCCACGCCGTCGAGCGAGCGGATGGCGTCGGCATAGGGCATATCCACACCGTCCGAGAACACCTCGACGGCCATCTCGACCTTGTCACCGCGCATCGTCTTGGATTTGACGGTGAACTTGGTGCGCCCAAATGCGCGCACGATATCGTCGCCCGTGGTCTGGCCCGTATAGTGGATGACCATCATGTACACGCGGGCCTTGTCCTGGTGCGTAGCGAAGCCGGCGATCATCACCACGATGGCTACAGCCGTAAGCCCCACGAGTGCGTACATGCCGGCACCTGCCGTAATGCCCGTGGTAATGGCCCAAAACAGGTACAGCAAGTCGAGCGGGTCCTTTACCGCCGTACGGTAACGCACGATGGACAGGGCACCGACCATACCGAGCGAGATGACCACGTTGGTCGAGATCGCGAGCGTCACCATGCACGTCAGCACGCACATGCCCACGAGCGTCACGGCAAAGCTGCGCGAATACACCACGCCGGTAAAAAAGCGCTTGTACACGTAATAGATCAGGATGCCCATGGCGAGCGCCACGAGCAGCGACAAGCCGATCTTGGCCGGGTCGACCTGACCAAACGCCTCCAAGACGGAGTTCTTAAAAAAGTCCCTGGTGCTCATGGTCTAAATATCCCCTCGGTTCTCAAAATCCGATTCCCAGTAGTTAAAGCCGCGAAGGTAGGAGGTCTTGTCGTAGCACAGGCAGTACTTGGAGACCGCCGTGAGTTCGGCCGCGCCCGGTGGCACCATATCGCGCACGAGCTGCGGGCAAAACTCCGTAAACTTGACCTCCATAACCAGCTTGCCCGGTTCCAAGACCGGCAGGGCGGGCAGCGTCGCGTCAAAGATATCGAAGCTCCCCACCGCGGCGCGCACGTTCATGTCAAACGTAATGCGTACGGTGCCCTCGTCCATCACCCACGGCTCGCGCTCGTAATCCACAATGGTGCGCGGGCGCATCATATTGCAGATGCACTCGATGTAGAACTCGCGGCACAGCTGGTGTGGACTGCGCAGCAAAAAGTCGTAGTCGCCAGCCAGGATCTGCTCAAACTCGCCACGCGTGAGCGGCGCGTCTTCCTTGTAAATCCAGCTGCCGTACTTCTTTTTGCGCTCGAGCTTAATCACCTTGTCGCTGCCGTTATAGATGCGCACGCGATACTTTTTGCGCATGAGAATACCGGCGTCTTTTTCCTCGTAGGCCGAGTTGCAGTAGTCGTCAAAGTACAGGCTGCGAATGGTATAACCGCCCGCCTGCGCATGCTTGTCCAGCTTAAACACCGGCGCCATGCGACAGGCAAGCGCGGCGTGCTCGCCCTCGTTAATGAGATATTTGAGCTCGTGGCGGTAACGCTCCTGCGTGGCACGCACAGGCGGAGCCGCCAGGCGCTCAAGCAGCGCGCTAGCCCTCCTCATACGTGTCCTCCACGACCTTGCCGCCGTCTTGCACGTAGAAACACTTCATGCCGTACTGCTTGCCATCGTCGGTCACGTAGTAATCAAACGCATCCTGCGTATAGCCGTCGGAGTTGGTGGCGCGCACACGCACAAAATACTGGCCGGTGTCGGGCGCATCACAGGTCACCTCGGGCAGCAGCACGTCCTCAGCCTTAAAGACCACGTCGGCTATGGCGTAGTCGCGCGCCAGCTCCACGGTGTAGCGAATGTCGCGCGCCTCAAAGTCGTATGCGGCGTCCCAGTTAACGCGCAGCTTACCGTTGTCGATCTGCGGCGCGCCTATGTAGAACGGCATGGGCTTCTTATAGCTCTCGCGATAGCTTTTGTAGTTCTCCTCGATCTCGGATGGGATCGCCGCGGCGATCTGCTCGTACTCATCCTTGGTCACAGGCAGATGGTCGATATCGGGAGACGCAAATACCAACGACTCGGTCACTTCGCGGTAATGCTTGATCATCTTGGTCAAGCGCTCCTCGGTCAGGTACGAGCGCACGTCCTTGACGGCGTCGTCGAGCTCGCTGCGGAACGACTTACTCTTTAGAGCGCGCCTGAACAGAACATTGACCCAGTAGTTGCTAACGCCGCGCTCCCAGCTCGAATAATCCGTATGATCGTGGAGCTCGAGCTCACGCTTGCGAAGCATACCGTCGTTATCCCAATCCAAGAAGTACCAGACCTTGGAATTGAGTGGGCTATACAAGTAGAAGTTGCGGTTCTGCGTGTCGCAGTTGCCCGTCAGGAGCTGAAACGCCAGCCAATAGACCAGGTTCTCGATATCGAAATACTCGGCAAGCACATCGTCGATTTTTTGCGAATCATCGTTGAGCGCATCGAGCATCTCAATGAGCTTCGAATGGTCGGAATCACCCTTCGTTTCCAGCAAATAATCAAAATCTGCCTGGTTGAACGTTGGATCATCGGCCATTTTGATAATGTCCTTGTAGCGCTCAAGCTCAAAGTTATTCACCTTATACAGGTGCCCGCTCTTATCGAGCCCATGTGCCTTAAGCGCCGTCTTGTTAAGCTGCTCCACCTGCGTAAACAGGCCGTAGTCCTCAAAGGTGTCGTTAGATTTTTCGGTCTGGTCGCACACCCACAGGTGCACAAACTGCGTGCGTAGGCCCATCATCTGCGGGATACCGCGGATAAGGTCATAGGCCATCTTATTGCGAAAGCGCAGGCCCTCGCTCATATGCTTATTGAGCGCGATGGAACGCTGCTGTCGCCATGTACCTTTTCCGCGCTTAAGCTCAACCTTATAGTTCTTCTGAACGCCCTTACTCGAGGACTGACCACGCACCTGCACGGTGGCGTTGGGCGCTTCCTCGCCGTAACCGACCTCCCCCGCCACGGGACCTTTATCGTCGCCCGGCTGAAGTAGACCCAAAACCTGATAGCGCTCGACATCCATAGCCTGATAGTCATACACCGAGTACGTATTGATCTCGGCCCACGAATGGTCGGTATTCTCGGAGCTGTTGCCGCGAGAGACCGTCAGATACATGCACACGATGCCCGAATCGTCGTAGACCTCGTACAGGTCGTCCTTATCGCGCAGGTGCTTGGTATCGCTGGATGCATCGGCCTTTTTAATCTTGCCCTGCTTCTTGGCCTTTTTGGTCGAGGATTCGTCCTGCGACGAGCAGCCCGAAAGCAGCAGCGTGCCGGCAGCCGCCTCAATCAGGCGGCGACGCGATATCATCCTATCGGTCATCAGGACCTCCCCAATGTTTTAGATACACGCAAACCACCGTGCGCTCAAACGCACCATGCGGTTCGCCCTCAAGACGCCGCCCCTCGTAGCGCTGCTCGGCACGATCGAGTATGTGGCCCAGCTCGGTAAACCAACCCTCTTTGTCGGTCGCCACAATGGGCTGCTGACTCAGGATACGATACGGCAAGTTGGCAGTATAGGTATCGAGCCGCATCAGCGCCACGACAAAAAACACTGCCGCGCCCAGCAAAAAGCCAAAGCCGTAAAACTGCTGCGGAAAAAACTGCGAGACAACCGTTGCCAGCCCCGCCACACCCGCGAACAGCCCCGAGGCCAGCACGGCGCCCTTGTAGTCGGTAAAGTACAGCAAGATGAGCAGAATCGTGTTGCCCACGGCATACAGGCCATAACCCACGCACAGCGTGCGGAAATACCCGTGCATCAGGTTGTTAAAGCCGAGCGGCAGGGCCGAAAGCACCGTGGTCTCGAGCGAGATCACCGCCGCCGTCACAAACAGCTGCTTGAGCGCGCAAAACCGCAGTTCCCGATTGAGCGTAGCGAGCATCTCCTCCTCGGCCACCATAATGTCGCCCACCACGCCGCCGTCGTTAAACAGGCTGTAGTAATCGCGGTAGCGCGGGTAGAAGTTGACCTCGACCGACACCACAAAGTTGACGGTCGTGACCAGAATAGTCAAAAACGCAAGCAACGCCGGCACATCATGATAGGGCGCGCCGTAAAACAGGCCTTTGACCTGGACGCCAATGGGCCCTGCCCAGATAATCACCAGGTGCGCAAAGAGCCCCAGGTTGGTAAACAGGCCCGTGAGCGCCAGCGGCATAAACTGATCGAGCCAATGCAAAAAGCGCCAGGGGCTGCAATCGTTCTGCGGAAAATAGCTGTACAGCAGCACGACGTCCCAAACGAGCATGACCCCGTAACCCAACGCAATGCTCGCAAGTAAGCCCTCGACGGGCGGCAGGCACAGCGCTAGAGCTCCCAGAGCGCACAGGCATGCCACACCAATGGCGGCGGCAAAGCTGCACAGGATGCCCCGGTAGTCCTTGATGGCGGTGAGATAGCTCATGCCGTTCCAGTTGACGATCATAATGTTGAACAGCCACAGGCACAGCAGCCCCTGCAGCAACGTGGCGCCCGAGAACAGCAAAAAGACGCCGTAGAGCACGGTGCCCGCAACGAGCATGATGGCGTTGGAACCCCAAAACGAGGGCAGGACCTCTTCTTCGCGCTCGGCAAACAGCATGTCGGCCAAAAAGCGCGTGACCGGCATGGAGAAAAAGCTCGTGAGCGTAAGCGACGCCAGCAGCGTATACGTCACCATGCACACCAGCAGATCCTGGTTGGCACGTCCCACACCCCATAGACCGCACAGCACCAAGATACCCACCTGGAGCAGCACGCCCAGCAGCATGGGGCCCGTGCACACAATGCCGGCGTAGCCATAGGCGCGCATCGTGGCAAACAGACCTTTGCGCCTAAACAGGCGCTTGAGCTCAAAACCGATTCCGGCCACCGGCTACTCCCCCTCTCTGGGCAGGTCAAACGCATGCGCCGTCTCGTCGTACAGCGCGCGATAGTTGGCGAGCATCTGCTCGTGTAGGTAGTAGGTCGCCACGCGACGCTGGCCGCGCTCCCCCATCTCGATACGGCGGGCGCGGCTTGTGCACATGCGCTCCATGGCATCGGCCAAGCCCTTGCGATACATGGGCGGCGTCACAAAACCTGCCACGCCAAAGTCGTCGCCCGGGGCGCCTTCGAGCAGCTCGCGGCAGCAGCCCACCTCGGTCGTCACGCAGGGGCGGCGCGCTGCAAGCGACTCCAGCACGCTCAACGGCTGGCCCTCGGAGATGCTCGTCAAAATGGTAAAGTCGAGCTTTTCCATGTACTCGACCACGTTGACGCGACCGGTAAAGATCAGGTCGCGCACGCCCAGGGTATCGACCAGCGCGTGGCACTCGGCGCCGTACTCCTCGTCGTCCACGCCGCCCATAATGTGCAGGCGCACCTTGGGCAGGCGCTCGTGCAGCTCAAAGAAGGCATAGATCATGGTCTTAACGTCCTTGATGGGCGCCAGGCGCACCACCGCGCCAATGTCCACCCAGCCGTCATCGGGCTTTAAGGGAATGTCCTTAAAGCGGTCGAACTGGATGCCGTTGGGGATGACCAGACATTTGTCCGCATCGCAGCCCATATCGATCTGCGTCTTGCGGGCGTTATGAAACAAGCTCGTCACGCGAAAGGCGCGGCGGTAGATCTCTTCCGAAAGCAGGTAGAAAAAGCGAATCCAGCGGTCCTTAAACGACGGCACGACCCAGTCGGCGCGAATGATCTCTTCCTCGCGCTCGCGGGTATAAATGCCGTGCTCGGTCAGCAGCACCGGAGCCTGGTGAACGCTTGAGCCCAGGCAGGCGAGTAGGCCGCCGTAGCCGGTCGAGATGGCGTGGTACACATCGGCCACCGGCACCTCGCTGCCCAGAAGGTAAAGCACGGGCAGCAGCATGGAGCGCATGGTGTGGAATGCATCGGCAAAGGGCGTGTATGGGTACTCGGCCAGGCACACGTCGCGAAAGATATCCATAAAGGTGCGGCTCTGCAAAAACGAGAGCGGATGCACGCGGCGGCGCTGGAAGATATCGAACAGCACGTCCCAATCCGGATTAGAGAGCGACACCAGGCGGCGCAGCGCCTCGCGCTCACAGTCGTTAAAGTCGGCCTCGTCCTGCTCGCCCGAAAGACGCAGGGCATCGTCCAGGAACACCTCGTGCACCTCGACCACGTTGCCGGGCAGCTCATAGACAAACTTACCGCGGTCGGCAGCATGCGCGCCAATCACCCACAGCACAAACTCGTGCTCAGGCATGGCCTGGATATAGCCGTGCATCCAAGTGGACACGCCACCGTGTACATAGGGGTAGCAACCCTCGAGTACCAAGCAGATTCTCATTTGTCGCTACCCTCCTTGCGTGCAATGGTCACCGTCTTGTCCGTGGCTTTAATCAGGTACAGATCGCCCGTCAGATGCGTAATCTCGCCACCCGTGACTGCACCCGGCTCGCCGTTGTTGGCGCGGAACATGAGCCACGCCTCGTCGTGGAAATTGCCCAGGCTGAGCGTCCAGGCATCCTCGCTGGTATCCACGCTCACCGTCACGGACGAAAAGCGCTGGATGGCGCCCGAGCATTCCGAACCGGTCTGGCGTCGCAAGTCGGGCGCAGACTTGGTGAGCCAGTCCAGGTAGTCGGTCAAGCCGCCCTTGTAGACCTCCCAGCCCTCCTTAGCGCCGCGATCGGGATCGAGCAGGTCGTCCGGGTGCATAAAGTGCGTGCTCACATAGTGCATGTTGAGCTCGGACACGGCAGCAAGGCGCATATAGGAATCGTCGACCATGCCGCCCGAGACAATTCGCGGTTGTTCCACAATGCCATCGCTCGCCACGCCAAACTCCTGCACGTACGGCAGGTCGGTGCCGTCCTCAAAATACGTACTGGCGATGGTCTTAATGCGCGGAACATCGGTGCCGATAAGCTTGCGAGCGCGGGCCGAAAGGATATTCGACGGCGGCACGTAGACCGAGCCGTGCGCGTTGGGCAGCACCTCGTCCTGGAAGGCTATAAGCTCGTTGAGCGATGCGACGAGCGTCTCCTTGTTCTTCCACGTCTTGTAGTCGTACAGTGTGCCATAGTCGGTATCCCAGAGCGCCAGCGGCTGATGGTTGTAGCCGTGGAAACCCAGCTCTCCGCCCATCTGCAGCAGCATACCGCCAAAGTAGCGGAACTGTGTGGTATCGGGCTGGCGCGAGGGCTCGACCTGGTTGACCGCGTCCTCGTAGTTTTCGATCATCACGCCGGTAAAGCGAACACCATATTTCTGCGCGAGCTTTTGCAGATCGGGCCACCAGACCTTGGCATAAAAGTCGGCGATGGAAAGCCCGTAGTCGCGCTTGATGTAGGTGCCGTCGCCCGAGGGCACGGGGCTGGGAAAGTCATCCAGATAGAAGACGGCGCTGTTGATGACCGGATAGGCCGTGGCATCACCCAGCAGGCTGATTGCCGCGGCGTAAAAGCCGCGCATGACCTTGTCATAGATACCGATATTGCATACCACGGTGCGCCCGCTACCGCAGTCATTCGACCAAATGAGCGGAGCGCCCGTATCGCCGGTCTTAGCCCACACACAAGCCGTCTCGCGCAGCGAAACCGAAAGCGACGAATCAAAGGGGTCCGAGAGCTCGTAGCGTTCTCCCCCGCCCAGCATAAAGTCCTCGCTCGGCACAATGCTTTCGGCTTTTACATAGTCATATCCGGCCGATTCAATGCCAAGCTTGGGAGCAATCACTTGCAGATAGCTCGAGTTATCCGGCGGCATGGCGAGCATAAGCGAACCACCGGCGCTCACCCAACTCATAATATCGGTCAGGCGCGTACCGAGCCCATCGAGCGACGGCATGAGCAAAATCACGCGATCGAAGGAAGTCAGCGAGGGAATGGCATCCGCGCCGTCCAGGGCAAGGTCCACGTCGCGGTGCGCGATCTTCATGTCGAGCAGGATCTGGTCAAACTGCTCCTTTACGTCCTCGACGCCAGCTTGATCGGAATCGGTAATGACCAGGCACGTGGGCTTTTGGCCAAATATTGCCGAGGAAGCCGGCACCGCATCGTTGGCGGCAAGCATCCCCAGCTTATGCTGGCCCGCACTGTACTGCACGCCGGCACGCTCCACCAGCAGCACGGCGGCCATGACAATAAAGACCGCCCACACCACAAGCAGGCCCATCCAGCGAAAATGGCCCGCACGGTCGCGGA
Source organism: uncultured Collinsella sp. (assembly GCA_937937635.1). Taxonomy (GTDB): domain Bacteria; phylum Actinomycetota; class Coriobacteriia; order Coriobacteriales; family Coriobacteriaceae; genus Collinsella. Next base: position 41,225 of record CALDCF010000060.1, read on the forward strand.
TATGTTGCACCACGCTCATCGGGCCTCCTCTCCGTTGCGCCAAAAAGCAAGCTCCTCGCGGTTGGCGGCGCTCAAGTATACATGCTGTTTGTCAATCGCATCGATCACGCGGTGGACTTCGTCACCGTCGCGGCGCATCACCGCAAGGCGCAGGCAAAGCATCCAAACCTCCTGCTCCTCGGGCACGTCGAGCACCAGCTGGTCAGTCACGGCCTGCGCCTCGTCGATCTGTCCGGCATCGGCCAGCGCCGTCGCGTATCGAATGCGAAGCTCAAGGGTGTCCTCGCGCTCGCAGCGACGCGCAAGCAGGCGCGCGTACTGTTGGCGCTGAATCTGAGCCACGCGCCCCTCGGCCAAGCCCGAGCCCAAGTATTCACCAAGAAAATCGCAGTATTCATTGAGGTTTTGCGCGCTCGGGTCGGTCTTAAAGGCACGTTCCAACTGCTGCAGTTTAAGGTCGGACTCCTTGGAGATCTGTGCCACCGCCGTCGCGGCATAGTGCGCCACCTCAACGTCGTCGTTAAGCTTAGCCGCCTGCAGCTGCGCCAGGTACGCATCGGGCTCCTCGGTGAGCATGGAGAGCATGAGGCGGCGCCGTTCTGCCGGGTCGTTGACGATGAGCGCCTCCTCGAGCGGAATCACGCCCGCATCGGCTTCACGGTCATGTACCAAGATACTGCGATGCAGGTCGTCGTTGAAGCGCAGCGACTCCAGCGCAGACTCTTTCAGCCCCTCGCCAAACACCGCGCCGCGGACCGATAGCAGAACCACCAGCAACGGGCCCCACAGCGGCACCAGCACTATCACAGTCAGCATGTGCCCGCGCACCGGCAGCAGGCCCAATTTCATGAGCGTCCACAGCATCAGGCAAACCAGTGTATGAATCAGCAGCAAGACGGCGGCAACGAGAAGCGAGATCAAGCGGCACCCCCCTCACCGTCACCGGTGTCAGCGATGTGCTGCAGCAGCGCCACGATGTCCTCGCCGTCGACGGGCTCCACCGCAATCTGCTTCGCGCTCAGGCGCTCGCGGATAATGGGCAGGTCGCACGCCTTTGCCTGGCGCATAAGCAGGTAGAGCATGTCATCATCGACCAGGCCCGCCGCATCGCTCTCGCGGATTGCCGACCCAATTGCGCCCACCAGCTCGCCGACAGGCTCCATGCCCGGTACCACGCGCAGGAGCAAAAAGCTGCCCATCTTGCCATCTGCCAGCGCCTGCTCGGCCGCGAGCTCTTGGCCAAAGGCAGCCTGCTTGAGCACGCAAGTACCGTCAACGCAACGCTTATCCTGTGCCACCGCTTCATAGTCAAAGGCACGGCCCAGCGCGCTTTCGACCAACCCGCACAAGATACGGAACAGGTTTTGATAATAGAGGGTCATTTGGTTTTCGGCCGCACTACGCACAAAGATCAACACGGCGGGTGCCCCGTCGCGCTCGATCGTGTATCCAAACATGGGAAGCCCCGGCGTAAGCTCGCGGTTCACCCACAGATTCGAACGACCCCCGTCGCCCAAAAGAGGTGCAAGCTGCTCAAGCGTGAGCGAGCGTGCGGCATCTTCGGCAATCGCGGGACTTGCCGCCACCAGGCGTGCAAATGCCCCGCCCGAAACATGGTAGATCGCCACCGAATCGTTCTCGAGGATCTCGCCCAGAAGCTCGCAGCACTTGCGATAGATGTCGCGTGGGTTGAACACGTCGAGCTCCTGCGTCACGGCAAAGATCTTGCCAAAGCTGTCGTGGCGACCCACGATCTGGCGCCTGTACGCGCGCTTGTCCTCGATCGCGTCGTGGTAGAGCTGCGTAAGGAACGTATTGCGGTTGCGCACGAGCTCGTTTTGATCGCGCTCCGCCCTAATGGCTTCGCTGTTGCGCAGCTGCACATAGCCGCACACGGCGCCCACCACAAAGTATGCGATAAACGGCAGCCAGTTGGACGGCTCGTAGAACAGGCCCTGGAAGGTATAGCCGTACTGAGTAAAGTAGCTCGCAGCCAAACCCACCGACGCCAGCAGCGCCGCAACCAGGCCAAAGTCCAAGCCATACAGCGTGCCGATGAGCACCACGTAGAGCAGGCGATAATCGAGCACGTTGAGCTGGGTCGATTGGGAGAACAAGCGCTCCAGCACTTCAAAGAGCACCCAGGCGGCTGCCGTCTCCAGGCATTTGACAGGCAGCGTGCGCATTTGAATGCGGTCGATGGCCGCGCGCAAGGGGTTGACCTTCTTCGCACGGCCAGCATCCCAGCGAGCCTGAATGGTCGAGAAGTCGCGCAGCAAGTCGTAGCGCTGAAACCAGCCATAGCGCACGCGAGCGACGTCGCTGGCGGGCAGGGCGTAGCCGGCAGAATCGCCATAGGCAACTGAGAGCCCTGGGAACAGCGCCTGAAGGGCGTCGCCCACCTCACCCACCGTGTGATGGAAGGTATCGGCTACGTCGAGCGTCTCAAAGTTACCATTCCAGCTGTCAAAGATACGGCGTACCAGCACCGAAAGCTCCTCGGCACACAGCAGAGGAAACGCGGCATCCTGCGCGCCCTGCAGAGCGGCCGATCCGGTTGAGCATGCGTCGAACAGCGGCACCAAAAACGGGTCCTCCAGCGCGGCAGACGCGGTATACAGGAACGGCACGCGCAGGATCTTGGTCTGAACGCCCTCGCGAGCAGCGTAGTAGCGGCACAGGTCGTTGGCTGCGTGCGCGATAATGCCCTTGCCCGTTCGCCCCGCGGCATCGGCGGCACCCTCGGCACCCGCGGGCCCCGCTACATACAGCAGTTGGACCCGGCGACCCGCGCACGTACGAAAGACCGAGCGCAGCAGTTCGATTTCGCCCACGGTATCGGTATGCGGGGTAAGGTAATTAGACAGGTAGACCACGCGGTCGAACTCGTAGGCCTGATCCAGGTGCTGGAGGAGCTCTTTCCACGAGGCATGGGGCGACGACTCGTCGCGGCGCGCTTCCGCGGCAGCGACGACCTTAACGTGGTCCCCGGGGAACGCCTTGGCACAAAAGTCATCGTCAACATATGCGGTGTTGCCAACAACCAGCACCTCCATGGCGCACTCCTCCCCTTAAATCCACTTTTGCCATAGTCAAACATGCGTATTGTACGCTGTCAACGCGAGCCGAAGCGCCTTTAAGGCTGTCTTAAGAACTTTTTTAGAGGATGTGGAGACATCGAGAGTCCAAAATGAGCGCCCAATCCGGAAGTATGCGGCAAATTCAAGACATGCCGACAACACTGGATAGTAGCAACGCTTCTACCTGCGGCTTCTGTTCATGAAAAGGACCATGCTAATCCCACTCCTCGATGCGGGTGAGATACGGATCGGCGCCGTAGCGACCGGACAGGTATTGCTTGTCGAAAGCCGCGTTCTTGCTTACCAGATTACCGTTTGCCTCGTGGATGTCGGCGAGAGACCACAGTTGGCTCGCCTCCCCCTCGCCGCGCGCAGCGAACCATATCTCGTCACGGCGGAACACATCGTTTCGCATGGTAGACACGTCCTGGGACGAGAAGATGAGCTGTGCGCCACTCTTGTTGACCTCAGGATCCTTAAACAGCAGGATCACATAGCGAAGAAGCTTCGGGTGCAGTTTGGCGTCGAGCTCGTCTACCACAACGGTGCCACCACACTCAAGCGCTGCCATCAGATACGCAGCCAACCCCATGAGCTTCTGGGTGCCGGCAGATTCCTCGGATAAACGCAGCTCGTACGCTTTGCCGCCCACCTCGTGTCTCACGAAGACGCGCCGGCCGCGCCATTCCGGCGCCCTCTCCACTCTGAAGCCGTCAATACGCACATCAACGGCGCGCAAAAAACGCGTGACCTCGCGCGAGTCGCCCTCGTCGAGCATTTGCTCGAGCATCCGCTCCAGGTAGGAACTGTTGTAGTTGAGAAACACAGCGTCGAGAAACCAGCTGGCCGCCTCCTGGACCACCGGTGCATCGAAGTTGATGCAAAGGAACGATAGGTACGGCAGACTTGGGTTGAACCTCGCGGCCGTCACAAGCTTACGCAGTGTGGGGCCGAGTTCAACCTTTGTATCCTCGCGCTCGAACAGCATCGCCGTGCGTGACGCTCCCAATTTTCGCCGCCACAGGCCTTCGGACACGATCTCGTCCGCATGCACGGACAGGGCATAGCGGTACTCGTGCTCACCCGCGCGATAGTAGAGCTCGAACTCGGTGGGCTCGGCAGCAGACACATCATCGAACTTAAACGCCGAACAACGGGGTATCAAAGGGCGATCGCCCTCTGCTGCATCAGCACTGGCAGACAGCAGTCTTATCGGTCTGGCCACCGCCGAGCGAACGTAATCAAGAGACTCGAGCAGATTAGACTTGCCGCCAGCGTTGGGCCCGTACACCGCAGCCACCGGAAGGAAACTCTGCCCGTCGGAACACTCTATGAGGGAACGCTCAAACTCCTTCATCGGCGTCGCCTGCATGGAAAGCTCCACCTCATCGCGATAGGATCTATAGTTCCTGAAGGTGAACTGGCAAAGCATCGTCCTCAACATTCCTTTCATTGTTTCGAAAAGATATTTCAGAGTTTTTATTTGATTATAGAGTTTAAGCAGGCTAAATCAAGTGCTTGCTACACCAATGACAGCAGGCGCAAGGTGCCAAACCGCCCATACTCGACCATCCCATTGTCGGAATGGCGTTTAGCTAGCACGTTACGCATTACATGCATGGAAAAAGGGCAACACTCTATCAGAAAGCGTCACCCTTAAAGCTCCCAAAGAGCTTTTGTATTGAGATATGTACTCTACACCTCAATGAAGTGAACCATCATACCGCACCACCTCGTTTTCAAAACGCCCAAATATGCGTTCCAATGCGAACATCGAATCGACAGCATCGTTTACAACCTTCACCGCAATGATGAAGTCATTTAACGACAGTGGGCACACCATTACGGGCCGCTGTCGCTATGGAGCCGAACCCTTATCCCCTCGGTGGGAAGGGGTCGTGGCCATGGGAATCCCTTGCGCGAATCCTTCCGTCGCGACGATGGACAATCAACTCCGATTCTTGATTGGAGCAAATGCGTCGACCGAGCTTTATCGCCTCGCTCTGGGTCGTCGTAACGAAAGAAGCGCGACTTGTTCCCTCGCCCTTAACCTGCCAATTGCCATCAGAACGCTTCGTAACGTGCTGATTTCTGCCTTTCATACTCACTTCACCTTCAATTCTGAACTCGCCGATATGTCTATAGCATGAGATATGTGACAGATACCTTCGTGCCGATTTTCAAAAGTGTAGCCACTGGCGCGGACATAAAATGAAGCGCACGCAACGAGCACGTTGATCTTTTTGTCTTCTGGCAACCCTGCAAACCAAAGCGAAAGAGCAGAAAGGGTGCTGAAGTTCACATCCAAAGAAGCTCATATCGACGACCCGATGGACAGGCGCCTCCATATGAACGCAGCCGGCTACTACCATGGTCTACCCGGCGAGCAGAGCGTTTCATTGGTAGCGTCTTTAGCGTACGGGATGGGCATCTACGCCAACTGGCTCTTGCCGATCTACTGCATGTTCACGGAGCAAGAGAGCAAGATCGCAAACAATACCGTCGTGATTACCGGGCGAATGATCGATGGGTTCCGGTGCGCCGACGCCAGATCGGTATCTTGCGATATGGCCACGTCGAGCGGCAGTTGAATCGCAAGATCGATTCTGGAGGTGACATTCCCTACACGGATGCCCCCGCACGGCCTCGCGCAGCCATGTCAAGCATGCTGTAAAATATCGTCAAAAAAAGAGGGCCGACGCATCAACCCTCTTCAGGTGTCGCCCGAGAGCTTCCACCGCAATTGGCTATATTCTACTCGATATCCTGTGTTTGTCTACGGGCCCCAACACAAGTGAAAACTATCTTCATCTTCAGACGCTGACTTTTAAGTTGCAGCTATATAACTACGGAGTGAATCCATCTTGCTCCTAGCTCCGGTATTAACTATCTTGTGAAAATCCGAGGAGGACAGAGATCCGTGCAGATCTTCTAGCACGTTCGAATAATTTCGAATAACCTGATAGCACTCAGTTTTGGAAACCATCATCTTTCTGAGTAGATAGACAATTAGGACGACATAATCAGTAATAGTTGAAAAGTCTATCGAAGAAACACCAATCTCGGATGACAGCATCTGGCCAAGCTGATTGCCCACTTTTGCCCTCTTAAACCTAACGTCATAAACGGCACTGTTATGAGCAATCGCGTTACGGAGGTCCTTGAGCGCAAAGATAGTACGCTCAAGAAGCCCGGGACCGTCGTAATTGTTCGGAAGCTTTAGGTCATCAGATATGCTCTGTCTAACCGAGCCCTTTAAGCACGAATAGAAAACACCGAAGTTTCCTAGAGTCATGACCTCGAATAGCGCCCAAATAGGCAAGGGTTTATCGCTGTCGTAAAAATGCCTAACAACAGGGTTCTTGGAATAATTGTACTGAATCAATCTATTGATTTCCGCGCGCAGACCCAGGCGCTTTTTCATAGCAGCGCTATAGTCTTTACTTTTTCTAGGGTAATCACGGTACGCCACGAGCGTTCGAGAGAAAATATCTTCCAGCACGAACGAGTGAGAATCTTCAAGCACGGCTTCTAGCGTATAGTTCTTTAGCGCAGTTTCAATAAACATTACGCTTGGATATAAGAGCGCCTTAACCGCCATATCAAACTCATTTAAGGCAATTACTTCATCGAAGCTAGTTAGCTCTAAGCAATTGGAAGAACTACCCACAAAACGATGGCCCTTATAGCCATGGTAATAACCGTAATTCTTCATCTTTCTTTTATGGACAGAGCCGTGCGTCTCTATCCCTTTATCCCTAAGATGTTTCATGAGGCCATTGAGAGTTTTCATTATGGGTCCTTAAGCGCGGAGCCGAAATTGAATTAATTATATCCGCTACCGGACACCACTAGAGCATTATCCCAACCGGTACCGACCTCATTCCCCTAAAGTCGGAGCATAAAAAACCAGTGTCCAACCTAATTCTAACTCCCTAAAACTCATCGTGACCCCAATAGCAAGTGAAATGATCGGATCTAAAGCAAGGAGACAAAGAAAGGTGACACAACATTTTGGTCAAGAGTCAACTTTTGAAATCTATGAGAAGGATAGGCCGATTAATCTGACAACTTCAAAGTCGCCTTTCAACTAGAACGCCACGCCAATGACTCCAAATAGAACTATCGAAATAAGTCCATGCGCACCATATGGCGCTCTCATAAAACTAACTAATACACTGACCTGGCTAAACACAACATATTGAGACAGCCTTCAGAAATGAATACAACTTCTAGTAGCGATAATGAGATAGTCTGAAATTTGATCAATCTAGATGCAAACGACCAGCCGAAAGGCGCTCTGCAGCACCATCAAAGTTGCTAGCCTTTCGTCATCGAATCCAATGATTAAGCGAGTTCAAATGAAAGGGCAATACCCGTGGAAGACCAGCAAACTACCAGCTCATTCAGCACCTATCTCCAAACATATTGGACATACTACCTATCGCTTGAAGGTAGACTTTCGAAGACAGAGAACTATTGCGCTTTTTCCAAAAGAACTCAACGGCATTTTCCATTGAGTACATAACGCTTCTATTGGCAGTTTATGGAGAGATAGATTCACTAGCAAAAGCCATCAGAATGTATCTTTTTTTCTGAGACAGACCTTACGAAGTGTCAGATCAACAAATGGGGCTATTACCTAAATGAAGCTTTCCCTGACCTAAAAGATCATGTTCTAGAATCCAAAAATGGGTATCAATTTCGACCCTTTGGTGGATGGCGGCTGACAACAAAGCAGAATAAGAGAGGACAGCAGATTTATTTAAACACCGGAAACTCGAAAAATCCGACTTGGTGGACCGACTACAACAAGGTCAAGCACTCAAGGACGTCGATAGACTCCAGCCGTGGCCTTGTAAACTACGAAAAGGCAAATCAAATTAATGTAATTGAATCAATGGGCACCTTGTTCATACTTAATCGCCTCATGATGGAAGAGCACAACGAAGACGCATATCAGACAATAGATCGCTCCAGGCTGTTTAAACTGTGCGATTCTATGGACGAAACCGAAACATTAATCCACTACGGTAGCAGCAGTTTCCCATTACAATCAATACGTGAGGCACCCCATGCGCGGATATAACAAGGGTCCGAAAGCTACTCGAGGCCCTTTGGATTCGTTGGGCGAATTAACGACGATTCCGAGCTCCACGGATGCCTTGAGGCGTTACGTTATTTAACCCGAAGCCAAGATATTATCGATTAGATTTCCTGAAAGGAGGCAATATGGACAACCTTCGGTTCAACATCTCGATACCTTCCGATGAAGACGGCTGCGTACTTTTCCAATGTCCGAACTGCGGAGAGCTATTCAAAGTCGCCGTTGATGAGTATGAGAGTGATTCCGTCCTAGATATCCGCTGCCCTCTGTGCGGCCTTATCTCGGACAGCTTCTTCACACCGGACGTCATCGCCCTGGCCTTGTCAAAAACAGCGAATGTGGTCGTGCCGGAGCTAGAAGATTTGATTAAGGAGGAGCTTGGCGGAAAGGGCAGTGGTCTCGTCTCTTTCAGTGTGAAATCATACAATGAAAAGGAGCCCGAGATTCCCATCCGGCAAGCAATCGAAGCCCTTCAGAAGGTAACCTGCAAGGACTGCAGGCGCATATCAAAGGTGTCCCCTGCACTTGCGATGTCTTTATACACATGCCCCTACTGCGGAATAGGACAATTCAATGGATTCTGAGAAGATTGAGCTGCGAAAACTACTCTTCAAACATAGTGCTGAAGCCAGCAATCTTTTAAGGTCTGACTACAATGGCCTCACCACAGCCCTTACTCGCTACCTCAACTTTATTGAAGGGCAGCCTGTAACGCGAGCGTTCATTGAGGATTGTGTGGCAAACCATTTGCCTAGCGGGTTCGACGAAAACGCCGAAATCGATGAAGTAAATTCGGCTCCATATACCATATTTAACTTCCCGCCTAGCTGCGAGGGCGAAAGCGCCGTAGCGTATCTCGTACTCAAAGCCATAGTCGACAGAAAGCTATGCCAGTCGTTTCACCTCCTTCTAGGCTACGCACACGGTTCAAGGAAATATGACGATATGGCCGAAGGCTTCCTGAATGACGTAGCGAGACGTCTCGTAAACGGAGTCAATCAGGCCATCACACTAAAGGGCATCGAACTAGGATTGGATGAATCCGTAACACAGGTAAACAATTTCGGCAACTCGGGAGCCGCCATCGCTTCCCAGACAACGAACGGGTCAAGTACGACCATCAATCAGTCAAACGGCATAGACGTTAACGCGCTCAACGACATAATCGGAAAACTGGAAAGCTCCCTCCACGAGCTTTCCAGTGAGAACAGGACAATTGCTGCGGATGCAATCGCCGCGATGAAAGACGTTCTTGAGACTCCGCAGCCTAAACCGTCAATACTAAAGTCGCTATGGAACACCCTAAAGGGCATCAACGAAGGGGCTACGTTTATTGAGAACGTAACGAAGCTGGGCGTACTCATCGCCCCTATTCTTCCTGGAATTATCGGATAGACTAAGTATGGTCGTCCCTAGCCCCCCCATGGCGTTTCTAATCAATTTGAGATGGCATATTCAAGGCGTTGACCGGAATTGAACATTCCGGTCAACTGCCCACATTCGAAATATCTCTACACAACAAAAGGAGTGTGAAATGAGCGACTCTGTTTCAAAATTACTAATAGAGAGATACGGAGTGATGGTCTTTCTCGTTGTAATATTCGTTCTTGCAATAATTGCGATCTTGCATTTTGGCATCAAATTCGACATCAATATGCATATTGCAAGCCGCAAAGAACGACACCGAAAGTTAGCACAGAGCTACTGCCCGCATTTGGATTTTATTCCTCGTGATGATAATAGTGTTCAAGTTAGCCCGCTCTTTTACTCGCCACCAGGAACACTGAACTGGTTTTGCTCTCGATGCGGGGCCGTTTTACCTTACGAACCCAATCAAGAGGAAGTCGAAGCTAAGGCGACTTATTATCTCAACCATCCAAAAGCTTACAAAAAAGCAATGAAGAGTTTCGATAAGCATGCGAAAAAATCTCTCTAGATTATTATTAACGTCCATAAGGTGGTATCGGCAGCTGCGAGTGAGTGAGTGAGTATTTGCCCGCATGAGCACCGCTAAATATTGCGAATCAACACGGTCAGTATCGGCATAGTCAAGACCAGCATTTGACAACGACATAAGGTCAGCCGCTGACAAAAAACGACAATGGACTATTTGCCGATTCAGGTGCCCAAGCACAATAATGTCGGCACTGTTTCGCAATATTAAATTGTACTCAAGCGCGCAAGAACTAACAAAGTTTCGCCTTAGTCTTAACCAATGACAAACAGACGGCCAGCCGTTATTTCCGCTGAATCTTAAGGCCCCTCCGATTACTAAGGAGGTAAGCATCTTTATGCTCCTTAGAGATTTCGAAGCTTGAGAGAATCTTATTCTGAGATTCAGGCGACCAATAAATATGAAGTCTTTCTCGCGCCCTCGTTATTGCCGTATAAAACACACTGTGAGTAATGCGCTCCTCAACGTCCTTCGTAATAATCAGCTTTACGGATGAGTACTCTAGTCCTTGCGCTTTATGGACAGACACCGCATACGCCACCTGAAACGGCACGATACAGTCCTCGCCAACATCCTCACCGTCTCGATCCTTGGCTTTCTTAACTGAAAAGCGCAGATACGTCTCTCCATCACGAAAATCTAAATACTCCAACCCGTCGTAATGAAGAACGGAAAGCTCGGAGGCGATAATGGGAACAGCAACCGTAAATTGCATCTCGTCTTTGGAAATTGCTTCCATTCCCACAAGACGCCCTTTTAGATTGTTATATAACAACGGATAAAACCGCTCAGACTCATTGAACAAAATTGGGTCACCGACTTTATACGTATGATAATTCCAGACAACGGCCTCGTTCTTATTTCCCGACTGCAAGATTTTATTCATATTATTAATGCCATAGAGGCCATCATAGTTGAGACATAAGACAATCTCATCATCATTCATTCTGCTAATTACAGAGTCATCAAGATTCGACGTAAAATCGCAAGAAATAAGAATTTCAGCGATATCAGGACTCACATTCCTGACAGCATGCCATAGTTTTAGCAAATCATCATTCTTCGTGCGCCATGGTTTATCAAATTCATGGATGCACTTATCAGGCAAGAAGTCTCGAGCCAATGAAAACCAGTTTCCAAACTTAATGGACTCAATCTGTCTCACATCGCCAACAAGCAATAGCAGTTTAAACCGATTAGAATCAATAATAGATCTCATATCGCTATTGCAGACAGTGCTGCATTCGTCAACGATTAAGATGTCGCAATCTGGCACACGATTCAAATACTTCGCGACGGTCATAAATTCGCAATTCTTATCATTTATTTTTCTTCTAAGACTATCTACGGCAGGATTTGTATTAGCGATAGCAAGTTTGCTTTCATTTTGCAGAAAAGCGCAAACGATGTTGACCATGGTTGTTTTTCCGGTACCAGCCGAACCGTAGATGAACGCGACGCTCGTTTCGGCAAACATGGACTTTAGAGCATCTATTTTTTCTGAATCATCCAACTTGCAGCTTGGATCTTTAAGCCATGATTCACATAAAGCAGTATAGCCTTTGACCCCGGCACCAGACAGTTTTAAAAGCCCGCGTATAATACAAGTGAGTTCGTCTTCGACTCCCTTAACAAATAGATGCCCGTTCTCATGCACGAGATCCCTTGAATGATGTCTAAAATACAAAGCGCTATTAAATGAAGCAATCAGTTCATCAACATCCGAGAAGGTTGTAATTTCGGTATCCCTAAGATACAGAGCATTAGAATCGATTGTCTCCGCGGTCACCCTACGAGCAAGAAAGTTATCTTCATACGGATCTGGATCAATACATTGATACAAATCCTCGACAGCGACTACATGCCCAATAAGACTCGTGCAATACGGCTGCCGATCAAAGGGGGCACAGCCGTTTTTCAAATAAAGGTCACCGAGACGGCTATTCGGACTTACAGTCAATTGTTCCTCTATAACCCTGTTACGAGGTTTAGACAAAAGATACTTTAGAACATTAGATCCATTTGAGCCAGCACTCAAAAACTCATGCGCAGAGCTAAGCAAGGTGTGTACCGGACAGGCATTTCCCGAAGATGCTATCTCCCCCATCACAGAAATAAACTCGTCATCAGGGAGTAGAGCAATGTCGCAAAGCGTCATCCCGGTATGGGTCATTAGGTTCATAAGTGATCTATAGCTAGTGTATTGGCCAGTAAGCCACACTGCATCAGGGCCTCTAAGTATCTTTATAAGATTATTCAACTCACAGGGGCGTACTGAAACCGCATATGCATCAACAATCGTAACAGGAAGAGTAAAGCCAAGACCGTCGATACTCGTGCGCTTAGTCGAAACCACCACTGAATAATTAGTGGGCATTCTGAAAGATGAATAAACAAGTATACGATCAAATTTACTACAAGAATCGAATGCGGGGACAAGTGTCGTCTCATAATAGACAGAATCCCCAACAAAGAAAGGCTTAGCAGCTCTAACGTAAAAACGGTCCTTCTCAATTTCAACAGCATTGGCGTTCATGAAATCATTGATTTTATGAGCTATCTCTTCATGGTATTTAGTCAAACCGGGATCGGTGTCTAGGGGAATCTTACTCAAGTTGGCAAGAATTGTAAGACCAAGCTTATCGAATGCGTAATGTTTTAAGCACAGCAAATTCTCGTAATACTTCAACAAAAGGCGCTCTGCAGAATCTTCGCTTGGAACATAGTGCGAAACGACCTTCTGTAAATAATGATGGAACTTAGCAATAAACCGGGTCTCGCTGCTTTTGTTCATATCTTTAATAACAGCTGAACATAATTTAAAATAAGGCTCTGTTAGACCAGGATTGACATACATGTGTCCCCACGGTGCCATAT
>CALDCF010000061.1 GCA_937937635.1 uncultured Collinsella sp.
GCATTAAGGCGCTGGGGGCAGACCTAATGACGAGCGCGGACGCAATCCTAGACGTGTTGGAACGCGCTGGGAGCGCCAAGCAGGATATAGAATAGATAACGCAAAGGGGCGTTCGGGGAAAGGAACCGAGCGCCCCATTACTTAGGAACAACCCCCGCGCGAGGTTCTAGAAAAGAGCGGGGATGTATGAACCCATTGTACTCCACCGCGCGGACATGGGTTTAGAGGTGGAGCCATGCAGAAGGGCAGCGACAATGTACTAACGGAACGGCTCACGGCGGCGCTTTCGGGCTACCCAATCAGGGACGATAAGCACCCTTTGGCAGACCTACCAAAAGATAGGTTGCATGACGCGCTCTGTTGGACGCTTGGCGATTCAAAGCGTTCGGAACTAGTTAGCCATTTCGCCGACTTCATCGGCGTTAGCGTTCAAGCCATGCGCGGATACCTAAACGATTCAACGGGCATAACGAACGTACGCCTTGCACAGATAGCAGACTGGGCGGCTAGGGTGCAGGTTATGAATGAATCGAACTATGTTGACGAGCTGATTAACGCCACCGATACCCCTATGTTCGGCTTTGTAGCCACCGAGCAAGAGCGCTACGACATGGGTTATAGGCTGTTCATATCCAACCTGTTCGGACTGACTCCCATAGACCTAGAGAAGATTAAGCGTCTGGAGCTAATCAGGGCGGCACTGACTTGCAGCACCGAGGAACTGGACGCGCTGACCGCGACCGTGCGCCTTATGCCCACGCAGCGGGGCGGCTACCCAGCGAACCCCATAACGAACGAGGACGCAACCATGAGCGGGGCGGCTGTTGAGGTACTCCCCTATGCGCTCGAAAGTATCGAACGTGAGCTACCACCACTGGAGGAATGGGCGCAATCGTCCGTTGACTGGGCAAAGGTGAACAAGGTTAAGTCGCTCGATATTCCGTTCTAGCCACGCCGATATGAAGATATGTTGAACCCAAAAAATACTTTTTAGCGGCTCAGGCGCTGTCCCCGAAAGAGGGCGGCGCTTTTTTCTTTCGCGGCTCCAAGGAATCATCGGGGCGGGGCGAACGGACGAAAGTAAACGACCCTCATTTCTTTCGCCGACCCCTACCAAGTGCAGCATTTCCCCAATTAAACGCATCAGTTGCTTTGCTATTGTCCAAGTTGTCATGACAAGACTGGCAAAAAGCCGAGGGCGCTGGACGCGGCTCCATCGGCGCATATCCGAAAGGACTAATAGCAATGCGAGCGCCGAAAAAAGAAATCAGCGATACCGAACTAATCACGGCTGCAATCGTGGGCAACGCGCCCGTAGTGGACGCAAACACGGCAGCGGCTGTCTTGGCTTGCTCCCCGCGCACAATCACCCGTATGTGCGAGCAGGGCAAGTTGAAGTCGGCGAAGGTCATGGGAATGTGGCGTATCAACAAGGCGGCTCTGTTTGAGTTGGCGGGTATCGAGTAATGGGGTGCTCGCAGAGGGGCAACCATGACGACCTAGTAGATTGGCTACGGCTGAACCCGTGCGATTCAAGCTATACGCGGGACGAATGGGTGAAGGTCGGGCAGGGCATCCACAACGAGGGTCTGCCGTTCGAGGTATTCGATGAATGGAGCCGCCACGACATACGCCCTCTGGACAAGGACGGAACGCAACGCGGCTACGACCCGAGAGCTTGCCAACAGACTTGGAACTCGTTCACCAAGGGCGGCGGCGTTACGGGCAGCTCGGTTATCTACGAATTGAAAGAGCACGGGGCAACCCCTCCCCACCAAGAAGGAACCGTACCCGCGCCCAAACGAAAGCAACAAAGCAACAACACCATGATAGACAAAGCAGCGGAGCGAAGCGCCGAAGCTGAGGACAACACGGAATCGGTAAAGGCGGCTAACCTCGAATTGGCACGCGCAGCCAATCAGAACATGCGCGATAGCGAAGCAGCGCGAAAGCTAGCGGAGCCCTACCTTATGGAGCATGTCGGTATCGGCGTTGACGCGGCGATAGGGCGCGACTGGGGCGTTATCACGCCCGACATACTCAAAGGCAACCTCGCGCAGTTCTCGAAGCACTACAAAGGTCATTCCTACCTGTGCATGACGGGGAACGGAGAAGCGGCATACTACCACGTTGATAGGCTGTTGCTCCCATCGGAGGAATACGGCGGCGATTGGCTCCAATGGGGCAACGGTGAATACAGAACGCGCAAGCTCGTTAAAACGCCCAATCCCCCCAAGATGAATAAACCCGCAATCATCAACCCCGAAGCGCTGGGCGCGGAGGTCGTGTTTATCGTTGAGGGGCTGCAAGACCAAGCGGCGCTCCAGAGTGTCGGCGTGCAAGCCGTGGCGTTGCTGGGAACAAAGAACGCGCAGACAGTTGACGCGCTGATAGGCTCCGAAACCGTGAAAGCCGTTGTCGTGATGCTGGACAACGATGAAGCGGGGAGAAAAGGCGCGGACAAACTCAGGGACGCACTAGCGAAAAGGGACAAGACGTTTGCAGTGTTCAAATGGGGATACTCTCCGCTGGATAGACAGGGCAAGCCCAGATATAAGGACGCTGGAGAGTGGAACGCCCACGACCCGCAGAGCCTAGCAGCGGCAGTTAGTGCCGCGAAAGAAGAAGCAGACGAAGCGATAGCCGAGAAGAAAAATAGAAGATGGGCGAGGCTAAAGGCAACGACCCCCAATCTTCAAGATTGGCTCAGAAAGACGCTGGACGCTGGAACGCTCTGCTTCAACACGGCAACGCAGGAAGTATTCATTGAAAAGCCTTTGCCGTGGGACAGACCGAGCAAAGAGGTTCCCAGACCGTTTAACTGGGAACTCGATAACGGAACAGTTTCCAGCGAAGCCCAGAGGGCTTTTAACAAGAACGTGACCGATGGCAATTTGCGAAAAGCAATTCACGGAGTAGCAGAGCTGCATACTATCGACCCCGTGGCAGAAGCGATACATAACCTACCCATTGTGAAATACAACGCGGACGGCTCCACCACGTTCATAGAGAAGGACGGCGAGAGCTGGACGGTACCGCCCCTATACACCGAGGAAGATTTGGGGGCGCTCGGTCAGTACAGGGCAGACGGCAGGGGCGGTTACGAGGTCAGGTTTGACGGCAGCAATCCCCCCAGAGAGAAATGGTTCCCGTTGCCCCGTGTCGCTGGGTTCGTCCTCTGGAAGGTTCTGAAAGCCGAGCTAACGCCCCTAACGTTCTTCGCCGAGTACATCCATACAAGCGGCGTGATAGCTCGAGGACTTCACCACGGCTGCAATTATCCGTTCGCGCTTGTTATCACGGGGCCGCAGGGAATCGGCAAGGACGCATATATCGGAGCGACCGCTTTAGACCCGAATAAATACCTCTGCGTTGGGGACTTCCCCGCGATGCTGAGCGACCGAGGGAAGGAAACGGCAAGGGCAGCGGGAAAGATGGTTCTCAGTTATCAGGAAATAGCAGCATCGAACAACAAGGGGAGCGTTAACAAGTTCAAAAGCTTTATCACGGAGACGATAGACTCCATCAACGTCAAATACGTTCCAGTAAGGGAGGTACCAAGAAGCTACGTAATAGCTAGCAGCTCGAACGATACCGACCTCTTGAACGACCCCACTGGAAACCGAAGGTTCTTCGTAGTGGACTGTCACAGAACCGTTAACCTAGCGGACGGCTATGGCTATGAGAACCTTGTAAGGCTCGTTCGCGGTGCTCTTGCTGAAATGCTGGGAGAGTTTTCGAGGATGGGAGCCGAACGCTTTGAGAAACGATTCGATATTCCCGTATCCATCCGTAGAGCGATGGAAGAGCAGGCTAAGCTATTCAGCCTTGTCGATGAAGAGAGGGAAAAGATTAACGATTGGCTGGATACATGCGAATACGATAGGGTCTGTATCGAAATGGCAGCAGTTATGAGCGGCGCTTATTCTCCCGAGCGATGGGAACGGAGCAGCAACGAGGAGCAGCGAAAAGTATCGAACATACTTAGCAAGCACCAAGGATATAAGAAGTTGCCAAAAAGGAAAGAACTTAAGGGGTATGGCAAAAGGTGGATATGGGAGCGTAAACCAGAATACAGGTAAAGCAGCTACGGGGTTGGGCAATCGCGCAGCCCCGTTTTTTGCCCTCCAGAGGAGGAACCCCCGCACCGTCCAAAACTGGACACTATGGACACCATTGACACGTTTTTTTTGGAAACTAATTAAATAAATAGCCACTCAAGCTTATCGTCTAGCCCTATTACCCTTTACCAATACCAATAGTAATAATTTAAAACTTTTCCAATTTATGGTGTCTATAGTGTCCATAGTGTCAATAATCAGATGTAGATAGGCATTTTTCTATGGACACCATGAGGGACACGATAGACCTACTATCAAAGGCGGGGCTGGGGATTCATCCTCTGGAGGGAAAAGGATAGCCACTACGAATAAGGGCCATCGCCATACCTAGCACGCCAAGCGGCGCGGTTCGCTTCTCGGCGTTCCTCTTTGGTCTTGGCGTTCGGGGCGGGCGTATCCATCCCGTATCGTGCCCACCACTCATCGCGGTTCGCCCGTCTGCACTTCTCTTTGTAGGCTCTTCCCCTATCTCGGTTCTTCATCGCTGTGCCCCTATGCTCTAGCATCGGTCTTGCATGGGGCTATGATGTTGCCGCGCTCCCCCGCTATCTGGGACGCACTGTAAGCAAATTAGCGTCGCATGTAACGGTAAAGCGATAGCCCGTTTTGAGCCGCTTTGTAAGGTAATTAGCGTCATATATGACGGTAAATCAGTAGCCTGTTCTGAGGTGCTTTGTAAAGGAATTAGCGTTACATGTAACGGTAAAACGCTAACCCCCAATCGGGGCGTTCCGTAACAGTTGCGTAACCGACTTCCAATTTCGTAGCGATAAAAAAATCAGGGTGTGGCGCTGGGTAGCCGTGATGTTGTCTCGTGATTCTGCCCTCCCCTCCCCTCGGGGCGGCGCGGAGCGGACGTTCTGCCGCGCTCTAATGGGTCGCTATGGGTCGGCAGGGTTCATCTTCTGGAGGGCTAGGCAAGCGGCTATCGAGGGTGGCACCGCCCACGCCCAATCGCAAACGGGCGGCATATGACACAGCCATGACACAACCTCATGACACAAAAGCAGTCAAAAGCGGAAACGCCCCGATTCATCGCGCCACAATATCTAGCTAATTTTTATCGCGAGCAGACCGCTCACGGCTCCATATCGACCGTCTAACAGCCCGAATGTGTGTCATATCTGTGTCATGGGCGTGTGTCATGAGCCAATTTCGGCATAAAAAATCGCAAGCCAAATAAGTACTTTGACCTGCGATTATGTTACTTGGAGCGGGCGACGGGAATCGAACCCGCGTCATCAGCTTGGAAGGCTGGGGTTCTACCATTGAACTACGCCCGCAAGATATGGTCGGGACGACAGGATTTGAACCTGCGACATCCTGCTCCCAAAGCAGGCGCGCTACCAAACTGCGCCACGTCCCGAAGGTGTTGAGCAGCTAAGGTCTAAACCTTGCGTGTCCCAAAGCGAAGGAAATTATAGGGGAGACTCCCCGCCTGTGCAAGCGCAGAAACCCTAGCTCCTCGAATGTGCGACAAACTTGCTGTGGAGCAGACCGATCACAAACGCCACCACGGCAACCGGCGCCCACGCAGCACCGATGTCTGCCAGGGGTAGCGCATCAAAAGGCAGCCACATGCCCGCAAAGAACGCATCGCGAACCGAGGTGATCACGCTCTGCACCGCGACCACGCCGCCGACCCAGACCCACACCTGCGGATGCGCGTCGCAAAAACCGTGCACCAAGCCCATAAGTACCAGCACAATGGCAACGGGATACAGAGCATTGAGCATAGGCACCGAGAACATGAGGATCACGTCGAGGCCCACGTTGGAGAGCACGCACGAAAACGCCGCGAACACAAAGGCGAGAACCGCAAAGGGACGGCGCATGGCCTCCTCGGAGGCCTCCGCTCCCCCTTCGACCACATACGTCTCGCAGAAGTAACGCGAGCAGCAGCTGATGAGGCCAATGCACACGTTCATGCAGGCGAGGAAGAAGATGGCGAAGACCACGACCGTGCCGGCAAGGCCAAAGTGCATGGAGGCCGAGCGAGCAAGGATGGCAGCGCCGTTGGTGGCGTCGGGCATCACGGTGCCGAGCTGCACGCCGGCTAGCGCCAGGCCGCAGTAGATGACGGCCATGAGCACACCGGCGATCACACCGGAGCGCGAGATCTCAAAGGCCACGCGCTTATCGTCGGTAACGCCCAGCTCGTGGATGGTCTCGGCGATGACGATGCCGAAGGCGAGCGACGCAAGCAGGTCCATGGTCTGGTAGCCGGTCAAGAAGCCTTGGACCGCGGCACCGGCATCATAGGGAGTCTGCGGAGCAGCAGCCGGTCCCAGCGGCGAGATCACGGCGGCGCCGACAACGAGCACGATAAGCGCAATGAGCGCAGGGCCCGTAATGCGACCGAGCACGCGCGTGATGACGCCGGGGCGTAACGTAAGTGCAAATGCGACCACGAAGAAGGCAACGGCGAAGACCAAGCGCGCGGTGCCAAGCGAGATACCCTCGGGCAGCAACGGTACCAGCATCTCAAACGCCGTGGAGCTCGTACGCGGAATGGCAAGGCACGGGCCGATGGCCAGATATACTGCCGCAACAAAGAACTCGCCAAACCTAGGATGCACGCGGCTGGCAAGCTCACGCGCCGTGCCGGCAAGCGCCACGGCGATAAAGCCCATGACGGGCAGGCCGATGGCGGCAATCAGAAAGCCGAACATGGCGACCGGCGTGGCGGAACCTGCCTGCAGCGCCAGCAGCGGCGGAATAATGAGGTTGCCGGCGCCAAAGAGCATCGAAAACAGGGCGATGCCGACGGTGACGACATGGTCGGAGCGCAGACCGCGCGGTGCGGATGAGGCCATAGGCACACCTTTCGGGTCGAAACAAAAACGGGACGGGCAAAATACCCGTCCCGCAAGTATAAACGCTTGAGCAGGCCAGATGGTGCAGAGTATCAATCTGATTGCCCCTTTAGAGCTGCTACGCGTCAGAGCGACGGCGACGCAGCAGCTCGAGTCCCAGCGCGACAAGCGCAACGGCGCCCGCAGCGACGGCGACGGCCAATGGCGCACGATCGCCCGTGTCGGCGAGCTGCTGAGCGCTCGACTTGGAAGACTCCTTCTTGCCGGAGTTTTCCGTGCCCGATGCCTTTGCCTTATCGACTGCGGAGTCATCCGAACTACCGGGTTTTGTCGGATCCTTTGAATCCGGCTGGTCGGAATCGGGCGTTCCGGGCTTTTCCGGCTCCGGCTTACTCGGGTTGTCGGGCTCAGGCTTATCCGGGTTATCCGGGTCCGGCTTGTCCGGCTGATCAGGCTCCGGTTTGTCGGGCTCGGGCTTGCCCGGATCAGGCTGGTCAGGCTCGGGCTTGTCCGGGTCCGGCTTGTCCGGATCGGGTCCATCGGGCTTGTCCGGATCGGGAACCACCGGGTCCGGGTCGACAGGCTCCTGCATCTTCTTCACCGTCAGCGTACCGGGCTCAACCGTGACATCGAAGTTCGGGTCGGTGACCGTCGCCTCGATCTGGTACTCGCCCGCCGGGGAACTCTCATCGGCGACGCAGGAGTACTCGACCTTCACGCCCGAGGTATCAGCCGAGCTCTTTAGGCTCGAGGTAAAGGCGGGATTCATCTCTCCCTCGAAGCGTTCAACATCATCGACCTTCACCTTAAGCTTCGCCGGCGCAATCTTGAACTTGCGCGAGGCGGCGCCGATATACCCGTTGCTTCGCAGCGTGGCAACGGCGCGATACGTGCCGGCATCGGTCGGGGCCTCGCTCGACGAATAGTACGTGCCGCCCGTCCCGTAATACCCGACCCTCAGGTCACCTTCGCAGGCCTTGGGAACCCCCGTGATCTTAGGCGATTGAGCATCACCGCTATAGACGAAGTTGCCGCCCTCAAATGCAAGCTCGACCCGCTTCGCCTGAACGACCAGAATGAAGCGCGCGGTCACGGTCTTGCCATGAGCGTCCTTGCACGTGATGTCAAAGGTAGACACCCCGGCCTTGGACGGGGTGCCCAAGAGCGTCAGACCGCCCGCTATGCGGGTGAGCTTAAACCCTTCGGGAAGCTTAGCATCGTCCCACGTGTACTCATACGGAGCTTCGCCACCCGCGGCGCCCGCAATCGTTGCGCGATACGCACCGTGCGCACACGCCGATGGAAGCAGACCGCCGTTGAACACAAGGGCATCCCGGGGCACAACGGAAACGACAGCGTGATCGCTGTCCGCCTGCGCCTCGGTGCCGAGATAGCGCTGAGTGACGCGGCAGAAATACTCGCCAGCGCAATCGTCATCAAGACACTCGATGAGGAGCGACTCCCCCGTCTCGCCCTCGAGCGCCACGGCCTCGCCGCCCACCATGTGGAACCATTGATAGGAAAGTTCGACATCGGCGGCGGAACCCGTGGACGAGGACGCGTGGTCGAGGACGCCCTTGCCCGCCTCGGCAGCAACCGAGAGCACGGCAGCATCGCCCTCGTGGGCGCTCGCATCCTGCGGCTGGGCGATCATCTTCGGAGCGTCCGCCTTCACGAACTCGAATGTGACCTCCTGCGACGCGGTGACGCCACTCAGCGTGACCTCGTACGCTCCACCCTCATAGTCGGAGATAACGAGATCGACGGCCTTGTCCGAGCCGGCTTCCGTGACCGTCACCCGCTCGAGGAAGCAGCCCTCGTCGGGCATCGCCGAGAGCGTCACGTCGCCGCCGGCATCAACGGTAACGGAAGCGTTGTCGACCGAACCGTTGACCGCCTTTGCCGTCACCTCAAAGCGCTCGGGCTTGTCCGGGTTATCGGGCTTGGGGTTATCCGGATCGGGATTATCGGGATCCGGCTTGGGGCCCGGATCAGGATTATCCGGGCCGGGATCGACGGGCTCCCGCTTCTTTTTCACCGTCAGCGTTCCGGGCACGACTTCGACATCGAAGTTCGGGTCGGTGACCGTCGCGCCGATCTGGTACTCGCCAGCAGGAGAGTCCTCATCGGCATCGCAGGAGTACTCGACCTTCACACCCGAAGTGTCAACCGCACTCTCCAGGCTCGAGGTAAACGCTGGGTTCGCCTCGCCCTCGAAGCGCTCGGCGTCGTCAATCTTCACCTTGAGCTTTGCCGGAGCGATCTCGAACTCGCAGGCGGCGGCACCGATGTAGCCGTGGCTGCGCAGCGTGGCGACAGCGCGGTACGTGCCGGCATCGGTCGGGGCCTCCGTCGAGGAATATTGGGTGCTTCCGGTGCCGAAGTACCAGACCCTAAGGTCGCCCTTGCAGACCTTAGGGGCACCGGAAACTTCAGGCGTCTGCGGTGCGCCATTAAAGGTATAGTCGCCATCCGTAAACGTAAGTATTACGTGCTTTGCCTGGACAACGAGCGCAAAGCGGGCGGTCGTGGCCTCGCCACGAGCATCCGTGCACGTGATATCAAAGGCGGAAACGCCCGTCTTGGACGGGATGCCCGAGAGCGTCAGACCGCCCGGTGTACGGGAAAGCTTGAGCCCGTCGGGGAGCTTCGTCTCATCCCATGCGTACTCGTACGGAGCCATGCCGCCCGCGGCCCCGGCAATCGTGGCGATGTACGTGCCGTGCGCACTCGCTGCCGGTAGCAGGTCGCCGTTGAACACAAGGGTGTCCCAGGCAACGACGGAGACGGAAGCACAATCACTGTCCGCCTGCTTCTCAGCACCAAGGTAGCGTTGAGTGATGCGGCAGTAGTACTCGCCGGCTTTCTCGTCATCGAGATCCGCGAGCGAGAGCGTCTCCCCCGTCTCGCCATCGAGCGCCACAGCCTTGCCATTCGCCATGCGGATCCACTGGTAGGAAAGCTCAACCTCGGCAGCGCAACCCGTGGACGAGGCCGCGTGGTCGGCGACGTTCTTGCCTGCCTCGGCAGCGACCGAGAGCGCGACGGCATCGCCCTCGTGGACGCTCACGTCCTGCGGCTGCGCGACCACACGCGGAGCGTCCGCCTTCGCAAACTCGAACGTGACCTCCTGCGATGCGGTGACATCGCTCAGCGTGACCTCGTACGCCCCGCCCTTGTAATCAGAAATGTCGAGGTCAACGGTCGCATCCGAGCCGGCCTGCACGACCGTCACACGCTCGAGGTAGCAGCCCTCGTCGGGCGTCGCCGAGAGGGTCGCGTCCCCGCCCTCAACAACCGAAACCAAAGCATTGTCGACCGAACCGTTGACTGCCTTCGCCGTCACCTTGTAGTGCTCGGGCTTCTTCTTGACCGTCAGCGTGCCGGGGTCGACCGCGACATCAAAGTTCGGATCGGCGACCGCCGCGTCGATCTGGTACTCACCCGCCGGCGATTTCTCATTCGCCGAGCAGAAATACGTAACCTTTACGTCCGACGTGTCGCAACGACTCACCAAGCTGGAGGTAAACTCGGGGTTCTTCTGACCCTCAAAGCGCTCGGCATCGTCGACCTTCACCAGCAACTGGGCAGGTGCAACGGAAACCGACAACTCGACGTCCTCGGCGGCAAGATAGTTTCGAGACGCCTTGGCATGGGCGACAACACGTGCCGTACCGGCGGCCTTCACCGTCGCGCAGCGTCCCTTAATCGAAACCGGGCTCGCATCGTCATCGGAATCAACCAGCTCAAAGCTCACGGGAGTCTGGGCAACGTTGTTAAACACAATAGGGTCGCCACCGTAAACACCCGAATAGCTCGTCGTTCCCGTAATGACCTGGCTTGCCTTTGTAATCGAAAACTCGGCGGACTTTTTACCCTGATAGTTGGGATCAGTCACCTTAACCGTGACGCGGTAGTTGCCACTGTCGCACGGCTCCAGCGCCGTCGGACCATAGGACGTTCCATCTATACCGCGATAGGCAACGGAATAGGCAGACGCATCAAGGCCGGCAACCGCAACCGCCGCACCGTGTCGTGCGCCATCGTATGTCACATCAGACGTCTCGATCGAAATATCGACCGGGGCCTTCTCGATCGTGAAGTCACAGGAGGCATTACCGACATATCCCTGGGCATCGAGCGTCGCCACCACACGATACGTGCCGGCATCCACCGGCGCCTGATCCGACGAGTAATGTGTGTCGCCCGTGCCAACATAGGTCAGTTTGACATCGTCCTCGCAACCCTCGGGCACGCCCAAAAGCTCCGGTGCCTGCGCCGTCGCGTTGTAGGTAAAGGTCTGGCCCTCAAATGCAAGCGGGGCTTCCTTCGCCTTCACGAGCAGCGCGAAGTGCGCATCGCACTTGTTGCCCAGGTCATCGGTGCACCTAATCTTGAAGCGACGCACGCCCGTAGCCGCAGGCACGCCCGAGAGCACCAAGGCGCCCGATCCGTCATCTGCCAGCGTCAGCTGCATGCCCTCAGGAACCTCAACATCATCCAAGTTGTACGCATACGGTGCCTTGCCGCCCGTAGCGCCGGCAATATCTGCACGGTACTCATCGTGAGCGGTCGCCGCCGGCAGCACGCGCCCGTTAAACACAAGTGCTTCTCGGGGCACGATGGATGCCTTCGCATGTTCGGTATCCGTCTTTATCACCGTGCCCAGGTAGTTCTGCGTAATGCGGCAGAAGTACTCGCCTTCGCCGTCGCTGTCGAGCTGGGCGATCGAAAGAGTCTCCCCCGTCTCGCTCTTCAGCGCCACCGCCTTGCCGCCATCGTCAGACACACGATACCACTGGTAGCTCAGCTTGACGTCTGCAGCGGATCCAGAAGACACGGCCGCATGGACGCGAACGTTGCGTCCCGCCTCGGCGGCGACCGAAAGCTCAACCGGATCGCCCTCGTAAGCACTCGCATCCTGCGGCTGAGCGAGCACCTCCGGAGCCGCAGCCTTCGCGAATTCAAACGTGACCTGCTGCGGAGCACTCACGCCACTCAGTGTGACCTCGTACGCCCCACCCTTGTAGTCAGAAATATCAAGGTCATAGGCATTGCCGGCCGAACCGCCATCACCGGCCTCTTCGGCAACGGTCACGCGCGTCAGGTAGCAGCCCTCATCGGACGTCGCCGAAAGCGTCACCTTGCCATCCGTAGCGACCAAAGCAGACTCCGGATCAACCGATCCGTTGACCGCTCGGGCCGTCACCTTGTACTTAGGCGCCTCCGCAAAGCGCGCCTCGACGGTCATATTGTCCTCGGGGACAAACGTCCAGGTAGCATCCGTGCTCAGCGGCTCATCGCCCAACGACCCGTCGTCATTGCGTGCATACCACCCATCAAACACATAGCCCGCATCGGGAACGGCAGTCAGGGTCGTGGACTCACCGTTCTCGACTTCGTTGGTCACGGCATAGCCCAGAGATTCGTCCTCGGAGGAACCATCGACGTGTCCGCCCTGACGCGAATCCACCGCTGTAACCGTCATCGACGCCCGCTCATAAACGGCCGTAAAAGTACGGTTGCCAAACACTACGCGGTTGATCACCGGCGTAAATCCCACAGGCATGCCGTTCTCGTCGACCCAGTATTTAAACTTCCAACCCTTATGCGGCACGGTAAACATAATCGCCGCGGAGTGGTAGGAGCCGCCGGTACCAAGCGCAACCATGCTAAAGCCCGCGTCCTTGGGATACGTAGCGACCTGAACATCGCAGCCCGTCTCGTAGAACACGGCCGTAAGCTGCTTATTCTCCTTTGCGATACCGATATAGAACGCGCTGTAGCTCACCGTGACACCCGCATCGTCGACCCAATGCGAGAAGTGGTACTTCTTCCACGGGATCGTGATCGCCATAAACATGTCGCCCCTGTCGTAGGACCTGCTACCGGCAGGAATGCCGTCGACCAGAAGGGCCGTACCGCGGAAGATGGACGAGCCAGTGACGGTAATGGTCACCTGTCCATCGGATTCGAACTGCGCGTAGTACGTTATGTCCTGCGTGGCGGTCACATCGAGGGTCGTCGCGGTCTCGACAATCGAGGTGCCCTCTTTATCGGTGCTCCAGCCCACAAAGCGATAGCCCATACCGGCAACAGCGGTCAGTTCCACCTGATCGCCCACGGCAAAGCAACCGCTGCCCGTAACACGGCAGCCCCTGTTCGATGCCTTGTCCTTCACCACGACCTCGCCCGTAACGGTCACCTCGTACGGATCGGCAAACACGGCCTGGAGCTCCAACGCATCGTCCTCGAGCCCCTCGACCATATCCTTGTCGAGCTTAACCCAGCAATGGGCGTCGCAGCTCAGCAGCGACTTATTGCCCTCGGCATCCAGGACATACCAGCCGACAAAACGTTTGGTTCCCATAGGCGTAGCATTGAGCTCGACTGTATCACCGAATTGATAGGAGCCCTCGCCGCTCAGGGTGCCCACGCCATCGTCACTCGCGCTCAAAACGACCTGATAGGACTTAGGCGTAAAGATCGCCGTATAGGTGGCGTCACCCGTGACCTTAACGGTATAGTCGGCGTTCTCGCTGACTGTCTCGCCCTTGTCGTCCGTCCAACCCGCAAACGAATACCCGGTGTTGGCGATCGCGCGAAGCGTCGCACGGTCGCCGACCTCATAGCCACCAAAGCCGCTCACGGCTCCGCCCTCGGCAGGCGAGGCAACGGTATGTACGACATACGAACCCGACGCAAAGACGGCATAGAGCGACGTGTCCTCACGCACGGTGAATCGATAGGTTGTCTTGGAGCTCACGCACGTGCCATTCTGGAACCAGCCCACAAAAGCCGTATCCTCGGCGGCAACCGCACGCACGGTTGCGACCTGTCCGGCAGCATACGACCCCGCGCCCTCGACTGTGCCCATGCTCTCCTCGCACGAGACGTCCACCGTATATTGTTTTGCCGAGAACACGGCCTGGAGCGCCGTGTCAGACGTCGGCGCCACGTGATAGGTGGTGTCGCGGCTTACCACGGCGCCCGAGGCATCGGCCCAATACTCAAACGCATAGCCCGAAAGCGCATGCGCGGTCAGCGTGGCGGCATGCCCCGCCTCAACGGTACCTGTGCCCTCGACCCAGCCGACGACGCTCGATTCGACCAGCGAACCGGTGCCGGAATCGACTACCGCCGTGGCGTCGACTTCATAGCTTTTTGCCATAAAGCGAGCGACGTGCACATGGCTGCGCTCCTGGTGGCAGGTGAACTCCGCATCGGCAGACTCAAACGTGCCGTAGGCCGTATACCAACCAGTAAAGACGTAACCGGGATTGGGCGTCGCCTTCAGGGCAACCTCCGCGCCGCGGTCGGCAAGGATTCGGCTCGCCTTGACGGTGCCGCCCTCCGCAGGATCGGCGAGGGGCACGCAGACGGTATCGATAGGCACAAAGGCCGCGGTAATGACGCAGTGCCCGGTTTTGCCGCGAGCTTTGGCAACCAACGTGGTCTCGTGCTTAAGGCTCTTCAGGCGCCCGTTGACGTACCAACCCCAGAACAAATAGCCAGGACGAGCCTTGGCCGTCAGATGAAGGGTCTCCCCCAATTTGAACTTATCGGTCGCAGGCTTCACCACGGTCCCATTGCACGTCACGGTACCGCCGAGCCATGAATCGGCCGTGACCATGACCTCGGGCTTTGAGTCGGTAAAGATCGCGGTATAGGTATCGCTCTTGGTGACCTTAACGACTAGCTCGGCAGATTCGTACTCCTTACCGGAGCCGTCCTTCCAATGGTCAAAACGATAGCCGTCGTTGGCCTTTGCCTTGAGCATCACCGTATCGCCGTATCCGCAGGTAACAGAAGACGCCCCCGGGTGGCCCTCGATCTCAACCGTACCGCGCTCCACAAAGGTCTTTTTTGCCTTCGCCGTCACGGTATACGTGTTTTCCTCAAACACCGCGCGCACGGTGCATTCCACGTCCTCGGGATAGAACTCAAGGTAGCTGGGGTCGGTGCCCAAAAGCAGGTCCGTCTTGGCGTCGTACCAGCCCTTAAAGGCAAATTGTTTGTTCGCCTCGGCCGTGAGCTCAATGCTCAGCGTGGCAGGCTCGCCCTTCATGCAGTAGCCCTCGCCGTGCACTAAATATTTGCCCGCCATGGCCGCGGCCGGCTCAACGACAACGTCCACCTTGCAGGCACGCGTAAACTTCGCCTGGACCACGCAGTCGGTAATGGGCTCAAAGGTATAGGAGCGATCGCTCGAAACCAGCGTCGAGGTGGCATCCGAGCCGCCGTTGCTCAGATACCAGCCGTCAAAGATATAGCCCTCGGATGGGGTGGCCTCCGCGGTCACGCGCTCGCCTTCGGGAACCTCGAGCACCATGCCAGCAGTCTCGCCGCGCTTCAGCGTAACGGTACCGCCCTCGAGCGGGTCGGCCTCGGCACGCACAGTATGCGCATCCCTGCCGTCCATTACAGCCTCGATCCGGGCATTCCCGTTAACGCGGTATTCGCAAACTTCCTGCTTGTTGGCAATCGTGATGCCCTGCGCATCGGTTTCTCGCCACTCTACAAACCGGTACGTCTTCTCCGGATTGTCGGGGCGCACCTTGGGCCGCATCGTAAACGTGAGAATGTCCCCATCCTTCGCGCGAACCTTGCCATCCACAACCGGCACGCCATCGCACAGCACCTCGGCGCTGTCGAAGGGATCGGTATTCACCAGGATGGTCTTATCCGCCTTGCGGAAGCGCGCAACCAGATGGCGGTCGACCTCGGCCTTGAAGATATACGTGCGCTCGGGCGAAACCTCAATGCCGTCCTCAAACCATCCCACAAAGGCATAGTCGGGACCCTCGCTCGCGGTGACCATAGCCTGATCGCCACGGGTGATGCTCTGCTTTACAGGGCTTGCGGTGCAGCCTGTCGAATAATCGGCCTGAATACCGTCGGCTTCGGCAACCGCCGTAATCTCGACTTTTTTCTCGAAAACGGCCGTCATTTTTACGACCTCGGGCGTCAGGTCCGTGATCGTCATCGTCTTGAGAGGAGATGTCGAGACCTCGACGCCGTTCTCTTTCCAACATACAAAGCGATAGCCGGGATTTGCGACAGCCTCGAGCGTGGCGACCGTCCCCTCATAGTGGATACCGCCGCCGGTAACGACGCCGCCCACCTCGGGCTGCGCGGTGGCAATAATCTCAATCTTATGGTCGCCATGAGGCTTGGGCTTCTTGTGGTCGTCGATGATGTCCTTAATCTCCTTGAGCACCTTGGTGCCCACAGCGGCAACATCCTCAATGTTGTCGGCCATACCGATCTCGATCACCGCATCGGCCGCGATGGGGTCGACGATCTCGCCCAAGCCATACATGGTAGCGAGAACGGCCGCAGCCGTAATCGCAGCGATGAGCGCGGCCTTCAACGCCGCGAGCGACTCGTCGGGGTCAGTCGCCTCACGGAAATGCGCGGTGTACTGCACATCCCCCTCGAGCACAAACGTGTAGGACGGACCATCGTCGCCGGAATAGACAACGTTACCGAGGGCATCGGTCGCATAGTCAAACACATAACCGGGCGACGGGACGGCCACGACCGTGACGCGCGACCCGATACCGTACAGACCGGTAGAGAGGAACTGTCCGAGCGGCTGCCCGTTCTCATCGACCCCGTCCACACCCAGCACAACGCTTGCCTGGGGGGCGCAGTAGCGCGGCGTAATCTCGATCTTGGAGCCGCTCTCATCCTCGGACACAGTCGCATCCGCCTTGTCCACCGTATAGGTAAAGTCGAGCTGATCGCTCACGGCGTAGGCATCATCACCCTCACCCAGATACCAGCCCAGGAACAGGGCGTTATCCGTGGCGGCAGAAAGGTCGACCGTCTCGCCGGCATTGCGATAGCAGTTTTGAGCGGTAACGCTCAGGTGCGCATAGTCCTGTGACGAATCGGTCGCCTGTGCATCGTTGACATGCACCGCATAGTCCTTGAGCTTAAAGCGCGCCTCCAGGGACAGGTCCTTATCTGGCGTAAACGTGCAAACCGCTTCCTTGGAGATGTACTTGCCGGACTCGGTGTCATAACAGCCCTTAAACGTGATGTTGTCGTTGAGCATCCCCAAAGCACCGGCATCGAGCGTGACCTCGGCGCCTGCATCGATCGTCATCGTGCCGGAAACATCGGGAAGCTCAACGCCGTCCATCAGCTTGCGTTCGCCTTTATCGATCGTTAGGGCATAGGAGATCTGGAACGATGTCGGCGTGGGTTTCTTAAGCTGTAGCGTGCCCTTGGTCTGGGTTTCAAAATGCGAATAGCCGTCGTCATATACAAGCTTTACGGGCTGTCCGTCCATCGACTCATCGAAGACGTCACCGTCGCAGGGAGTCGCCGTAAGGTACTCGCCGAGCTCTTCCTTTATGAGCGCTTCGTAGTTCCAAATCGATACCGTATGCGGATAATCGAGCTCGACGCTCATGCCCTCGAGCGAAATGGTGTCCCCCGGCTCATAGGTCATGTTGTTGGGGTCGCGTGAGATCTCAACGTTCTCGAGCACCTTGCCTACCGGGACGGGCAGGCAGCCATTGCATCTCTCCCAAACAGCCTTGGGATGTCCGTTAGCATACTTCGGAATCATCTTGGCGGGGACCATTACGGTCATGTTGCGCTTGGGGAACGTGTCGGTATTAATGAGCACCGCATGGTTGCACCCAAAGAACACGGTCTCGAGGTTGGTGCTATAAAACGCCTTTTCCGGCAACTCCTCGATCTTGGAGTTATATGGCAGCGTCAGCCCGCCATTCAAGTCGGTGCCGTAGAAGCAGGTGTGGCCAAGCGTTTCGACCGTTGTGTTGCTCTCGAGCCCGGTGGTAGCAAGGTTCGAGCAGAACCTGAACGCGCAAACGCCAATCGATGCAATGGAGGTATTCTTGTCCAGGCCGGTATCGGTCAGAGCCTTGCAGCCTTCGTAGGCGCTGTCGGGAATCGATGTGAGGCCGACAACCTTGTCGAGCCCCGTGGACACCAGCCCACTGTCGGCAAACGCGGCATAGCCCATCGAGCCAATGGTAGTAGTCTCACTGATGTTCAGGCTCGCAAGCGACTCGCAGCCATAGAACGCCTCTTTTCCGATGGTGCCGATGGTCATACCGGAAAGGCTGATATCGGTGAGATTCGGGCAGTTATAGAAGGCGTGCAATCCGATTTTGGAAATGGAGCTATTCTCAAAGCGCACTGAGCGCAGATTGGTAGAGTCGGCGCAGAGCTGTGCGTCGACTTCATCAACCCCGTAATCGACAATCAAATTCGTTACCATTCGACCATCGACAGAGTTCTCGCGCGGGTTGTTTCCATCGATTTCTACCGTAAGATTTCCGTTTGCATCGCACGGATACAGATAGTAGTTGGGCATGAGCTTGGCATACTCGTAGGCCGCCTGCTGCAGGTTGCCCTTGCTGTACGCGACAAGGCGCGTGTAGCCATCATCATACACCAACTGTATGGGTTCTCCGTCCATCGACTCGTCGAAGACATCACCATCGCAGGGGGTCGCCGTAAGGTATTCGCCGAGTTCGTCCTTTATGAGCGCTTCGTAGTCGCTATCCATCGTCGAATGAGGATATTGAAACGTGACGCTCATGCCCTCGAGCGAAATGGTGTCACCCTGCCGATAGGCCATCTTGTCGGGATCACGCGAGACCTTAATCTTTTGAAGCATCTTGCCCACGGGGACGGGCAGGCTGCCATTGCAACTCTCCCAAACCTCTTTGGGGCGACCGCTTGCGTATTGCGAAACCATCTTGGCAGGGACCATGACAGTCATGTTTTGCTTGGGGAACGTGGTGGAATTAATGAGCACCACATGGTCGCATCCAAAGTACACAGTTTCAAGCTTAGAGCCATAGAACGCACGACTCGGCAGTTCCTCGATCTTGGAATAAAGGGGCAGCGTCAGCCCGCCGCTCATATTGGTCCCGGAGAAACAACCTTCGCGGAGCGTCTTGATCGTCGTATTGTTCTCGAGTCCCGTCGTCGCAAGGCGAGAGCAGTTTTTGAACGCATTAACGCCGATTGATGTGATAGATGTGTTCCCTCCCAGACCGGTATCGGTCAGAGCGCTGCAGCCATTATAAGCGTTCTCAGGAATCGAACTGAGACCAACGACCTTGTCGAGACCCGTAGACCGCAGCCCGCTCCAGGCAAACGCGGCATCGCCCATAGAGCCGATGATAGCAACGTCATTAATGTTCAGGCTCGTAAGCGATCCGCACCCAGAAAACGCCTCTGTTCCGATGCCCCCAATGGTCATACCGGAAAAACTGATATCGGCGAGATTCGAGCAACCAGAAAAGGCGTGTAGTCCAATTGAAGAAATAGAGCTGTTCTCAAAACGTACCGAGCGCAGATTGGAGGAGTACTCACAAATAAATCCGGGGACCCCATCCACTCCGTAATCAACGATCAGGTTGGTCACCAATTTACCATCGACAGAGTTCTCATACGGGTCGTTTCCATCAATTTCTACCGTAACGCTTCCGCCAGCATCACACGGATACACATAGCCGTTCGGCATAAGCTTGGCATACTCACAGACCGTTGGGTCCTCATACACGAGGGGATCGACTTCGCCGTCATCGGACGAGGGTTCCGCCGTGGCAACCAAGCTCTTTGCTGCATCAGAATCGGTCGCGGAGCTCGAAAGGTCTTGGGCCAAGCTCGACGTGGAAGTGCTGGTATCCGAGCTGGACGATTCGTCCTGAGCGTTATTCGTTTGGTCGGAAGTTGTGGATGAGCTGCCCTCGCCCGAAGACGACGCGTTATCGACCGCATCGACATCAGCGTCAGAGCTCGAGTCGGTCTCTTGGGCCTCGCTCTCGACGGCGACCGCCCCGGCATCAACGGCATAGGCTGTGCTGGGAGCAAGGGGTATCGAGGTCACGACCATCGCGACCGAAAGATAGACGACTAAAAACCTATAGAGGGCAGCAGTGATCCTGTTCATAGGAACCTTCCCGCAATTCGCAAAGATACAGAGTCCCAGTGTGGGCCATCATTTCACATTACCCTGTATAAGCGACAATGCGGGAAGGTAGCGTAAACGGTTTATCTAAGGGCGCAAAAGGTTGGTCTAATCGCAGCTCAAATCGCGCACAGCGTCAATTGCCGTGTCGACTTCCTCGACCGTGTTGAAGTAGCCAAACGAGAAGCGGACCACGCCCTGACGCTCGGTCCCCAGCGCGCGGTGCATAAGCGGGGCGCAATGGGCGCCGGGGCGCGTCGCAATCCCCCGCCCCTGCATGAGCGCATCCGAGATCTCGGCCGAATCGATATTGCCCACGTTGAGCGAGACGATCGCCGAGCGTGCTGACTGGTCGAAGGCACCGTAGAGTTTGATTTCCGGAATCTCACGAACACCGGCGAAAAAGCGATCGGCCAGGGCGCGTTCGTGAGTCGCAATCGCTTCAACTCCACCCTGTGCCTCGATAAAATCAAGGCCTGCGGAAAGGCCCGCTATGCCGTGACCGTTGAGCGTGCCCGCCTCGAGCCGCGTGGGCCACTCCATGGGCTGCAACGCATCGAAGCTGTGCACGCCCGTGCCGCCCATGGCCCAGGGCGCCACGTCGACGCCCTCCGCCACAGCCAGGCCACCGGTACCCTGCGGACCCATCAGCCCTTTGTGGCCGGTAAAGCACACGATGTCGAGCCCCATGGCCTGCATGTCGATCTTCGCCGTGCCGGCAGACTGCGAGGCGTCTACAATCACGAGCGCGCCCACCGCATGAGCCATGGCCGCCACGCGCGCAACGTCAACGGCATTGCCGGTCACGTTAGAGGCATGCGTCACCACGACAGCACGCGTGCCCGGCGTCACCAGGCGCTCAAGCTCGTCATAGTCGAGTACGCCGTTCGCATCGCAGCCGGCACGTTCAACAGTCACGCCCCGCTCCGCCGCAAGACGATTGAGCGGACGCAATACGGAGTTATGCTCGAGCACCGTCGTGACCACGCGGTCACCGGGACGCACCACACCGTTGATGGCGGTGTTGAGCGCCGCCGTCGAGTTGGGCGTAAAGCACACATGGTCGGCCCGCGGGCAACCCAGCAGGCGCGCGAGCTTGGCACGACAGCCGTGGATGGTGCGCGCGGCATCGAGTGCGCCCGATGTGGCACCGCGCCCGGCATTGCCGAGCGAACACATCGCCTGCGTCACGGCATCGATCACCGTCCGAGGCTTATGCATGGTCGTCGCCGCGTTATCCAGGTAGATCATCGCACGACCTCCCACATGTCGATCACGGTAAAGCCCTCGGTGGGAACGCTGGCCGCGGCAAGCTCGCCGCGCAGCAAATCCTCATCCGCAGGCAAGGCCTTCCAAGCCAGGCCGCAGCCGGCAGCGACCTCCCCGGGCACGGGAATCGTGCGTCCGGGAAGGCCACGTTCTGTGCACAGGGACTCGCAGCCCATGGCGGCCGCCGTGGTGGGAAACGTGATGACCAGTGCCGGGCGTTTCTCCCTCATGGCAATCCCATCCAATGAGCTACGGGCGCACGACGCGCACGGCCTGCTCCATCTTCTCCACGATCACGTACATGTTGGTGACCTCGCCCACCGCGAGCTGGTCCTTAATGCCAAAGTGATCGAGGCAGGTGCCGCAGGTGAGAATCTCGACACCCTGCTCGGCCAGGCCCTTCAGGTCGTCGAGCACCGGCGAGCCCTCGACGGTGAGCTTGGCGCCGCCGTTGTAGAACAGCATGGTCGCGGGCAGTTCCTCCTGCTGCGTCACGGCAAAGATGAACGCCTTCATGAGCTTGTGGCCCAGCTCGTCGTCACCGCGGCCCATGCAGTCGGTGTAGACGGAAATGACGAGCTCGCCCTTGCCGGTGCTGGCACCACAGAAGGCAGCGCCATCCTGCTCGGGATCGGCCACGGCAATGGCCCCAGAGGTCGCCACGGTCACGTGCCACTCAGCGTCAGAAACCTTCTCGACCGAGGCCGTGCAGCCCTTCTCCTGCGCCATCTTGGAGATGTTCTTGACGGCGGTCTCGTTATCGACCGAGGTCACCACGGCACCCTCGCCGTCAAGCTGTTTCAGGGCCTTGAGCGTCTTGACGACGGGCAGCGGGCAGGCATCGCCCATGGCATTGACTTCAATCTTGGTAGACATAGTAAATTCCTTTCGAAAGGGACCGTCCAGAACAACGGACGGTCGCATAAACGGTTTTCCTTAATGGACAACGCGAACGGCAGGACCGCCTGGCACCGGCTCGCACACGCGACCGACGACGGCGGTGATACGTCCCTCGGCATGTAGACGGCGCGCAAGCTCATCCACATCGGCAGCAGGCGCCGCGATGAGCAAACCACCCGAGGTCTGCGGATCGTACAGCGCATCCAACATGCCCGGCTCCAGGTCCTCGTCGGCAGCCACGCGCGGGCCAAAGAAGTCCTGGTTGCGGTAGGAGCCAGCGGGGATAATGCCCAGACGCGCCATGTCGAGCACCTGGTCAAAGAGAGGCACCGCGCCCGACGTCAGCTCAATCTGCACGACCGAGCCCTCGGCCATCTCGCACGCATGCCCAATCAGGCCAAAGCCCGTAATGTCGGTGCAGCCGTGAAGTTCGAGCCCCTCGGCCAAACGGATCGGGGCCTCGTTGAGGGTGCGCATAGAATCAAACATCCGGCTGGCCTCGTCCTGCTCGATGAGCTCGCCCTTAATGGCCGTGGTGATAATGCCCGAGCCGATCGCCTTGGTCAGCAGTAGGACATCGCCCACGCGCGCACCGCTGTTGGCGAGCATACGGTCGAGTGGCACAAAACCGCTCACGGACAGGCCGTACTTGGGCTCGTCGTCGTTGATGGTGTGGCCGCCCGCGATGGTGCAGCCAGCCTCGACGCACTTGTCGGCGCCGCCCGCCAGAATCTGCCCGGCAACCTCAACGCCCAGGCAACTGGGGATGCACAGGAGGTTCATGGCATGGCTCGGCCGACCTCCCATGGCGTAGATGTCCGACAGCGAGTTGGCCGCGGCGATCTGGCCAAACAGGAACGGGTCGTCGACCATCGGCGGGAAGAAGTCGATGGACTGTACGAGGCCCAGGTTCTCGCCAACACGGAAGACGCTCGCATCGTCGGAGGTATCAAACCCCACGAGCAGGTTGTCGTTATGCACATTGGGTAAGTCGCCCAAGACCTGGGCGAGGGCTCCAGGAGCCAACTTAGCGGCTCAACCGCTCGCGGCAGTCATAGACGTGAGCTTAATCTGATCGTCAGCCATCGATACCTCCTCTCATCGGTCAATCATTTCCTCCCAGTATACGCATGAATGCAGGCCCACGGCCGATGCATTAATCGAGCGCCTGTGCGCGAATCGCCGCGCCGATGGCACCGGCAAAGCGGGCCTGGGGCGAGGTGGTCACCGGCGACCCCAGCAGCTCGCCCAACCGCTCCACAACGTAGGCGTTCTCGCACAGACCACCGGTCAGATAGTACGGGGCGCCCGCCGCCTGCCCGGCCATAGTGGCCACGCGCGACACGACACTCTCGATCACGCCACGCGCAATGTTCTCGCGCGGCTCACCGCGACCGATCAGGCTGATAACCTCGCTTTCGGCAAACACCGTGCACATGCTGCTGATCTTGGTGGGTTCGCCGGAACGCGCCAGGTCGGCCATCTGCTGCTGGGAAATGCCTAGGCGGTCGGCCATGATCTCCAAAAAGCGCCCCGTGCCGGCAGCGCACTTGTCGTTCATGGCGAACTTGGCCACGCGGCCACTTTTAAGCTGAATGACCTTGGTATCCTGGCCGCCCACGTCGATCACGGTGCCGTGGTCGCCAAAGAGCGCCACAGCGCCGGTGCCATGGCAGGTGATCTCGGTCACGACCTTGTGCGCATAGGGCACGGCAACACGGCCGTAACCGGTCGCGACCACGCGTACGTCGTCACCCGTCACGTCATAACCGGCTGTAGCGAGCTCACAGCGCAGACGCTCCGCCGCATCGACCGACGAAAACCCGGTTGGCTGCACGCACGTCCACGCCACCGAACCCTCTCCATCGACCACAGCGGCCTTAGCCGCCGTAGACCCGATATCGATCCCGATCCCTATCATGGCTCTCTCCCAATCAGCAAGAAAATCAAACGATCAGACACTGCTGCAACAACGGCCCTCTGGCGTCTGAGGTGCCCGAGATTCCGAGCGACAAGCCCGACGAAGCGTACTCAAGGTACGCGAGGAGGGTTGGAGCCGGAAGGTCGGGTGCCTCAGACGTCAGAGGGTTTCGATAAAGGCGGCGATGCGCGTCTCGATCTGGCCC
The DNA here is from genome assembly GCA_937937635.1 of uncultured Collinsella sp. Taxonomy (GTDB): domain Bacteria; phylum Actinomycetota; class Coriobacteriia; order Coriobacteriales; family Coriobacteriaceae; genus Collinsella. The sequence goes on from CALDCF010000061.1 coordinate 24,197, forward strand.
ATGTCGCCATTGCTGTAGTCGGTCTCGATCTTCATGTACGGAATACCCGCACCCTCGACGGCCTCCTGCATGTGGGCACTCTCCACGTTAAAGGTGTGGCACGCCTGGAGCACGTTCTCCACTACGCCATCGACGTGATACTTCTCGCACATGGCCAGCGTATTTTCCATACGGCCGTCGTTGGGCGTCATGACCGAGCAGTTAATATCCAGGTAGCGGTCGGCGACAGCGCGCAGAATGTCGGGTGCGTCCGGGTTGATCATCATGGCAGCCGTGCGCTCGCCCGAGCAATCGTCCATGCACACGACCACACCGCCGTTGGACTCGATGGTGCGACCGATCTTGTTGATCACGCCGCCCACCGGGCAGCCGGTGATCAGGATGCGCTTGGCATCCGCCGCAACCGGGCGCTCGCCCGCGTCGTAGGCCTCGCGCAGCTTGGCAACCTTTTGCTCCAGCTGCTGCGTATAGGCCTCGATATCAAAGCTGAACGTACCGGCGAACATGGTGCTCATCAGGTCGACGCCGCTCATGGCCGCCGGCTGGTTAGCCTGCAGCGCAAACATCTCGAGCTGGGCGGCACGCAGGCGATTGCGACGACGGACGGCGGCGCGCAGGTCGTCATCGGTAATCGTGATGCTGTAGAAGCCCTCGAGCTCCTCCTTGAGCATGCGGCACTCCTCGTACCAGCCCTCACGCTCATAGGCACGATCACGGCTCTGCGGCAGGTGCAGAATGTACGTACGCTTGAGCTCGTTGAGCAGTTCGTACATCTTCTTCTTGCCGTCGCAGGTGGTCTCACCGATGATCATGTCGCTGAAGTACGTAAACGGGCACTTTTGCGAGTAGGCAAAGCCGTAGGTCGACTTGATGAGCGGGCAGAGGTTTGCCGGCAGCACCTTCTCGGCCTCGGGAATCACCTCGTCGGACGTGCCGCACAGCGCCACGCTCGCAGCCCCCGCGGCATCGATAATCTCGAGCGGCGTATAGCTGCACAAAAAGCCGACCAGGCGATTGCCGGCCTGTTTGTAATCTTTGACGCGAATAAACGCCGCCTTGCGCTGCTCGTTGAACTCCTCAAACGTGCACGGCAACGGCTGTTCAGAAATCTCGGACATAGAACTCCTTGTTATCAAATAAATGGACAGAGGAAACGGCTTTCCCAGGTGCCCGAGGTTGCCGTGAAAGAGGAGCGCCGCGTACTTGAGTACGCAAGCGACGGTTTGAACGGCAAGATCGGGTGCCTGGGAAAGCCGCGCGGCCTAGATCGTCTCCAAGAAGGCCTCAATGCGGGTCTGCAGCTGACCGGCATCCTCGCCGGCGTAGTCGGTCGTGATGTGCATAAACGGAATGCCGGCCTCCTCGGCGGCCTTCTCCACGGCAAACGACTCCATCTCGTAGAGCGTGCAGAACTGCAGGGCCACGTCGACAATGCCGTCGGCATGCAAGTCCTTGGCCATCTGGACAATGTCCTTCATACGCTGGTCGTTGGGCGTAAAGACGGCACAGTTGATCTTAAAGTAGCGCTCGGCGATAGCATCGAGCATCTCGTCAACCGTCTCACCGGACTCATCGACCAAGTCCTTGTAATAGCGCGAACCCGTGCAGGACTCCTCGCCCACCACAACGCCGCCGGCCTTCTCGATGAGGTTGAACAGCTTCCAGTTGGGCACGGCCATGGGCGTGCCGGTGTACAGGATGCGCTTGGCCCCCTTGGGCGCCACGCCCTCTCCGGCCTCGACACGCTGCTCGCACTCGGCCGCCATATCGTTGATGGCTCCGGTCAGACGCGGCGTGTCGTCCATAAAGGCGGCCTGAACGGTCAGCAGGCTGTCGAGACCGCTAATGGGCGCTGGGTCGGCAGTGCGCGTGGCGGCGAGGCGCTGCAGGGCGCGACGCTTCTCATTGACGGCGCGGATGGCGGCCTTCAGACGCTCAGGCGTAATCGTGACGCCGCACTCTTCCTCAATCTTGGCAGCAAGCTTTTTAACCTCGGCCTTCCAGGTCACGAGCGTCGACTCGTCGTGCACGTTGGGAATATCCATGACGTACATGTTCTTTTGCGTGGCAAAAAACTCGTAGGCCTTCTTCTTGCCATCACAGGTGTTCTCGCCTACCACCAAGTCACTCGACTCGATGTAGGGGCAGACCTCACCCAGCTTAAAGCCGGCAAAGCTCTTGATAAGCGGACAAGTGTTGCGCGGCAAGTGCTCCTCGACCTTGTCCGTTGCCCAATCGGCACCCGAGCACAGACCAACGGGAATGCCGTCACAGGCGAGCACGATCTCCTCGGGCACGTACACGCAGAACGAGCCCACGATTTTGGTGGCCTCGCCAGCCTCCTTCTTGTCGAGCATCTCCTTAATACGGCCGCTGTGGATGTCGGTGGCGACAAAATCCAGGTAGGACGTGGACTTGGGGCGATTGTTCTGCGTCAGGAACATATCGCCGTACATCTGGCCCACGGCGCCCAGCAGCATGTCGTGGTCGGCAAGATTCATGCCGAGGCTCTCCCACATCGGATGGAAATCAAATTCTTCAGCCATAACGGTTCCCCTCTCGAACCAAAAACGGATAACAGCGGTATCGATGCACGACGGACGGCGATTGCCCGACCGTGCTCAAACCCGGAATTTTAGGGAACCTGCTTTGCGGTCGATTATTTAGTTGTGCGTCGTCTCTCCCGAAGCCGTGAACATACCTGCTCATATGCGACTCCGAGCCATATACAGGGCACGCGCGGCAACGCGGTGAATGTATGTCGTCTGCGGCATGTGCGCACCCTCCTTTACAAGTTGAGGTCAACTATATCAACGGTCATCGACCATGCGAACACCGTTGACATTCGTACGACAGCGTCGTGTGCCGTCGTTTAATAAATAATTATCTTGATTAATAAGAGTTTGTCATTCCTCATTCGGCGAACGGCAAAAACAAAGCCGCCGAGGCTTATATTCCCCGACGGCATTACCCGGCGCTATCGACAAACCAAATGGATCCTGCTGGCATCAAAATGCATGCGCAGCGTCTCGCCTGCTTGCGGCAGCTCGTCGACAGGCATGCGCACTTTGTTGACCTTCCACTGCAGGCGCGTCGGCGCGTCGGCGCGCGGCACGTCCAGCAGCACCAGGCGCTCAAAGCGCGAATCGCTCACACGGGCCACGTGCAAATCATAGCTGTTGCGACCCCGCTCGGCACGGTTGTCCACATGGAAGTAGCTCGCACGAATACCCAGGTACGCCACGTTATCGGGAACCTCACGGCCCACGTTGAAGGTCATGCCCCAGTCCAGGGCCTCAACTTCCTGAAGCCCGATCTTGCGCGCGCGGCTCGTATTCTTGCAGCCCGTCAGGCGCAGCGCAGCCAAGGTTTGCGGCCGGCGGACCACGTCCTCGACGGAGCCGATCTCCTCCACATGCCCGTCGTGCATCACGCAAATGCGCTCGCACAGGCGGCACGCTTCGTCGATGTCGTGGCTCACATAGAGCACGGTGCGGCTGCATACATCGAACAGGTCAAGCATGTTCTGTTCGAGCGCGCTCTTAAGATAGGAATCGAGTGCGCTCATGGGCTCGTCGAACATAAAGATGCCCGGGTGTGCCGCCACCATGCGCGCGAGCGCCACGCGCTGCTGCTGGCCGCCCGAGAGGCGCGCGGGATAACGGTCGGCAAAGTCGGCCAGTCCAAAGATTCCCAAGTAGCGCTCGGCAAGTTTTTTACGCGCGGCGGCGTCGCCCGCATCCTTTACGCCGGCGCACACGTTATCGGCCACCGTCATGTTGGGAAACAACTGATAGTTTTGGAACAGTAGGGCGCATTTTCGCTCCTGGGGCGACAGGTCGATGCCCGCGGCCGAGTCAAAAAAGGTCACGCCGTTGACGACGATCTTGCCCTCGTCGGGCGTCTCCACACCGGCAATGCAGCGCAGCGTGCAGCTCTTGCCGCAACCCGAGGCGCCCAGCAGTGCCACGCGCTCCTCGCCGGCCTCAAGCTGCATGTCGAGCACAAACCCGGGATAACGTTTCTTAATATCCAAAACGAGCGACATGGCCTATCGACCTCCCGTCGAGACGGCGTCATCGCGCATGAGCTCGGCCAGCGCCTCGCGATCGATACGCAGCGCATCGCCGCCGACCGGGTCGAGCGAATCGCCCTGTCCGGCGAAATCTTTGGCCTGCCTGCGCTCCGCACGGGAAAGGCCCCGTTCGCGATACTTTTGCGAATGCGCCGTGTACATGTTGATGAACAGGATGACCAGGAAACTGAACACGATTACGACAATGACCCAAAAGAGAGCTACCGACGTGTTGCCGCCCATCCACTCAAAGTAGATGGCGATGGGAATGGTCTGCGTAATGCCGGCATAGTTGCCCGCAAAGAACAGCGTGCAGCCAAACTCTCCCATGGCGCGGGCAAAGGCGAGCACCGTACCGGCGGCAATCGAGGGCCAGCCGAGCGGCATCATAAGCTTGGTAAAGATGCGACGTTCGGACCACCCGAGCGTGCGCGCGGCGTCGAGCATCTGCGTGTCGAGGCTCTCGAAGGCTCCGAGCGCCGTGCGGTAGACCAGCGGAAACGACACAACGACGGCCGAAATGACCGCCGCGGGCCAGGTAAAGACGATCGAGATGCCGTGCGCGATGAGCCACTGGCCCACCCCGGTCGAGCGGCCAAACAGCATGAGGAGCAGAAAGCCGCAGACCGTGGGCGGCAGCACCATAGGAATCGTAAAGACCGAATCGAGCAGGCCCTTGATGCGACTCGTGGTGCCCATGGTCTTCCATGCGGCAAACAGGCCCAGCGCGAACGCGATCACCAAGGCGAGACCGCTCGTTTTGATGGACACCCAAAACGGGCGGTAGTCAATACTGCCAAAGAAGGTCGCGGCGCGCTCCGCTAGCGAGGGCGGCTCCGTCGTCGAGACACTCGCATACGGCACCAAGGCGGCGTTATCGCTCCACAGGGCTCCGTCACCCAGATTGAGCCCGGTGTTTGCGGCGTCCGCGGCATTCACGACGGTGTAGTAGTCGCCGTCGTCGCCCTTCACTTTAAACAGATAACGGTAATCGCCCTGTACCAGCTCATTGTCCGAGGTAAACACCCACTCGAGCTTGGAGTCCTCCAGCAGCGCGCCTCCCATGGAGTGAGACTTGTCGAGCCCCGCGAGCATCAACTTGAGCGCCTTTTGGTCGGAGGCATTTGCGATATCGAGGCCCGCTTCCTTGGCAGTATGTGCATCGACCCACACCACAATGCTCGTAGGCGTGGTCACCGTTACGAGCGACGTCTTTCTGTAGATAGGAAAACGATAGCCCTCGGGCTGGTCGGTAAACGAGCGGGCCGTGCCCTTGGCGTTGCGCTCGAAGGCGTTGAGGCCAAAATCGACGCCATCGATAAGCGCGGAGTCCTCGGTCGCCTGGCGTCCGTCGGCAGTGGCGAAGAGCGCCTCGGCTCGGGCAACCCCAGGCAGCGCCGTCAGTGCGCAGACAATCGCCGCCAACGCAGAGAACAGGCAAATCGTTTTCCTTGACACGGGCGACTCCTCAAATACGGGGCAACGGCGCGCGGGTACGCCGCTTCAATCTAAATAGGGCGGGCGATCGCAAGAACGCCCGCCCTCAAGCATATCGTTATGCAGCGCTCTTCTGCACTACTCGGAAAGCTCAAAGCCGTACTTAGCCCAAATCTTCTGCGCCTTCTTGTTAGACAGGCAGAAGTCGATGAACGCCTTGGCCTCGTCGGCATGCTCGGAGCTCTCGGCCACGGCACCCGGGTACACAATGGGCTTGTGCGAATCCTCGGGGCACACGAAGGCCTCCTCGATGCCGTCGTAGCGGTAGATGTCGGAGCTGTAGACAAAACCTGCCACGCAGTCGCCCGTGGACACGTAGGCGGCAGCGGTGCCGACCTTATCGGCCAGCGCGACCTTGTCGGCAATCTCGGGCGCGTACTCGCCGTCGTCGCCCTCGGTGCCGGTGTAGAGGCCGACGGAGGCCAGCGCCTGGTTGGCGTACTTGCCGGCCGGAACGGTCTTGGCGTCGCCGATGGCGATCTTGCCGTCCAGGTTCGCGACATCGGCGATGGCCTCGACCTTGGTGTCGGAGCCCTCGGCGCGAATGATCACGAGGTCGTTGACGAACATGTCCTCACGGGTGTCGGTGTCGACGAGCTCGGCAGTCTCGGCATCGTCCATGGTGCCCTTGGAAGCGGTGATGAGCACGTCGACGGCAGCGCCGGCCTTCATCTGCTCGACCAGGTCGCCAGAGGCCTTGAACTGCGTGTCGGCAAAGGTGGTGCCGGTCTGGTCGGTGTAGAGTTTCTGGACCTCGGGAAGGGCCTTCTCGAGCGAGTTGGCGGCGAAAATCTGCAGCTCGACGGCCTTCTTCTTAGAGGAGGACTTGGCAGAACCTGCGTCGGAACCAGCAGGCTCGGATGCCTTGTTACCGGAGCAGCCAGCAAGGCCAAGGCCGGCGGCAGCAGCGGCAGAAAGCGAAACGAAACCGCGGCGAGAAACCATATCGAACATATTGAACCCTTTCGGACCTTGTGCCCGGGCACCCCACCGCGGGCTTTATTCTGAAATCAGATTATACTTCAGCGCGAATAATGGCAGTGAGAAATTATTCTCGTTTAAGAATATATTTTCAGATTTCGGCGCGCATCGACTTCACCTCGGCATCAAGCAAAAAGGCGGAGCAACCGTTCGGGTCGCTCCGCCGCAGGTAAACCGCTTAGTTGGTATGTCCGCCGCCCGCCGTCATCTGTGCCGCGTGCTCCAGCTGATCTGCAATCGCCTCCCAGCTTTCGCGGGCTGCCTTGGTGGATCCGGGAAAGTTTACGACAAGTGTATGACCGCGTTGCATGCACACGGCGCGCGACAGCATCGCGCGGCGCGTCTTGGTCATCGAGTACGCGCGAATCGCCTCGGCAATGCCCGGCACATCGCGGTCGCAGACGGCGCGCGTCGCCTCGGGCGTCACGTCGCGCATCGAAAGTCCCGTGCCGCCGCAGGTAAGCACAACATGGGCGTGGCACTCATCGGCGGCTTCCACAA
>CALDCF010000062.1 GCA_937937635.1 uncultured Collinsella sp.
CAAAACCGCAGATAAAACCTGCCAAAATAAACCTGTCCCTTTTTGGTAGGTTTAGGGACGGACCTGGCCGGTGCCGCGGAGCTTGTATTTGTAGGTGGTGAGGGCCTCGGCGGCAAAGGGGCCGCGGGCGTGGAGCTTTTGGGTCGAGATGCCGATCTCGGCGCCCAGGCCAAACTCGCCGCCGTCGGTGAAGCGCGTGCTGGCGTTGGCGTATACGGCCGAAGCATCGATCGCATCCAGGAAGCGCTCGTAGGCGGCCTCGTCCTCGGCAACGATGGCCTCGGAGTGCATCGTGCCGTAGCGGTTGATGTGCGCGATGGCCTCGTCCTCGTCGGCCACGACCTTCACACTCATCTCGAGCGCCAGGTACTCGCGGCCCCAGTCCTCCTCAGTCGCGGCAACGTAGTCGTCGCCCTCGACAAGCCCGGCCGTAGCACACGCGGCGCAGGTGGCCTCGTCGCCGTGAATCAGCACGCCGTGGTCATGCAGCACGGCCACGACCGCAGGCAGGAACGAATCTGCCACGGCACGGTCGACCAGCAGTGACTCGGCAGCGTTGCACACGCCCACGCGCTGGGTCTTGGCGTTGACGATAATGTTGAGCGCCTTGTCAAAATCGGCGGATTCATGCACGTAGATATGGCAGTTGCCCGTACCCGTCTCGATCACCGGCACGAGCGACTCGCGCACGCAGCGCTGGATTAGGCCCGCGCCGCCACGCGGAATAAGAACGTCGACGATGCCGCGAAGCTTCATGAGCTCACCGGTGGCCTCGCGGTCGGTGGACTCGACCATCGAGACGGCCTCGCGCGGGAAGCCCTTGGCCTCCAGCGCATCGGCCAGCAGCTCGGCAATCATGGCGCACGAGTGATAGGCCAGCGAGCCGCCGCGCAGAATGCAGGCGTTGCCGGTGCGGATGCAGATGCCCGCGGCGTCGGCCGTCACGTTGGGGCGCGCCTCGTAGACCATGGCGACCAGGCCCAGCGGCACGCTCACGCGGGTGAGGTCCACGCCGCT
>CALDCF010000063.1 GCA_937937635.1 uncultured Collinsella sp.
AGACCGGAGGGGCGCCGGGGGCGGGAATCGCGCACTCCATATTTTGTTCACAAATGAATAGGTCCCTCAGTCGCATCACTGAGGTTAAAACTGAAGCATTGGCTTCTGATATTGGCGATGACCAGCTGGTTTATAGGTGTTAAGGCATCGGTCATCTCTGGAGCGCCACTTTACTCCAAAAGCATCAGCTATTTGTTTCCCGTCGGTAAAAGGCAGGTTTTGTTCGCCAAGCGTTCTTATATATAGAGAAGTTCGGGTTCGAACCCGTGGCGCGGCAACAAAAAAGCGACCAGCCGGAGCCGATCGCTTTCTATTCTATGCTGGATCATCCAGAGGGCGCTTCCGAACTCATTTTCTCGCTGCCATTCATGCTTTCGAAGCATCGTTCGACCTCCACAGCCTCATGTTTTGAGGATCTGCCGTGTTTATCACTGTTATTAATGAGTGTGTGGAAGTGATCCTCATACAGATACGTGCGATCCGCCAGAGAACTGAGAAGCATCTCTCTGCAGCCCTCGTTGCCTATCCTCGCATCTCTCAGGTCTTCCGGAAATTCACAAGCAGTCTTAGGGTCAATTTGTTTCCGTTTTCAGAGACTTGTTTGAGAGTTTTTAAAGACAGTTCAAAACAATAAGTGAGACACCATAAAGCAGAGCAAGATGCGCCGGATAGAAAATGTAGAAGAAGTATTTCAGCTTCAGCCCTCGCTTGCCATTATAAAAATTGATAAGCAGCAACGAAACAACCGCGGCAGCAGCATCAGGATTAAGTACATTAGCTGCAGCAAACTCAAATCCGCCGCCAACTATATGGCATGACGAAAGGAGCACTGCGCATACTGCAGCAAAGATCATCTTGGCCTTGCTGTCGTGGAATAAATAGAATGCAGCCACAAGCAGAATGCCATACACACCGCCATCTAGTTTAGTGTATTCAGCTGCCAGTGCTGTCAAAACAATCAGAGCAATTTCTGCGATGCATCTCTTCCATTTTGAAAGGCTTCGTATCTTTTCCAGAATAATCAAAAAGACCAAGGAAAGCAGGAGCTCACACATAACATTTTGTTGCCGAAGGTCGAATAGTTGCCCGGTTTGAACGAAATCGTATATGGGCTCCGCAATGATTGCGAAGACAAGCATATTTCGCAGGTACTTCTTTATGTCATGAGTATGCAAAAATCCCTCAACTATCAAAAAGCAAAATATGGGAAATGCAATTCTGCCAAGAACATGAAGCACATCCGAAGCCTCGCTTAGAATCGCCCACTGTTCGTCTGATATCTGACTGTACGATGCGTGAGTCATAATTCCATTGGTCAGGACGATCCTGCTTACATGATCGAGAACCATCGAAATGGCTGCTATTATCTTTAATGTGCTGCCGTTAATTCCGTATCTATCTGTTTTCATTTCGTTTTCCTTTCTTTGGGTGGGCCGTCAGGGGTTCAGCCTGCTCCGCAGGCTGCCGCTGCGGCGCTTTCGCGCCTTGCGCGCTGCGCTGGCAAACGCTCACGCGTTTACTCAGCTCCGCGCCCCGACGGGTTCGAACCCATGAAAGGGCGACAAAAAAGACGGCCAACCGAAGTTGACCGTCTCAACAATCTTTGGGTGGGCCGTCAGGGGTTCGAACCCTGGACCTTGGGATTAAAAGTCCCCTGCTCTGCCAGCTGAGCTAACGGCCCGCGGGTGGCATTGTACCACGGTCTGGGACTATTCCCAACTCCATTGGCCGTTCTGGAAAATCACAACTTCACGTCCATCAGGCGTAATGCCCGTAATATCGATATCGTCCGTGCCGATCATAAAATCGACGTGCGTGCTCGAGACGTTTACGCCATGCTCCAGGAGCTCCTCCTTGGACATGTCATACCCACCCTCGATGCATTCGGGGAAACCGACACCTAGCGCGAGATGGCAGCTAGCGTTCTCATCATAGAGCGTGTCATAGAACAGAACGCCACTTTCACGGATCGGCGTGTTCTTGGAGATAAGCGCGATCTCACCCAGATGAGCGGCACCTTCATCGGTGTCAATAATGCTCGCAAGCGTCGCCTTACCCACGCGGGCATCGTAGTCCACTACGCGGCCCGCCTCGAACTTAATCCAAAAATCGTCAACCTTGTTACCGTGGTGAATGAGCGGCATAGCCGAATACACGATACCGTCGGCACGCATACGATCAGGCGAGGTGAAGACTTCCTCGGTGGGAATGTTGGGGAAGAAGGGGTGCCCATCGGGCGTCTTGCCCTTGCCGCCGGCCCACTCGTGACCTTTCGTCATGCCAATCGTCAGATCGGTTCCATTTGCCGAGGTGTAATGCAGGTAGTCGAAACGATTGTCGTTCAGGAAACGCAGGTTCTTTTCGAATGCGGCGTCATGGAGTTCCCAGTCGCTCTCCGGGTCCTGGCCATCGGCGCGAGCGGTGTGCAGAATCGCATTCCACAGCTTATAGATTGCAACCTCATCGGCGTCTCCCGGGAACACCTCGCGCGCCCAGGCAACGACCGGCGCGCCGGCGATGCACCACGGGTTGATGTTGTAGTCCAGTCCGCGGCGGAAGACCTTGCACTGCGTGTTCCTTGCCTTAGAAGCTGCAGCAGGCTTAGCGGGATCGATGCCCTTAAGGGCGGCAGGGTCCGCACCCTCGATAAAGATAAAGCAGGCACCATCCTGGGCCAGGGAATCAAGCTGCAGGCGCTTCCACTCGGGCGTCTGCTCAAAATAGCTTTTCTCGACATGCTCGTACGTGAGCCTCGTCACGGCGTCATCGGCCCAAATAACCGTCACGTGACCGGCACCGGAGGCATAGGCCTCCGCGACCACCACGCGCGCAAACGGCGCGCACTCGACCGGAGACTGAACGACAACCTCCTGGCCGGGCTTGACGTTTACGCCCTTGCGGACAACCAGGCGCGCATAGTTTTTAATCTTGGGCTCTAGGGCCTTCATGCCCTCCAGAGCCTCTTCGACCGTCAGGGCAGCTCGAATCATGTGCCACTCCATCTATCTATAGAACAGTAAAAAGGCGCGCCGCAAAAACGACGCGCCTTATATCTTAGCGATAAGTATGCATGCAAACGCTACTTCTTCTTAGAGTCCTTCTTGTCCTCCTCGGCAGCCGAGCGCTCGATAAGGGCGTTGAGCTTGTTCTCGGACATGCCCTCGGCCTGCGTGCGGTACATGTTGCGCAGGGGACGAATACGAACAAAGTCGTAGATAAAGTCACCCAAAATGACGATGTAAGACAAAACGATGCCGACCATCTGGACAGGGCTGGACACCATGCCAGCGGGAGCGAAGTACAGCGAAGCCCAAATGGCCACGACGAGCACCATGCCGATAGCGAGCACGGCCCACCAGATGCGGCGGCGCTTGGTGTAGTCCTCATCCTGCTTGAGAAGGATATTCGACACCGTGTAGATGCGATCCTCCTTGGCGCGCTGCTTAGCCTTGCGGGCGCGCTTCTCCTCTTTAGAGAGGCCCTCGAGGTTCTCGCCCTTCTCGAGCTCTTTGCGGCGTGCCTTAGACGAAGCCGGCACGACGCGGACAGAGCTCGCTGCCTGACGGGCGGGCTTGGCGGATGCGGCGGACTTGCGCGCAACCCCGGTAACCTCGTGGGATTGCGTGCGCTTGTTCGTGGCGCTACGGGTACTCACTTATGCGTTCTCCTTCATGCTTGTGAACTGGGAGCCCGTGATGATCTGGAAGGCCTCGCGATAGCGCTCGGACGTGCCATCGATGACCTCGGCGGGCAGGTGCGGGGTCTCCCCCGTCATATCCCAGTTGGCTTTGAGCCAATTGCGGACGAATTGCTTGTCGTAGCTGGGCTGAATCTTGCCCTCCTCGTAGCTGGCGGCAGGCCAGAAACGGCTGGAGTCGGGCGTGAGGCACTCGTCGATCAGCGTGACCTTGCCATCGATGACACCAAACTCGAACTTGGTGTCGGCAATGATGATGCCACGGGTCGCTGCATACTCGGCGGCAGCCTTGTAGATCTTGAGGGAAAGGTCGCGAATCTGCGTGGCGATGTCCTCGCCCACGATCTCGCAGCAACGCTCGAACGAGATATTCTCGTCGTGGTCACCGATCTCGGCCTTCGTGGACGGCGTAAACAGCGGCTCGGGAAGCTTGGAAGCCTCGGTCAGGCCCTCAGGCAGCTGGATGCCGCAGACGGTGCCGTTCTCGTCGTAGGTCTTCTTGCCCGAACCGGTCAGATAGCCGCGGACGATGCACTCGATAGGAATCGTCTGGGCCTTCTTAACCAGCATGGCGCGGCCGGCGAGGTAGTCACGATACTCAGCAAACTCCTCGGGGAAATCCGCCGGGTCGATGGAAACGAGGTGGTTGGGAACGATGTCGGCAAACTTATCGAACCAGAATGCCGAGATGCGGTTGAGCACCTCTCCCTTAAACGGAATCTCGTCGGGAAGAATGAAGTCGAACGCAGAAATGCGGTCGGTGGCGACCATCAGCAGGTTTTCACCGGCATCATAGATATCACGAACCTTGCCACGGGAATCCGGACGACGCTCCATCGTTGTCACGTGAGTCACTCCTTACCAAAATACGACAGTAATGCGGGTTCTTTCCCGCACGTTTTCGCAAACTCGGAGCGGCAGGGACGAAACCCCTCCTTCACCGAATAGCGAAAAGCTAGTGCTCCATTGTAGTAGATGCCGCGTCCGCCGTGTGCTCGCGAGGCAGATGAATCGTAAAAGTCGTACCCTTTCCAAGCTCCGACTCCACGGATATGTAGCCGTGATGACGCTCGACAATCTGCTTGGTCACGGCGAGGCCCACGCCCAGACCGCCCGCCTCACGGGCACGGCTGGCATCGGCGCGCCAAAAACGGCCGAAGATGCGCGACAAGTCATCCTTGGCAATACCGATGCCGGTATCAGAAACGGCGATGCTGACGTGTTTGCGGTCACTGAGCACCGACACCACGACCCAACCGCCCTCGGGGGTGTAGCGCATGGCGTTGCTCATGAGATTGATGACGCATTGTGTGATCATGTCGGGATCGGCTTCGACGACATCGTCGTGACCTTGGGTCTCGTCAGCAAAGCGCAAGCGCAGATCGCGGTCGACAAACAGGCGCTCCTGGGCATTGACGATGGAACGCACGAAAGGAACCATGTCCACCGGCTCAAGGTTGAGCGGAGCCGTGCTGTTTTCCATGCGCGACAGGTCGAGCATCTGCTGCACCAGACGAGCCAGGCGACGCGTCTCGGAAGCAACAGTCTCCAAGTGCTCATCGTCGGTAGGATATACGCCATCCTGCATGGCCTCGACCGTTGCGAGCATGGCCATAAGCGGAGTACGAAGTTCGTGAGCCACGTCCGAGGTCAAACGTTTCTCGTGTTTCATATCCTTCTCGAGCGAAGTGGCCATCTCATCGAAGGTCTCACCCAGCTGATCAATCTCGTCATCGCCGCGCAAGCCCGTACGAGCAGACAGATCGCCATCGCGAATTTGCTTGGCCGTGCTGGTAATACGGTGAATCGGCTTGGTGAGCATGCGCGACACGAGTGATCCGATAACGACCGAAATGCAAACTGCAACAACCGCAGCAAGGGCCATGGCGTTAAAGGTCTTCTCCCTAAACGCAGAATCTGCCTTGGTGAGCAAGGCATCGGAGCCGATGGCCCACAGCTTTACTTGTCCGACATGCTCGCCCGAAGACGTTATGATTTCGACGTTTGCAACGCTATCGGAGCCGGTGGGAGCCGACGAGACCGGACTATGCGATGCTTTTTTCCCGCTCGAGCTGCTCGACGCTGATTCGCTCTCGCGCACATCGGCGGTCGCGCTTGCCGAAGGCCATGAGTCGTCATAAACGACAACGCCTTTCTTGTTGACGACCTGCATACCCAAATCGTCGGATACCAAACTCGATGTCGCGACCGTACGTAGCTCGCCCGCAGTCCAATTGCCGTTTTCCTCATACGACGTCGCAAGCTTTTCGGCAGCGGAATTTGCGATTTCGACGATATTGGAGCGCGTGTAATCCGAAAAGACCGTGCCCCACACAACAGAGACCACGCCCACCAGCACCAATACCGTCATGAGCGATGTCAGAGCAAAAGCAAGTGCCATGCGCGAGGGATAGCTCATCGTTGGCCGTGAATCGGAACGAGGCGTGTTCCAACTAGCCTTGGAACCCGCCTCGCTCTCCTGCTTGTGCTTTTGTCCGATTTCAAAGCGCGCAGGTGTCATATGTGATTTCCCTATTTCTCGTCCGACTTATCGGTCTTGGTCGGAGCCTCGAAGCGGTAGCCGACACCGTGGACGGTGTAGAGCCACTTGGGCTTCTTGGGGTCGTCGCCCAGCTTGGCGCGAAGGTTCTTCACGTGGCTGTCAATGGTGCGCTCATAACCCTCAAAGTCGTAGCCGAGCACCTTCTCGACCAGCTCCATGCGGTTGTAGACGCGGCCGGGGTGGCGGGCAAGCGTGGTGAGCAGCTTGAACTCGGAAGCCGTCAGGTCAACTTCCTTGCCCTCGACCAAAATCTTGTGGCCCGAGATGTCAATGACCAGATCGCCAAAGTCGAGCACCTCGACGGCCGGTTCATCGGCCTGGTGGGCACGGCGGAACAAGGCGCGTACGCGCGCGACAAGCTCGCGCGGCGAGAACGGCTTGATCAGGTAGTCGTCGGCACCGAGCTCGAGGCCGATAATACGGTCCTCGATCTCGCCCTTGGCCGTCAGCATAATGATGGGAACATCCGAGGTGTCGCGAATGGTGCGGCAAACGCGCTCGCCGGGAATCTTAGGGAGCATGAGGTCGAGCACGACCAGGTCGAACTGATGCTTCTCAAACTCTTCGATAGCGGACTGGCCGTCGCCGACGCCCACAACCCAATAGCCCTCGCGCTCGAGATAGGCAGCGACAGCGTCACGGATTGCCTTCTCATCCTCGACCAGCAGAATCTTTTTTGCATCTGAAGCCATAACACGGCCCCCCTGTCTCAATTAGCTAAGAACAAGCTCATTTTAACGCACCTGAGCCCACCGGGTATCGCATGGGTGCGATAGCTCGGCGGGCGGTACTCATAGTCACAACGCGCTTATTCCCCTGTCGACGCCTTTTTAACCCCTCGGAGACTAAAGAGAGAACAAGCGAGCGGTAACCGTCTCGGGAATTCCCTGACTGTTTCGCACCGTTGCGTACGTTAGGAACGAGTTCGATTTACCCGCCGTAGCAGGATAATCGCCATACTCCAGGGCTCGGTCGGGCGACAGAAGCGAGCCGTAGGTCTTAGCCGAAGTGTCAATCAAAAAATGCGACGCCTGGACTTTAACCAGGTATTTATTTTTCCTTCCCGCAGCGCACGCGAGCGGCTCACGTGAAAGGAAGAGGTACGGCCCGCCCTCGTTACCGATATAGGTGCCCATATTGCCCAGGCTACCCACACCGTTATACGTCGCCTCAATGGAGAACACGAAGGTGTCGCCCATATACACGGCCTCGAAAGGCGAAACCGACGAAGGAAGCACCAGCTGAGCTCGCTTCGTGTTGTTGCCGTCGGTCAGGTCGATCGCCGTCATACCGTAATAGACGCCCTCATCATTGTGCACGCGGGGCGAGATGGTCAGGATGCCGTCGCTCACACGCGGGGCGGATGCGAAGCGGCCCGTCGACTTCCAAATAGTCTCAGGCTTGGACTCGCTGGGCGACTGGCGATAGCAGTACGAATCGTTACTCGTCTTGCTGCCGCCGGACGAGGGCATCTTATACCAGATGACCGACGACCCATACGCTGTGAAGAGCGGCGGATCGTAGTTTTCGCCACCGCGGTCGAGCTCGACAGCGTTGCCGGTAAGGGAGGAGCCTGCAAGGTTTTGCGCATAGAGTTTCCAAGACGCATTGGCAAAGTTCATCTCGACCCACGCGAACACGCCATCACCCGCGCGAACGTCGTAAAACGCATAACCGGTTCCCTCAACGGGATCCTCGATAAGTGTGGTAAGCGAGCCATCGCCCAGGTTGAGCACACCAAGCGTATTGGCATGCAGGGCAGAAGCGGGCGCCATCATCGCGGCAGCGTAGTCACCATCGCAGTAGTACAGCAGCGTGCCCAGCGGCAGCGTCCACGAGGCCGTGGGCTCAAGATCGATATCAACAGCTTCGTACTCATCAGTGATCGAGACAATCTTCGAATCGTCCTTGATAACCTGCGGCTCGCCGGCGGCATCGTCGCTGGTGCCCGTTTTTTTCGAGCAACCGGCAAGCACCGTGGCAGCGCCCGCGGCAGCACCGCCGAGCACAAAGCCACGGCGCGATATTCCATTCTTGATGTGGTCGGCGATACCCATTAGGCGATCTCGGCGCGAGCGGCCTCGATAGCGCGCGTAAGCTGATCGGCGCAAGAGGTCTTTTTCATACCGCAGGTATTACCGGCGAGAACCTCGATTACGCGATCGGCAGGAGCACCCTCGACTAACTTGGAGATTGCCTTGAGATTGCCGTCACAGCCGCCGGTAAACTCAACGCCCAGCACCTTGCTGCCATCGTCAGAGAGATTGAGGTGAATATTGCGAGAGCATACACCCTGCGGCTTGTAGTCAAAACTAATCATTGAGATCCCCTCTCAGAAAGAAATTTCAGACGTCTATTATCCCCGCCTGGGCCGACTTATGATCGCAAGCACCGATTCAACATCCTACGATGCATGGACTGGTGGGGGCAAGATTAGCAGTCCGCACCCTGTGCGTGGACCGTGCGCTTCTCCCGATACATATTGTGGTCGGCGACACGATATACATCGGCCAACGTATCTCCAGCCGTCTCGACGGTCGCCACGCCAATCGATGCGCTGACCGTCAGGGCCTCATCGCTTACCGCGGCAAGACCGAGACGAAGATCCTGTTCTAGCCCGAGCGCAGACTCGTTGTCAGTATGGGGGCAAACCAGCAAAAACTCGTCGCCGCCAAGGCGCATCGGCAGATAATCCGCACCAGCCACCCGCCGCAGCACGGACGCCGTCCGTCGCAGCAGTTCATCCCCCATCTCGTGACCATAGATGTCGTTGGTCCGCTTGAGATAATTGCAGTCCAACATAATCACGCTCACGGGCAAGTCCTCGTTTACCAGGCTATCTCCGCGCGATTCAAGATAGTTGCGGTTGCGAAGCCCCGTCAGTTTGTCTTGATATGACAGCTCCTCGGCATGCTTGACCATCGATATGTTGTGCGTCGCCACGACGACCGACTCCAGCCGGCCTTGCTCATCGCGATGCTGGGGGACAACCTGTAGCGAGTACCAGGCGCCTCGACAATCTCGCACCTCGGCAGCCAAGTACGGTACGCCCTCCATACGTTCACGAAGCGTACTTATATCTACGAGTCCCACAACCGCTTCGCGGCTTTCGGGGCTCACGATATCCCGGCAGACCGTGTCCATAAAGTCATATGCCTCGCTGTGCTCGGCAAATATCTTCGCTATCGCCGGCGACATATTGATCCCCTCGATCTCGAGAGTGTCGAGATGCAAAAGGAAGGTCGACTCATACGTGGAACTGATGGCATTGATGATGCCAAGCTGCTTGTCCTTTTCGGCCAAGTTGCGACGATCGGCAATACTACGTGCCAACAGCACCACGACCCAAAACGCAAGGCACACCAAGACGCCAGCGGCGACAAATGTGATCCTGCCAGACATGACCTCAGATTTGGGATACAGCGCAAACAGGCGGTAGTCCTTGTATGCCGCACGTACGGCATACCATTTGTCTCCTCGATATTCGATGCGCGTCAGGCCGTCGTCTTTCCACTCAACTCCTGCGCTGGTGAGGAGTCGGGCGAGCGACACGTCAGTATCGGCACTGTTGGACGAGACAATCTCCGCACCCTCCATAACAAGCACCGTGGGGCCCTGGTGGAAGGTGCTGTTCGAAAGCATGTCGGCTATGGTATATGAATAGTCGTCCGCCGTATCGGGAACAAATGAGCGGTATGCCAGGGCAACACCGTCGCCATACGGGACAGCACAGACGGCAAAAACGACACCACGGCGCTCGACGACAGTTGAGTAGGACACTTTGGAACCTTGATACATCGATACGACCGACGAACAGGCCAGCTCCTCTCGCCACAACATGAGCGGATCGCGACCATCGATGTCGTAGTGGGCAGCCATATGGCCATCGGAGTCCATGACCATCAGCCCCGAAAGGTTCTCAGCATGGACAAATTGCTCGATAAGATCGTCGTTAACCTCAACGCGGTCAGAGGACAGGAACGTCGCAAACGATTCGACCGCGGCGAGCAAATCGTGCGTCGCCTCGGTTTTTCTCCCCTGTTCGTAGCGGTCATATTTTTCGCAAGCGTTTTCCAAAAACACCATGGTTTCTTGGCCAAACCCAAGCGTTTTTTCGAGGCAGCGATGGGTTCCAACCGTATACAACAGGCCTAACAAGACGGCGCTGACAATAACGCTGGCAGCTATGACGATCAGAGTCTTTCGACTCAAGCGGTGCTCATCATTTGTCATTGATTTACTCCTTGCCCGTCCGTCGTCGCTCCTGTCTTGTAATTGCCCACAATACGGTCAATCGTGCCATCTCGATCCATGTCGAACAGCGCGGTATTGAGGTTTTTGACGTACTCTCCCTCATAGGCATCATCAAACGCGACACCCAGGTCAACCGTCATAACATTGTCAGCAAACACACGGTAAACGCCGGGATACTGAGCAACGAGTCGGTCAAGCGACTGAACATCCGCCATCCAGCAGTCAACGTACCCTTTGGCTAGAGCGGCTTTGCAGAGTTCGGCAGAGCCATATGATTTGATTTGAACGTCCGACGAGACCCCCAGATCCCCCGCAAGCAATCGGCGTTCACTCACCGAACCCGCAATCACCGCAATGGTCTTACTTCCATCGAGATGCGCCAAGGACTTGATGCCACTCGTTTTCTTGGCGGCAACCGAGACCGTCAGGGTTAGATACGGCTCGGTCCAGTAATACTTATCCTCGCGATAACAAGGCGAATAATCACACCACAGGCAATCGATATCACCGTTTTTGAGCAGCCGGTCGCGATCGTTCCAGTCAATATCGACAAACTGTGGCTTGAGCCCTGCACGCTCACACGCCTCGCGGGCGATATCGATATCGATACCGGCGTAATCGCCCGTGGTATCGACATACACATAGGGGTCGTTATCCGTAACGCCGATTTTGAGCACCGGGAGATCTCTGTCAGCTTCATTCGAGGAGGAAGAACTGCTTCGAACGGTATACGTCAGGGCGCCCGCACAGACGGCAACAAGGAGTATGAGCGTAAACGAGACGATGGTGGCCCGCTTGATGCGTCTGGGCACGTGCCCCCTTTCATCGAAACAGCAGTGGAAGTTCATTCTATTACCCGGGCGCATATGCGACAGTAAAAAAAGCGCCTCGCCCAAGACGGGCAAGGCGCCAAAGGTTGAAATGCATCCGCAAGCGGTCGAATTAGGTTAACCCTACTCGAAGCTCAGCTGCTCCAGGCGATCGAAAACCGTATCGATGCGGGTGAGGAAGTCCCACGGATCGAAGATCTCGTCGAGCTTCTCCTGGCTGACGGTGCAGCGCGGATCGGCCTCGAGACGCTCCTTAAAGGTGGGACCAGAGACACAATCCTGCACCTCGTGCCAGGTGGCCATGGCGTTCTCCTGCACAATGGCGTACGCATCCTCGCGGGTGATACCCGTGTCGACGAGGGCAAGCAGGACCTTGGAGGAGAAGATGAGGCCGCGGGTCTTGTTGAGATTGGCCATCATACGGGCCGGATACAGCTGCAGGCCGTCGATAACGCGGATGAGGCACTGGAACATATGGTCAAGTGCGATGAAGCTATCGGCCTGGGCGACACGCTCGGCGGAAGAGTGCGAAATGTCGCGCTCGTGCCACAGGGCAACGTTGTCAAAGGCGACCTGGGCGTTGGACTTCACGACGCGCGACAGGCCGCAGACCTTCTCCATGGTGATGGGGTTGCGCTTGTGCGGCATGGCGGAGCTGCCCTTTTGGCCCTTGCGGAAGGGCTCCTCGGCCTCGAGCGTATCGGTCTTCTGCAGGTTGCGGACCTCGGTCGCGATGCGCTCGCAGGTGGCCGCTGTAGTGGCAAGCACGCCGGCAAGGTAGGCGTGGTGATCGCGGCTGATGACCTGCGTGGACAGCGGATCGTGGACCAGGCCCAAGTGCTCGCAAACGTACTCCTCGACGAACGGCTCGATGGAGCTGTACGTTCCGACAGCGCCCGAGATGGCACCGAAGGCAACGTTCTTGCGAGCGTCCTCAAGACGATCAAGGTCGCGCTTGAGCTCCCACGCCCAAGAGCCAAACTTCATGCCGAAGGTCATCGGCTCGGCATGGATGCCATGGGTGCGGCCGGCGCAGAGCGTATTGCGCTCCTCGAAGGCGCGGCGCTTGCAGATCACGCCGAGCTTCTTGACGTCCTCGATAATCAGGTCACACGCCTGAGTAAGCTGATAGCACAGAGCAGTATCACCCAGGTCGGAGCTGGTCATGCCGTAGTGAACCCAGCGGCTAGGCTTGGGCTCGCCCTCGGGAATATCGGCGTCGATATATTCCTTCATGTTGGTCAGGAAGGCGATGACATCGTGGCGCGTGACCTCCTCGATCTCGTCAACCTTCGCCTTCTCAAAGTTGGCGTGGTCGCGAATCCACTGGGCCTCTTCTTTGGAAATACCGATCTTGCCGAGCTCCGCCTGAGCCTCGCAGGCCAGGACCTCAATCTCCTGCCAAATGGCGTACTTGTTCTCGAGGGAGAAGATGTGTCCCATCTCCGGGCGGGTATAGCGATCGATCATAGCGGCTCCTTTTTGGTTATTGGCACGTTGGTCGTAACCCAACCATTGTACCGTGCGCGGGTGCGAGTATGGGCTGCAGGCATTAACCTAACATTTTGTGGCATAGAGCGGGCATGAGGACGTCCGCGTATTTGCGAAGCAAATACGCGCCGGCTGCGGCGACACACCCGGACCTACGCCCATGCGCGGGCAAAATGGGTTGAATCCGACGCTCCCGAGGTCTCCCGTGCTCGATGGAGCGGGCAACGGGACATCCGCGTATTTGCTTCGCAAATCCGCACCGGCTTCAGGCGCCTGCCGGCGCCTTCGCCTGCTCGCTATAAACGCTTCGCGTTTATTTAACGCTCGCACCCTGTCGGGTTCGAGTCCCGGCGCTTTATTGAAAAAGGCACGGTAACGAAACGTTACCGTGCCTGAAATTCGAATGGAGCGGGCAACGGGACTCGAACCCGCGAGTGTCAGCTTGGGAAGCTGATGCCTTACCACTTGGCGATGCCCGCTTGTGTGTTGGCTAGTATAACGCGGTTGTCTTGTTCGATACAAGGGTGTCGATGCTTGTTTTAGCTATGGAGAATCGTTTGAAAACCGCGCCAATTGTGGAGATGAGGACCTTCGTCTTTCTTTTCTTACCATTTTCTACCTGCGCTTTTATCTGATTGTTGTATTTGAGCTCGGTTTGTCAGAAATCGGGCAAGCTTTTGGTCAGCTTCTGGTACTTACCCGCATGAACCATGACGGTAGCCTCATCCCAAGCGCCGCGGCCTCCCCGTGCGGCGCACGAGGGATAAGGAGCAGCCATGTCCAACGCACCCACGCACTCTGTCCACAGCGCAATCGCAACAGGTCCGCTGCTCCTGCTCCTCTTTTTTCTGATCGGCTGTCTGGCCCCAAGGGCAGCACTCGCCGCCGACGGGAGTGACGCCCTTAATTTCCGCACCATAAGCGACGGTTGCGGCCCCTTCGGTGTCGGTAAATACGAGGCACAGGACACCTCGATTTCGTACTGCATGAATCAAGACTGCCCCGGTCCCAGCAAGCCGGGAGGACCATGGCGCACATATGACCAGGGCTGGACATGGCTCGATGACGAATTTGCCGCCATCGTCTGTCACGGATACCCCTCCAGTACATCCTTTGGCGGCCACAATCTGTCGCCCGATCTCGCCCGCGCCGCCACCCAGATTGCCGTGTGGATGCTCAACGGAACTACGCGCCCCGACGGCACCTATTCGTATACAAATAGCAAGGGAGTTGCCAGAAGCGGTAGGTTTTACGAAAACGCCGAAGCCGTAGCGGCTGCACGTTGGCTCTACGACAGCGCTAAGTCCGGATCCATTAAGGCGGCCCCACATCGAGCCAGGCGTTATCACGGCCCGGTCTCGGGCGAGGGTCGACACCAGGACATGCTCTATGTTCTGCCCGCCGTCTCCGTATCTTTCCAAAAACAATCGTCGCAGGCTGACATCACCGCCGGTAACGACACCTACAGACTCGATGGCGCAACCTTCGATATCTTTGAAAGTGCGGGCGATGCACGTGTCGGCACTATCCAGATGGACGAAAACGGGCGTGCACAAGCAACGCTTTTGCCCAATACGGCATATTACCTGGTCGAAACCAAAGCCCCGGCAGGTTATATCCCTCGAGGCGACCGAATAGCCTTCACCACACAAAACAGCGGCGAACATGTCACTATCAACGAGCAGCCCGGCACCATCACCTTGCGTATTGCAAAAATCGATGCCGCCACGAATGCCGGCGCCCAGGTTGGGGCGTCGCTTGCGAGCGCTGAATTCACCTGCGTCTCGCAATCAACTCCCGGCTGGACTCGCACCCTTACGACCGACGAAAACGGGCGGGCGATCCTCAATGACGTTCCTCTGGGCACCTTTACCATCTATGAATCGAAAGCACCCGAGGGCTACCTGATTTCAAACGACTGTTGGAGCTACACCGTCGGTGCCGAGCAGCTCGGAGATACGGGCATCGTTGAGCTCGAAAGCCGTATTCCCAACACCCCCATCGCCTTTGACCTTGAAATCTCGAAGTTTAAGGACCATGGCGATAACGATGAGTCCGGCCTTGAGCAGCCGGCGGGAGGCGTCGTCTTTGAAGTTGTCAGCAATAGCTCCCAACAAGTCGTCGGCACGTTGACTACAAACGTTTACGGCTTTGCCTCCACCAAAGACCAGCCCGAAGCGTGGTTTGGAGCAGGCAAGCGACCCGCCGGCGCTCACGGTGCCATTCCCTACGACCGCGCGGGCTACACCGTTCGCGAGGTCGCAGAAACGGTCCCTGAAGGATTTAAGCAAGCAGGGGAATGGACCATCACAGCAGAGCAGACCGCAGACGGCGCCGAGCTTCAGTACATCATTGACAACCACGCCCTATCGACGCACCTTCAAATCGTAAAGCGCGATGCTCAGACCGGCGGCACCGTACCACTTGCCGGCTTTACGTTCCAGCTGCTCGATAGCCACCACGAGCCCGTTTCGCAAACATGTTGGTATCCGGCCCACAATGTAATGAATACCTTCACAACCGATACAACCGGCGCCGTCACGCTGCCCGAATCACTTAATCCCGGAACATACTACGTGCACGAGACATCGGCCAAGGAACCGTATCTGCGCGGAGAAGACCTGGAGATAACGATTCTCGCCGACAGAAATCTGACACCGGTCGCCGTCGCCTCGTTCTATGACGACGCCGCAACCGGAAGCATCGAAATCATTAAGACGGATGCTGTAGATGGGCGCACCCTCGCTGGAGCCACGTTTGACATCCGCGCTAGCGGCGACATCGTGCGGGCCGACGACAGCATCGTCGCCCTGGATGGCGAAACCGTCGCCACCGTTACAACCGACGAACGGGGGTATGCGCGAGTCGACCATCTTTCGCTGGGATGCGGTACCGCCACCTACGAGGTCGTCGAGACACAAGCGCCCGAAGGCTATCTGCTCAACCCAACCCCACATACTGTGAAGTTGTCGTACGCTGACCAGCAAACGCCCGTGATCGAAATGTACCTTGACGTTTCCAACGACTACACCAAGATCGATGTCTCCAAAGTCGACGCGTGCGGAGACCAGGAAGTGACAGGTGCCGAGCTTGTCCTCTGCGACTCCAATGGCAACGAAATCGATTCTTGGACTTCATCCGGCAAACCGCACCACATTGAGCACCTTACACCCGGCACCTACACCCTGCGCGAAACGATGTCTCCGCGTACCTACGACCTTGCCGAAGAGATAACGTTTGAAGTAAAGGCCACGGGAGAAGTTCAAACCATAGCCATGAAGGATACCCCCATCGAGATCAGGGGAAGCGTCGATAAGCGCCAAGAGATTGCACAGCCAGTCACAAGCAAACTCGTTGCCAACGGCGACGGAAAAAACCGAGCCAAAGCACGGGCCAATACGCAAGGCGCCTTCTCCTATACCATCGACGCCAAAAATGAGTCGAGCACCTGGGTCGACGAGTTGACCATCACCGACGACCTTGAGTGCGCCAAAGATGGCGCAGCGAAACTTGTTGCCGTTGAAACCCCTATTGCGGTCGGTGATCTAAACGGGCTGTGCAACGTGTGGTATCGAACGTCACCGGCAGGAACAAGCGATACGGAAAAGCAGGTCAATGCAACGCTTGACGACGGGCACAGCAATCCCTGGCTCGAAACGGAAGAGGTTACAAAGCTGCTGGGCGACGATGTGCGTCTCGTCGATTACGACGGGTGGCACCTATGGAAAGCAGATATCCCGACGGACAAGTCCGCCACGCTCGACACGAAAGAGATTGATCTTACAGACGACGCCGTCATCACGGGCATCCGTTTTGAATACGGTGCGGTAACCGCCGACTTTACAACCAGAAGCGAGGCGGGCTCTTGGACCCGGGATGACCTTAAAGACGAACACGACGATCTTGACGATGTCAAGGCGACCCTTAACTCGGATGCCCGAGGCGCAGTCGTGCATATGCAAGCAACGTCGTCCTATACGCCCCAAACCGCACTTGCCAACAGTGCGCGCGTCGACCTTTGCCGCAACGGCGGTGGCGATAAACTCGAGGCGCATGACGAGGACCGTGTCATCCAACGATGCGCCCTGCCTCAGAACCTGCCGGCAACGGGATCTGTTGCCGTCGCCGCATGCATCACCGCACTCCTGACCTCGGGCACTGCAGCCATATGGTTCGCTCGCTTTAGGTCAGCCACAAGGAAGCGCTAGCACGATAAATAAAAGCGGGCGAGCCAGTCTCCCGGCTCGCCCGCCTTACGCATAAACGATGAATCGGCTATTCAGCAGATGACGAACCGCCATCGATGGCTGCCTGATCGGACTCGGAAATACCGTCGGCACCCAAACTTTGCTCTTGCTCCACCTCTTCGTTCATTGTTGTCTCGGGCGTCGAGCCCTTAACGCCAACGACATACGCGGCCCCAAAGCCCAATGCGATTGCGATCAGGGTCAAGATCAGATAGATGGGCCAATGGCGCTTGATGTACGAAAACACGCTGACTCCTTAGCGGATCTGTCTACGAACGACGAATGACCTCGGTCACGACCTCGGACACCGTAGCGATATTGGTCGGATTGACGTTGTACGGCAGGTCATCCTCGGTGCGAGCGCAGGCAAGGCGCGGGCCGTCCACACCGGCGATCGTAAGGGCGCGACGGCTTGCCTCGAGCGCTGCGGATGCATCGGTTTTTGCATAGGGCATCTCGAACGCACCGCAATCGACGTGGAACGACTTACACACCTTGCTGACAAGATTCATGATGCGGCGATCGCCCTTAAAGAGCTGCTGCTCGCCCTCGACCGTTACCACCGAAAGCCTGCCGGCACCGATAGACTCAAGGTTGATGAAGAACACACCGCGGAGCTTGTCACGATGCGAGGCCAAAAACGCCCTCATGCCGGCGCCGTCGCAATCGGACGCGCCCGTTGCGACGAACCAGATATCGTGGCCGAGCAGCTCATCGTCACCCATGGAGGCAACGGCCGAGAGCATATCCTCGGCAGAAGCACCATCGGAGGAGGTGGCGCCGCCCTTCCAACCGTCGTCGTCATCCTCGAAGTTATCCCACGAGCCAATGCCGCGGCCAGACTTCTTGGCATCGTAATCGTCCTCGACGCCCAGCCAGTCGCTCATGCTGTCCTGCTCATTCTTCTTTTTACGACCGAACAAGCCACCCAGGCCACGCTTCTGCGGCTTGGCGCCCGTCGAAGCGGGAGCCGAGATGGTCTCGAGCGGCTGTGCGCCCGAGGAGATGGGCATGGGGGTCGAGACCGGTGCCGATGTGGGCTCGGGACCTTGCGCCGTCGCAAAGGGATCATTTGTCTGTGCTGAAGGATCGGGAAGATCGAACAGCGACGTGCGGGACGCGACGTTGGCCTGTTGCATCGAAGGCAGCGACGGATCGGGGACCGAGGCCAGCGGCGACGAAGAGGGCGCAGGCGCGGAGGCCGGATCGGGGATATTCATTTGCTGGCGCGGAGGCACCTGAGACGAAATCTGCGCCATGAGGGAGTCAACCGTCTCGTCCTGCGTGGGAGCGACATCGGCCACCGTGGCGCCGGGGTCGCTCGGCGCGGGCATGGTAAAGATCTGCGTAGAATAAGGCCTGGACACATCCGTCTTGGGAGCCTCGTCAACCGCAGGGGACTCCTGCTCCATCGCAGGAGCCTCGACCTGCTCGGGCGCGCTGGCCTCAACGGAATCGGCCTCGTCGATAACCGAATCATCGGCGGCGTCCTGGGCATCATCGGATATGGGAAGGGGCTCGGCAATTGCGGTGCCCTGCTTCTCAAACGTCATCGTGGCATCAAATGACATGGTGCTATCGACCGGCTGCTGCGCATCAAAGGACGTCGTAGCGTCGGCGACATCGGCAGGCTCCGGCTGCTCGGCCTCGCTCTGCTCGAACTCCTGTGCCGCACGCTCACGCTCGGCCTCGGCGGCCTGCTGCTGGGCGATGGCTTCCCGCTCGGCGGCCTCGCGGGCAGCGGCGCGCTTTTCCTCAAAGTCATCGACGAACTTCTTGCCCTTCGCAAAGGCACCCTTAAAGAAGCTAGAAGCGCTGGCACCAATCGAGGAGAACGCGGAAGCGATATCGGCATGGGGCGTTGTCGAGGGAATCTCGGCCGAGAAATCGGTGTCACTCTCATAGGACACGCGCTGCGGATACTCGTCATAGTCTTCGTCGGCGGTCTCGTCTTCAACCTGTGCCGGAGCGGCAGGCGCCAGAATATCCAGACCGGTTGCAGAATCGAGCGCGGGCTTTGCGTCAGACTCCGCGGCAGCAACAGGGGCAGCGACCGGCTCGGCGGGAGCAACAGCCGTATTCGCCGCGGGCGCAGGCTCCTGTGCAACGGGAGCAGGCTCCGGCTCAAACGTCGGCTCCTCGCCCTCTTCGTAATCAAGCATGCAGGACTCGGGCAGCATGCCAAGCGCACGGATGGCATCCGAACCAAAGCGGATATTGCCAGCGGCATTGCGATAGAGTCTGGGCTTAGGCTCGGCAACTTCGACCGCCACGGGCTCCCCCGCCGGCTCGGCGGTGGACTTTTCCTCGGTGGACACTTCGGCCTGGGCAGTCTGGTCTTGAGCCTCGGGCGCGATAACGCCAATCAGCGTCTCGTCGACAGAGGCACCCTCAAAACCATCGATCTGCCCATCAAAAGCCTCCTCCTGCTCGGGTACATCGTCAGGCGCCACCGGCTGGCCAAACTCGTCCTCGTCGTAGGAAGGTTCCTCATATTCAATGGTGTTGCCGTAGTCGTTTTGCTGCTGGACCGCGGCATACTCGGCCGCCGCGCGCGCCATCTCCTCGGCGCGACGCTTCTGCTCGCCGAAATAGGTATCGAATGGAATGTCGTCGGGGAACTCGTTTTCGCCCTGATAGGGGGCAACGTTGTCCATGACACCGAGCATGGCGGCAACAGAGGACTTGTTGCACACCGCGCCAGACGTGTAGGGAAGCACAAAACGGTTGGAGATGATATTGGCGGCGTTGGCCAGTGCCACAAGGGAGGCCAGAATCGCGACAACCCACAGCAGCACCTTGAGCACGCCGGGAAGCGGCAGGATACGCAGGATGGCAACAGCCGCGGGTGCGATCGTGGCGACAGGCAGGAGCTTGGCGATAAGCGCGCGATACGGAGCGTAGGGCTCGCGAGCAAGGAGCTCGGCACGGGGGGAATCATAGTGCGCCATCACGACGACCGGGCGGTTGCGCGGAGACGCAAGCGGGCCCGAGGCCTTGTGATAGGCGATGACATTTTGGCTCACACCGGTCTTCCCCAGGCGCGAAACCACGGGATGTCCCGTGCGCTCGAGCACATAGAGCACGGCACCGACAATGGCCAGCAAGGTGCCGACCAAGCCGATACCGCCGCCGATGCCCATCAGCAGGGCGCCGGCAAACGCCAGAATACCGGTAACGGCAAACGCCAACCTGCTGGGCGCGGGAGCATTAAATTCCTGCACCTCGGGGTCAAAGCCGTGGTTGCGGAAAATCTGAGCGATATCCTCGGCAGCCAGGCGCTCTTCTTCACTGCACGCCGGCGTAATGCCGGTGTTCTGCAGCAGGTGGTTAATATAGTTCTGGGTGTTCGCCATGTGCGCTCCACATCCATAATCCGACAAATAGGCCCAATGCATGCACATTAGAACCGTATATAGTCGAAAGTATACCCCGAGCGAGCGCAAACGACCGAATTCGGGGCATCTTAACGCCGCGAGCGGACAAGGATATAGCCTAATCTCCATATCGGACTAAAATCATGGCATCAAACGACCTTCTCATGCGAGGATTCTATGACGGCAAGCGACGCGACCGCGACAATTAAAAAGGGGGCACCCGAGCTCGGTTTCGATAAAACGGCTCAGCGCATCCTCAACCTTTTCTTTGTACTCAACAGTTCTCCCGAACCGCTGACGACCGAGCAAATCGTCCTGGATTCCGATTTGGGATACGGCTCGGGCAATATCGACTCAGACAAGCGCAAGTTCCGCCGCGATCGCGACAAGCTGCTCGAACGCGGTATCGTTATCAGGGAGGTTCGTGCTGCCGGAGCGCAGGAAACCGAGGAGAGCGCGTGGACGATTGACCGCGAGCACACGTTTGCCGCTGGCGGTCTCATCACCGCAGACGATGCCGACATCCTGCTCAATGCCATCGACCAGACACTCGCGGCAGGCTCATCCACCTTTGCCGCGCCGCTTGCCGACATTCGCTCCAAGATTGCCTACCTCACCGGCCTGTCGACGACAGGAGAGGCACCAATCCGCCGCTCTCCCGCCGTCGATGCGGTATGGAGCGCCTTTGCCGAGCGTTGCGCGCTGCGCTTTTTGTACCAAAACGGACGCGGCGAACAACGCGAGCGGACCGTTTGCGTCTACGGAATGTTCGAGCGCGAGGGTACGGCATACTTCTGCGGCCTCGACAATGCCACCGGCAATATCAGAACATTCCGCTGCGACCGCATCATTCGCGCCTGGAGACCTTCGAAAGCCTACGCCATTCCTGCGGATTTCAACCTCAACGATTACTTATTCTTTGAGTTCGATTTTGCCGACCGCCCACCCGTTGCGGCTACGTTCTCGTTCGCGCGTGAAGCGCAGGCCGATATGATCAGCGGTCTCACACGCGAACGAGGCGAACTCATGCGCACCGAAGCAGGTTGGACCTGGGCCGTTGACGTGCGCGACTTTGAAGCCGCAGCCTCGTTTTGCATGGCCCATGCCATGGATGGCATGAGGCCCGTCGCCCCCGATTCTCTCAAGCAGGCGTGGAATCACCTCATCGAAAGGACGGTGCACGAGCATGCCCGTGCGTAAACTCACCAGCGAGCAAAGACTCTCGCGCGCCATCGACATCATGGAGGCCCTCTACGCCGCCGGCGAGAATGGCATGACACGAGACGAGCTTTGCTGTCGCTTTGATATCACGGGGGCATCGCTCGACGAGATTCTCGAGATCGTCTCAACACTTGCGGACCGAGAATCGGGCGCACGTATTATCTGCGAACGCCGCGGCGAGTGCGTGGTCCTCACCGGTGATGCGGGGCGCGTGCTACCGCTGCGCCTGAGTGCCGCCGAGGGCGCTGTGCTCAACCATGAACTTGAATCATTGGGGATCGAACCCCAAGCGGCGGCTCGAATACGGCGCGCCCTTCTTCCCAAAGAGCTCGGCTACAACCAGCGCGTCTTTGACACCGTCGCCCACGGATCGCACTGGCAGCAGCTGAGCTGCGCCATTCGGGACGGCGTTCGCTGCCGCATCTCGTATCGCTCGATGGATGACACGCAGGCGCGCGAGCGTTTGGTCGACCCCTTGCGCATCACAACAAACGGCGACCAAACGTATCTGATTGCCTGGGATGTCGCGATCGACGAACAGCGTACCTATCGTATGGATAAAATCGAGGGCCTGGTCTTGACCGACGACTCCGTCGTGCGCCACGCGCCGGAGCCCGCGACCCTCCACGACTCCCTCGCCCAGGCGGAGCTGAGCGCGAAGCTTCTCATGCCGCGCGCCTTGGCAGAGCGCCTAGACTGGCCCGGCATCATGTCGATTGAACCCAATGGGGCGGACAGCTCAACAGTGAACGTGCGCTACGGCTCCGAGCGCTGGCTGTTAAGCCAAGTAATCGCAGCGGGCGGGGCCATCCGCATCTTGGATGACCCCGCCCTGTCAGAGCGTCTGTGCGATATGGCAAAATCCCTCGTCTGTCCGCTTTAGCGGCACCGCTCGTGGCGTGCGCGCCACAGCTGTAGATAGTGCCCGATTTGTGCCGACTCGATGCGCTGATAGGAGCTCGTGGGCAGCGACGTTAAGAATTTCTTGCCGTAGCCCTTCGTCACCAGGCGCGGGTCGGCCAAGATGAGTACGCCGCAATCGGTCGATGAGCGAATGAGGCGACCGGCTGCCTGCTTGACCTCGAGCACGGCCTCGGGCAGCGAATAGCGCGCCCAAGCGCGGTCTTCACGCAGATTGCGCTCGCATGAGAGCGGGTCTGTGGGGCTCGAGAACGGCAGCTTGGGGATGATGACGCAGCGCAGCGTCTCGCCGCTGGCGTCAAACCCTTCCCAAAAGGCCTTAAGCGCAAAGAGCGACGAGGTCGGTTCGTTGATAAAGCGATCGCGCAGGCGGCGAGGGGACGAGTTGCGCTGCTGGCAGTTGAGTTCCAGGCCCGCACGAGCCATCTTGGGCTCGACGCGATCGTACAGCTCCTCCATGTCACGCCTGTTGGTGAACAGCGTGAGCACCGAGCCGCCCATGGCAAGATGAGCGTCGACCAGCACGCGCTCGAGCGCCGAAAGATAGCCTTCGCGGTCGCGCGGATCGGGAATATCCCCAGCCACGACCACGGCCATATTCGAATCGAAGTCGTAGCTCGAATCCAAGTGCAGCGACGATGATGTCGAGGCACCGATGCGATCGAGGCCGACGGCGTGGTTAAAGTGCTCAAAGCTCTTGGAAACCGTCATGGTCGCCGATGCAAAGATAGCCGTGTGGACCTCGGGCAGCCACTCGGTTGCCAAGGCCTCGCCAATATCGATGCGTTCCGCGGTCATCGACTCGCCGCCGGCGCGCAGGCGGCGATTGACTTGCAGCGAATACACGTAGTGTTCGTCGGTACCGTCAATGATGAGCTTGAGGTTCTCGGCCAGCTCGTGCAGGCGGCGCGAGATATCACCCAGGTCGACAACGACCTCGGGCTTGTCGGCGGCAACGGCCTGTACCAATGCGTCGACGCTCTTGTCGGCTTGTTCCAATGCGTCGATGGCAGTGTAGGCCGACTGTAAGAAATCATGCCAGTCGTCAGATTCGCGCAGCTCGGGGCCAATCCATAGGTTCGCATTGTCATAGCCACCGCGGGCACGGCGGCCAAGCTCGCGAACGCCGTCAAACACATCGGCAATCGCCATGCTCGCACGCACAACCGTCGACGTCGCCTTGGCGGTAAGACCCAGGTAGAGCGTAGAGCCCTCCGAGGTTGCCAAATCGCGGGAAACCTGGCTCAGCGCACCGGCGCTCGAGCCACCCAGGCGCTCAAACAGAACGCGCGATTCATCCGCCGACACCACGCGCGCCCATTGACGGCGTGCCTCGCGCTCGATGGAGTGGGCCTCATCGATTACCCAGTGACGAATCGGAGGCAAGATTCTGCCCTCGGCCGCAACATTGCGGAACAGCAGGGAATGGTTGGTGACCACCACATCGGCATGCGCCGCGCGACGACGGGCACCGTGGACCAGGCATTTATCGGGGAAAAACGGGCATAGGCGACGGGCGCACTCGCGCGACGCCGTCGTAAAGTCGGGACGGTTGACGCTGCGCCAGCGAATGCCGAGCGAGTCGAGGTCGCCATCGGCCGACTGACACACGTACGCCATGATGACTGCGACTGCCGTAAGCGTGTCGGCGGGATCACGCTTAGTCGTAATTTCGACTTGGCCGCGGCTCATGCGCTCAAGCTTGCGCAAGCATGGATAGTGGTCATAGCCCTTGAGGGCGCAAAACGATAGACCTCCGTCCAGCTGCTCGGCAAGTTTGGGCAGCTCGTGATACATGAGCTGGTCGGCAAGATTATTCGATTTAGTCGCGATACCAACCGTGATGTTGTTGCGGCGTGCGGCCTCGGCAAACGGCACCAGATAGGCCATCGATTTGCCGACGCCCGTCCCCGCCTCAATCACGCGATGCGTTCCCGTAACGAGCGCGTCGCGGACCTCGAGCGCCATCGCGATCTGCTCATCGCGCGGCTCGTACGTGGGATACATGCGATTAACCAGGCCGCCCGGGGCATAGTCCGCCTCGATTTCCTCGCGGCTCGGCATCTTAAGGACCGGTAGCTCGTCCGCATCAACGCGATCATCGGCCCGATCGGCCTTGAGTACGTCGGCGCGGGCGGCGCTGAGAGAGAAGATGGAACCGGGGTTCTGTCCCGCCAAGAAGGAGAAGATGGGACGATAGGACCAGGGTACGTCGGGGTGCATGTCGGCCAGGCGCGCCATCAAGCCCTGAGGCAAGTCGGTGAGCGCCACGAGCAACACACGCCACACACCACACAAGGCGTCGACATCGGCGTTGGCGCGGTGCGACACCGAGTCGCAGCCAAACAGGTCGGCCATGAAAGACAGCTTATGCGAGGCCAGGCGCGGAAGCGCGATGCGCGACAGTGCCAGCGAATCGATCCAGATGTCACTGACGTTGACGCCGCCCTTGACCGACTCGATAAATGAACGGTCGAAGGTGGCGTTATGTGCGATCACCGGGCAGCCGCCGACAAAATCGGCGAGAGCGGCGACAGCCTCAACGGCCGACGGGGCATCTGCCACATCGGCGTTTGTAATGCTCGTGAGCTCGGTAATCTCGGCGGGAATCAGCTGCTTGGGATGCACGAAGGTATCGAAGCGATCGACAACCTCACGGCCCGAAAGGCGAGCCGCCGATATCTCGATAAGCTCGTTGTCCTGCACCGAAAGACCCGTGGTCTCGGTATCGAGGACGATAACATCTTCTTCGATGAGACCAAACGCTTGGGTTTTGGCGCGCTCGGCAAGCGTGGCATAGGAATCGATGACAAACTGCGGCGTTCCCGACGAAACAGCGTCCTCGATTAGCATGCAACGCCCGCTCGACGAAGCCCCATGCGAATCAGACTGTCACAGACCTGCGGGAACGTCATGTCATCGGTGTGGCGAATCTCATCCGGATACAGCGACGTATCGGTCATGCCGGGAATCGTGTTGGTCTCGAGGATAACGGGGCCGTCCTCGCTCACGATAAAGTCGCTGCGCGAGATACCCAGGCAGCCGAGTGCCTTATGGGCAGCACAGGCAAGCTCCTGGGCACGAGCGTAGTTCTCGGGCGAAATCTGCGCCGGAATGCGATGGATGTCCGTAGGGTCGACATACTTCACGCCCAGATCGTAGAACTCGCAGTCCTCGGGCTTACGGATCTCGACAATCGGCAGAGCGCGCACGTCATCCTCGCCGTATACGCCGACGGTGATCTCGGTACCCTCGATGCACTTCTCGACCAGTACTTTGTCGCCAAACTCAAACGCCTTGGCGATGGCCGCGGGCAGCTTGGAGGGCTCGTGGACCAGGGAGATGCCATAGCTGGAGCCGTTAACGGCCGGCTTCACAAAGCAGCGCTCGCCACAAACCTCGACGATATGATCGATTTCGACTTCATCGCCCACTTCGAGCGCAAGGCCGGGGGCAATGGGAATGCCCGCCTTGGCGTACAGGAGCTTCGAGACCTCCTTGTCGGCACCGCAGGCGCTCGCGAGCACGCCCGAGGCCGTGTAGGGGATACCCAGGGTCTCCATGGCACCCTGCATGGCACCATCCTCACCGCCGGCGCCGTGCATGGCGATAAACGCCACGTCAAAGCCGCCGGTCGCCATGGTTACCATAAAATCATCGGCAGCCGTGTCGAGCAGCTTCACCGAAGTGTAGCCGGCCTCCTTCAGGGCCGCCACGACGTTCTTTCCCGAATTGAGCGAGATCTCGCGCTCAGCGGAATGACCGCCCGCCAAGACCGCTACGTGCATGTTCTCTAGGCTTTTACCCGGCATGGGCAGACTCCTCCTCTATAATTTCTGCAGCTGATACCATATTGTAGCGATACCCTCTACGTTTCCCCAAAATCGAAAGGCTTCCATGAATCCCAGGACTAAATCTCAGGACATTCGCGACTTGAGCCAAAACGATATTCGCGAGCTCGTGGCACAACTCGGCCAGCCCGCTTTCCGCGCGAAGCAGCTCATCGAATGGGTCTTTGAGAAGAACGTTTGTTCGTTTGATGATATGACTAACCTTCCTAAGGCTTTCCGCGAGCAGCTTAAAGAGGCTTTTGCCTTTGACACGCCGACCGAGCTCACCAAGCAGGTGTCTAAGGATGGCTCTCGCAAGTATCTGCTCGAGTACCACGACGGCATTTCCGTCGAGACCGTTGGCATGCCCCGTCGCAACAAGCTTTCCGTCTGCGTTTCCACCCAGGCAGGCTGTGGCATGGGCTGCGCCTTTTGCGCCACCGGCCTTAACGGCCTCAAGCGCTCGCTGACAGCTCAGGAGATCGTCGACCAGGTGCTTCATGTATCCAACGACTTTGGCGAGCGTGCCACGAGCGTTGTCTTCATGGGTCAGGGCGAGCCGTTTGCCAACTACGACGAGGTTCTCAAGGCGTTGCGAATCCTCAACGAGCCCGATGGCATCGGTATCGGCGCCCGTCACCTCACCGTCTCTACCTGCGGCGTTATTCCCGGTATTCGCAAATTTGCCGACATCCCCGAGCAGTTCACACTTGCCGTTTCTCTGCATTCCGCCATCCAGTCGATGCGCAACAAGCTCATGCCCGGTGTTAAGAAATACACCCTGCTCCGCCTGCACGAGGCGCTTCAGCTCTACACGGAGAAGACTGGCCGCCGCCCGACCTATGAGTATGCCATGATCGAAGGCGTCAACGATACGAATCCCGAGATGCAGGCACTCTGCGACTTCTGCGAGGGAACGCTGTGCCACGTTAACCTGATTCAGCTTAACGACATCGAGGGCAGCCCGCTCAAGCCGTCTCCGATTCATAAGGTTGAGGATCTTCAGCGCCGCCTTGAGTCTCGTGGCATCGAGACCACGATCCGTAATTCTCGCGGCAATGATATTGATGCCGCCTGCGGTCAGCTGAAGCAACGCTTCAAGGTACAGAAGAACGCATAGGAGAGTCTGTGCCCCATAACGTTTCATGTGAAACATCCGACAGCCCCGGTTGCAGATAATGCAACCGGGGCTGTTTCATTTGTTTTCATACTTATGGATTTGATTTACGTAAGCTTAGTTTTTAGCCAAAATAAGGGGTCCTTGTCTCATGTATCAGACAAGGACCCCTTCAAAACAGGCAAGTAATTGTTAGGTACCTAATAACCAACATTTTCCCACTGATGGTTAACCCAGTCTTGGTTAATCTTTGGATTCTTAGTCACCTGAGCAGTGCGCATAGCGACATCTTCGGTCATCACATCCATTTTCTTTTTAGATGTATCGACGATATCCTGAACTCCGCGGAGCAGTCGACCGCGGAGTTCATCATCTGTCGCAAGCTTATACCCCGCAAAAGCACCAGCCGCGACGGTGGTTGCCAACGCAATGGCCGCGAGAATCTTATTCTTCATCCTGATCCTCCTGCCCAAATTGAACCATTTCGCCAAGGATACGGGAGAGTTCATCTTCGTCCTTGAACTCGATTTCAATTTTGTTCTTGCCACGCGAGCTCTTCACACGTACATTCGTGTTAAATACTTGACGAAGTACCCGAGCAGCTTTTTTGAATGACTGCGGTGTTGCTGGCCTCGGAGTCCTTGGCGTCTCTCCGGCAGAAAACAACGGAGCAAGATTTTCTGTCGCTCTAACGGAAAGACCTTCCGCTACAACTTTCTCAGCAAGTCGAATCCTGGCATCTTCATATGGAACTGCGAGAATTGCTCTCGCATGGCCTGCAGTAAGTTTGCTCTCAAAAATCATCTGCTGAACGACTTCAGGAAGATCTAGCAAACGAAGTGAATTTGTAATTGCAGAACGAGACTTACTGACAGCCTTTGATAACGCCTCCTGCGTCATGCCGCTGGCATCAATGAGTTGACGATAACCCTTCGCCTCTTCGACTGGATTCAAGTCAGAACGCTGGAGATTTTCGATAAGAGCAAGAGCAAGCATTTCCTCATCATTAACTTCTTTAATGATGACAGGCAGTTCTTCAAGACCAGCAAGCTTTGACGCCTGGTAACGACGCTCACCCGCGATAATCTCATAGCCGTTTCCATGTTTGCGAACCAAAAGCGGCTGCAAAACGCCATGTTCTTGGATTGACTCGCTCAACTCGCGAAGTTCAGTTTCGTTAAAGTGAATTCGCGGCTGATTAGGGTTGGGAACGATATCCTCAATGGGCAGTTTTGTTTCAGAAGCGGCATTTGAAGCCGATGCAGCAGAACCACCAGTCTCATACTCGGCCTCTGAGACCAAAGCATTGAGTCCACGTCCCAATCCGCCACGTTTCTTTGCGCTAGGCACGCTTGATCACCTCTTTTGCAAGGTTCATATACGCTTTTGCACCCTTATTTTGAGGCGCATAGGTAATTACCGGTTCTCCAAAAGACGGAGCTTCTGAAATTTTAACCGTACGAGGGATCAGAGTCTTAAACGCCTTATCACCAAAGTACGATTGAACCTCCTCAACAACCTGATTCGACAGGGAAGTACGCGAGTCATACATGGTCATAAGCACGCCATAGGTGTCTAAGCCCTTGTTCAGACGTGATTTGACCATCTTCATTGACTCAAGCAGCTTCGTAACTCCTTCGAGTGCGTAATACTCACACTGGATCGGAATCAAAACGCTGTCTGCTGCGGTCAAAGCGTTGATTGTAAGCAGGCCGAGCGAAGGAGGACAGTCAA
The DNA here is from genome assembly GCA_937937635.1 of uncultured Collinsella sp. Classification (GTDB taxonomy): domain Bacteria; phylum Actinomycetota; class Coriobacteriia; order Coriobacteriales; family Coriobacteriaceae; genus Collinsella. The sequence goes on from CALDCF010000063.1 coordinate 29,283, forward strand.
TGAAAATAAAATCGAACTCGTCCTGAATCGGTTCAAGCAAATCTTTAAGGCGAGTTTCACGAGCAATTGCGCTTACGAGCTCAATTTCGGCGCCTGCAAGCTGAATTGTAGCCGGAATAACGAATACCTTTTTGCAATTTGTATCAAGAACAAGCGATTCTGCCGGTACATCATTCAACAACGCATCATAAATGCAGTGTTCAAGGTCTTCCTTTTCAATTCCAAATCCACTGGTGCTATTTCCCTGCGGATCAAAATCAACAATCAGTGCCTTGCGACCCTGCTCACCCAGTGCTGCTGCAAGGTTTACAGCCGTCGTTGACTTACCGACACCGCCTTTTTGGTTGATGATTGCAATGATACGCGTGTCTTTTGCGCTCTTCGAACGCTTAACGTCGCGAAATCCCACGGTCCCTCCTGGTGTGTATTAAAGCTGTCAAACGGAGGATGTTTCACGTGAAACATTCCGATTCGATATCAACCGCCATGTTTCACGTGAAACACTGCAAGTTGCTAGTATCCATTATGTTTCACGTGAAACATCTAGGCAAGCGGATTCTTCTTTGCCATGCCATTTGCACGAGGCAATGAAACGGATGCTGGATGACTCTTCTTAAGAACAATGAACTCCCTGTGGCCCAAGCCCTCAGGCAAATCGATTGCATCATTCAGAAGCAAAGTGAAGCCGCAGATCTTAGCTGCTGACATGCCGGAAGCAAGCTCCTTATCCGATGGATTGCCCTTCGTGATAACAAATAACCCTCCATCCTTGAGATACGGAGCCGCATACTCAACAAGAATTGGTAGAGGGGCCAGTGCGCGGGCGGTTACGACAGAGAACTGCTTCTTATGGCTTCGAGCATATTCTTCAAGGCGATCATGAACTGCATGACCACATTTCAATCCAAGAGCATGAACAAAAGAATTTACAGCATCGACCTTCTTGCCAACAGAATCAATATAAGTAGCCTTACGATGCGTGGTTATCGTTAATGGAATACCAGGGAAGCCTGCACCTGTTCCCATATCGAGCAAAGCTCCCTCAGGAGCCTTATTGATATAAGGGAGCAAGACAAGTGAGTCGAGGATATGAAGTACCGCGGCATCTTCTACGTTAAGAATACGGGTAAGATTGGTTGTCTTATTTGTTTCCAGAACCAAATCCAAATGCTGAATACATTTCCTTAGCTCAGCATCAGTTACGCTCAAGGAATACTCTTTGCAATAGGAGGTTAGACGACTCAGCATCTCGTCAGCCTGCAGATCTGTAAGTACAAACAACAGAAGCTCCTTTCTGACAAAAATCAGTGTGTCGAGAACTTTTGACAAAAAAAGGGGACGTGGAAACCACGCCCCCTTAGCATAAGCTCGAGTAGATTATCGAGCAACAATCACCACATGGCGATCAGGGTCAGAACCCTCAGAATGGGTATCGACGGCATCATTGCTACGAAGTGCAATATGAACCAGTCGGCGCTCATAGGCATTCATGGGCGGAAGCGAAACGCTCTTATGAGTACGGACGGCACGCTCGGCGGCAGACTGAGCCATAGAGGCAACCTTGTCCTGACGGCGGCTCTTGTAGCCCTCAACGTCTACCACAACCGGATACCTAAAGCCAAGCTTGCGGCTTACCAGCAAAGAGAACATAACCTGAAGGGCATCAAGGGTACGACCATGACGGCCAATGAGAACAGCAAGATCAGGAGCCGTAACATCCAAAATCAGCTCACCCTCGTCGCCCTCGTACTCATCAATAGGAGAGTTGGCGGCATCGAAGTGCGAAAGGATGGAACGCAGAATGGAAATCGCAACATCGGCAATGGTGTCGAGCTCCTCATCGGTCAGCTCTTCACCGGCCTTGTAGCGCTGTGCAATCTCGGGATAATCGCCCGCAATCTGCGGGGCAACCTCCTCAAGCATATCCTCGATGATCTCTTCAGACATAACGTACTCCAAAAGTTAGGTACCTAAATAAGAATGATATCCCGACTACTTCTTCTTGTGCGGACGCGGCTTCTTCTCGCGGCGCGTAACCTCAACCTGCAGCGGGGCGTTCTGAAGACGCTCCTCCTCTTCGGCCTTGGCCTTGTCGATAACCTTCTGCGTCACGAAGATCTGCTGGATAACCTGCCAGGCAGAAGACACGTCGTAGTACAGCAGAACGCCGACGGGCAGGCTCCAGCCCATCCAGAGCATCATGACGGTCATGACGACGGCCATCATGCGCATGCTCTGGGCCTGCTGACCAGTCTGGTTGCGCGACATATACAGCTGCGGAATCAGGGTCAGGACAGCGAACAGAAGCAGGCAAATCAGCGCAGGCAGCGCAACCATAAAGCCATCGGCAAACGAGGCGCTCGGCGTCGTGGTCAGGTCGGGCAGGATGTTATAGAACGAGAACGTACCCTCGTTAAAGTACTGCGGCAGATTGCGCAGCAGGGTGAACAGGGCGCACAGGATAGGCATCTGGATCAGCAGCGGCAGACAACCAGCCATAGGGTTGAACTTGTTCTCGCTGTAGAACTTCTGCATCTCCTCGGCCTGACGCTGGGGATCGTCGGCATAACGCTCCTGGATCTCGAGCATCTTGGGCTGCAGCACCTGCATGCGAGCCGTCGACTTGGTCGACTTGAGCATAAGCGGCGTCAGCAGCAGACGGATGATGACCACCAGGATGATGATGGACAGGCCCCAGTCGACCGCAAAGGTCTGGATGAGCTTGAGCAGCTCGAAAAGGATGTTAACGATCCAATCCCACATGTAAGTTTTCCTCCGATAGCGAGTGCCCGCTAAGGCACAGGGTCATAACCGCCGACGTGCAGGGGATTGCAGCGAGCGATGCGCCTCACGGCAAGCCAGCAGCCTCTCAAAACACCGTACTTCTCAATCGCCTGGATAGCGTATTGCGAGCACGTTGGGTAATAAATGCAGGCGTCAGGCAATAAGGGCGAAATAACCTGTTGATATATGCGAATAGGAGCGATGGCAACACGTCGCAAAACGTGGTTGCTCATCGCTCCTCCCCGGCAACGCCGGCGCGTTTCATAAGCGAACGCAATGCCTTGTCCATCTCCTGCGGCGAGGAAACCCTCGTCTTGGGAGTCGCGAACAAGATGATGTCATAACCCGCAACGGGAAATCCACAGCTGCGGGCGGCCTCGCGCATCACACGCTTAGATCGGTTGCGCACAACAGCACAACCGAGTCGTTTAGCACCAACGAAGGCGACCCTCCCGGAGTCGCCTTCGCCAACCGATTCACATATGGTCATTCGAATCAGAGGGTGATTGAAACGACGCCCCTGACTGAACACATGCTCGAAATCTTGCCGAGACTTAATAGTCTTCATGCGAGATGTGTGTATCGCTGCTAGACAGTGAGACGCTTGCGGCCCTTGGCGCGACGACGGGCGAGCACGGCACGACCACCCTTAGTGGCCATACGGGCACGGAAGCCATGGGTCTTGGCACGCTTACGCTTATTAGGCTGATACGTACGCTTCATCTTAAGTTCCTCCTGCTGCATTTCGAGTGTCCGCGGGGGCGCGGACGCAGATATAGACACGTGAGCTTGAAGATTGTAGGGAAATCAATGTTCAAATGTCAAGAAATCAAAGGTAAAAGGTTGCAAAGAGTACACGGTTCCCCCATAAGCAGAACCGGCATTTGAGGCGGCGGGCAACTTTTCACGAAATTTCATCGAGTTTTCAACAGGTCGCGTTGGAAATGTTGAGAACTTTTCGTCCGTTTTCCAAAGTTTTCAACAGGTTTTGAAAACTTGTCGAAAGATGAGAAACATTGCGCGGTGAGCTACTATTTGTTCAAAACCTTTTGAAAGATTGCGAGCGGCATGTCTGACGACTTCTACACCATGGTCGATTCCGGTGATCCGGCACCCGACAACGAGCACATCAACGGCGTGCGCGAAAAACGCAACGAAGGTGAGCAGGTCACCGCACAAGCACCAAAGGCCATGTATGCAGCGCGCATCGCGGTCTACGATGACATGCTGTCGACACCGCGTGTCATCGTCATCGAACCGCAAGACGTCCGTACCTACTTGGAAGAGACAACCAACACCGTCTACCAGTGCATGAAAGAGCAGGGAGGGCGCATCTCGCTGATGGTTATCCGCGAGATTGTCGAAAACTTTATCCACGCGCATTTTGCAGAGCCCATCATCTCGATTCTCGACGGCGGCGATACCATCCGCTTTGCCGATCAGGGTCCGGGCATCGACGACAAAGAGCGTGCCTTCGATTTTGGCGTTACCAGCGCAAACAGCAAGATGAAACGGTATATCCGCGGTACCGGCGCCGGGTTTCCCATGGTACAGGAGTACTTGGAAAACGCCGGCGGCGCCGTCTCCATCGAGGACAACATGGGCAACGGCACCGTCGTGACGGTAAGTCTGAACCCCAAGCGCGTGCAGGAAATCGAGCGTGCTGGCGGGCGCGGGGCGGCCGTGCGACCCGAAGCAGAGCAGACGGCATATCCCCTATCCAGCACGTTTGCACAGCAGCCCGTGGCGCAGCAGATGCAGCAGCCTGGAAATTATCCCATGCAAGACCCCCAGGCACCGCTGGGCAACGCAGTGCAAAACATGCCGGAGAGCATAGGCTCGGCAGATCTGGACACAGGCACCGTGCAGCAGACGGCGGCCATGCCAAACGCCCCGCAAATGGGCTATCAACCGTACCCGCAAGGGTATCCTCCCCAATATATGTCGCAGCAGGGGTACGCCCAGCCGTATCCCCAACAGTATCCCCAGGGATACCAGCAACCGTACCAACAAATGCCCCAGGCGCAGTACAACCCATGGGCCCAACAGATGCCTCCGCAGCCTTACCAACAGTGGCCGCAAAGTTTTCAACAGCAGCCGCTGCCCATGCAGAGTTCTCAACAACCAGCAGCTCAAATGATGTATCCTAATGCGGCGAATCAATATGCACAGCCGCAGCAAAATGTATTTGTGAGCGAGCGCGGCGAGGCGGCGCTGGGCTATCTGGCTCAAAACCAGGAGTGTGGTGCAACCGACCTGGCGCGAGCGTTTGGAAACTCAGCACCCACGTGGTCGCGAACGCTCAACGATTTGGCGCAGGCCGGCTTGGTAATCAAACATGGCCAGAAATATCATCTGACCGAGATAGGCAGCGCTCGCGTGCGAGCCCAAAGTTAAGGAACGGGAGAAACAGTGGACGAGGAAGCAAGCATCATCCTGGGAGATGCCATCGCCTTTTGTCAGCGCGACGGCCAAGATGCACGCCTCATCAATATGCTGGGACAATCGCGCGCCGTGAGCCTGACCGAGGACACTCTGACGATTGAGGCCCCTTCACGCTTTGCCATCGCTCAGCTCAAAAAGCATCAGCCGACCATCGAGGCGTACCTAGAAGAGATCGCCTTTGCACCGATTGCGCTCAATATCGTGGCACCGCAAGGTGCCTCGGCAAATACGGCCCCGGACACTCACCCGGTAGCGACCGCCACCGCAGTGGCAACGCCGGCGCCCGAGCCTCGACGCGACGATGTTTCCCGTGAAACCATGGCGCCGCAGCCGACCGCTTCGGTCACACCGGCGGTAGAGCCAGCCCCCTCGCCCATCCCGACCGCAACGCATATGCCCGTCGCACACGAGGCGACACCCGGCGAGGAATCGGGCATTGCAATCAAAAACACGTTGTCCGCTGACGATTTCCGCCGCATGATGACCCAAATGAATGGCAGGCCACCGGCAAAAAGCGCGAGTTCGTCCGCAGCGCCGGCAGCACCTTCGGCGGCGGCACCGACGGCAGTCGAGAAAAACGCGGACGGGGCACCCCTCGCAGCGAATTCGAAATTCACGTTTGAAAACTTCGTCTTCGGACCGGAGAACAGCCTTGCCTACCGGTCGGCGCTCAAATTCGCCATGCTTGCAGACACGCCCGGTACCTGCACGTCGCTGTTCATCTACGGCAAATCGGGGCTGGGCAAGACACACCTGCTGCTCGCCATCAAAAATGAGCTGGCAGAGAAATCGCCCGAGATCAAGGTGAAGTACGCCAACTCGCAGGCATATCTGGACGACTTGATGACGGAATTCGACCGCCAAAAGAAGAGCAACGCCCCCATTATGCAGGCGTACCACGGCGTCGACGTGCTTATCATCGATGACATCCAGAACATCATCGGCAAGCGCGCGAGCGTGGATTACTTCTTCCAGTTGATGGACGAATTTATCCGTAACAACAAGAAGGTCGTGATCGCCGCCGACCGCGCTCCCAAGGACCTTAATATGGACGAGCGCCTGACCAGTCGCTTTAATGCCGGCCTGCTGTGCCTGGTGGCGGAGCCCAGCTACGAGATGAAGTACAAGATTTTGCAGCGTTATTACGAAAACACGATCGCCGCCGCGCCCGAGGCGGGCAACGACTCGCTGCTGGCGGCCTACGGGGGCGACGGCGGACATCTGACCGACGCGCACTTTAAACACATGGCCGAGGTCTCGGGCACCAACATTCGCGAGCTCGAGAGCTTTTGCGAGCGTTGTGCCGGCGAAGCGGGCGATCGCGAGCGCGAGGGCGGGGAGCTCACCTTTGACGACATCGACGCCATCGCCAACCAGTACTTCGACACATCGGCCAAGAAGATCAATGTGCAGACGGTCCAGTCCGTCATCGAGGAGCAATACGGTGTGACGCACGAGGAACTCATCGGGCCTCGCCGCAACGCCAATATCGCCAAGGCACGCCATATCGCCATCTACCTGGCGATCGAGATGTGCGAGATGACGACGACGGCCGTGGGCGCCGAGTTTGGTAACCGCAACCACTCGACCGTCAGCACGAGCTATAAAAAGGTTCAGAAGATGATTCAGGAAGACCGGACTGTTACCGAAGATCTCAAGTCGCTGCGCGATAAAATTGCACTGCGCTCGTAGGTAAATGGACACACCTGTTGAAAACTTGTCGAAACGGCGGTTATAAGGTGTCGAAAACTCGAGCCGCGGTGATGAAAAGTTTTGCGCAGGTTTTGAACGTGGAAAACATGCCCGGTTGCACACAGGTTCCTGTCGATTCTCTTTTTAGGGCTGACCTGCACTTTTAGGAGTAATCAACAGTTTCGTCAGTACTATTACTATTATTAAGATATTTATATCTATAGAAAGGTATTAAAAGATGAAGTTCACCGTCAGCCAGAGCTCGCTTACGCAAGCCATCGGCGTCGTTATGAAAGGCGTCGCTTCGGCATCCACCCTTCCCATTCTGTCGGGCGTGCTCGTTAAGGCACAAGACGGCATCTTGGAATTCCAGACCTCCAACTACACCATCTCGATTCGTCACCGCATCGCGGCTCATGTCGAAGAGGAGGGCGAGATGGTGATTCCCTGTAAGATGCTCTCCAACATCACCAAGACCCTTCCCGATGCCCCGGTCACCTTTGAGCTGTCCGAGCGTCAGGTTTTGATTGGCTGCGAGAAGAGCTCTTTCCGCCTCAACACGCTCGATGCCAACGACTTTCCCGAGTTTCCGGCATACGCCATCGAGAGCGCCGTCGAGCTGCCGACCGATATTCTGTCCGAAATGGTAAGTCGCGTGTGGCGCGTCACCTCGACTGACAAGGCCCGCCCCATCCTGGGTGGCGTGCACATGAAGGTCGAGAACAACACCGTGCGCCTGGTCGCGACCGACTCCTTCCGACTGGCCGTGTGCGATACGCAGGTCGAGACCTCGACCCTCGAAGGCTCCTTTGAGCTCAACGTGCCTGCCGACGCCTTCAACGACGCGCTGAGCATCATGGCGAGTCAGGCTACCATCATGATCGGCGCCACCGACACCCAGGTCGTCTTTGAGGCCGGCAACACCACCTACGTGTCGCGCCGCATCGAGGGCGTATATCCCAATTACAAGCAGCTCATCCCCGATTCATGCGTGACGAGCGTCAAGATCGACGTAGCCGCCTTTAACGCCGCCCTTAAACGTGTGGCCGTTATCGCGAGCGCCAACCCCGCTGTCAAGTTTGAGATTGACGTCGAGAACGGCCAGATGGGCCTGTCCTCCATTTCCAACGACCAGGATCTGGCGCAGGAGACGATCGATGTCGAGGCCGAGGGCGAGTCGGGTACCATCGCCTTCAACTACCACTACATCTTTGGCTGCCTCAATGCCCTGTCCAAGGAGAAAGAGATCACGCTGGAGCTCAAGAGCTATTCGCAGGCTGGCATCTTCAAGTCCTACGACAAGATCAACTACCTGTACCTGGTCATGCCGGTACGCATCTAGCACTACCCATGACCATGTTCGCACGCGATCTTTCCGTTGCGCGCTATCGCAGCTTCGACAGTTACCGCCTTGCCCTGAGCGACGGTGTGACCGTGCTCGCAGGCCCCAACGCGGCGGGAAAGACCAACCTCATAGAGGCGCTGCAGCTGCTGACGAGTGGCGCCTCGTTTAGGCATCCCACCGCTACCGAGCTCGTGCACGACGGCGTGGGCTCATGCAAGGTCGAGCTGAGGCTCGAAGGTGATGGGCGCGTGCTTGACATGGGACTGAGCGTGGAAGATGGCAAGCGTTCGTTTAGCCGCAACGGCAAGCGCTGCGCTGCGTCCGGCGTGCGCGGGGTGCTGCCGAGCGTTCTGTTTTGCCCGGACCACTTGGATATGGTCAAGCGCGGTGCCAGCGTGCGCCGCACCGCGCTTGATGACTTTGGCGTTCAGCTGAGTGCGCGCTATGCCGATCTGGCTAGTGCCTACGGGCGCTGCGTGACCCAGCGCAATGCCTTGCTCAAGGAGACCTGGTGCTGCCGCGAGATGCTCGGCGCCTGGAACGAATCTATCGCCCGCGCCGGTTCGGCCCTGCTCGTGCATCGTCTGGCCCTGCTCGACCGGCTGTCGGGCCATGTGCGCGACGCCTACGGCCGCGTGGCATCTGGCGAGCCCGCCGGTGTGTCCTATGTGTCCACGCTTGGCGGCCTGCCTCGCACCGAGGATCGCGACGAGCTCAGGGGCTGGGCGTATGAGCACATGCTCTCGGCGCTCGATGAGCGCGCCGACGAGGAGATCCGCCGCGGCGTGACGCTCGTGGGCCCGCATCGCGATGAGATTGAGTTTTCCGTCGCGGGTCGATCGGCCCGTTCATTTGCCAGCCAGGGCCAGCAGCGAACGCTGGTGCTTGCCTGGAAGGTGGCAGAAGTGGCCGTGGCGCGCGATATCCTGGGCACCGCGCCGCTGCTGCTTTTGGACGACGTGATGAGCGAGCTCGACGCCGGACGCCGAGGCGCTTTTCTGCAGCTGATCGGTGATGATATCCAGACAGTCATAACTACCACCAATCTGGGGTATTTTACCGATGACCTGCTTGATCGAGCCAAGGTGGTGAGCATGGGTGAGACGTGCTAATTACGAGCGCGAGAACGGAACGGTTGCCTTTGGCGGCTTTTTGGATGCCGAGCGTCAGCGCATCCTGGCGGCTGCGACACCTGAGCGCCGCGCGCAGATGGAGGCTGCGGAGGAATCTCGTGCGGTCTATCGCGCCTGGAATGCGGTGTGCTCGGGCACGCGCGAGGGACGCCATGTGACGGGCCTGCGCTACCTGCCCGAGTCCAACGAACTGCTGGTGTACCTCGATTCGCCCTCATGGACGCAGGAGATGACACTCTTGCGCGAGATTATCCGCGCGCGCATGGAGCGCGCCGGCGCGCACGTAGACGGCCTGGTGTTCAAGACGACCGCCCCCGGCCACACACCGCCCGCTGCCAAAGAGCGCCTGCGTCCGGCCGTGGCCGAGCGTCCGCCGGCTCCGCATGCCGACCTAAGCGGTGCCGAGCGTGCCGAGATTGAGCGCCAGGTGGCACCCATCGAGGACCAAAAACTGCGCGAGGCCCTCGAGAACGCCATGAGAGCCAGTGCCGAGTGGGCCAAGGGCGTGCAGGGCAAAAAAGAGCCTTAAATCGCATCTGGTGGCCTTGTAGAGCCAAATACCATCGTCCCCGAGGGTATTTTTTTACGATAAACTAGTAAGGCTATACACATTTTCTTAACTGAAGGAGGACGTGTGGCAAACGAAAACGATTACGATGGCGGCGAGATTAAGATTCTCGAAGGTCTCGAGGCCGTTCGTAAGCGCCCGGGCATGTACATTGGCTCGACGAGCGCCAGCGGTCTTCATCACCTGGTGTGGGAGATCGTTGACAACTCCGTCGACGAGGCCATGGCCGGTTTCTGCACCGAGATTCAGGTGACGGTCCACGCCGACAACTCCATCACGGTCGTCGACAACGGTCGCGGCATCCCCGTCGACGAGCATCCTATCAAAAAGATCCCGACGCTCGAGGTCGTCATGACGATCCTGCACGCCGGCGGTAAGTTCGATAACTCGGCCTACAAGGTCTCGGGCGGACTGCACGGCGTGGGCATCTCCGTCGTCAACGCCCTGTCCAAGCGTGTGGTCGTACAGGTATGCCGCGACGGCAACATCTACGAGATGGAGTTCTCGCGCGGCAAGACCGTCAAGAAGATGGAGGTCGTGGGCACTTCGGAGACGACGGGTACCACTGTCAGCTTCTGGCCCGACGACGAGATCTTCGAGACCTGCATCTACGATTTCGACACGCTGCACAACCGTCTGCAGGAGACGGCATTCCTCAACAAGAACCTCAAGATCGTGCTGACCGACGAGCGCGAGGCGACTCCCCATATGGAGGAGTTTTGCTATGCCGGCGGCATCATCGACTTCGTCAAGTTCCTCAACGAGGGCAAGGATGTCCCCGAGGCCTTTAAGGAGCCCATCTATATCGAGGGCAAATCGGATCCGGATGCGCCCGTGACCAAGATGGGCGAGGTCGAGGTGTCCTTGCAGTGGAATAGCGGCTACGGCGAGAACGTCATGTCGTTTGCCAACGACATCTACACCCCCGAGGGCGGCATGCACCTCGAGGGCTTCCGCACCGCGCTCACCCGCGTGATTAACGATTACGCTCGCAAGCAGAACCTGCTCAAAGAAAAAGACGCCAACCTGACCGGCGACGATGTGCGCGAAGGCCTATCGGCCGTTATCTCGGTCAAACTGCCCGATCCGCAGTTTGAGGGCCAGACCAAGGCCAAGCTCGGCAGCTCCTATATGCGCACGCTGACGCTCAAGGTCGTGACCGACGGCCTTGCCGATTACCTCGAGGAGCATCCCAAGCCCGCTCGCGAGATCGTCAAGAAGGCCCAACAGGCCTGCAAGGCGCGCAACGCCGCCCGCAAGGCGCGCGAGGCGACCCGCCGCAAGAGCCTGCTCGAGACGGCGTCGCTGCCCGGCAAGCTCGCCGACTGTTCGGTGCGCGACGCCGAGTTGACTGAGCTCTTTATCGTAGAGGGCGACTCGGCAGGCGGCTCGGCCAAGGACGGCCGTCGCCGAGACATCCAGGCGATTCTGCCCCTGCGCGGCAAGATTTTGAACGTCGAGCGCGTGGGTGACCACCGCGCGTTCTCGAGTGACACCATTCAATCGCTTATCACCGCGATCGGCTGCGGCGTCACGACGAGCGCCGGTGACGGCGGCGACTTCGATATCACCAAGGCCCGCTACCACAAGATCATCATCATGACCGATGCCGACGTCGACGGTGCGCATATTCGTATCTTGCTGCTGACGTTCTTCTACAAGTACATGCGCCCGCTGATTGACGCCGGCTACGTGTACGTCGCGTGCCCGCCCATCTTTGGCATCAAGGTGCGCAACAAGATTCACTACGTGTATCCCAACGGCCGCCAGCCCGAAGACGAGATCCTGCGCGACACCATCCAGAGCCTGGGCCTGAATCCCGATGATAACGACGAGGACGGCAAGGCCAAGGACGGCAAGATCACCAAGAAACGCAAGGGCTACACCGTCCAGCGCTACAAGGGCCTGGGCGAGATGGACCCCAAGCAGCTTGCCTCGACGACGATGGACCCCAAGACCCGCATTCTGCAGCGTGTGTCGATCGAGGACGCCGTGGTGGCGGACCGCGCCGTGCGCGAACTGATGGGTTCCGAGGTCGGCTATCGCCGTGAGTACATTGAAAAGCACGCCCATGACGCTCGATTCCTTGACGCCTAGCTTTCCCAGGCACCCCATCTTGCCCTTCAGGATTTCGAGCGCCGCACGCAAGGCGTGCGCCCTCATCCTTCAGGGCAACCTGGGGCACCTGGAAAACCTAGGAGGGTTATCAGGCATTCCCGGTAATCCGTCTCCGTGGCAGGATGATTAATGGACCACGCAAACCATGAGGAGGTAACGTGGCAGACGATATCAACAACAACGAGGGTATGGACGAGGCCGGCGACGCCGGCATGCCCGATGATTTGAAGCGCCTGCTTGCCCGCGCTGAGCAGGGCGAGGACGGCGATCCGGATGTCTATAACCCCGATGCCGATGATGATGAGGAAGAGGACGACGACGCCGAGCTCGAGGAGAGCTTTGGCGAAGTCGACCGCGGTGCCTCGGCCGGCGAGGATATCAACGGCGGCCAGCTCCAGATTTCGGAGTTCGGCCGCGAGATGAAGCAGTCGTTCATCGAGTACTCGATGTCGGTCATCACCGCCCGCGCCCTGCCGGACGTGCGCGATGGCTTAAAGCCGGTGCACCGTCGCATCCTGTACGCCATGAACGAGAGCGGCATCTACCCCAACCGTCCGCACAAGAAGTCCGCTTGGACGGTCGGCGAAGTTATCGGTAAGTACCATCCGCACGGTGACTCCGCGGTCTACGAGGCCATGGTCCGCCTGGCGCAGTGGTTCTCCATGCGCACGCCGCTCATCGACGGTCACGGCAACTTCGGCAACATCGACGGCGACGGCGCCGCCGCCATGCGTTACACCGAGAGCCGCCTGGCAAAGCCCGCCATGGAGCTCCTGCGTGACCTGCAGAAGGACACCGTCGACTGGCAGCCCAACTACGACGAGTCGCTCGCTGAGCCCCAGGCGCTGCCCGCGCGTTTCCCCAACCTGCTGGTCAACGGTAGCCAGGGCATCGCCGTCGGCATGGCCACCAACATCGCCCCGCACAACCTCACCGAGGCGATCGAGGCCACCTGCTACCTGATCGATAATCCCGACGCCACTGTCGACGAGCTCATGCAGATCATGCCCGGTCCGGACTTCCCCACCGGTGCCATCATCATGGGTAGTGCCGGCATTAAGCAGAGCTACGAGACCGGTCGCGGTTCCATTACCGTGCGCGCCAAGGCTCATGTGGAGTCCACCAAGACCGGCCGTAGCCGCCTGGTCTTTACCGAGATTCCCTACATGGTCAACAAGGGTACCCTGCAGGAGAAGATCGCCCAGCTCGTCAACGACAAGCGCATCGAGGGCATCTCGGATATGCGCGATGAGTCCAACCAGAAGGGTATCCGCCTGGTTATCGAGCTCAAGAAGGGCGTCATTCCGCAGGTCGTGCTCAACAACCTGTACAAGTACACCTCGCTGCAGACGACCTTCGGCGCCAACAACCTGGCGCTTGTCAACGGCGTTCCCAAATGCCTGAGCCTGCGCGAGATGCTGCAGCACTACATCGACCACCAGGTCGACGTCGTCACCCGCCGCACCCGCTTTGACCTCAAGAAGGCCCAGGCGCGTGCCCATATCCTCGAGGGCTACCTGATGGCTCTCGACCATATCGACGAGGTCATCAGCATCATCCGCTCCTCGCAGACCGACTCCGAGGCCAGCAGCCGCCTGATCGAGCGTTTTGGCTTTACGCCCGAGCAGACCACGGCCATCCTCGAGATGAAGCTGCGCCGCCTGACCGGCCTGGAGCGCGACAAGATTCAGGAAGAGCTGGACGGCTTGCGTCGCGCCATCGCCTACTACGAGGACCTGTTGGCGCACGAGGAGAAAATCCTGGGCGTCATCAAGGAAGAGATGCGCGAGATTTCCAAGAAGTTCGGCGATAAGCGCCGCACCGAGATTAGCCATGTCGAGAAGGACCTGGATGTCGAGGACCTCATCGCCGACGAGGACATGGTCGTGACCATCACCCACACCGGCTATGTCAAGCGCATCCCGGTGGCTGCCTACCGCGCCCAGAAGCGCGGCGGCAAGGGCGTGTCGGGCGTCAACCTCAAAGAGGACGATGTCATCGACGAGATGTTTATCGCGTCCACGCACGAGTACGTGCTGTTCTTCTCGAGCAAGGGCAAGGTCTATCGCCTGAAGGTGCACGAGCTGCCGGTGGGTACGCGCCAAGCGCGCGGCACCGCGATCGTCAATTTGCTGCCCTTCGAGGAGGGCGAGAAGATCGCGAGCGTCATCAGCTGCCGCGAGTTCCCCGCCGATGAGTACCTGATGTTTGCCACCAAGAGCGGCATGGTCAAGAAGACCGTGATGAGCGCCTACGATCGTAGCCGCCGCGACGGCCTGATCGCCATCAACCTGAGGGACGACGACGCGCTGCTCGCTGTACGTCGCGTGCGCGAGGGTGACAAGATCATCATGGCAACCACCGCGGGCAAGGCGATTATGTTCCCCGAGGACCAGGTGCGCGCTACCGGCCGCGATACCAGCGGCGTTCGCGGCATTGGCATGAAGGAAGGCGTGAGCGTTCTTGGTATGGAGATTACCAACGGTAACGGCGACCTGTTCGTCATTACCGAGCGCGGCTACGGTAAACGCACGCCGGTCTCGGATTACCCGGAGCAGAACCGCGGCGGTCAGGGCGTCTACACCATCCAGATGACCGAGCGCAAGGGTAACCTCGCAGCCATGAAGACGGTGGGCCCGCAGCATGAGCTGTTCATCGTGACGGAGGGCGCGACGGTCATTCGCGTCAAGACCGACGAGATCAGCCAAACCGGTCGCGCCACCCAGGGCGTCAAGATGATGACCGTCGACGACAACGACCGTGTATGCGCCGTAGCCCGCATGACAGCAGCCAAGGAAAAGCCCGAAGGCGCTGGCGCCGAGGCCGCAGCCGACGCCGAAGAGGCCCCAGGCGACCTAGGCGACGGCAACGACATGCCAGAGGATCTCCTCGACGAGTAAGAGGAACCGGCTGCTAGAAAATATCAGACCCCATATATCGGCGGTCGGCGCACCTGCGCGCCGACCGCTTTTTTGACAACCTTGGACCCCGTGCCCGCCGAGTGGGCGAGATGGGTTAGGTTTGTCGCGAGTTCCGCACGCAAAGAAGGCCACTTAATGTGGCCTTCGTCTTGCGCAGGACTGTCCGAGCAGCAAACCTAACCCATCTCGCCCACTCGGCGGGCACCCTTCAAAGTTTTTCAAAAAAGTTGTTGACGCGCGCGTAACGACTCGTCTAATATATCCCTTGCGCGATGGACCTGTAGCTCAGTTGGTTAGAGCGTCCGGCTGATAACCGGGAGGTCACA
>CALDCF010000064.1 GCA_937937635.1 uncultured Collinsella sp.
GCCTTGCTCCGGGAAGTTCGCGAAGCCCACTTCCCGGAGCAAGGCCGCCCAGCCGGGCAAGGCCCTCTCGACCGTTTCGATATGCGGGGGCTGATATTTTTTTAATGTAATGGGGACTTTGCCGTTGCGGCCTTGGGGCTGCGCATCTTCCTTTGGTCAGCCAAAATTACATTGCCGGGGCCGGGGAGGCATGCTTTGTTTTGAGAAGTTCGCGGAGCCCACTTCTCAAAACAAAGCATGCCTCCCCGGCCCTCGTCTGTAAACTCTTCCGCTGAGCGAGCGGGAGCTCGGACGTTTTTTCGGATGGACTGTCGATGCCCTTCGCTGTAGAGGCGGGCCGCGGGCAATCCGTTCCAATGTTTCCAAATGAATACGCTGTGAGCCGTGAGAGACGATTCTCCCCGCAAGCACTCTAGTATGCTAAAGTACCCAGAAGACCGGCGGAGCTATGCCGGTCTTCTGCTCTATATGAAACACAGCATGAGGAGGCTCACCAGATGACGGCCACACCGTGGGGATTCCGGGACATATTGCCCGAGGAGGCTCAGGCGCGAGAGGAGATTGCGCTGACGGTGAAGGGCTGCTTCAGGGAGCATCATTACCTTCCGGTCGAAACGCCGCTGCTCGAGGACAAGGGTTCACTCGAGGAAGGCGGCCGCATCGCGGACACGCCGTTTAAGCTTTTTGACGATGATGGCCGTCTGCTGGTGGTTCGTCCCGACAACACATTGCCGATCGTGCGTCTGGTCTCGACCCGCATGCACGCGGCCGACCTGCCCCTGCGCCTGCGCTATGAGGCGCCGGTGGTTCGCGAGTGCCAGCGCAACGCCGGTGGCTCGCGCCAGTTTACACAGCTGGGCTTTGAGCTTATCGGTGCGGGTGATACCGCGGGCGATGTCGAGATTGTCTCGCTGGTCGCCGAGGCCGTGCGTGAGCTGGCACTTCCCGATGCGCGCATCATCGCAGGCAGCGTGCGTCCTTTTAAGGAATTGCTCGCGGTATGCGAGGATCGTGAGCTGGCTGCCGAGGCCCTGCGCTGCGTGCACGCCAACGACTTTGTGGGCCTCGATGCCCGCGTGGCGGCAAGCGTCGAGTCCGATGCCGTCAAGGCCGCCATTAGCGAGCTGCCGCGCTTGCACGGCGGCGCCGAGGTACTCGACCGCGTGGACGCGCTGCTGGAGGCCGCCGGTATCGTCGCGCCGCTGACGCGCGAGCTGCGTGCCCTGGTCGAGGGCCTGGCACCCGAGGACGCCCAGGTGCTGTCGTTCGACTTCTCTATCATGAACTCTTTCGATTACTACACGGGCCTGGTCTTTAAGGCCTATGCCGGCGGCTTGCCCGATCCGGTCGGTTCGGGCGGACGCTATGACTCCATCTTTACCGGCGCATTTGGCGACGGTATCGAGGTGCCGGCGGCGGGCTTCGCCTTTTCGCTCGAGCGCCTGGAGGCCGCGCGCACCTCGGCCGAGGATGCCGCTTCCGATGGCGACCATGCCGCGGGCCGTGGCGCCGAGGGCCCGCTGCGCATCGCCGTGCCCAAGGGCTCGCTTAAAGCCGACACGCTCGACGTGCTCGAGGCCGCGGGTCTGGACGTCTCTGAGCTGCGTGACCCCGGCCGTCACCTGATCGTGCGCGGTCGCGACACGCGTGCCGGCGAGGGCGCGGTCGGCGATATCGAGTTTGTCATTGTGCGCCCCAGCGACGCGCCCGCCTTTGTGGGCTGCGGCGGCGCCGACTGCGGCATCTGCGGCTGGGACTCGCTTATCGAGGCCGACCTCAACCTTCTGCAGCTGGTCGATCTGGGCTACGGCCTGTGCACTTTCATTGAGGCGGAGCCCGCATGGCGCGCCGGCCAGGCCGAGCGCAACTATGCCCGCCGCGGGTCGCTTCGCGTGGCCACCAAGTACCCGCGCATCGCGAGCGCCTGGTATGCCGAGCGCGGCGTGAACGCCGACATCGTTTCGCTGCACGGTAACATCGAGCTGGGCCCCATCGTCGGCATGACCGATCGCATCGTGGACATTACCGCCACGGGTGCCACGCTGCGCGACAACGACTTGGTCATCACCGGCCGCATCATGGACTGCACGGCCCGCTTCTTTGTCAACCCGGGCGCCGCGCGCCTGGATCCGCGCGTACGCAATCTGGCAGATCGCCTGGCCGCGGCCGTTAAGGACAAGCATTTTGAGCCCGTCGCGGGCTCGGCACAATAGCGCGAGCGTGCACGGGCGCCCCCATATCCGGGCTGCGGACCGATTGGCGCCGCTGCCCGGCATCTCGTTTTTCGAACGCAACCTCGACCGATAGGGGATACCGATATGAAGACCATCAAGCTTGCTCCCGGTGAGCGCCTCGTTACCAACCAGCTCAACCGTAAGGGTGTGCTGCCGCAAAACATCGTCGACGCCGCCCGCGATATCGTGGCCAACGTGCGCGCCAACGGCGATGCCGCGGTGCGCGATTACTGCCAGCGTTTTGACGGTGTCGAGCTGCAGAGCTTCCGTCTGCCGCAGGAGCAGATCGATGCTGCGCTCGAAGGCCTCGACCCGGCTTTTGTCGCCGCGCTCGAGAAAGCCGCGCGTCAGATTCGTGAGTTCCACCAGCGCGAGGTCGAGCAGAGCTGGTTTACCACGCGTACGGATGGCACGATGCTCGGCGTTAAGGTGACCCCGCTCGCGGCGGCCGGCATCTATGTGCCGGGCGGCCGCGCGCAGTATCCCTCCACCGTGCTCATGAACGCCATTCCCGCCAAGGTTGCCGGCGTCAAACGCGTGGTCATGGTGACCCCGCCGCAAAAGGACGGCCTTATCAGCCCCTACACGCTCGCCGCGGCAAAGCTCGGCGGCGTGGACGAAATCTATATGGTGGGCGGCGCCCAGGCCGTGGCCGCGCTGGCGTACGGCACCGAGACCATTCCGCGCGTCGACAAAATTACCGGTCCGGGCAACGCCTTTGTCGCTGCGGCCAAGCAGATTGTCTCGGGCGACGTGGGCATCGACATGGTCGCCGGCCCCTCCGAGGTCTGCGTGCTGGCCGACGCCACGGCCAAGCCCATGGTGGTCGCGGCCGACCTGATGGCCCAGGCTGAGCACGATCCTCTGGCTGCCTGCTACCTGGTGACTTGCGACGAGCAGTTTGCACGCGAGGTCGAGGCGGGCATCGACATCCTGGTGGCGCAGTCGCCGCGCGCCGAGATCACGCGTGCCTCGCTCGATAACGAGGGCACCATCGTGGTCGCTGCCGACATGGCCGCCGCCGTCGAGGCCGTGAACACCGTGGCGCCCGAGCACCTTGAGCTGCACTGCAAGGATGCGATGGGCCTGCTCGGCGGCATTCGCAACGCCGGCGCCATCTTTGTGGGCGCTTGGAGCTCCGAGCCGCTCGGCGATTATGTTGCCGGCCCTAACCACACGCTGCCGACCGGCGGCACGGCCCTGTTCTCCAACCCGCTTTCGGTCGAGGAGTTCGTCAAGCGCTCGAGCGTCATTTGCTATACGCCCGAGGGCCTGCTCTCCGACGCTCCCGCTACGCAGCGCCTGGCCGAGGCCGAGGGCCTGTGGGCACACGCGCTTTCGGCCGCCCTGCGTCGTCGCGTGCTGGAACAGGGCGAGGATGCCGTGAGTGCCGAGTCGCTGGCCGCGGCCGACCTGACCAAGGTTGCCTGGCCGGGCGATGCGACCGCGACGGTCGCCGAGGGCGTGGACCTGGCTTCCGCTAGCGCGACCGGCGAGGAGGCCTAACATGGCCGAGCTGACGCCGCGCATGAAGGAGCTCGTCCAGCCCTACCTGTCTGGCATCGAGCCCTATGATCCCAACTTTACGCCCACGCGCATCAACCTTTCGGCAAACGAGAACACCTATCCCGTGCCGGCCGGCGTGCGCGAGTTAATCGATGCAGCCCTGGCTGCCACGCCGCTCAACCGCTATCCCGACCCCATGTCCAACGACCTGCGCGACGAGCTGGCCGCCTGGCATGGCGTGACGCGCGAGAATATCTGCGTGGGCAACGGCGGCGACGAGCTGCTCTATAACTACCTGCTGGCGTTTGGCGGCGCGGGGCGGACCCTGCTTAACTGCCCGCCGTGCTTTAGCGAGTACGCGTTCTTTGCGTCGCTCTGTCAGACCGAGGTGCGCGATGTGTGGCGCGACCCGGCGACCTTTGAGCTCGACCAAGCGGCTGTGCTCGCGGCGGCGCCCGAGTGCAACCTGGCAATCGTGACCTCGCCCAATAATCCCACGGGCGATGTGGTGTCGCTCGACTTTGTCGCGGCCCTGTGCGATGCATGCCCCGGCATGGTGATGGTCGACGAGGCCTACGTTGAGTTTGCCGACGATTCGTTTGGCGCGGCAACCACGGCGCAAGGCCTTATCGCCGAGCATCCCAACCTGGTGATTCTGCACACGCTGTCCAAGGCGTTCGGCGCCGCCGGCACGCGTCTGGGCTATGTGATCGCGGCGCCCGAGGTCATCGATGTGTTCGCGGCGATTCGCCAGATCTATTCGGTCAATGTGCTGAGCCAGGCCGCAGCGCTTGCCTGCGTGCGTGCCCGCGATGCGTATGCACCCGTGGTGGCGCAAGTTGCATCCGAGCGCGAGCGCGAGTTGTGCGCCCTGCGCGCAATGGCTGCCGAGGGCATGCCCGTGGAGGCATGGCCGAGCGCGGCGAATTTTGTGCTCGTGCGCACGCCGCATGCCACGCGCGTGCGCGAGCGTCTGCGCGACGAGTATTCGATTCTGGTGCGCGACTTTAGCTACGCGCCGGGGCTCGCGGACTGCCTGCGCATTACCGTGGGCACCCCGCAGGAAAACGACGAGGTGCTGGCCGCGTTTGCCGCGCTGGTGAAGGAGGAGATGTAGATGGACCGCTATGCCGAGGTAACCCGCAAGACGGGCGAGACCGACATTGTCGTAAAGCTCGACCTGGACGGAAGCGGCGTGTGCGATATCTCGACCGGCGTGCCGTTTTTCGACCACATGCTCAACGCCTTTGGCCGCCATGGTCTGTTCGATCTGACGGTGCGCGCAGTGGGCGACGTGGAAGTCGATGCGCACCACACCGTCGAGGACACGGGTATTGTGCTGGGCGAGGCGTTTTGTCAGGCGCTGGGCGACAAGGCGGGCATTACGCGCTTTGCCGACGCGGCGATCGCCATGGACGAGACGCTTGTGATGGCTGCTGTTGATATTTCGGGCCGCGGGCAGGCCTACTGCGAGCTGCCCGTGCCCACCGAGCGCGTGGGCAGCTTTGATACCGAGCTGGCCGTCGAGTTCTTCTACGCCTTCGCGCGCGATGCCAAGCTCACGCTGCACGTTCGCGAACTGGCGGGCGGTAACTCGCATCACATTATCGAGGCCGCCTTTAAGGCCGTGGGCCGCACGATGCGCCACGCCTGCGAGCTCGATCCCCGCGTGCAGGGCATCCCCAGCACCAAGGGCTCGCTGTAACCGCTACAAAGGTAAAACCACTACGAAGGTGCCTGTCCCCTTTGTGGTGGTTTTGGACAAGACGAGGAGGAGGGGTCGCGTGGGCGAACCGAAGATCGTGGTGGTCGACTACCACAAGGGCAACTTGTCGAGCGTCGTGCGCGGGCTTGCGCGTGCCGGTGCCGCCGCCTGTACGTCGGATGATCCGGAGCAGATCCGCGACGCCGACGGCCTGGTCATCCCGGGTGTGGGCGCGTTCTATGACGCGATCGCCTTTATGCGCCAGAGCGGCGAGGCGGACGCGGTGCTCGGTGCCGTTGTCGCCGGAACTCCGCTGCTCGGCATCTGCCTGGGTCTTCAGCTCTTTTTTGAGCGCGGCAACGAGGGCGTGCCTGCGGACGAGGGCGTGGCCGCGGATGGCGGCACCCCCGAGCAGGCCGGTGGTCCCTGGGTCGATGGCCTGGGCATCATGCGTGGCTCGTGCACGCACCTGGAGTCGAGCCGTCTGAAGGTCCCGCACGTGGGCTGGGACCAGGTGCGCATGACGCCCGCCGGTGCGGCCGATCCGTTGCTTGCCGGTTTTGCCGAGGGCGCCAACATGTATTTCACTCACAGCTACGCGGTGGCCGACGACGTCGATGCCGCCGATGTGTTGGCGCGCACGCACTATACACGGAGCTTCCCGTGCATCGTGCGCCACGGCAACGTGTGGGGCTGCCAGTTCCATCCCGAGAAATCCTCTGCGCTGGGTCAGCGCATCCTTAAGAACTTCGTGAGCATCGTCGAGGGGGCCGGCCGATGATTCTGTTTCCCGCAATCGATTTGATCGGCGGCAAGGTCGTGCGCCTGGAGCGCGGCGACCGGAGCCGCTGTAAGGTGTATTCTGACGACCCCGTGGCCGTTGCCCGCTCCTTTGCCGAGCAGGGCGCGAGCTGGGTGCACGTCGTCGACCTGTCCGCTGCCTTTGGCGAGGACGAGGACGCGTGCGCTGCCAACTCGGTAGCGATTAAGGCCATCTGCGGCGTCGACGGTCTGTCCGCGGACGTGGGCGGCGGCGTTCGTTCGCTCGCGCGCATCGACGAGCTGGCCGGCTACGGCGCGCGTCGCATCGCGCTAGGCACGGTGCTCGTGACCGAGCCGGGATTTGCCGAGGTGGCGGCGCAAGGCTTTGGCGAGTTACTGGTGGCAGACATTGCCGCCCGTGACGGCCAGGTCAAGGTGAACGGTTGGCGCGACGGTGCGGGTGTGGCGCTCGACGATGCCGTGGCGCAGCTCACGGAGCTGGGCTTTAAACATCTGGTGTATACCGATATCGCGCGCGACGGTATGCAGACGGGCATCGACGTGGCAGCATATCGCCACGTGGCCGAGGTCGCGGGCTTTCCCGTCGTGGCTTCGGGCGGCATCTCGACGCTCGACGATATCCGCGCACTGGCCGCGGTGGGCGAGGATGCCATCGAGGGTGCCATTACCGGTCGTGCGCTCTACGAGGGCAACTTTACGCTGGCCCAGGCGTTGGCCGCCGCCCGAGGGAAGGAGTAGCCCATGCTTG
This sequence comes from uncultured Collinsella sp., assembly GCA_937937635.1. Lineage (GTDB taxonomy): Bacteria > Actinomycetota > Coriobacteriia > Coriobacteriales > Coriobacteriaceae > Collinsella. The sequence goes on from CALDCF010000064.1 coordinate 6,977, forward strand.
CCAAACGCGTGATTCCCTGTCTGGATGTTAAGGACGGCCGCGTGGTCAAGGGCGTCAACTTTGTGAGCCTGCGCGATGCTGGCGACCCGGTGGAGCTGGCGCGCGCCTACGACCGCGAGGGTGCAGACGAGGTCGTCTTCCTGGACATTACCGCGACGAGCGACAACCGCGCGACGACCATCGAGATGGCGGCGCACGCGGCCGAGGAGCTCGCTATTCCCTATACCGTGGGCGGCGGTTTCCGCGACTTGGCGGGCATGCGAACCATGGTTGCCGCCGGTGCCGACAAGGTGTCGCTTAACTCTGCCGCCGTGCGCGATCCGTCGTTGATCAGCCAGGCCGCCGCGGCGTTTGGCAGCCAGGCCGTGGTCGTGGCGATTGATGCCAAGCGCGTGGGCCTGCCCGGTCAGCCGGATGCCGACAAGTGGGAGGTCTTCACGGCGGGCGGTCGCAACGCCACGGGTATCGATGCGGTGGCGTGGGCCGAGGAAGCGGCTCGTCGCGGCGCCGGTGAGATCTTGCTCACCAGCATGGATCGCGACGGCACCAAGGCTGGCTTCGACCTGGCACTCACCCGCGCCGTGGCGCGCGCGGTGCCGATCCCGGTGATCGCAAGCGGCGGCGTGGGCACGCTCGAGCATTTTGCCGAGGGCGTGATCGAGGGCGAAGCCGACGCCGTACTGGCGGCCAGCGTCTTTCACTTTGGAACTTTCAGCATTCGCCAGGTGAAGGAGTATATGGCCAGCCAAGGCATCCCTGTGAGGCTGGACTTCTAGTGCTGCGGCTTGTCCAGGCACCGCATCTTGCCGCTCAAACCGTCGCTCGCGTACCAAAGTACGCGTCGCTCCTCTTTCGCGGCAACCTGCGGCACCTGGGCAACCCTCGCCGACCTGTGGGATTTAAATTGGGGAGAAAAATGGAAGAGATAACCGATCCTTCAAAACTTACGTACGACGCCCGCGGGCTGATTCCTTGCGTGGTTCAGCAGCATGACACCGGTGAGGTGCTTATGGTTGCTTGGATGAACGAGGAATCGGTGGGGCTGACGCTCAAGACCGGGACCACGTGGTTTTGGAGTCGCAGCCGTCAGGAGCTCTGGAACAAGGGCGCGACGAGTGGCAACATGCAGGAGGTCAAGGAGCTCTGGGCCGACTGCGATAGCGATACGCTGCTGGTCAAGGTGGACTCACCGGGCCCGGCCTGCCATACCGGCAACCGTACCTGCTTCTTTAAGCGCGTGGAAGGGGGAGTGCGATGAAAGTCGTGACGCCGTTCGAGGTCGCCGAATGCAACACCGAGCTCCTCCGCGCGGGCGTGCCATGCCGCGTGCACCTGACTGATGCCTGCGGGGCGCAGTCGCTTTGGCTCGAGGCCGAGAAGGAAAGGCTCAATGAGGCCCATGCCGTCATCGTCGAGTTCTTTGAGAAAAAGGGCGCAAAGCCTCGGTTCGATGAGACCGGTACCTACTTTACGCTGCAGTAACGAGAGGAAATAACCATGGGAGTCAGAACAGCTAACGTGCAGCCGGGAAACATCGGTGAGACGCTGACGGGACTGGCCGAGGTGATTCACGGTCGTCGCGACGCATCGCCGCAGGAGAGCTATACCGCCCGTCTGCTGACCGACGTCGAGGACGAACTGCTCAAGAAGCTTGCCGAGGAGGCGAGCGAGGTCATCATGGCCTGCAAGGACAACGACCACGACCACATCCGCTACGAGGCCGGCGACCTGGTCTACCACCTGCTCGTAACCCTTGAGCGTTATGGCATCACCCTCGACGAACTGGCCGGCGAACTCAACGCCCGCCGCCACTAGTCATCGGGGACGTTCTTAAACGACTAGTTAGGCGAGGGGCGTGGACTCCCATTCGCCGGTGGGGTGGGGGATATCGAAGGCCCGGTAGCCGCAGTCGTAGGCGTGGGCCTGGGCCTCGCGGATGTTCCAACAAATATCGCAGGCGCGGTGCGCGTCTGAGCCAAAGGTAATGGGCACCTCGGCATGGGCAAAACAGCGCAAAAGGCCGGTTGCGGGATAGTAGTCGTCGAGCCCCTTGCGCGGTGCGGCCGTCGAGACCTCAACGCGGCGACCCGTATCGTGCGCGCACTCGGCCATCTGCCCCCAAAACGGCGCCGGGTCAAAATCGGGCGCAAAGCCCTCCTTCGAAAAGCGCATGACCAGGTCGGGATGGGCCATTACATCAAAGTTGAGTGAGCTTTCGCAAGCACGGCACCAGTCGTCGACGTAGCGCTCCCACACGCCGCGCACGCCCAGGTTTTCCCAAACATGCAGGTTGGTATCGTCGTCGATCCAGCCACAAAGCGAATCGGGCGTATCGGGGCGAGCGACGCTCTCTGTTCCCGCCGTGCCCGCGGCGCCGGCCATGATATCGCCCGGGTCGCCAATCCAGTGCACGCTGCCCAAGCGCACCACGGCGCTCGCTGACCAGCGCTCTACCAAGGGCTCGCAGCCCTCGTACCAATCGCATTCAAAACCGTAGATAAAGGTGAGCTCCGGCGCAATCTGCGCGGCGAGTTTGCGGGCGTCCTCAAAGGCCAGACGATGTGCCGGCAAGTCGCCCACGACGACCTGCACCTCGCAGTTGGCGTCCATGCTGGCGGGCAGGGTGAGGTGGTCAGTCGAGACCATAACGCGGCAGCCGGCGGCGGCAGCAGCGCGGACGTTGTCCTCAAACGAGGCATGGCCATCCGAAAACGAGGTATGAGTATGGCAATCGACCAGCGGGCAGGCGGACATGGCGACTCCTTTGCGTTTGGCGAATCCGTTCCATTGTAATGGCGGCCTCGGCGCGGCGGGAACGCTGCAAGTCGAAACCGACTGGAAAGGGCAGGCGGCGCGTGCCGGCGCCGGCGGCTACTTGTTTTGCGCCGCCGCTCGTTTGGACTGCACGGTTATAATCGCGTGCCGCACGGCGGTGACGGGACGATAGCGGATCATACGCGGTCCCGACCAGCGCATGACCTCGCGGATCTTCTCGCGCATGGCAGGCCGGTAACAATGCGAAGGACAGGCCGAGCAAAATGTCTTGGTGCCCATGTGCGGGCAGTGCTCAATGCGCGCGATGGCGTATTTCTGCAGCTCGGCGCATTCGGGGCAGAGCGTAATGGTCCGAAGGCCGAGCTTCACGCGCACGGGCTCATCGTCGCCAGCCTGTTCGACCGCATGCCCGCCGCCATGATGCCCGCGGCACCACAGTGCAATCATCTGCGACACCATCTGGGCCTCGCGTGCACGTTTGCGCGCCAGCTCCGGCGTGTCGGCGGTGCGCGCCATTAGCTCAGCCTCCCGTGCTCGACCGAAAGCGAGAAATCGGCAAACGCGCAGGTGCTGGCTCGGTGGCTTACGAGCACGATGGTCTTGCCGCGGCGCTTGAGCTCGTCGACTGCTTGCATCACGGCGGCCTCGTTGAGGGCGTCGAGTGCGCTGGTGGGCTCGTCGAGCAAGATGAAAGGCGCGTCGTTGAGGAAGATGCGCGCAAGGCCGATGCGCTGGCGCTCGCCGCCCGAGAGCGAGTCGCCCAGCTCGGCAACCGGGGTGTCGAGACCCTGCGGCAGGCGGTCGATGAGGGCGGTAAGCGAAGCGGAACAGCAGGCATCGAGCAGCTCGGCATCGGTGGCGCTGGCGTGCGCAACCAGCAGATTCTCGCGTACGGTGCCGCAGAACAGATGTGTGTCCTGGGTCATATAGGCCTCGTGGCTGCGCAGGCTCGCCGTGTTGATGTGGCGGGCATCGACGCCGCTCACCGTGATGGTGCCGGCTGCGGGGTCCCAAAAGCGCATGAGCAGCTTAAGCAGCGTCGACTTGCCCGAGCCCGAGCGCCCCATGATGCAGGTCATGGTGCCGGGCGCAAAGGTACAGGTCACGTCGTCGAGGATGAGACTCGTGGCGGTGTCGTTCGCGACCTGCCCTGTGGCGCCCGCACCGCCCGCGTCCGCGCCGCCCGCATAGCTAAAGCTCACATGCTCGGCTGCGGCGCCGGCAAACTCAACGTCCTGTCCATCGGCGACCTCGGCACACTGGGGCTGCTCGTCGAGCAAATCGAGCACGCGTGCGCCCGAGGCGAGCGTCTCCTGCAGTGAGGCGCCCAGGCGGCTCACGGCCATCACCGAGCCAAACGACGACACAAAGGTAAAGACGGCGACAAACGCTGCGGCAAAATCAATCGTTCCCGCAGAAACCAGCTGCAGCGCACGCTCGAGCATCACCAGATTGGCCGCAAGAATAAGCGCATCGGCTACGGCCTCGCTGGCCGCCTGGCGGCGCTTGAGGCGCGCGTCCACGGCGCCGACTCGCTCGGTCAGCTTGCCCAGGGCACGGCTGCGATCGGCGCCGCCGGCAAACTGGATAGTCTCGGACGCGCCGCGTAGACTGTCGAGCACAAAGGCACCCAGCTTGCCGACGCCCTCGCGGCTCTGGCGGCCGGTGGTGCCGCATGCCTTGGCCGAGATCAGGGGCAGCAGCACGCCCAGGACCGCGTAGGCCACGAGCGCGATGCCCGCGAGCTCGGGGCTCACAGCCAGCAAAAAGCCCTCAAACACAACGGTGCAGACCAGAGCGATGGCAATGGGCGAGATGGTGTGCGCGTAGAAGACCTCGAGCAGCTCGATATCCGAGGTGACCAGACTCACGAGCTCGCCCTTGCCGCGGCCCTCGAGCTTGGCGGGGGCGAGCTGGCGCAGGGCGCCAAACACCAGGTCGCGAACGTGCGCGAGCAGACGGAATGCGATGTAATGGTTGCAGAGCTGCTCGCCGTAGTGGAGCGGCCCGCGTGCGATGCCGCAGGCGGCGCAGGCCGCGCATGCTGCGATCAGACCAAGCCCCAAGGCGTTGCGGCCCAGCGCGGCCATAAGGCCGAGGGCGCCAAAGGCCGGCACGAACGCGGCGGTGAGCATGCCAATGCTGCCCAGCGCGACGGCTAGCACAAGCCAGCCGGCAAGCGGTCGGACGAGCCCCATCATGCGCCACATGATGGACGACGCCGAGCGACGGGCGCGGCCGGAGTCAGGCACCGCGGTAGCGGAAGACGAGCCGGCACCGTTGAGGCCATCGGTACAGGCAGTACTGCCGCCAACAGCCTCAACCGCGCCGGCATCCTCGGCATCATCCTCCGCATACGCATATGCCGAGAGCTGCTCCTGGCTGTTCCACATGCGCGCATAGGCGCCCGCGCTCGACAGGAGCTCATCATGGGTGCCGCGCTCGGCAATGCGACCGCGCTCCAGCACCAGAATCTGATCGGCGTCCACGATTGTCGACAGGCGATGTGCCACCACGATTACGGTGTGCTCGCCGTCGAGCGATGCAATGACGTCGCCGATTGCGGCTTCGCTTGCGGCGTCCACATTGCTCGTCGCCTCGTCAAACACATAGATGGGCGAGTCGTGCAGCAGGGCGCGGGCTATGCACACGCGCTGGCGCTGGCCGCCCGAAAGGTTGGTGCCGCCCTCGTTAATCACCATGTCGAGCCCGCCGTTGGCCTGCACAAAGGCCGCCACGCGCGTGCGGCCGAGCGCGCGCAAAAGCTCGGCGTCGGTGGCGTTGGGCTGGGCGAGCAGCAGGTTGTCGCGCAGGGTGCCGGCAAACAGGTAGCCGTTGGTGGGCACCAGGGTGACGGCGCGCATGAGTGAGGCAGCCGTGGCATCGCGCAACTCGACGCCGCCGATGCGAACGCTGCCACGGTAGGCACCCTTGCGGCCCGCGATAATCCCCGCGAGCGTGGACTTGCCGCCGCCGCTTTCGCCCACGAGTGCCACGAGCGAGCCGTGTGCAATGGTCGCGCTGACGCTGTCCAGCACCGTGCGGTCGCCGTATGCATAGCTCACGCCCGCGAGTTCGATATCGCCGCGACCGTCAAGCTCAACATCGCCGCGCTCGGGCTCGGGCGTATCCAAAATGCCAAACATGCGGCGCGAGGCGGCCATGCCATTCATGGCCGTGTGGAACAGCGATCCCAGGCGGCGCATGGGCAAAAAGAACTCCTGCGACAGAAAGACGATGAGGAAGGCAGCCTCAAAGCCGATCGTGCCCGTGGCGAGTTGCAGCGCGGCTACGATAATGCCGAGCGCGGCGCCCATATAGACGACCAGGTCCATAACGCAAATGGAGCGCAGCTGCATCACCAGCAGGCGCATGGTCGCTGTGCGGAAACGCTCGGACTCGGCGTTGATGCGCTCGTGCCAGCTGCGATCGGCCTGATAGACCTTAAGGGTGGTGAGACCCTGCACGGCCTCCAGGAACATGCCGCCCAGATCGACATAGCTGCCCCAGTACTCGGCACCGATCTTTTTGGCGTTGCGCATGACCATCATGATGGAGACGGGGATGACCGGAACGCAGGCGAGCAGCAGCGCGGCGGGAAGACCCGCCTGGCCCACGAGTAGCACAAACAGCGTGATGGGCGCCAAGCCGGCAAAGAAGAGCTGCGGCAGGTAACCGCCAAAGTACACCTGGAGTTGCGTGGCGCCCTCGACGCTGGTCTGGACGGCCTCGGCGGTGGGGACGGTTTCGGTGTAGGAGGGGCCGAGTGCGGTGAGCTTGTCGTAGACGAGCGAGCGCACGCGGCGGACGGCCTCGAACGCGGCTTTGTCGCCGGCGCGTTGGGCCAGGTAGATGGAGGCGGCGCGCACGATGATGGCGGCGGCGAGCGGCAAGGCCGCCTGTGCGAGGGCATCGACGGCGAGCGCGGCGGAAAGACCGTCCGTGACGATGCCGCCCAAGATGCGCGCAAGCACCCACATCACCGTGATGTTTGCCATCAGCGCGATCCACTTAAACAGGACGCTTGCCATAATGTAGGGCGTTGCCTGCGGAACCAGGGAGAAGAGCCGCTTCTCGAACATGAAACCTCCTATGCCGTAACGGTGCCGGGCGGGGTTCTCGGCAGCCGCTTAGTTAGCCAAATACAACTAGAGTAACATCGTGCAGCGGGTAAGTATGCCGAGGGTTATTTTTTGGCCGATGAACTGCGTGGAAAGTTCAAAATTGTTGAATGCAGCGAACTTTATGGTGGACGGAGCGCGGGCGCAATTCTGATCGTGTGCGGCCCCGCTCCAAAACGTGTACGTCAGCCTCCAAGAGCTGCAAAAAATGACATGTTTGGAGGCTGACGTACATGTTTGGATGGGGGCGAGGGCGGCGACGGACGAAAGTCACGCCTGTGCCACGTCCGATGTGCTAGCGTTTGGGTGAATAAAACGAGCCCGTGCGGAAAGGATCCGGACCGTATGCAACGTGGAAGTACATCTCCGCTGTCCCGCGAGACCGATGCACCCGAGACCATCGTCAAACTGGAGTGCGACATCGACGACGCGTCGCCCGAGGTGCTCGCCTATGCCGCCGACCGCCTGCGCGAGGCAGGTGCGCGCGAGGTACACTGGCTGCCCCTTTACTGCAAGAAGGGCCGCCCCGGCTGGCAGCTGCAGGTGATCTGCTCGCACGAGGATATCGAGCGCCTACAGACGATTATCTTTTTAGAGACCACGACCAACGCCGTTCGTCGCCAGGTGATGGAACGCGTCTGCCTGCCGCGTCGTTTTGAGCAGGTAGCGACGCCTTGGGGCGAGGTGGCCGTCAAAGTAGCCACCCTGCCCGACGGCAGTGAGCGTGCGGCGCCCGAGTACGAGGACTGTGCCCGTCTTGCCCGCGAGCATAACGTGCCGCTCCAGCGCGTGATGCAGGCGGCACAAGCCTCGGCACTGCGATTTGAGTAACACGGTCGACGACACGCCGCGCCCGGCCCCATCAGCCCCACCCGAAAGGACCACCATGAAATACCTCATCGCTTCCGACATTCACGGCTCGGCATACTGGACCGAGTGCCTGGTCGCCGCCATCGAATCCGAGCAGCCCGACCGCATCGTGCTGCTGGGCGACCTGCTCTACCACGGCCCGCGCAACGACCTGCCGCGCGACTACGCCCCCAAGCGCGTGATTCCGCTGCTCAACGCACTGGCCGACCGCATCATCGCGGTGCGCGGCAACTGCGACGCTGAGGTCGACCAGATGGTCCTCGACTTCCCCGTCATGGCCGACTACGCCACGCTGTTCGACGAGGCCGGCCGCGAGCTGTTCCTGACACACGGCCACGTCTTTGGCGCCGGCATGCACAACAGCGTCGACCACGCGCCCGCGCTGCCCGAGGGCTCCGCGCTCGTCTACGGCCACACGCACATCAAGGTTAACGAGGCAAGCGAGGCGCACCCGGGCCTGTGGCTCTTCAATCCCGGCAGTGTGAGTATTCCCAAGGACGGTACGCACAGCTATGGCATCTACGAGGGCGGCGCGTTCCGCCACGTGATCCTGGAGGAGGAATAACCATGGCGCAGCATATGGCTCAGCAAAATGCCGAGGGCTCGCGCGATTTGTCCACGCTGGTCGACGCGTCGGTCGAGCTGCAGCATCTGGTGCAGACCATCTGGCGTCTGCGTCAGCCCGATGGTTGCCCGTGGGACCGCGAACAGACGCATCAGAGCATCGGCAAGAACATGATCGAGGAGGCCTACGAGGCGCTCGATTGCATCGAGGTCGACGACGCGGCACACCTGCGCGAGGAGCTCGGCGACGTGCTCATGCAGGTAGTGCTGCATGCACAGATTGCGGCGGACGCCGGCGAGTTTACGCTGGCCGACGTGGCACGCGATATCGACGCCAAGCTCATCCGCCGTCATCCGCACGTGTTTGGCGATGCGGACGCCGAGAGCTCCGATGAGGTGCTCAAGATTTGGGACGAGGTCAAGCTTGCCGAGAAGGCCGCCAAGGACAAGGCCGTGGCGGCGGGCGAGGCTGCGCCCGAGGGCCTGCTCGACGGCGTGCCCACGCATCTGCCGGCGCTGATGCAGGCGCAGAAGGTGTCGCGCAAGGCGGCGGCCGTGGGCTTTGAGTGGGAGACGGTCCAGGACGTGTGGGACGAGGTCGCCGAGGAGCGTGCCGAGTTTGAGGCCGAGGCTCCCGGCTCGTCCGAGCGCGAGATGGAGTTTGGCGACCTGCTCTTTGCCCTGGTCAACGTTGCACGCAAGGAGGGCATCGACGCCGAGAGCGCCCTGCGCGCGAGCACGGCAAAGTTCCGCCGTCGCTGGGCCGCGATGGAGCAGATGGCGGCCAACGCCCATGTGGATCTGGCTGAGCTTTCGACCCACGGCCTCAACGACCTGTGGGACGCCGCCAAGGCGGAGGAGTAAGACTGCGGGAACGACGGGCTGACACGCCCCATCGTTCCCGCTAAATTTTTCGAAATACAAGTGTATCCCTCGGCTAACTTAGGGCATAATGCAAAAAGTGCGACATGGCTAACTTACGGAGGCACACCGACGGTGCACGGTCAGCCGGTCGCTTGCATCCATTACGTTTCCAAGTGAGAGGGAGACAACATGAGCGATATTTTGGACGTCTACGGTCGCGAGGTGCTCGACAGCCGCGGCAACCCCACCGTCGAGGTCGAGGTCGTGCTCGAGGACGGCAGCTTCGGCCGCGCGATGGTGCCTTCGGGCGCTTCGACCGGCGCCTTTGAGGCATGCGAGCTGCGCGACGGCGACAAGGGTCGCTACCTGGGCAAGGGCGTCTCGCAGGCCGTCGAGCACGTCAACAACGAGTGCGCCGATGCCGTCGTGGGCCTCGATGCCTTCGATCAGCGCGCCGTCGATGCCGCGCTGATCGCCGCGGACGGTACCCCCAACAAGACCAAGCTCGGCGCTAACGCCATTCTGGGCGTGTCGCTGGCCGTCGCCCGCGCCGCTGCCGAGTCGGCGGGTCTTTCACTGTACCAGTACCTGGGCGGCGTCAACGCCCATCTGCTGCCCACGCCTATGATGAACATCCTCAACGGCGGCGTGCATGCCGACAACAACGTCGACTTCCAGGAGTTCATGATCATGCCGGTGGGCGCCCCGAGCTTTGCCGAGGGCCTGCGTTGGTGCGCCGAGGTCTACCACACCCTCAAGGGCGTGCTGCACGAGGCGGGCCTGGGCGGCGGCGTGGGCGACGAGGGCGGCTTTGCGCCCAACCTCAAGACCAATGCCGAGCCGTTCGAGTACATCACCAAGGCCGTGGAGAAGGCCGGCTTTAAGCCCGGCGTCGACTTCATGTACGCCATGGATCCGGCATCGACCGAGTTCTACAACGCCGAAACCGGCATGTACGAGCTCAAGGGCGAGGGTGTTGAGTACACGAGTGCCCAGATGGTTGATTACTGGGAGAAGCTCGTCGACACCTATCCCATCATCTCCATCGAGGACGGCATGGCCGAGGAAGACTGGGACGGCTGGGTCGAGCTGACCCGTCGCATTGGCAACAAGGTGCAGCTGGTGGGCGACGACCTGTTCGTCACCAACACCGAGCGCCTCAAGAAGGGCATCGAGCTGGGTGCCGCCAACGCGATCCTGGTCAAGGTCAACCAGATCGGCACGCTCACCGAGTCGCTCGAGGCCATCGAGACCGCCAAGGAGGCCGGTTACGCCTGCATCGTGAGCCACCGCTCCGGCGAGACCGAGGACTCCACGATCGCCGACCTGGTCGTGGGCGTCAACGCCGGCCAGATCAAGTCGGGCGCCCCGTGCCGCAGCGACCGTATCGCCAAGTACAACCAGCTCATCCGCATCGAGGACGAGCTCGAGGGCAGCGCGCGCTACGCCGGCAAGGCCGCGTTCTACAACATTCGCTAAACGGGCGAATTTGGCGAGGGGGAGGCTGACTCGGTTCCGTCCCGCCTTGACTGGATGCTGCAAAGCGCCATGGGCGCTGGGCCATACGGCTCAGCGCCTTTTTTATGTCGAGCAAAGGCTGGCGAAGGCGGTGCAGGCGCTCGTGCTATAACTAAAGGACTTAGCGCAAACAAACCTCAACCGCACAAGGCGCACATGGATCAGATTTACGACAACAGGTACTATTCCGCCGGTTCGCGCGAGCCGTCGCCTCGCCGTGCGCGCACGGTGCAGCTCGGTGGGTCCGCTTATGCCGGCGCCGACCGCTCCACGCAGCGCCCGGCAAGTACCTCGCGCCCCAATGCTCAATCAAATACCTTGGCAGATGGACCGGTGCGCCCGGCACGTTCGTCGCATGCGTCGCGTCCCTCGACTCAAGCACACGACAAATCGAGTAGGCCCTCGAACCGTCTTTCGGGCTCGGACTTTATGCATTACGCCAACGACAACGCGGTTGTCAAGGCGATCTATGACTTTACGCATGGCCCTCTGCGTCCGCTGTTTATCGGTATCGTGGTGGCGCTGGTGCTCGTGAGCCTGTATTTCCCCGTGCGCGATCTGTACGTGGCAAAGCGTTCGAGCGATATCTTGGCCAAGCAGGTCGAGATTCGCCAGCAATACAATGATGAGCTGCAAAAAAGCGTCGACAAGCTGCTCTCGGAGGAGGGTATCAAGGACGCGGCGTCCGAGGACCTGGGCCTGGTGATGCCCGGCGAGAAGAAGATTGACGTGCTAGGTTTGGACGACGATTCGGACTCGTCGTCGAGCAAAAAGTCCTCAAACGCCAAGAAGGCCAGCGAAGTGGCCAAGGAAATCGAAGAAGTCGGCAAGGACGCGCCGTGGTACATCCAGGCGCTCGACATGCTGTTTGGGTTTAACGGCGTCGAGGGTCAGACGGTCGTGTCCAACGGCAAATAGCGCCCGGAGGGGAGCCCGCAATGACAAATTGCAAACGCTATAAGGTAGCCGCGATCGACCTGGGAACGGTGTCGTCGCGACTGGTGTTGGCCCAGGTCGAGGGCGGAGCGATTGTGGAATCGTCCAAGCATGCCGAGATTACCGACCTGGGCGAGGGCGTGGACACGACGGGGCGCTTTTGCAAGGCGGCTGTCGAGCGTGTGCTCGCTGCGTGTCACATGTTTGTGGACGAGGCCCGTGCCTTTGGGGCCGTGTGCGTCTGCACCACGTGTACGAGTGCCGCACGCGATGCGTCCAATGCCGCGCTGCTGTTGGACGGCCTGCGCGATCTGGGGCTTGAGCCACAGGTGATTCCGGGCGAGGTCGAGGCGCGCCTGACGTTTTTCGGCGTGGCGCACGACTTTGCCGGCGAGCGCATCATTGTTGCCGATTCGGGCGGCGGATCCACGGAGCTCGCGACTGGCGTGTACGCGCCGGAGCGCGGCGTCTTTGCGCTGGAGGGAACGCGCTCGCTGGACATCGGTTGTCGCCGCGTGACGGAGCGCTTTTTCTCCGCGTTGCCGCCCGCGGATGGCGAGCTTGCTGCCGCTGCCGCGTGGGCAGGCGAGCAGTTCGCCGCCTATTTTGAGGGCCTGCCTGTCGACTTTGAGCGCGCCGAACGCTTAGTCGCGGTGGGCGGCACGGTGACTACGCTGGTGGCTCTGGTCCACGAGCTGGAACCGTACGATTCGAGCTTTGTGCACCTACGCGAGCTGTCGCTGGAGCAGGTCTCGGCCGCTATCGAGCGCATGTCTGTGTTGGACGCGGAAGGCATCGCCGCGCTACCGGGTGTACAGCCCAAACGCGCGGGCGTGATCTTGGCTGGTGCCGTGGTGATTCGCGAGCTTATGCGAGCCGGCGGCTACAGGGCGCTTACCGTGAGTGAGAACAGCCTGCTCGCCGGCATGGCCGCCACCATCAACGAGGTTCTCGACGGTGAGCTACCCACCATCGGCTGGACCCCCAGCCTCAGCACCCTCCAATAAGTTGCGGTGAAATACGGACTAAAATCGCCCTTTCGGGCCCCAAACAGTCCCTATTCCACCGCAACTCACCATCTGTATCGGCATCCAAAAGAAACGAGCCCGCATCCCCGGGGGACACGGGCTCGTAAAAGCCAAATGGTAGGGGCGGTGGGACGTCTGCGTATTTGCTGCGCAAATCCGCACCGGCTTCGGTCGCCTGCTGGCGCCCTCGCCGGCTCGATACGGACGCTGTGCGTCCGCTTGACGCTCGCCCCCTCGCGGGTTCGAGCCCCACCGGCGTCCAAAAGAAACAAGCCCGCATCCCCAGGGGGTACGGGCCCGTAAAAGCCAAATGGTAGGGGCGGTGGGACTCGAACCCACAATCCTTGCGGCGAGAGATTTTAAGTCTCCTGCGTATGCCAATTCCGCCACGCCCCCGTGAGACTAGAAGTCTAGCACAAGCCGTCCGTTACGCGTTGACGGCCATCGAGTGTTGGCCCGACTTCTCGAGGAACTCTTGGAACTTGGCCTCGTCGCCCTTGTTTTGGTACTGCAGCGCCAGCAGATACTCCAGGCGGCAGCGCTTGACCGGGTCGTCGCCGGCCTCCTTGAGCATGCGCTCCAGCTCGGGAATGTCGTTGTGGCGCTTGAGGATCATCGTGTCGTACATCAGTTGGCATTCGTGTGCGACCGTCTCGGCCTGACCGCCCTCAAAGCCCTTGATCTCGTGCAAAAGTTCCTTAGACTTTTTGCGGTCCTCCTGGCCAACGTAGTAGTTAAAGGCCTTGATCACCAGGTCGACGCGCTGCATCTTGGGCAAGTTGAGTCCCAGCAGCAGGTCGAACATCTCGCTGGCGCGCTCGTGGTCCTCGCGCAGCAGATAGGAGTTCAGGCGCAGGTAGTCGCGGTTGTAGCGCGGGTACAGCATGCTGGTGAGTTTGCCGTCGAGCAAACGATCGAACTCGTCCCACCGCTTGGCAGCCATAAGCTGCTGCAGACGCTTGAACGTGGTGCGTTTTTTGACGCTAAAGAACACCGACACGCCGATGCAGATGATAACGACGGCGGTCCAGAGTGTGCGGGAATCGGGCATGTTAGGGTCCTTAGTCGCTCGTAAAGCGAGCGGTATGACAACACGTACTAGATGTATTATACGCAGCGCACAAGCAAACTGGCATAAAAGCTCATCGAGGCTGAGTGCCATCGCTCGCTGCGGTACACTTACCTAAAGTAAACCATGAAGGGAGACACTACCTATGAAGAAGATCGTTTTGGCTTGCGGTGCTGGCGCTGCTACTTCCACGCTCGTTGCCCAGAAGGTCGCCACCCTGCTCGACGCCAACGGTTACGCCGACAAGTACGAGATCGTGCAGTGCGCCATCTCTGAGGCCAAGGACTACTGCGACGAGGGTGCCGATCTGCTGATCGCCACCACCGTTGCCCCCGAGGGCCTCACCTGCCCGTACGTGAGTGGCGTGCCCTTCATGACCGGCATGAACCGCGTCGCTGCTGAGAAGGCCGTTCTCGACGTTATGGCTCAGTAGGCGCTGCCTGTATGAGTAAGCAGAACGCCAACCCGGTAGAGCTCTTTGGCATGCGCGTTGCCCATGTGGGCATTAACGCCACCGACCCGGCCGATGCCTTGGAGATCGCGGAGCTGTTCTCGACGATGATGGGCCTGCCCGTTATCGAGACCCCGGTTTCGTACTTTAACGATTCGCTGATCGAGGTCATGAAGCAGAACGGTCGTGGCACCAAGGGCCACATCGGCTTTGCCGTCAACGACATCGATGCGGCCGAGAAGTGGTTTGCCGAGCGCGGGCTCGAGGTCAACGAGGAGTCGCGCGTGCTGCTGCCCGACGGCGGCACCAAGCTCGTGTACTTTAAGCGCGAGTTCGCCGGCTTCGCCGTGCACCTGTGCCGCGAGTAGCGCACAGGCTGTCATAGCTAACGAAAAGGGATAGAGCCGCCTGGCCCTATCCCTTTTTTATGCCGAGGGGCTTCCTACCGCGGCAGGCGAATCGTAAAGCGGCTGCCGACGCCCTCGACTGAGGTCACGCCAATGACACCACCATGGCTATCGACGATCCACTTGGCAATGGCAAGCCCCAGACCCGAGCCCTGCGCGCCGGCATCGCGTGCGTTGTCGGCGCGGTAGAACCGTTCAAACGCGTGAGCTGCGGATTCCTGGTTCATGCCGATACCCTCGTCCTCAACACTTATGTCGATCGTGCCTGCGCCCGCATCCGGCGCTACGCCAAACGAGATGGGCGTGCCCGCGTCCGAATACTTGGCGGCGTTTTGCACGATCACGCGCAGAGCCTGCTTCACGAGCGCCACGTCAACGGGCGCGTCGCAGCGCGGGTCGCTGACAAGCGCAGCGTCGTACGCCAGTCGATACGTGTGCGCGGCATCGATCATCTGTGACTCCTCGCATACCTCGCCGACCAGCGCGGCCAGGTTGGTATTCGCACGCCGCAGGACCGTGCGTCCGGCGTCGCCGCGTGCCAAAAACAGCAGCTGTTCCACGAGCTCTTGCATGTGCTCGCTTTCGGCCTTGAGGGACGCGATGGATTCTGCCAGCACGTCCGGGTCGTCTTTGCCCCAGCGGTCGAGCATGTTCACGTAGCCCTGAATCACCGCGATGGGCGTGCGCAGCTCGTGGCTCGCGTCGTTGACAAAGCGCATCTGCTGCAGCTTGGCCTCTTGCATCTGGCGCAGCAGGCGGTTGAGCGCGACCTCGATGCTTGCCAGGTCGGCGTCGCCGGTGGTGACGCTCGGCGAGTCGACGCTTGCGCGCTCGATGGCCTGCTCGAGCGTTTCCATCTTGCCGCCGGAGAGCTGCATGCGGCCGAGTTCGTCCACGCGCAGGGCCAGATCGTTGAGCGGCGCCATGGTGCGGCGCACGCGGCGGGCGCCGCCGAGCATGTTGAGCACGCTGATGACCTGCCAACTCACAACGACAAGGTAGAGAGGCCATAGCGCGACGAGGCCCTGCGCGAGGGGGAAAGTCTTGGTGGTACGCGCAAGCTCGACGGTATAGGTGAGCGTTGTCAGGTCCCAGCCGCGCGCGGGCGTCAGCGACATGCTGCGAACGGCGGCGCCGGGGATCCATCCCGCGGTAAACGCGCCATCGGGCAGCGTCTGGTTGTATCCATAGACGAGGATCGCCGCCGCAATAACCAACAGTAACAGATCGAGCCAGATGTGGCTCATCAAGCGGCGCCACATATAGCTCCAGTTGATGGCGCGGGCGATGGAGGTGACGCGCTTGGTCTCGGCGTTACGCGCGGCAGACATAGCCCACCCCGCGCACGGTCTGGATGATGCGGGCGCCGCCGGCGTCCTCGATCTTGGCGCGCAGGTGCGCGATGTGCACGTCGACGTTGTTGGTGTCGCCCACGTATTCGTAGCCCAGCGCTTCGTGCGCGATGCGCTCGCGCGTGAGCACGGTCTCGGCATGCGCCATAAGCAGGGCGAGGACATCGAACTCGCGGGCCGTGAGCGCGATGGGCGAGCCGCCGACCGTGACTTCGCGGCGGTCGGGGTCGAGCGCAACCGAGTCCACGGCGAGCGCAGCGGGGGAGGGCGCGGCGGAAGCCTGGGTCGAGTCGCCGACCGGGGGCAGCGCAGCGGCTCCGGCGCCCGCGCCGCCTGCCGTGCCCGCCCCAGTACCGGCGCCGCCAACGCCCGAAGCCGCTCGCACGGCTTCCGAGCGCTTCAGCGCCACGCGGATCCGTGCGAACAGCTCCTCGATCGCAAACGGCTTGGTCAGGTAATCGTCGGCGCCGGCGTCGAGCCCGGCAACCTTGTCCATCACGGCATCGCGCGCGGTGACCATGATCACCGGCACATCCTTGTGCTTGCGTATGCGCCGCAGCACCTCCATGCCGTTGAGCTGCGGCAACAGTACATCGAGCAGAATCAGATCGTAGTCGCGCTCCAGCGCCAGATCCACGGCGGTGCGGCCATCGCCGGCGTGCTCCACCTGGTAGCCCTCGTGCTCCAGCTCGAGCGTCACAAAGCGGGCGATTTTCTCCTCGTCCTCTACGATCAGGATCCGTGCCATGCGTGCCCCCGTCCGCGATTACTTGTCGTCGTTGAGATTTTGCTTGATGTCGTCCGCGGCGTCGGCGGCGTGGTCCATCAGGTTGTTGATGCTGCCGGGCACGTCGCCGTCGCTGTCGATACGGTAGCGCATGCCAAAGAACAGGCCAATCAGCATCAGCCATATCGTGGCGCCCCAGGCAAACAGCGCGACGATGGGGATCAGGATGGGGATGTTGAGGATGATCGCATCGCGGCGCGTGGCGATAAACTTGGTGTCCAGACTCAGGCGGAAGAGCTTTTTGAGGTACTCCCACACGCTGTCCATCTTCTTGGAGAAGTCGGTCTTTTCGCTCGACTTTTCGTAGGCTGCCTGCGCGGCGACCATCTCGGCAGAGGGCTCATCGACTGGCGCGGACTCGGTGGCGGCATGCGCCGACGTGGTCTGGGTCTTGCCCTGCGACTCGAGCCAAATGATGGCATCCAAAACGTTGCCGCCGGCAGCGTCGAGCGCCGCCTTGGCATCGGTGTAACTCACGTTGCACTTGGTGCGGATGGTTTCAACTTTTTCGAGGTCGTCCATGACCTGTCCTTTCGTTCGATGGGCGCGACGCCGGGCAATTTGCCCGGGCGCGAGCGTTGCGTTCGGCGGTCTGCGTTGCGCCGCCCCGCCCTTGGTCGAACTCTATAGTGCAGGTTATAGATTAAGCGATTCTTGAGCCAAGATTAATGTTGGATGAGTTTTTGGGTGGCAGCGGGAAAAGTATTAGACCTCGATAGCGGGAGATGGTGGGCCGGTATCAAGCCGGCGTCAGAAATGGGATAAGCAAGGCGTATGGATCGCACGGATCAAAATCACGTTGCAAAAGTATGAAAATATCCTACAATTGCAACATGAAGTACTTTAGCAACATAGCGGCGATAAGCGAGCTTTCCGAGAGTGAGGGCGTGTTTACCACAGCCCAGGCGGCTCGCATGGACATTTCTCGAGATGCGCTGGCGCACTCATGCCGCGTGGGGCGTCTTGAGCGGATATGCCACGGCGCCTACCGGATGTCGGGCACGCAGCGCCGAGACACCGATGAGCTCAACGCTCTTTGGAAGCTCACCAATCCCTCCCTTTGTGCGTGGGAGAGAAAGCGCCAGTGGGATGGCATCACTGTGAGCGGTACGACGGCGGCGAACCTTCAGCAAATCGGCGATTTCTTTCTGTCCCCCTACAGGATGACCGCGTCCATGCGCATCAATACGAGAAACGAATCCCTTTCTTTTGTAAAGCGCGAGATTGCGGAGCAGGATATCGTCTGGCTCGACGGCCTGCCGGTAACCAAACCCGAGCGCACGCTTGTCGATCTTTGCCTCGATTGCGAGGACCCCTCATTAATTATCGATGCCTATAACGACGCACTTGGGCGAGGGCTCGATATGCAGCGGCTGAAAGAACTCGTAAGGGAGAACTCTAAAACCGCCAAACGACGCGAGTTGATGATGCCTTTGTTGATGGTACTGAACGGGTAATGCGAAACGGAGGACATGGTGAAGTACAAAACGCCTGCCGCATTGGAGATGGCTGTTAGGAATGCCGCAAGGCAGTTTTAAATGAGCGCCGAAACGTGAATAATCGTGCTGCGACTGTCACGTTATTGCCGGTAGCGCTACCGTTCGCATGATTTGGGTGCCGGTAAGTGATAATTGATTAATGGCCGCTGCTATACTTATCGATTATGATGCTAGTAAGATTGGCTTTGGATGGAATCGATGCAGCTTGAGCCCGAACCGAGGATTTTAATTGAAAGCCTAAGAGATATTGGGTATTCGTTTAATAGTGCACTAGCTGATATTGTTGACAATTCTATTACCGCGAAGGCAAGGAATATCTCAATCCTTGCTATTCCTTCTGATGACTTCAGAATTGCAATCATTGATGACGGTGAGGGGCTTGGCAGAGATGAGCTAATGCATGCCATGAGGCTCGGTAGCACTGATCCGAGGTGCAAGCGGAATTTGAACGATCTCGGGCGTTTTGGTCTCGGGTTAAAAACCGCTTCATTTTCACAATGCAGAAGGCTGACGGTTGTGTCAAAGAAAAACGGTGAAGTGAATGCCTTCACGTGGGATCTCGATCTTGTTGCCAGTGAAAACAAATGGACAGTTTTGGAACAGAAAAGAACGGACTCCATTCCGTTTATTGGAGAGATGAACGAGACGGGTACGCTTGTTCTTTGGGAAAAACTTGATCGTCTAACCGGGGTAAATGGATCCGGAAAAGCCAATTACGACAGAATTATAAGTGAGGCTCAAGATTACCTCTCTCTTGTATTTCATCGTTACTTAGCGGGAGAACGTGGGCTCAAGCGCATTAAGGTCAATGTGAATAATCGCACGCTTGACCCCATCGATCCATTTAATGTTAGCAATCAGGCGACGCAACCATCGCCTGTCGAAAATGTTTGTCCCGGCGTTACGATGCAGGCGTTTACTCTTCCGCATAGGTCAAATTATGCTTCAGATACAGAGTATGAAAAGTTTGCTCTTCCTGGTGGTTACTTAAAGAATCAGGGAGTCTTTCTCTATCGCGCGAAGCGCTTGATACTGCATGGAACTTGGTTTGGGATTGCCAAGAAAACCGCTCTCACCCAGTTGTGCCGCGTGAAGATTGATATTGATGTTAACCAAGATGAAGCATGGAAAATTGACGTTAAGAAAGTGTCCGCTCAGCTTCCGGAAGAAGTAAGGGCGAGTATCAAACAATTGATTGCTCATATTGGTGCGCCTTCAAAAAGAGTTTATCGTCGTCGCGGCGCCAGGTTAACGAGGCCTGAGGTATATCCGGCTTGGAATGCGATAAAAACTGGAGTCAAGACCCTTTATTGCATTAATCGCCAAAACCCAATTCTTGATAGCTTCAATTCATCTCTTGATGATGATCAGAGGGCTGCTTTCAAGACTGTTCTTTCGCTGGTCGAATCGTCATTCCCAACGGAATCTCTTTTTTACGAACTGTCGAATAACGAAGGGTCAGTTTGCTTTGAGGAGATGAAAGACGATGACTTTTGTAATGCTGCTCTCACTTTCTTTGGCTCATTAAAACAAATGGGGAAGGATGAGGATGACATCCTCTCCACTATGAGGTCAGTTGACTTGTTCGCCACACGTTGGAATGAAGTACTTGCCATTTTGGGAATCGAGGAGTGCTAAATGGACGCCACACTAGAGCAGTTCATCAATTACATTGACAACTCCGCCAGAGATAAACTAGAGAACGATGACGGCGTTCCCGAAGAGGCGGATGTTGCGGATACCTATTCGCAGTTCTACACTGCATTCGCGGGAATTTTCCCTGTATCTAAACAATGCGACAAGGATGATATCGTCCGTAGGCTTGTTGAGAAGTATTGTAGTGAGCTTACGATTAAGAAAAAGCTTGGCTTTGAGTTTAAGGATGAGGATAGCCATCCCTGGTTGAGTGAAGCAGAAGACTCGATCGAATGGTTCTACTGGAATCGCTATAGGCGATACTTGGTGCGCGATAAGAAATGGGCGCCCGCCGCGGTTAAGTCGATAGATAGGGACAGTCGCAACATCCTTGACTTAATGGCCAATCCTTTAGAGTGCGGCTCTTTTACAAGGCGCGGCCTCGTAGTCGCGTCCGTTCAATCGGGAAAAACTGCAAATTATATTGGGCTGATATCCCGCGCCGCCGACGCGGGATATCGAATCATTATCGTCATGGCCGGCGTGCATAATGTCCTGCGAAATCAGACGCAAGCTCGTCTTGAAGATGGTTTTACAGGTTTTAACATTGAGAACAGCACAGTCGAACCGGTTGGCGTTGGCAAGGGGAGCCAAGCCCGACGACCAATTGCCTGTACCTCGAGAGAGGCAGACTTTAGTACAGAACGAGCTAAGGCTTTAAGGTGCATCCAGCCGACGCAAACAAACGAACCTTTTTTGTTTGTTGTTAAGAAGAATAGTAAGTCTCTCCAGCAGGTAATTGAATGGCTGGATGCCAGCAATAGCCAGGATCAACCTCTGTTGCTCATTGACGATGAAGCGGATAATGCTTCGATTAACGGAAAATACAAGCTCGAAAAGCGAGAGAATGAACCGACCAAAATCAATGGGCAGATAAGAAACCTGCTTAACCTATTCAATAAGGCCTGCTATGTTGGCTACACTGCTACGCCATTTGCTAACGTTTTGATCGACCCTAGCGTTGACAGCGACGAGTATGGCAAGGACCTTTTCCCGAGCAACTTTATTTACACGCTTGAGGAGTCCTCCGACTACTTCGGTGCCAAAAAGGTATTCGGAGATTACGACGAGCCTACTCACAAGCACTTGCGTTTCATTGACGATGCGGACGATGTCCTTCCTGCAAAACATAAAAGTAGCTTTGAGCCCTTTATGCTTCCCCTTAGTCTAAAGGCGGCAATTCGTACTTTTGTATTGGCGACGACGATAAAGACACTTCGTTTTGACACTAATTTCCATTCAACGATGATGGTCAATGTATCTCCCTATAAGAAACCGCAGAATTGCATGCGGAATCTAGTTGAGGATTACCTTAACGACCTGAATACGGCGGCGAAATCCTATGGGGCCTTAAACCCGGAGGAGGCGCTTGAGGCTTCTCCGCACTTAAAGGATTTGAAAGCTACTTGGGAGCTGGAATATGCAGGCTGCGGTTTTGGCTGGAGCGAAATACAGCCACGTCTCTACGACCCGGATTATCATGTTCTGAGCATCAATACAGACTCAGGAGATGCTCTGGACTATGAGAACAGGAACGAGCGAGTTATCGCGGTTGGCGGATATAGGCTTTCTCGTGGTTTAACCCTTGAAGGGTTAACGGTCTCTTACTATTCGCGAAACGCCAGAGCATATGATGCACTGATGCAGATGGCTCGTTGGTTTGGATATAGGCCTCAGTATGAGGATCTTTGTCGTGTATGGATGACCGACGAGGCGGCGGGCTGGTACAAATACGTTGCCGATTCGACGGAGAATCTGTTCGATCAACTAAGGAGCATGCGCCAAGTTAAGCGCACTCCAAAGAATTACGTTTTGAAAATACGCCAGAGCCCTGATGCCCTGACCGTTACCGCGAGAAATAAGATGGGTGCCGGGCAAAAGGAAAAGGCCCCAATTGATCTAAACGAGGGATTCGTTGAAACGATTGCATTTGACAGGGACGCGGAGATAGTTGCCGATAACGAGGCGGCATGCAGGGACCTTCTTAGCGCAATAAAGGGGTATGCGGACTTCAAAGACGGGGGCTCTTATAGATATCTTTATAAGGGGGTTCCGGTCAAGTTTGTTACCGCTTTTCTAGAAGCCTATGAAAATGAAGATGGCCTTTCGCCAAAGTCTCAAAAAGCTCCAATCCTAAGCTACGTCAACGAACGGCTACTTGATGGCGAGCTGAAGGAATGGGACGTTCTCTTGGCACATGGCTCTCGATCAAATGATCCAATCGATTTGCCTGTTGATGGAACGGTCAGCATGGAGCAAAGATATCCCGGTAGCGCTTCGAACAATGATGTCGTTGTTGTCGGAGAGAAACATCGTTTATCCAGTCGTGGAGTTGAGGCCGCTGGCTTAAGTGCGGAAGAAAGGAAAATGGCGGAAGAACGATATGCTGCAGACCATAGCGGCGACAAGGCGAAAAACTGTTCTGATCTCTATTATCGTCAAATAAGGAGGCGGCCATTGCTGGTTTTGCATCCGATTTGCATGCGATTTGGAGAAATCAAAATTAAAGAAAAGAAGGAGGCCGGAAAAGAAGCTCCTTCCTGGTGGAAGAGCTGGGATGCTCAGGAATGCGTTTTCGGCTGGAGCATCAGTTTTCCGCACACCGATAAGCAAACGCGACCAGTCACTTACGTATTTAATTCTGTGGCACTGGAGAACATGATGCCGGAACCCGAAGATAGCGATGATGATTATGAAGACGACTAGCGATAATCCGTGGGAAGAGCTGCCTAGATCGCGTGGAAAGGGCGACTACAACGCGAGAATGGTCGCACCCGATGTCAATCCCGATGCAAAAAGGATTTATTGGGCAAAGGGGCGCTCTAATCACCCTGCTTTTCTTGTTGAATATGACAGCAGCGAGACGGGGGCACCGGAGCCTCCCAAGTTTAAGAACATCTCTATTCGAGACATTGAATCGGAGCGCTCCATACTACTTGAGCTCCAAGACCAGGAAATGAAAGCCCAATTTCTCCGCTTATGTCTTGATATTGCCGACTCGGTGCAGAAAGCCCCCACCGTTGCGATGAGGAAGATGACCTTCATGAGGCTCGAGAAATGGGCTTCGTTTCTCAGGCCCGGGCGTGGTCCCCTCACAGCCGAGCAACAAAAAGGGCTTATCGGCGAGCTGCTTTTTCTTAAACGGGTTTCCGCTGCCATTTACGAGCCGTCGAATGCCTTGAGTGGCTGGACAGGGCCAGAACGCTCTAAGCGCGATTTCGGTTACGGGCAGATTTTCGTCGAGGTGAAAAGCAAACGAGGGTCGTCGAATTCGGAAATTGGAATATCGTCAGAAGAGCAATTGAACACCAACGAAAGTGAAAGGCTCTTCTTATATGTCGTTGAGTTGAACAACGCTACGGATGAAGATAAAGCGGCATTCAGCCTTACCGATGTCGTCAACGATGTTCAAATGCTCTTCGACAGCCCATTGGATTTGGCGCACTTTCAGGAGAAGCTGTCGGATGCCGGGTTTTTTCCGGAAGACGATTATTCCCACACCTTGTGGAGCGAGGGCGTAACTGAAGCATATGAAGTTAAGGATGGATTTCCGCGAATCGTTTCCAGTTCGTGTCCGCCCGGAGTTAAGGCTGTTACATATAAAATCGACCTTGGTTACTGCTCTGATTACGAAGTTGATCAGAGCGCAATTACCCAAGCATTGAGGTGAATTAGATGACAGATTCCACTTCGTTTCAGGAGGAACTGTTTCAAGAGGTCAAGAATAAGGCGGACTCGGAGGGAGTCTATAAGAACGATGCGTTCTTTGACCTCATCACTGATTATCTTTGCGACGCGGGAGAATTCGATGAGGCCATCCCCGCCTTCTGTCAGAGAACTGGAATAAGGGTTGATGGCTACTGTGGCGATCCTTTTGAGTCAAGCAGAAAAGTCCTTGGCCTCATTGTCCTCGACTTCAACCAAGATACTGGCTTGTTGACATTAACGAATTCTGAAATGGAGGCAGATTTTCGGCGGCTTGAGAAATTCGTAACCAAAGCATTGGATTCTCAATTTAGGGAATCTCTTGAGCCGACGGATCCGGGTTTTGGGCTCGCCGATTTAATTCACGCTCGCTGGAACGAAATCGAGCGAGTTAATCTGTATCTTCTTTCAAACAAAAAACTTAGCCAAAGGGTTTCGGGTAAAGAGACGGGGAGTGTCCTTGGCAAAGAGGTTGTTTACAACGTCTGGGATCTTGAACGGATAGGTAATCTTATTGAATCGGGTCGTGAGCGGGAGAGACTGCTCATTGACTTTAACGAATTGCCGACGGGCCCGATTCGAGCCCTTCTCGCAAGCTCTCCGAAAGACAAGAACAAGGTTTACCTTGCTGCGATACCGGGTGTCGATTTGGCGCGCATCTACGATCGTTGGGGAGCGCGACTTCTTGAGCAAAACGTCCGTGTATTTCTTCAGGCGAGAAGCAATGTCAACAAGGGTATAAAGCGTACTCTCGAGAATGAGCCTGAGCTTTTCTTCTCGTTCAATAACGGTATCACGGCGACCGCAGAGAGCGTTACAACGGAGAGCGGGGAAGACGGGCTTTTAATTGACCGTCTAGAAAACCTGCAGATAGTTAACGGTGGCCAGACAACCGCATCGGTTTATGCCGCATATAAGGCTGGTAAAAGTTTGGAACGCGTGTTTGTCCAAATGAAGCTTAGTGTTGTCAGCCCGGAAGAGGCTCTCGAACTGGTGCCTAGGATCTCTGAATATGCAAACAGCCAGAATAAGGTTTCTTCAGCCGACTTCTTTGCAAACCACCCTTATCACGTGAGGATCGAAGAGTTCTCGCAAAGGATACTTGCTCCCATGCGGGCAGATAGCTTCACGCAAACCAAATGGTTCTACGAGCGAGCAAGAGGCTCATATCGAGATAAGCAAGCTTATCTTACGCCTGCGCAGAAGCGTAAATTTGTTGCTGAGTTTCCTAAAACGCAGACTTTTACGAAAACGGATTTGGCAAAATATCTCATGGTCTGGACGAATAAGGCCTACTTGGTCAATCGCGGTGCCCAGAAGAACTTCTCCGAATTTGCTCGGCTAATTAAAGACTCCTGGGATAAGGATGAGAGTCAGTTCAATGAGACTTATTTCAAATATTTGATTGCCAAGAAAATCATATTCGATCGCACGGGCAAGATTGTGCAGTCGCGTGATTGGTGGGAAACCGGCAGCTATCGCTCGCAGCATGTAGTCCTTGCGGTGGGAGTGCTTTCAAATGCAGTTTCCGCTTTAGGAAAAGCCGTTAACTTTCTTGGCATTTGGAATCAACAATCGTTGTCGCCAGCGTTTGAGAGGGCGCTTGGGCAAGCATCTGACGCTGCGCATGATGTATTGATGCATCCCGCGACGGGCTATCGAAACATTTCTGAATGGGCAAAACAACAGAAATGCTGGGAGGCTATCAAGTTAAAAAAGGTTGATTGGGACAAAGAGTGGCTTGGCGAGCTTATTGACCTCGATGAGGAGAAAGACATTCAGCGAGAGGGCTCCCGTAACCAGAAAACGCTGAATGGGATTGAAGCTCAGACGGCGGTTTGCGAGATGGGAAGCGGATTTTGGCAAAATGTTCTTAACTGGTGCCTTGCAGAGGGCGAGGGAACTGAGAAGGAACGGGGTATTTTGCAGTATGCATGTGCCTTGCCAAACAAAGTGCCCTCCGAGAGCCAGTCCGTTGTACTTATTAACATGATGAAGCGGCTGCGCAGAGTCGGCTGTCCTTACCGTGTTAAGAGCAGTCAGTATCGTCTGTAAGATTCTCGTAAAATCCGTGGGCTTCTTTTCCAAGTGCCTTTGCGACTACCGCCGCTATCTGCTGGGCAAGTAGCGGCGGCACCGCGTTACCCACCTGAGTGTACTGAGACGTTCTGTTGCCTTCGAACAGATAGTCATCTGGGAAGGTTTGAAGTCTTGCGGCCTCTCTCACGGTAAGGCTCCTGCATTGCGACGGATCCGGATGGATGTAATAGTGTCCGTCCTTGGCGATATGCGAGGTGATGGTCGTAGAGGGTCTTCCCCATACTTGCACACGAAAACGGTCGTTGAATTTATAGTTACCAGTCGTTTTTGCTGCCTGGACGTTCTTATGATTGGGAAGCAATGACTCGGGGAATTCTTCAAGGCGTGCGGGCGTACCGTATTTTTCTGCATATGCCGCACAAAAGAGATAACGGTCAAGATCGCTCGCCAAGTGAGAGCGAGACTCATGATTTGTGAGGACCTTGCTATTTCCGAGCCTTCCTCTATACCATTCTTCATATCGATTGTGGACGGGATCAACTTTGTGCTTTGCGGTTAACTTTGGCGCGTAGCGTGAAATTACCCTATCAAGGATGTCTGTAAGATCGTTGCATTCGTCATTGTCTTTCAGCTCTTTTGCCGCTGAGTTTATGTACTCTGCCCAGTTCATATCGCGCCAGTTTTCGTTGCGTTCAGAGAATCCGCTTCGCAGTTTAGGCAGCCCGCGAAGGGCTGACCCAAGAGTGCAAACATGCTTTTTGGTTAGCGTGCTCGGTTCGATTCCGGTGTCATTTTTAATACCAAGGAGAATGACCCTGTGGCGCATCTGGGGGATTCCATACTGTTCGGCTTTGACAACGTAATCTTTTGGATTATGGGGGTCATCAGTGACGAGGGAATGGATGGTGTATCCCGCCTCTTCCATATCTTTGCATATGCGGTTAAAAACGCCATGGCCCTCGTGCTTTGCAGAAAGAAGTCCTTTGACGTTTTCCATAACGAAGACATCCGGCTTTAGCTCGTTGATAAACGAGAGGTAGCAACGGTAGAGGGTGTGCTTCGGGTCCTCTTCGAATGTAATGTCATGCTTGCGCCGCGATCTGCCCACCAACGAATATGCTTGGCACGGAGGTCCGCCAATAAGGACCAGCGGACCCCTATCACGGTCTTCAAACCATCTTGTCACGCGTTCGGCGCCGAGTTTGACCAAGCGGTCGTCTCCATCGACGAGCTCGTCGCATAAAGCTTCTTCGCAAGCAGCCTGCCATTCTTTTGGGCGGTAGCGGATAAGTTGGTCGAAGGTCTCATTGTCATGCTTTTTCATGTATCTGAGATAAACTCTCGGCAATGTTCCGTCCGGTTCTGCAATTTTGCGCAGATATGAACGAAGCCTCAGGGTCTGATGAGCCTGCTTGTCACGTTCAATGGACATGATTGTTTGGAACACGGGCTTGTTCTCAGCGTCTCGAAGTGATGAGAAGCCTTCCCCAAGGCCTCCCGGGCCCGCGAATAAGTCAATAACGGGAATCACTGCTAACCCTCTCCAAACAGAAACTTCTAGATATCCAGGCTACCAGGATGAAAGTCAAACGTCCAGGAGTGTCTCGCTATGTAAATAAACTTTCTATTTATAGCAGTTGCGGGAAACTCGATAAGTGCAGGCGGCGCGCCAGCATTTGAGTTTCTGCTCAAAGATGGCCCAGATCGCTTCCTGTCAAACGGGCATCTTATGGGCATTCCAAAAATGCGGGAATGAAATTGTTCAACGCACTCTTGAACGATTCGCCTCATACCATTGTTCTGCGCCTTGACGCTGCTTTGACTGAGCCCGACTTATAATGGCTCTGATGTAATTCTGCGGGTTCTTGTCGCTACGTGAGAAAAACTTGCAAAATTCGCAAGTTCTTGTCATTCTGTGAGAAAAACTTGCAGATTGGGGCGAGCGATGGATAAACGGATGGTTCCCAGAAATCGATATCTCGAGAAGTTAATCGCCTTCCGTGACACGGATGTCATCAAGGTCGTAACGGGTATGCGCCGTTGTGGCAAATCGACGCTTCTGGACATGATGCGCAAACATCTGGAGGATAACGGCGTTCCATCCGAATGTCTTTTGACCTTTAAGATGGAGTCATTTGAGCTGGAGGGCGTGCGTGATTGGCGAGAGCTTTACCGCCACGTGGACGGCCTAATGCCTGCGGGCAAGAGGTGCTATCTCTTCTTCGACGAGCTTCAGGAGGTTGCCGGATGGGAGAAGGCGATTAACGCACTTCGTGTCGACCGGGACTGCGATATATATGTTACGGGTTCGAATGCTTTTCTCCTCTCGTCAGAGATTGCGACCTTAATCTCGGGCAGGTATGTCGAGATTCGGATGCACCCGCTCGCTTTTTCGGAATATGTCGACTTTCTTGGTCCGACTGACGTCACGAATAGGCTCGCTGTTTTTGGTCGGGAGGATATTGTTGCACTCGACGATCTTCTTGACCGCTATCTGACGTTTGGAGGCCTGCCGTTTCTCGCTGCTTCAAAGCTGCCGGAGCAGGAAATGAAGGACTATATCTGGAGCACGTACCAAACAATCGTCGGGCGCGACATTTTGGCTCGCGAGGCGCGTCGGGGTAGACGGTCGGTGACGAGCAGGAGTGTGCTCGACCGCGTCACTTCCTACTTGGCTGATAACATTTCAAACCCGACATCAATTAATAAGATCGTTGGAACGCTGGCAGAGAACGGGGCGAAATCCTCGCACGGTGTCGTGGACACTTGTGTGTCTGCCCTTGAGGAGACCTATATCTTCTCGCACGCGCGCCGATTTGATATTAAGGGTCGGGACATTTTGAAGACCGGTGGCAAGTTCTACATTGAGGATCTGGGGCTTCGAGCTTTCTTGGATGGGTATCGCGGCAGCGACAGCGGGCGTGTTCTCGAAAATGCTGTTTACAATCGCCTTGTCTATGACGGATACCAGGTCTTCACGGGTCATCTTCGAGATGCCGAAATCGACTTTGTTGCGATAGGCGACGGCTCGGATCGTAAGTTTATTCAGGTCACAGAGTCGATTGACGAGGAGGCGACGCGTAAGCGCGAGCTGCGTCCATTTGAGCTCAGGTCGCTCGAGAAGATTACCGGCGGTTACGAGAAGATCGTCATCGTTGGTCAGGGGAGCCATCCGACCGACATTGACGGCATCAAAATCGTTTCTGCAGTCGATTTCTTAATGGGTAGGCTTGGGGCTTAGGGCGTTTGGAGCGCGTCTGTTTCCTATGCCTAGCGACATTGCCACAGCTCGTGACGCCGCCGGCTTCTTCCTTTCCGTCGGGCGGCACCAACTCAGCTGATTCGTTGGGGATGGAGGAAAGCGGATCATTTTCGGCGCGCCGCAGGTGATACGAATCCTGCGGCGCGCTGTTTTTTTGCGCGAGGGCTTTCAGCTGTGTCCGCACGACATGTGACACTTACCCTGCCGTCCTGCTCTGCCGCGGCGGCATGTGCCCAAACAACGACCCTCTAAGGAGTTCGATATTGATGAGTGACAACGCAAAGCACCTTGCAAAGAAGTGCGTTAAGGACGCGGGGCCGTGCCTCGCGCTGTGCCTTGCCGGCGCAGCGGTCGCGCTGCTGGCTGTTCTGGGGCCATTCGACGTGCTCCGAAGTGCCAGCTCTCTGCACGTTTGCATTGCCCTTGCCGGTGCCATGATGACCGGCGGCGTGCTCGATCTGGTTTTTTGGGTGCTTGACCCGTTTGGATGGAAGAACGAGGGGTAAGCCCTATGGGATGGAAGGGCTGGAACGGTTAGCTTAGTAATCGTGCAGAATGTGGGCTAGCGACTTGCAGGGAAGTGGTGATCCGATGACGGTCTATGTGACGGGCGATATCCACGGCGGCCTCGACATGCAAAAGCTGCGCGATTGGGATCTTGGGGATAGCCTGACGAGTGACGACTATCTCATCATTGCCGGTGACTTTGGCTTTCCGTGGGATTTCTCTGCCGAGGAGTGCGCCGATATCGCTTGGCTGGAGTCGCGCCCCTATACCGTGCTGTTCGTCGACGGCAACCACGAACGTTTCGACCACTGGGCGGAGCGACCCATGGAGTTGTGGCACGGTGGGCTGGCGCAGCGCCTGTCGGACACCTCGCCTATCCGGCGCCTGACGCGCGGCGAGGTTTTTGAGCTCGACGGCTCAACGGTCTTTACCATGGGCGGCGCCACGAGCGTGGACAAGGAATACCGCATTCCCTATTCCAGCTGGTGGCCGCAGGAGTTGCCGGACGAGCGCAACTTTGAGGAGGCACGGACGAAGCTCGACAGCGTGGGCTGGAAGGTCGACTACGTGGTCACCCACACCTGCTCTACGCGCATGCTTTCGCCCACGCTCTATCCGGCGCCCGGCTGGAATTGCCCCGCCGTCGATCGACTTGCGGCATTTTTTTGACGAGTTGGAAGACCGCTTGGACTACAAGCGCTGGTACTACGGGCATTTTCATCGGGATGCCAACCCGACCGAGCGCCATACCGTGCTCTACGACTGCATCGTTCGCTTGGGCGACGAACTCCAGCCTTGGGATGTTGCGTAGGGGTGGGGCGTATTTGGCTACTCGGCCGTTACAGTGATGTTCTCTCGGTGCGCGCGGATGACGTCCCAGCTAAAGTGCTCGACCAGCCGCTCGGCAGAGCGCGGCGTGGTGTCCGGCGCGATGCCCGTTTGCCCGGCGAGCCAGCCCAGCAGCGCTTCGGGCGTGCCAAAGCGGGCGCGGAGTTCGCCCAGGTCCAGATCGCGGTCTCGTTTGGAAAGGCGGCGGCCGTCCGGTGCCATGAGCAGCGGAATATGTGCGTAGTGCGGCGTGGACAGTCCCAACAGGTGCTGCAGATAGATCTGGCGCGGCGTGGACCCCAGCAGGTCGCATCCGCGCACGACCTCGGTGACGCCCATGGCAGCGTCGTCGACCACCACGGCTAGCTGATAGGCAAAAACGCCGTCGCTGCGGCGCACCAAAAAGTCGCCGCACTCGGTGGCGAGTGCTTCGCATTGGGCGCCGTACGTGCGATCCACAAATTCGATCACGTCGTCTGCGAGGTCGTCGACGGTGGGCACGCGCAGACGTGTGGCCGGGGCGCGCAGGGCGCTGCGGCGGGCCACCTCCTCGGCCGAAAGACTTCGGCAGGCGCCACGGTAGATGGGCGTGCCGTCGCTCGCGTGCGGTGCACTCGCGGCGTGGAGCTCGGCGCGTGTGCAAAAGCAGGGATAGGTGAGGCCGGCGTCTTTCAGCCGGCGCAAGGCGCTCTCGTACAGGTCTAGGCGGTCGTGCTGGTAGTAGGGGCCTTCGTCCCACTCCAGCCCCAGCCAAGCCAGGTCGTCAATCAATTGGGCGGCAAGTTCCGGGCGCTTGCAGCGATCGTCCAGGTCCTCAATGCGTAACACGATGCTGCCGCCCTGGCTGCGGGCCGAAAGCCATGCGCACAGGCAGCTGAACACGTTGCCCAGGTGCATACGGCCCGAGGGCGACGGGGCGAAGCGCCCCACGACGGGCGCGGGAGCGGCCGGCGTCGTTGGCGCGTCGGCGGCGGTTGTTGCTATGTTGCGTGCGTTGATGTCCATGCGGACGAGTATAGCGCGGGGCGCGGTGGGGGAGACGCTGCCGTGGCCTGCAAGTTGCCGAGGCCACACGTTGCGCGTGCCGGACCACCGGCTCGGCGCCTTAATCGTCGTCAATCAATCTAGCCCTCAAACGACAGAAACCCCGGCAGCTCTTCGCAACTGCCGGGGTTTCCGCGGAAAAGGGGGACATGATCCTCAAGCGGACGGCAAAGGGGCAAACCGTTTTCGCTCAACTGCTTTATGCCCCTCGCTCGCCGGCTTAATCGGCTCATGCCGCGCCCACACAAAGCCGCTACACCTGTGATGGAGCTATGAAGTGGTATCTATTGCCGGAGCGGGCTATGCCAAGGAGTGTCCCAGATTGCCGGCAGATAAGGAACGTCCCCAGGTGCCGGCGGCGGGCGTGACTTTTGTCCCGTTTTGACGCTCCGCTGACCTAGATGTTCGTCACATGAACTCGCAAACGTGGGACAATGACGCTACTGGTACCACAGACAAAGGATGTGCCTATGAACGCCCCCGTTGCCCAGCCCTGTCGGCAGCGCCGCCTGTTTGCGCGGGTCGCTTCCGTCTGCGCACTCGTCGCGCTTGCGTTGTTGCTGCTGCCTGCCGTCGCGCACGCCGACGGCTACTCCATGAGCCAAACCTATATCGGTGCCACGGTTGAGGCCGATGGCTCGCTGACCGTTGTCGAGGGACGCCAGTTCGATTTCGACGATGACATTAACGGCGTGTATTGGGATATCAATACAGGCTCTAACCAGCAAGGCGGCTCGGTGGTCGTCAATGTGCTGAGCGTCGAGGAAGATGACACTGCGTTTAACAAGGTCGACAGCGCAAATAAAGGCGACGACGGCGTTTACACGGTGGAGCAGTCCGACGACGGCGTAAAGATTAAGGTGTTCAGCCCTCACGAGAGCGGCGACAGCGCAATCTACTACGTGAGTTATTCCATGACCGGTGCGGTTATGAACTGGGCCGATACCGCCGAGCTCTACTGGAAATTTGTGGGTGACGGCTGGTCTGCGGACTCCGATGACGTCGAGATGGAAGTCTACTTTGCAAATGCCGCTGCCGGGACGGCTGCCGTCAAGGGCGATAACTTCCGCGCATGGGGCCACGGCCCGCTGACGGGCGACGTGTCGCTCGATGCGGACGAGCCCATGGTCACCTATACCATTCCCTGCGTGCATGAGGGCGAATTCGCCGAGGCACGCATCGCCTTCCCCAGCGACTGGGTGCCGCAGCTTGCCGTCTCGGGCGAAAAGCGCATGTCGACGATTCTGAGCGAAGAGAAGGAATGGGCCGACGAGGCCAACGCTCGCCGTGAGCACGCGCGTGCGGTTGCCGGCGCGATTGCCGTGGTGTGTGTTGTCGTGGCGGTTGCCTATACCGGTGTGATCGTGATGCTTAAGCTGCGCAGGCCCAAGCCCAAGCCGCTCTTCCAGGACGAGTACTTCCGCGATGTGCCCTCGGCCGACCATCCCGCGGTGCTTGCGGCTCTCATGAGCTGGAACGACGTGCCCGATCAGGCATATATCGCCACGCTTATGAAGCTCACCGACGACCGCGTGATCAAGCTGGAAGAAGCGACCGAGACCAAGAAGAAGGGTCTGCTCCGTCGCGAAAAAGAGGAGCAGACGTATCGCATCACAGTGACCGACGAGGCCTGGAGGGCTGCCAAGAAGGACGGCATCGATCGCGATGTGCTCAAGGTCTTCTTCGCTGGCGTTAAGCCCGATAAAGACGGCGTCCGTTCACGCACGTTTAGCGAGCTGGAGGAGTACGCTAGCGAGCGCACCACATCTGTTGGCGACAAGCTCGAGGACTATCAGAGCACGGTTAAGGGCAAGCTGGAGGCGCGCGAGTTTATCGCATCGGATGGCACTATCGCGATGGTGGCCGGCCTGGTTCTCGGCATCATCATTGTCTTTGGCATTCTGGGCTCTCTGATCTATACCGACTTTGCGGACGCCAACGTCGGCGCCGCTATGATCTCGATTCCCGTCACGATCGTGGGCTTTGTCCTGAGCTGCACCTTCCGCCGTTACACGCCGGAGGGCGCCGAGGTGGCGGCTCGCTGCAAGGCGCTCAAGCATTGGCTCGAGGACTTTACGCGCCTGAAGGAGGCTATCCCCAGCGACCTGATCTTGTGGAACAAACTGCTGGTGATGGGCGTTGCCCTGGGCGTTTCGAAAGAAGTGCTGCGACAGCTGGCCGAGGCCGTGCCTGCGGATCTGCGCAACAGCGACGATTTCTACGACAACTACCCCTGCTACTGGTGGTATTACCATCACTACGGCAACGAGTCTCCGCTCGATTCGTTCAACGATGTGTATCATGAGACCATCCGCGAGCTGGCTTCGAGTTCCGATAGCTCGAGCGGCGGCAGCGGCGGCGGCTTTTCCGGTGGCGGCGGTGGCGGCGTCGGCGGAGGCGGCGGCGGAACGTTCTAGCGAGCGCTTGCTTTGGGGTGGATCTTTCTGGGCGGTTGCCAGGGAAGATTCATCCCATTTTTGTGCATCGAAACGGGCCAAACTTTCCGCTGAGGACCTTCGCGCAAGGGGCAGTGGACAAAAAATGCCAAATATGAGTACTGTTGCTGCGCTGGTCACATATGTTTGCACATAATAATGGGCTCCTAATGAGAGTACTTCTCGTTAGGAGCCCATTTTATTGAACATTTGGGGAGCTACGTCAGCTCATGCAGCTGGTCGTCATGCCTACAAGCATCAAAAATGTCCCAAATCGCTGCTACTAAAAAGGTAACAGTACTCATATTTGATGTTTTTTGACCAGGGCTATCTACAAACCCCCTAGGCCACTCATTGGGGACAGACTTAAATGACTAGTTGTTGGGGATCAGTCATTGGGGACGTTCTTAAATGACCAGGTGTGGCTGCTTGGGCTAGGCTGTTAGGTCGAGTTCGTAGAGAAAGCTTTCACGCGGCATGTCGTGACGACGCTCTTCGCGGTTGGCGCGGTGCGTGGCCGTGCGCTTAAAGCCGTGCAACTCGTAGAACTTCCACGAGCAGTTGGAGTCGGTGTACAGGTGCGCCCTTGTCGCCCCGCGCGAGGACAGGTACGAGACCGCGGCATCGAGCAACACTGAGCCTACACCCAGGCCGTGGACATCGGGATCGACGGCGAGCAGCGTGACTTCGTTGTCGTGCGGCAACGGGCTGCTCTCGAGCAGGCGGTTGTTGGTTCGGATGGTTGCGCGCACAAACGAGAGATACTCGGCGCAGACATCGGGCTCCAGCTCGCGCATCTGCGAAAGCAGCGCGCGTTCGGTATCCATCCAATGTTCCTTAACGGTGGCGCCGGAGCTCTGTCCCGCACGCGCGAGCGAAATGCCACGCGCCTGACCGTCGATTACGGCAACCTGCGAAAACGTCGATGACGAAAGGCAATAGGCGAGGTCGCACGCGGCCTCAAGGCGGTTGTACTCATCGTTATCCGAATTGTTATGCCAAAGCTGCTGCAGAATCAGCGCGATGGCGTCGAAGTCTTCGGTATCAAACGGTCGGTAGAGAACCCGCGAGACCATGGTGCCTCTTTCTATTGCGGATACATATCGAGCACAGTTCTACCACGCTATTGGCATCTAATTATGGTGCCCCTGTGTTCCATGAACTCACCGTGCCCGGTGCCGTGCCCATCCCCTCTGCTCGCAAACTTTTTCTGCACATGCGCCCGTTGCGGGGTGCATCGATGCGCTCGATGCGCTACATTGAATCAGTATTTTCAATGCCGCTGCGCGAGCGCTGCAGATCGACGTATCACCGACTCACAGAGCACGGCGGCGTACCAGACAGGAGGACTGCATGGGATCTGATGTGAAGATCGCGCGCGCGTTGATCTCGGTTACCGATAAGACGGGCGTCGTCGATTTCGCACGGACGCTGGTCGATGACTTTGGCGTCGAGATCATCTCTACGGGCGGCACGGCTCGTGCCATCGAGGACGCGGGCGTTCCCGTAACCCCCATCGAGGAGTTCACGGGCTATCCCGAGATGATGGACGGCCGCGTTAAGACCCTGCACCCCAAGGTTCACGGCGCGCTGCTGGCCCGCCGCGATTCCGAGCAGCACATGCAGGAGGCCGCCCAGCACGGCATTAAGCTGATCGACCTGGTCGTCGTCAACCTGTACGAGTTCGAGAAGACCGTCGCCAACCCCGAGGTCACCTTTGCGGATGCCATCGAGCACATCGACATCGGTGGCCCCTCCATGTTGCGCTCTGCCGCCAAGAACGCCGCGAGCGTTACCGTCATCTCCGACCCGGCCGACTATGATGCCGTTCTGGCCGAGATGCGCGAGACCGGTGGCTGCACCACGCTTGCCACCCGTCGTCGCCTGCAGGTGAAGGTCTACCAGACCACCGCCGCCTACGACACGGCTATCTCCCGTTGGCTTGCCGCCCAGGCAAGCGACGTGGCGGACACCTCTGCCAAGCTCGAGATTTCGCTGGAGAAGGTCGACGACCTGCGCTATGGCGAGAACCCACAGCAAAAGGCTACGGTCTACCGCTTTGCCGAGGGCTGCGAGAACACCGCGAGCTCTCAGTTCCCGCTTGTGGGCTCCGAGCAGATCCAGGGCAAGCCGCTCAGCTACAACAACTATCTGGACGCCGATGCCGCCTGGAACCTGGTCCGCGAGTTCGACGAGCCGGCCTGCGTGATCCTCAAGCATCAGAACCCCTGCGGTTCCGCCGTTGCCGAGGACATCACGGCCGCCTACGACCGCGCTTTCGCCTGCGATCCCAAGAGCGCCTTCGGCGGCATCATCGCCTGCAACCGCGAGGTTCCCTTTGAGCTGGTTGAGCACTTTGCCGATCAGAACAAGCAGTTCGTCGAGGTCATCATCGCCCCGAGCTATACCGCCGAGGCGCTCGAGCGCATGGCCAAGCGCCCCAACCTGCGCGTGCTGGCTACCGGCGGCGTGGACCACGGTGCCCAAGTGGAGCTGCGCTCCATCGACGGCGGCATGCTGGTGCAGGAAGTCGACCACGTGACCGAGGATCCCGCGACCTTTACGTTCCCCACCGACCGCAAGCCCACCGACGCCGAGATGGCCGAGCTCGAGTTTGCCTGGAAGGTCTGCAAGGGCGTTAAGTCCAACGCCATCCTGGTCTCCAAGGGCAAGGCCGGCATTGGCATGGGCCCGGGTCAGCCCAACCGCGTTGACTCCGCGCTGCTTGCCTGCGAGCGCGCCGAGGACTTCTGCGAGCGCGAGGGCGTGGAGAAGGGCGGCTTTGCCTGCGCAAGCGACGCGTTCTTCCCGTTCCGCGACAACGTCGACGTGCTTGCCGCGCACGGCGTGACCTGCATCATTCAGCCCGGCGGCTCCAAGCGTGATGACGAGAGCATCCAGGCCTGCAACGAGCACAATATTGCTATGGTGTTTACGGGCGCTCGCCACTTTAGGCACTAAGTTTCGCCTCGGGACAAAATAGTCTCCGCAAAAGACGGCTGCTCCGTTTGGAGGGCCGTCTTTTTGGTATAAGAGGACGGAATGACTAACACGAAAGGTACAACCATGCCCCAGATTGATGATGCCGAGCTGTTTGGCAATGCCGAGGATCAGCGTGCGTACGAGGACTTTTGCGCCAATCAGGAGGCGGTCGAGAAGTTTACGCTCGACAAGCCCGCGCTTATCTGCCGTTGGCGCATGTCCAACAAAAAGGTGCCCATGCTCAACCGTCACATCCGTGCGCTATCCGAGCGCTTGGTGCAGGGCGAACCGCTTACCCATAACATGCTCAGTTGGGCCAAACAGCACGTTGAGTGGTCGCTTGCCGAGGGCGATTACACTGCGCGCGACGGCGTACTCATGCTGGTGATCGACATCAACGGCAACGCTGCCATGACGGTGGGCGAGTACGAGCTGCTAGCCGATGCTTCGGCCAAGGCGCTGCGTGCCCGCTCTGCCGAGGCCCGCTCCGAGGCCGACGAGACCGGCGTGGCGCCCGAGCTGCTTGCTGCTGTCAACGACGGCGAGCTGGCCTTTGTGGCGCCGGCGGACGAGTGCCTGTGCGGCACGGCGACGCTCATTGAGCAGCTGGCCCAGACCAAGGGCATCCCGGTCACGCGCGTGGACATTCCCGCACAGCTTAAGGGCGCGCTGTTCCTGGTGAGTGACGAGCACGGCGTGGTCCCCGCCGACGATACCGATGCCGCCAAGACGGACGCCGCCACGGTCGCCTTCTTCGCCGACGGCTACGAAAAGCTTCGCGCCCGCCGCTAAATGATTATTCTGGGACGTGTCTCTATAGTTTTGTCAACCGCGTGCTTCGCGCCATTTCGGCATGACGCATCCGGGCGCCTGGCGCCCCCGCTTCCTCTTCGGTTGATTCCGCCGCCCGCTAGGCCGCGTACGGGACGGCGTCGCGCATGATCGCGTAGATGACCTTGAGCCTCTTCCTCGCGACCGCCTTCAGCGCCTTGCTGTGCCTCATCCCCCTCGCCCTGCACTCCCCGTAGTACCTCCCGAACCTGTTGTCCGTGCCGATGAGGGAGTTGCAGCTGAATATGAGCAGGTTCTTGAGCTGCCTGTTCCCGCCGTGCTGCGGCGACGTCGACCTGATGCTGCTCCCGGAGCGCCTGTCGCGCGGCGCCACGCCGCAGTAGCTCGCGAGCTCGTCGTGTCCCCTGAACGCGGATATGTCGATCGACGTCACCAGCGCCGCGGCGGTCTTGGGGCCGATCCCGGGCACCGTGAGGAGGCACTCGTAGACCTCGTC
>CALDCF010000065.1 GCA_937937635.1 uncultured Collinsella sp.
CTACAAGGGCGTGGATATCATCATCCCGCACTGCTGTTTCCCGCGGCCGGCCGCCGTCGTGAAAGCGACGCAAGACCAGATACCGCTCTTTGGCTGGCAGGAAGACGGATGGCTCGACATGACGAACGACAAGGTCACAAACCACTCCGACGTTGTGCGCTGGTTCAAAAAGCGGCGCGCCGAGGGCTTCAAAATCCGCCGCGTAGGCCACGACCCCAAGTTCTGCCGCGAGTATTTTGTGGAGATGCAGAAAGAGCGCTTCCCCATCAAGGCGCAAATTCAGCGCTTTACGCTCAAGTCCGAGGGCTTCCGGTACTTAGAAAAGAGCGCGAAGCAGGGCACGCTCTACTACCTGCACGCCGAACCCTATGAGTATTGCGTGCAGAACGTCGCAGGCATTGAGAAGGCCGACGATATGGTGATGTATGAAAAAATCGCTCCAAGCCTGCGCATTGACGTCTTTGACTGCTCGGTCTTTGCCGCGTGCGCATATCTGGAGGATCTGACCGCCAGCGCCAAGGGCGCGGGCTGGTATGAACAAAGGAGTATCACCAATGATGGCAAAGTATAACTCCACCCCCCCTTTTAAAAAAAGTAAGCCGCAACTGCAATTTATTGATGCGGAAACAAACGCGGATCAATTATCCTTCGTCGATCTCGACGTGCAGGCCGGTAACGACGATCTTTGGGGGCGTGTCGTAGCTATCGCACATTGCCCAAAATGCGGGCTAGTTTTCGAGGTAATCCAAAAATGACAATTTGCGCATATGTGCAGGAATCCTATGCAAAGAGTACTTACAAAAACGAGTGCATGGCCTCTCGACAATTTTCCGGGCTTAGCGTTATCCTAGACTGTCTCGCGCGAGCTGGATATACAGTCGATTTTGCAACGCGAGCAACCGTCCACACCTATGATATTGTCCTTGTCTCATTAACGGCGGACTGCGATTGGTGGCCGTATGTGCGAGAGCGGTTAAACTGGCAACGCGGCAACTACAAGGTTCTGGTTGGTGGCGCGGGCGTTCTCCACGTAGAGCCGTTCCTCCCATGGTTTTATGCCGCCATGCTTGGGCGCGGAGAAAACCTAATTGTCCCTCTTGTGAGGTCAATTGAACGCGGGGACCGCTATGTTTCTGACAGTATTCTCTATGCTGACGAGTTCAGCCCCGATCGCGTCTGGCGCATCGCGCAAACAGAACGGCCTTATGAGCATGTCGTGAAGCTTGTCGCGGGTGTCGATTTTGCAGAGGGCCAAATCGGCTGCAACCATAAGTGTCTTTTCTGCGGATATACATGGCACCGCAAATTTTCATCCGACTATGCCTATTACAGAATGGATGCAGGGCTGTTTGCAGGCATGGCTGACAAGGAGCGGGCAATGCTTGATCTGGACA
Source organism: uncultured Collinsella sp. (assembly GCA_937937635.1). Taxonomy (GTDB): domain Bacteria; phylum Actinomycetota; class Coriobacteriia; order Coriobacteriales; family Coriobacteriaceae; genus Collinsella. The sequence continues at coordinate 1,395 of CALDCF010000065.1, forward strand.
AAGACCCGACGTGCATCAATTGGTCTAAACTCCGGACTACCGCGATTGACGGTTTTAGCGAGCGGCTGCGGTTTGGCGTCAACAAACGCATTACTCGAGCCATTATGCAAAATTTCCTGCGGGCTATGCTAGCTTCCGACGCCGCCCCGCACCAATTAAAACTCTACAACATCTGCGGATACCCATCCGAAACGGAAGAAGACTGGTTCGAGTTTTTGGACGAATTGCAAGGCGCAGACCGAACCGCACCTCTCCGAAATAAACAGTGGAGTATCGTCCTGCACTGTACCCCATTTCGTCCAATGCCGGCAACGCCGATGGCCTGCGCACCGATGAGCAAACGCAACTATCGCGGGGTGTTTGGGCAGACGCTTGGCCCCGGGCTCCGCGGGAACCTAATCTATCAGGGGCGCGCACTCTGGGCGGTGGAGGGAATGGGCGTTGATAGTTTGCCCACGGTCATGTTGTCAGCGCTCGCCCATCGTGGCGCAGCGTCTGATAGCGAGTACATTGCAAAGCTCTGTAGCTCGCGTAAATTCTGGACGGCTTCGGCGCTGATCAAAGAAAATACGCTTGCTCGGTTTTTTGACATGGATAAACTCTTTGGCGCGTTTACGCCGCAAACGCTCCCAAGTCGATACCTGCGAACATATGCCAACATCGAAAAGATGTGGGGACAAACGCCGCTGGAGCTGGCGACAAGGAAAGGCGGTGATGCCACTTGAAAGTAAAAGTGCAGCGCAGATCCGCGCAGGACGACGCGCTGCGAAAATTTGTGATCGGCGCGGTCGATCAGGACACGCTGGGCGTGCCGGGCTATTGCAGTCTTGCGGATAGTCCGGACGTGCTGGCCGCGATCGGCGGGCTGGCCGATATCGTGTCGAACGCGACCATCCAGCTCATGCAGAACACGCCGGACGGCGACGTGCGCGTCAGA
>CALDCF010000066.1 GCA_937937635.1 uncultured Collinsella sp.
ATGCAGCCCCCACATGGAATCGAACCCCGTGAGGGCGCGGAGCTGAGTAAACGCGTAAGCGTTTGCCAGCGCAGCTCGCAAGGCGCGTAAGCGCCGCAGCGGTCCGTCCGCGCAGCGCGCGGACGCGATTCCCTTCCCTGCCACCTTGAATTGACTAGGACCTCTGCAAAGGGGTCCTTTTCTTTTATGTAGGGTTCTGCGGAAAATGCGCCCCGTTATTGAGCGATAGAACGGGACACACTTTCCGGTGCCTGCCTCCGGCGCGCGTACACACCTCGTCGCACCATTCCGAGTCCGTCTGCCCCCAGACATTCCTCCCACTTTCGCGTCACTTTGCAGACCGTTCGGTCGCCTGTCCGCACACGCGGGTATACTCAAAACGATACTTATCCTACGCAATACGATGCGGGTTCGACCTGCATGATCCGAAGGGGGCAGTGATGGAGAGGATACTCGGCGTTAATCTCTCTGGCTGGTTTATTCCCGAGCCTTGGGTGACCCCGTCGCTGTACGCGGCGACCGGTGCATCCAACGCGGCTGAGCTACAGGAGGCCATGGGTACCGCCGCCTATAACGAGCGCATGCGCCGCCATTACGAGACGTTTGTGAGCGAGGACGATTTTCGCCGCATGGCGCAGATCGGTCTCAATGCCGTGCGTCTGCCGGTGCCCTGGTATGCCTTTGGCTCACAGGAGTCCGATGCCTCCTACATATCGGTTGTCGATTACATCGACCGCGCAATTGAGTGGGCTGCCAAGTACGACATCCGCGTGCTGCTCGATCTGGCAACCGTGCCCGGTGGCCAGGGCGATTCCAACGATTCGCCCACCACGCCGGAGGCTGTTGCCGAGTGGCATTCGTCCACCAATGGCCGTCACGTTGCGCTCGATGTGCTCGAGCGCTTGGCCGATCGCTATGGTGAGGCCGAGAGCCTGCTGGGCATCGAGCTGTTGGATACGCCGCAGATGAGCGTACGCAAGAGCCTCTTTACCATGACGGACGGCATTCCGGCGCACTACCTGCGCAACTTCTATCGTGACGCGTACGAGCTCGTTCGTTCGTATATGCCCGAGGACAAGATTGTCGTCTTTTCCTCTTCGGGACACCCTGGCGAGTGGAAGCACTTTATGCGCGGTGCCAAGTACAAGAACGTCTACATGGACCTTCACCTGTACCATTACCGCGACGAGTATGCGCTCGACATCACGAGCCCCCGCGGGCTGACGACGGCGATTTCGCGTAACAAGCGCGAGCTTAAAGAAGCGATTTCGACAGGGTTCCCCGTGCTGGTGGGCGAATGGTCGGGTGCGGCGATCTTTGCCAACTCGTCGGTTACGCCCGAGGGCCGCAATGCCTACGAGCGCGTGTTTATCGCCAACCAGCTGGCTTCGTTTGCGCCGGCTGCCGGTTGGTTCTTCCAAACGTGGAAGACCGAGAAGCGCATTGCAGCATGGGACGCCCGCGCGGCGCTCGGTACGCTCGAGCGCGGCATGATTGAATAGGTTGATATGACGCAAAACAGCGCCCATACGGGCAAACTCTATGTGGTCGGCACGCCCATCGGCAACCTGGGCGACCTGTCCCCGCGCGTTGGTGAGGCTTTTGCCGCCGCCGATGCCATCTGCTGTGAAGACACGCGTGTGACGTCAAAGCTGCTGATGCACCTGGGCATTTCCAAGCCGCTTGTCCGTTGCGACGAGAATGTGATCGCTAGCCGCGCTGCCGGCCTGGTCGACCGTCTGCTGGCGGGGGAGACCCTCGCCTTTGCCTCGGACGCCGGCATGCCGAGCGTGTCCGATCCCGGCCAGGCGTTGGTCGAGGCGGCGCGTGAGGCCGATGTGCCCGTCGAAGTTATTCCCGGGCCCTCTGCTTGCGTCACGGCGCTTGTTTCGTCCGGCATTCCCTGCGAGCATTTTTTCTTCGAGGGCTTTTTGGGCCGAAAGCACGGCGACCGTGTGCGCCGTTTGCAGCGCCTTGCCGTGGTGCCCGGCGCACTCATCTTCTACGAGTCTCCACATCGCATCGTGGCGACGCTCGAGGCCGTGGTGGAGGTCTTTCCCCAGCGTGAGGTTGCCGTCTGCCGCGAACTCACCAAGCTGCACGAGGAGGTCTTGCGCGGGCCCGCTGCCCAGCTTGCCGAGGAGCTGCGTGCTCGCGGCGAGGTAAAGGGCGAGATTGCGCTGGTCATCGCGCCGCCGAGCGAGGATGAGGAGGCCGGTATCGTGCCGGTTGGCGCCGCGGCAGCGGATCCCGACGAGGCCCTGCGCGAGGATATCCGCGCCGCGCTCGAGGAGGGGGAGCCCGCGTCTGCGGTGGCCAAGCGCCTGTCTCAGAAGTATTCGCGCCGCAAGCGCGATGTCTATGCCATGGTGCTCGATATGCAATAGATGGAGGATATCCAGCCCTTGCGCTAGAATCATCCTCTGTATGCAACGTTTTTCTGGAGGACAAACCCCATGGATCAAAGCAAGCCTTCGTTCTTTATCACGACGCCCATCTACTACGTCAACGCCGATCCGCACTTGGGCACGGCTTATTCCACCATCATTGCCGACGTTCAGGCTCGTTATCGCCGCTCCGCCGGCTATAACGTCAAGTTCCTGACCGGCATGGACGAGCACGGCGAGAAGGTCGCCGAGGCCGCAGCCAAGCACGACATGACGCCGCAGGAGTGGACCGACAGCCAAGCTCCGCACTTTAAGGAGCTTTGGAGCAAGCTCGAGATCTCCAACGACGACTTCATCCGCACCACCGAGCCGCGTCAGCATCACGCCGTTCAGTATCTGTGGGAGCGCATGAAAGAGTCCGGCTACCTGTATAAGGGCAGCTACGACGGTTGGTATTGTGTGCCCGACGAGACCTACTTCACCGATACGCAGGTCCAGAAGGGCGACGAGGAGTACGGCAGCGTCGGTCAGCATCTGTGCCCCGACTGCCACCGTCCGCTCGAGCGCGTGCAGGAGGAGTCCTACTTCTTTAAGCTTTCTGCCTTCCAGGACAAGCTGCTCAAGCTCTATGACGAGCATCCCGATTTTGTTGAGCCCGCGTTCCGCATGAACGAGGTGCGCAGCTTTGTCGAGGGCGGCCTCAACGACCTTTCCGTGAGCCGCACCAGCTTTGACTGGGGCATTCAGGTTCCGTTCGACGAGGGCCACGTGACGTACGTGTGGTTCGACGCGCTGCTCAACTACATGACGGCTGTCGGTTACGGTGTCGACACCGACGAGGCCCGTGCCGAGCTGGCCTATCGCTGGCCTGCGCAGTTCCATATTGTGGGTAAGGACATCATCCGCTTCCACTGCGTCATTTGGCCCGCCATGCTCATGGCCATTGGCGAGGCCCTGCCCGAGCACGTCTTTGCCCACGGCTTCCTGACCGTGCGCAATGCCGAGACCGGCAAGGCCGAGAAGATGTCCAAGAGCCGCGGTAACGCCATCGCTCCGCAGGATGTTATCGACATGCTTGGTGTCGAGGGCTATCGCTACTACTTCATGACCGACGTCGTCCCCGGCACCGACGGCGCCATCAGCTTCGAGCGCATGGAGCAGGTCTACAACGCCGACCTGGCCAACAGCTGGGGCAATCTTATCTCGCGCTCGCTCAACATGAGCGGCAAGTACTTTGACGGCTGCGCGCCCGCCAAGCCTGCATCGTTCGATGCGTTCGACAACCCGCTGGCAAAGATTGCCGACGGTTTGGTCGAGCGCTACATGGCCAAGATGGACGTGCTCGATTACGGTGGAGCCAAGGATGAGGTTATGGAGCTCATCCATGCCGCTAACCACTACATCGAGGACTCCGAGCCCTGGGCGCTTGCCAAGGACGAGGCTAAGGCCGACGAGCTGGCATTTGTGATCTACAACCTGCTCGAGGCCATCCGCATCGCCGCTCACCTGCTGATGCCGCTCATGCCCCAGGCTTCTGCCGAGGCTCTGCGTCGCCTGTCTTGCGAGGACGAGGCCGCGAGCGACGACCTCAAGGGCATTTGCACTTGGGGCCTGCTTGCCGGCGGTCAGCCCGTCGAGAAGGGCGAGCCGCTGTTCCCGCGTCTGGCGTAGAGACCGCGCGAGCGCCATATCGGCAATTTGCTGTTTAGCTGTAAGGGCATGGCCGCCACGGTCCATGCCCTTTTGTTTCAAGACGCCGCCATCATGCTAAGGAGGCAACCATGACAACTTCGCCTTTGGCAAACCCCACGGCCACCAGGGAGCTGCTGGAGGAGTTTGGCCTTGCGACCAAGCATCGCTTGGGCCAGAACTTTCTAATCGACAATCATGTGATCGAACGTATCTGCGAGCTTGCCGGGCTTGCAGGTGACGAGCGCGTACTCGAGGTGGGTCCGGGTTGCGGTACGTTGACACTTGCGTTGCTGCAGGAAGCGGCGTGCGTTACGTCCATTGAGGCCGATCCCGAGCTTGAGCCGGTGCTCGATGCCCACGCCGCCGACTATGCCAACTTCCGCTTTATCATGGGCGATGCGCTCAAGGTGACGCCGGAGCAGATTGAGCAGGCCGCCGGTGGTGAACCCACGGTGTTTGTCGCGAATCTGCCCTATAACGTGGCGGCGACGATCATCCTTCAGTTCTTCCAGACGATGCCCGCGCTTAAGCGCGCTGTCGTCATGGTGCAAAAGGAGGTTGCCGATCGCATTGCCGCAGTGCCGGGCAACAAGACCTATGGCGGCTATACGGCAAAGCTCGGCCTGTATGCGCAGGTGACGGGTCGCTTTGAGGTGCCGCCGCGTTGCTTTATGCCGGCGCCGCACGTGGACTCGGCCGTCGTGCGTATCGACCGTGTTGACGGTGTGGTACCCGAAGGGCTCGATCGCGAATTTGTGGCCCGCGTGATTGATGCTGCATTTGCCCAGCGCCGCAAGACCATCCGCAATTCCATGAGCGCCAACGGTTTTGCCAAGGACGTGCTCGATGCCGCCTTTGAGGCTTGCGGTATCGCACCCACCACGCGCGCCGAGACGCTCGGCGTCGCCGACTTTGTCCGTCTGGCCCAGGAGCTAATCCATGATGCCTAATGCCGAACGCGTGACGTTTACCAAGAAAAAGAAGACGGTTGCTTGTCCCGTGCCCTTGGCACCGCTTGCTGACACGCATGCGCATCTGCTTTCGTTTTGGGGCAAAGAAGTGCCCGAGACGCTCGTGCGCGCCAAAGCCGCGGGCATCGACCTGTTGGTGACGGTCTTCGATCCCATCGCCGATAAGCGCAGCGTGACGGACTATAGCGACTGGCTGACGCGCGAGATTCTGCCGATGCAGGATATCCCGCAGATCAAGTATCTTGCCGGCGTGCATCCGTATGGCGCGCCGGACTATACCGACGACGTTCACGCGCAGGTTGTTGCCGCACTCGATGACCCCTTATGCGCCGGTATTGGCGAAATCGGCCTGGACTACCACATGGACTATGATGACGATATCGCGCCGGCACCTCATAACGTGCAGATTGACTGCATGGCGCGCCAGCTCGAGCTTGCCGTGTGCCGTAACGTGCCGGTGGAGTTGCACCTGCGGCACGAGGACTCGGATGGGGAGCGCACCTCGCATATGGATGCGTACAACGTGCTTCGTGAGGTGGGCGTGCCCCAGGCCGGTTGTGTGCTGCACTGCTTTGGCGAGGACCGCGCCACGATGGAGCGCTTTGTGAAGCTGGGCTGCTATATCGCCTATGGTGGTGCGGCCACCTTTAAGCGCAACGACGACGTGCGCGAGGCATTTGCGGCGACCCCGCTCGATCGCATTTTGTTCGAGACGGATTGCCCGTATATGGCTCCGGAGCCCATCCGCGGTCTTGAATGCGAGCCCGCAATGATCTCCATTACGGCAAACGCGCTGGTTAACGACCGTGTCGATCGCACTGGTGAGGACGCCGAAACAATCGCGCAAGCCGCTTGGGAAAATGCCTGCAAACTTTTTCAAAAATAGTTCTTGCGTTCGCGATGGCGCTCCGTTATTCTAATTCCTGCACGCGGGCGTGGCGGAATTGGCAGACGCGTACGGTTCAGGTCCGTATGGGGGCAACCCCATGAAGGTTCAAGTCCTTTCGCCCGCACCATTGATTGAAAGAGCTCCCAGCAATGGGAGCTCTTTTGTTATGGGCCCATCGCGGGGACTTGAACCTGTGAAGGAGCGAGCGTCAAGAAAACGCGGAGCGTTTTTAGCGAGCTGGCGAGTCCGCCGGCAGGCGGGCGAAGCCGGTGCGGATCCGCGAAGCGGATACGCGGACGTCCTTTCGCCCGCACCATTAAATGAAAGAGCTCCCAGCAATGGGAGCTTTTTTGTTATGCACGATCTCCTTGGACGGGTATCCTAATGCCAACGTGTGCCTATCAGAGGAGAGACCATGCTGTTTTCCGGTATCATCGCCGCCCTTACCAGCCTTTTGATTCCCATCATCATCCTGTTGTTGCTGCTCCCCAACGCCTGCTACGTCGTTGAGCAGCAGCACGCTGTGATCATCGAGCGCTTGGGTAAGTTCAATCGTATCGTCAACGCGGGCTTCCACGTGAAGGTGCCCGTGATTGACCGCAAGGCCGCCACGGTGAGTCTGCGCACCATGAAAAATGGTTTTGGCATCGACGTTAAGACCCAGGACAACGTGACCATTGGCCTTGAGGTCTCCGCTCAGTACCACGTGAGCTATGACATGGGCGCCGGCCCGGCAGATTCGGGCATCTACAAGAGCTACTATATGCTGCAGGAGCCCGTCGACCAGATGCGCGACTTCATCACCGACGCCCTGCGCTCCTCCATCCCCGTCTACACACTCGATGAGGTCTTTGCCAAGAAGGATGACATCGCCAAGGATGTCAACGCTACCGTTTCCGAGCAGATGGCCGCCTACGGCTTCACCCTCGTGTCGACGCTCATCACCAAAATCGCACTGCCGACCGAGGTTGAGAACTCCATGAACGACATCAACGCCGCCCAGCGCAAGCGCGCTGCGGCACAGGAGCTCGCCGAGGCAGACCGCATCAAGCGCGTCACCGAGGCGACCGCCGAGGCCGAGGCTATGGAAAAGGCGGGCGAGGGCATCGCCAACCAGCGCAAGGCGATCGCGCTGGGCATCAAGGACTCGCTCGAGATTATCCAGGAGACGGGTGTTGGCAACGATGAGGCCAACCAGCTGTTCATGTTTACGCAGTGGACCGAGATGATGACGGAGTTCGCACGTACGGGCAAAAACTCGACGGTCGTGTTGCCGAGCGACTTTTCGCAGTCGGCCTCGATGTTCGAGCAGATGCTGGCCGCCGGCAAAGTTCAAAACGATTCGAAGGAGTAGACGCGCGTGAAATACACCGTCGTTTGCGTCGGTAAGCTCAAGGAGCGCTTTTGGAAGGACGCGTGCGCTGAGTACACCAAGCGCCTAGGTGCCTATGCCAAGGTGGATATCCGCGAGGTGGCCGATATCGACCCGGCTAAGGCGGGCGGCGTGGATGCCGCGCGCGACAAGGAGGGGGCGGCGATTCTTGCCGCCTTGCCATCTCGAGCGCATGTGATCCTGCTGGCTATCGAGGGCAAGGAGCGCTCGAGCGAGGAGTTTTCGGCAAGGCTCGACGATCTTATGCTGCGAGGCAACAGCGACATTGCCTTTGTGATCGGCGGATCGGACGGCGTGAGCGATGACGTGCGCGCACGAGCCGACGAGATGCTCAGCTTTGGACGTATTACCTTGCCGCATAACTTGGCGCGTGTGGTGCTGCTGGAGCAGATCTACCGCGCCTGCAAGATTAGCCGCGGCGAGCCGTATCACAAATAGGTCAGCAATACGAAACAATGGCGTGGGACAATAGCTTTCGTTTTGAGGAATGTGTCTGAAAGGACTATGTGATATGAAGATTGGATTTGTCGGTTTTGGCAATATGGCGAGCGCTATGGCCGATGGCTGGATCGCTGCCGGTGTAGCTGCGAGCGACATGTGCGCCTGTGCGGGTCGCTACGACGCACTGGTTGAGCGCTGTGAGGCGCGCGGGATGGCCGCTTGCCACGATGCCGCCGAGGTTGTCGCCGCATCCGATATCGTGGTCGCTGCGGTCAAGCCGTACATGATCGAGAAGGTATTCGCCCCGCTCAAGGATGCTCTTGCCAAAAAGGTCGTTCTGTCGGTTGCCTGGACCTGGGACAGTGCCAAGTGGGAGCAGGTCCTGCCGGGCGTCGCGCATATCTCGACGGTGCCCAACACGCCGGTTTCGGTGGGCGAGGGTGTCATCGCCTGCGAGAAGGCTTCCACGCTTAGTGATGAACAGCGTGCCACGGTGCTCGGTCTGCTTGGCAAGCTCGGTGCGGTGGTCGAGCTCGATACGAGCCTGCTGTTCGTGGGCGGCACGGTGGGTGGTTGTGCTCCGGCATTTGTCGCTATGGCAATCGAGGCCCTGGGCGATGCAGCGGTCAAGCACGGTATCCCGCGTGCTGATGCCTATCGCATTGTGAGCCAGATGGTGCTGGGTACGGCAAAGCTGCAGCTCGCAACCGGTCAGCATCCCGCAGCGATGAAGGATGCCGTGTGCTCGCCCGGCGGTGCCACCATCAAGGGCGTCGTCGCGCTCGAGGACGCCGGCATGCGCAGCGCCCTGGTCAAGGCAATCGACGCAACCCTCCAGTAAAACCTGCTATTTAGGGACAGGTTTATGTTGGCAGGTTTTTCCTGCGGTTTTGTCCTTTTAGCGAAAAGCGCCCCGCAACTGGCTCAATTCCAGTTGCGGGGCGCTTGCGTTTGCCCGGATAAAACCGACTAAAATAAACCTGTCCCTTTTTGGCGGGTTAGTCCCAGAAGCTGTCTTCTTCGTCCTCGGATTTGGGGCCGCGGTCGACATACATCTTATGGGTGCGCTTCTCCATTACAAAGGCAATAATCGCAAACAGCAGGATGCCGCCGGCGAAAAGGATGGCAAAACCGGTGCGGGTGCCAAACAAAAAGGAAAAAACTGCGTCCATTGGGTGCCTTCTTGCGTAGTTGAGTTGGGTCGTAAACGCTCATAAGTATATACTTGCCCATACATGTACAAGGTTGCAACCTAAATGGAATGTATATCGCCGGAGGATCTAATGCTTGATATCAAGTTTGTTCGCGAGAACCCCGATGCCATCGATACCGCCATGGCTAATCGCCAGACGTCTTGGGATCGCGAGAAGTTCTTTGAGCTCGACGATGAGCGTCGTGCCGTCATCACCGAGGTTGAGGAGCTCCAGGCCACGCGTAATGCCGAGTCCAAGAAGATCGGCGCCCTGATGAAGGAGGGCAAGAAGGACGAGGCCGAGGCCGCCAAGGAGGCCGTGCGCGCCGTCAACGAGAAGATTGACGGTCTGGCCGAGCGCCGCACCGCCCTCGAGCAGGAGCAGTACGACTTCATGGCTCACCTGCCCAACATTCCGTGCGATGCCACCCCGTACGGTAAGGACGAGGACGAGAACATCGAGCGTCGCCGCTGGGGCACCCCGCGCGAGTTCGACTTCGACTTTAAGCCGCACTGGGACCTGGGCACCGATCTGGACATCCTCGACTTCGAGCGCGGCAACAAGCTCTCCGGCAGCCGCTTCACCGTTCTCGGTGGCGCCGGCGCCCGTCTTGAGCGCGCCCTCATCAACTTCTTCCTCGATACGCACACCAGCCGTGGTTTTAAGGAGTGGTGGCCGCCCATCGTCGTCAAGCGTCAGACCATGTTCGGCACGGGCCAGCTGCCCAAGTTCGAGGACGATGCCTATCACGTCTCGGGCGACAACTTCCTGATCCCCACCGCCGAGGTTGTGCTCACCAACCTGCACGCCGGTGAGGTCCTCGACGCCGATACCCTGCCGCGCCGCTACACCGCCTTCACCCCCTGCTTCCGCGAGGAGGCCGGCTCCGCTGGTCGCGATACCCGCGGCATCATTCGCCAGCACGAGTTCGACAAGGTCGAGATGGTCAAGTTTGCCAAGCCGGAGGAGTCCGACGAGGAGCTCGAGAGCATGACCGCCGAGGCCGAGTTCCTGCTGCAGCAGCTGGGTCTTCCGTATCGCGTGATTAGCCTGTGCACCGGCGACCTGGGCTTCTCTGCCCGTCAGACCTACGACGTCGAGGTCTGGCTGCCGAGCTACAACGCCTACAAGGAGATCAGCTCCTGCTCCAACTGCGGTGACTTCCAGGCCCGTCGCGCCAACATCAAGTATCGCGACCCCGAGAACTTCAAGGGTTCGCGCTATCTGCACACCCTCAACGGTTCCGGTCTGCCGGCTGGCCGTACCATGGCAGCCATTCTGGAGAACTACCAGAACGCTGACGGCACCATCACGATCCCCGAGGTTCTGCGTCCCTACATGGGCGGCCTCGAGAAGATCGAGCCGGTCGCGTAGATTGGCTGCATAAGCGATTTGCTAGGGCACTCCTTTTTGGGGTGCCCTTTTTGTGTGCGGCCATACCATGCTGTGCGGACAGCTCAATAGAAAACACACGAACAACTGTTCTGTATACAGCCATCTACCTGCTATGCTTTTGCTAAATAAGAGCGAGAGAAAGGGGACGCGATGGAGCTGTTTGATGATCGGGTGGTTTTGTTTGAGAGCGACGAGGGCGGGGAGTACCTGCTTGTGACGTGTGAGCCGTCTGGCATGGGTGGCCTGGTGGTTCGACAGACGAGCGAGGGGTCGTTGACGCAATGGTGCTACGAGGAGTCGCCTCATGTGGTTGAGACGTTTGTGGCGCACGAGGGGCTTGTGGCCCTAGAGCATTTCTATGGGGTCCAGACATCTAATCAGGTTGCTCGCATGTTGAGCATCTCGTTTGCCGATTATGATTGTGCCCAGCGGGTGAGATCGCTCCTGAGGGAACTTGATGCTAAGTTTGACGTGATCGAAAAGCCAATCGATCGTACGGGGAACGACGGTATATGCGGAGCAGCATGACAAGACTGCGTTCCACAAAAAAGTTTGAAATTGTGCTTGACTCCAATAAGCTAAAGTGGTTTTATATGTCTTGCGCTGCGGCGTTACCTCAGCTGGATAGAGGGTCTGACTACGAATCAGAACGTCATAGGTTCGAATCCTATACGCCGCACCAATTGAAATTGAAAGCCTCCGGCAACGGGGGCTTTTCTTTTAGGCGGACGCCGCATGGATTCGAACCTCGGTCGAGGCGCGGGCGTCAAGAAAACGCGGAGCGTTTTTAGCCCGCGGGCGAGTCCGCCGGCAGGCGGGCGAAGCCGGTGCGGATCCGCGAAGCGGATGCGCGGAATCCTATACGCCGCACCAATTGAAATTGAAAGCCTCCGGCAACGGGGGCTTTT
>CALDCF010000067.1 GCA_937937635.1 uncultured Collinsella sp.
GACCAGAAAATGCTGGAGATGTACGGTTATATCGACGGGCAGCTCAAGGACGTCCGCGAGGCACTGTGCAAGCAGGCCGTCCACAACCAGCGCACCGAGGACAGCTTTACGCTCGTCAAGCAGGATGTGGACTGCGTCCGCAAGGAGGCGCTTGACGCCGTGAAGATGGAGGCCGAGCGGCGCTGCTGCGGCGACAATTCCATCGTGACGTATGTCAACGCGACCTTTTATCCCAAGCAGGTCGCCGACGTCACCACGGGCACCGCGACCACGGCGCAGTCGCTCTACAACCCGATCCCGAAGTGCGGGTGCTGCAACGGCTAAACGCAAGGGGCGGCAATAGCCGCCCCATCCTTAAAGGAGGAAATCTGCAATGACAGTGACGATAGATCAGGCGATGCGCGGCGCGATGCGCTACGCGGACAATGAGGTCATCCCGCACCTGCCGGGCGGCAAGGGCATCGGGGCCGGGATCATGCTGGCGCTCATCATGGAGGGCAGCCGCGAGAAGATCCTTGCGCTGCGCGAAAATCCGGCGGTAAAGATGATGCAGATCTTTGATGACGCCGGAAGCATCGATCTCGATAAGCTCTATAACGCGGCGCGTCCGCGCTTTGAAAACAAGCTGACCGTATCTGTGCCGCTGCTGGGCGATATGCGGTTTGACCAAAACGACGTCGACAAGCTCTACCGATACATACAGGAGGCGTGAGCATGAAAGAGTATATGGATAAACTTTATAGCAAGCTGCATGAAGCTATGGGAAAGCCCGTGACGCTCGGTAGTGCGGAGGAAGTCGGGCTGTACGCGAAGACGATCCGCAGGCTGGAGCAGCTGGACTGCCGCGAAGACCAGCCGGAAGCGGCAGAGTTTGACCGAGAGACGGCCATGCAGTGGGCAGCCAACATGCAAAACGCCGACGGCACGACTGGCCCGCACTGGACGATGGAACAGACAACGGCCGTGGCCGAGAGCATGGGCATTCAGGCACCAGTGGTCCCGCGCTGGGCGTGGGGCGTGACCATGAACATGATGTACTCGGACTACTACCCCGTCGCCGTAGAGTTCGGCCTCAACCGCCCGGAATTCTACGCCGCCCTGGCAAAGGCGTTTTTGCTCGATAAAGACGGCCCGGGGCCGGAACAGAAGCTCATGGCGTATTATGAGCATATCGCAAGGAGCTGAGAGCACAGAAAAGGGACTGGACACAGAATAAACACAGTTTGCAAATTCACATTGAAAATACAGTATTTTTTCAGAGTTCGAGTCTCTTCAGGTCCACCAAAGATAAAGACGCAGGAATTTAAATTTCTGCGTCTTATTTTTTTATCTTTTCGGATGGAATAGCATTAAAAAACGGATTATTCATGCGGGAACAAAACTTTTTGCGAGAATTGCAAAGTAGCAAGACGTAGCATATCCTAGCACAAAAATACACGGGTATGAACACAGTGACCGACACAGTAAAAGGGACAATTAAAAGGCCGCGTCCATCTGGGCGGCGACTTTATCAATGCGGGTATCGAGGATATCGGTGTAGATATCCATGGTGGTGGAGAGCTGCGCGTGGCCGAGGAATTTTTGAGCGAGTTTGAAGTCCACACCGGCCTCGTAGAGCGCGGTCGCGTAGCCGTGGCGGATCTCGTGCGGGGAGACGGTGACGCCGGTGCGCTTGCGGTAGGCTTCAAATTGATCGGTGACGTACCAGCCGGGAAGTGGGCTTTTCCCGCCATCGTTTGAAAAGATATAGCCGTGCTCTTTTTGTGGGAGTACAGCAGCCAGAGCGGGGAGTAACGGGACAGAGCGGATACCGGCAGCGGTCTTCGGCTCCTTGATCTGGGGCGTCGGGCCGGTATGGTAAACGCTGCGGCGGATGTAGATCCGGCCCATTTCCCGGTCGATGTCCTCATAGCGCAGACCCTCGGCCTCGCCGCGGCGGCAACCGGTATAATAGATCAGGAAGGCAAACAGGCCGAAGTCGTCGTTTAGGCTGTCCTTGATCTTCTGGATCTGATCTGCGGGCGGCGCGTGGCGGCGCTTCTGCGGAAGGTTCTTCGGGAGAAGAACTGCCTGCGCAGCGTTAAAAGAGACGTAACCTTCGCGCTGGGCTTTATTCAGGATCTGCCGGATGATCTGGCGCTGGGTGATAACGGTCTTCTTTGCGTGGGTCTTGGCAAACTGGTTGATGTACGTCTCAACCTCTTTGCTTGTGATCGTGGCGACATCCTCCGGGCCAAACTGCGCGACGGCGCGCTCATAGGCGGGGGAATAATTGCGAAGCGAATTCGGCGCAAGCGTTGGCTCGATCTCGTTCCACCAGGCATGGGCGACGTCGGAAAACGGGACGGTCTTCGGTTTCTCGGCTTCGGCGCGGTAGGCCTTGATCTTATTCCAGACCTCGCGGTCTGTCTTGCCGCGAAACGCCTTGCGCTTGCCGTTGACCGTGATGATGGATTCATGCAGGCCGTCCGGCCTGACGTAGTATTTGGGAATCGGCATCGTAAAACCTCCAAGAATACCGCTCCGGCTTATCAGGCCGGGGCGGTTTTATTTATGTGCGGATCCAGCCGATCGATGGGCTGAGTACGTCGGCCACAAGCGCAAGGACGCACAGCGAAAGAATACCCAAGAGGATGAGCGTCACAAGCCGGTGCATGCGCAGGG
>CALDCF010000068.1 GCA_937937635.1 uncultured Collinsella sp.
CGTGTGCAAGGAATAGGCGGCCTTGCGAAAGCGAAAATGCCCCGCTTGCTGTTGAGGTAAGCGGGGCATTTTCTTGCGCCGGTCTTCAGGCGCCCTTTGCGTACTACCGCAAGCTCGGCGGCAGCTGAGAGCGCTCAACTTCGCTCTCGTAAGCCGACTTGCAATGGCCGGATTGCCAGAAGAAAAGGTGGTCGATCAGCCACATCGGCCACTTGCGGTCTTGCTTAATGCAGGCGTGCCGATAGGCTCTGCTCGAAAGCGTCTCGTCGGCGTAGCCGTTGGGGATCAGCGTGTTGAAGAGCTGGTCCAGCGCGACCAAAAACTGAAAACCGTCAGGATGCCGCATCGGTACTGCCCTCGTAAGGAACCGTCCAAAGCTTCGTCTGCTCTTCGCCCGCGAGCTTCAAAGCGTTGGCAAGCTGTCGAATCGTCGGCTGAGCCACCGAGTTGTCGGCGAGCACCCACGTCTGAGAGGTGGCGTCCAAATCGACGCCGAGGGCAGTAGCCGCCGCCACGGTGCGTCCCATGCGGGTTTGGGCATCTTCGTCGCCGTCGAAGACCATGCCGTCGACTTCGACTGTGATCTTGCCCACAGCCTCGGACCGTTCGGCCTTAGCTTTTTCAAGCTCAGCGGCCGCTTTTTCCTCTTCAGTCGGTTCAGGCATAGCAACGATCTGAAAGCGGCGCTTGCCGTTGACGGCCTCAATTTCGTCGATGTAGCGGTCGCCGTGCTCATTGCACCAAGCCGCCGCTTCTGGGGGGTAAGTGCCTTCGAAAATTTGTCCGATTTGAAAGTCCATTTCAATCACTCCTTAATAGCCGCAGGCGTACCAAAGGTTGCCAACATTTTCACCACAGTTGTTTTTTCCCGTGAAACCGGACGCTGTTTTTGACTCCACATGAAAATTGTTGTAAAGATATTCGGCTGAGCCTCCCTGATACGACTGAACCAAAACCACGTAGGCCGTTGGGGAGCTGAACGAAGCATTAAAGCTAATTGTTCTCTGCGTGCTACCTTTGGTCATTGGCATTACGCCGCCCTGCTCCAAGAAGCCATCAGACCATTTTCGATACCAACTCGCCCCGCTTCGCCATGTTTTCGTAATGTACGCGCTCGGCGTAGGAATCGCTCCGACTTGCGCTTGCACCTGTGCCACTGCGCTCATCACGTTCCCGACGTCAACGGAACCGATGTTCGTCGCCCGCCCTGCCACGACAACGCAGATCATCCATTCGTTGGATTCGGGTTGAACGGTGGTAGAGCGGCCGTAGATTGAGTTGGATCGGGATGCTTTAAAACCGGTCGAGTAGTTCGGCGAACTTGAGGTCGCGCCTAAAGATTTGTAGATAAGCCCGTGTCTACTAGTACCATAATGCGGTTCCCAGTATAGAGCGCCACCATACCCAGTAGTCACCCCGCTGTGAAGCGAGTCGTACAGGGATTGATCCATGACGTCCGTACTAGTGCCGCTGATATCTGGCAAACCTGCCCGATGGTACGTACCGACGTTTCCGCTTGCAATGGCGATTTGCATGAACGGCGCAAACTTCGGCGTTCGGAAAGTAGTCGAACCGTCACCCGTCGAGTAGTACGAGCAGTAGCCGCCGTTGGCAGAAGCAATGCTTTGCCATTCAGCTTCAGTCTTCACCCACCCCTTCGAGTTTGCATAGGCGAAAAAGTCTGCATACAACGTGCGGCTATAGGTTGCGCCATTGCACTGAATCGAACCGTCGGGCGGAGTCTGAAAAGGCCACGCGAACAGGTGCCCGAGCGGAAGCGCTACCACTTGGATATCGCCCGAAGAATCGGGGCCATTACCGTTCACGGTCTTCACCGGCGCGAACTTATCGATCGCTTGCTTCGTCAGCGCGGGCGTCATGATCTTCGTCGTATCCGTGCCCGCAGTGGCTTCCGCAGAAGACGCAATCTGTGCCGCGCCAACGGCGGCCGTGGATGCGGAAGGCAGGATCGAAGTGTTGAGCTTGTCGCCCGCTCCGCCATTTTGGAAAAGTTTCTGTAAGAGAATCGGTAAAGCCATAGTTACCCCTCAACAACAACGACGATCTGCGTCGTCTGTGGAATTGCAGATAGGAATCGGATGCTCGTTGCGCCCGCATCTTCGAAGTTCACGCCCTCTAGGGCGGCCAAGCCGTCGAGGAAGACCGACAGGTGACGGCCGCCGAATGTGTGCGTCGGTACGGCGTACGAGGCCCCAGCGGTGATAGCGCTCGAACGCGACTCATCAACCTGCACGGCCCGCGCCGCACCCGTGCCGCCTTCGGTCACGACGGCCACGATCTGAGTGTCCGCATCGATGACGCTGGTAAACGTCACGGTCGTGGCTGACGCCTCGGTGTACTCGCGGCCTTTCACACAGAGAAGGCCGTCAAGGAAAACCTGCAACGAGTTCGAGCCGACAGTGTAGGTCGGCACGCCAAAGGCCGTGCCCGCCGCCAAATCAGCGTCGCGCAACGCGCTTGAAAAGACCTTGCGGCTCACACCTGCGCCGCCCCCGGACGAACCGAGGTCAAGGCGTTCGAGTCCTGAGCTGGTCTTCACGTAGAGCGAGTCCATATCGTCAGCTCTTAAGGATCACCAAGCCGCCGTTGCGCAGGTTCGCGGGCACGTTGTCGAGCGACGTGACAACGCAGGAATCAATGTACGTCTCTTTGATCGTGACTTTCTTTCCGGACGCGGTGATCGTCACGCCTTCGCCCGCTTCGATCTCAAGCGTGTCCTGCTTTGCGGACGCCGTGAGAGTCGTCGTACCGACCTTTACTTTCGCAAAGGCGTTCTGGTTGACTTCCGCGCCAGCGGCGATGCCGCTCAGCTTGGTGCGCTCAGCGGTCGTCATGACGACTTTCTTCGTGCCGTCGGCAATGTCGTCGGCGGTGTTCGAGGCCGTCATGAACGCGCCTGCGGCCTTCACGTTGTCCGCGTCCGTCTTATCCGCGCCCGTCTCGATGCCTACCAGCTTCTTATGAAGCGCCGCAGTCAGCAACCCATCGGCGGCGTCCGTCGCGGCGTTGTACGTCGTGTCGGTGAACTTCGCATTGGCGGGTACGCTTGCGGCGATCGTGAAGCCCGAATCCTTGATCCGCTTGCCCGACGTGCCGTCAAACACCACGACGTGAGCCGCAACGCTCGAGGCGGGACCGGTCACAGCGCCGTCGAGGTTCGCCTGAAGCACCGCCCAGTCGGAGTTTGCGGCGCTTCCCGAGGCGTAGTCTTTGATGCAGATGATCAGGTCCCCGACTTCGCAGGTGTTGCCCGCGTAGGTACCCGCTTCCTGCACGGAGTAAAGCCAGCCCGCTTTGTAGTTCACGGTCGGCAGGCCGCTCGTGGAGTTGACCACGCCACGGAAATGCTGACCCTTGCCGGCAGCGGCCTCAACCGCCTGTCGGAGCGCGATGATTTCAGCTTCGACCGTGGACGCGCCGCCGTTAACGTCATTCATCGCCACCGCGTCGGCCAGCGTGTTGGGCGCAAGCGGCGTGTTGGCGTTGCCTTCGTGTGAATAGAGTTGAGTCTTTACGAGACTTTCAGGCATTCTTAAACCTCTTCCTTATAAACGACCTTACGAGAGAGCTCGGCCACAGCCGCCGACGCTTCGCCCGCCAAGGCCAGTGCCTCAGCCACATCGCCCTTGCCGAGGGCTCCGATCCAAACGTCAATCTCGTCGCCTGCCTTCGCGTCAAACGTCAAACGGAACGTGGTGGAGAACGTGTCTTGCGCCCCGACTTCCGTGAAGTTCTGCCCGATAGCAAGGACAAGGCCGTTCCACGACACGCGAAGGTGGTGACGGTCCACGAGGTACTTGATACCTGACGGGATGACGATATCTGTGCCAGCGGGCGTATCAGCCGACAGCGCCCAAAATTTCTCGGCGCATCCCGTGCCGTTGGCGATCAGCGTATTGTCGGTTTCCGCTTGGATGCGTCCGATCTGTGTGTCGCCTTCGATGACGAGCCGCTGATTTTGCTTGTCGCCTTCGGCGGTCACGGCATCGACGATCCCCTGCTTGTGGTCGAGGATGTCGTCGCGGCTTTGCTTGGCGTCTGCCGCGCTTGCCGCCGCCGCTTCTGCGTAGCCTTTTGCGACGATGGTAGCGGTGTTTGCGGCGTCGAGCAGTTTCTGCTTGAGCTCCGCGGGCGTCACCGTGTCGGTTGGGTCAGTCGTGATTGCACGACTGGTCTGCTCGACGAGTTGCTGGATCTGCACAACCGTTCGATCCAACGCGGAGTTAATGATTTCGGGAGGGAAGCGGTTGTAGTTCGTCAGCTGAGTCGTCTGATCGTAGGGGACCTTCGATCCAACCGACACGATCTGCGACCCGTTCAAGGCGTTCGTTAGGGTCACAGTGCCGCCCGGCGTGGCTTCCTGATCCGCGTTCATCTCAACCGTGAAATCGGTGTTGTACTCGAGATTCGTAGACGGATCATTCTCTTTTTCTGCCAGCAAAACGGAGACGTCCGTCGGATCAAAAATCTTGAACCCGAACGGCAAAGTCTTCGTCCCCGCCCCTGTGAAAGGACCTGCCAGTCGCTTTATGAATCCTACAGCCATAAAAAAGCCCCTCAAAGATGGAGAGCATTGTCGATTATGTCTGCGGGGTTACGCGCACGCATACGGGTCACGCACGCTATGCGCGCCAGGTCGCCCGCTACGCGGCTGAGCGTGCTCGATCGCAGACAAGTATTCGTTCATTTGGACTGCGAAAGTAAGCATCAGCGCATCCGCGCGGTCTGGTGACGAAAGGCCGCGATCCTTCATACTCTCTTTGCTTTCGAGCAGAATCTGATTCGTCGGCGTATAGCCGTACTCGACCCCGGTCAAGTCCGTCGCCAAGTCGTCGTTTGCCTCAATGCACCCGCCGGCACTGAGCCACTCACGTCCACGCCCCCACATTTCCGCTCGAAGATTCTTGTAGCGTTCGGTATTCGTTGCCCCGCCACCGAAGTTGATCGAGTTCACCGGATAGCCGTTGTGCCGCAGCCAGTCGATCGGAGACGCCCCCACGCCACCAGCGTCCACGTTGATAACAACCTTGCGGGCGCCTTTGCTTCTGAATTCGTTGTAGACCTCAGCGATCTTCGCGGCCAGCTCCCACCCGTCAAGCCCGCGGAACTCTTTTGCTGGGAAAGACCTAGCGTCCGTTCCAATCCGACAGCAGATCACAGACGCGTCATCACCGAAACGGGCTACGTCCACGCCAAGAACGACAACCTGGCGATAGTACGAGCAGTGCTCCAGCTTCCTTTGCATGGCGCCATCGACCAGCGCACGCGGAATGAACTGCAACGACGACGCGGACGGAAACTGCCCCAAGACACGCACGCGGACAAAATCCGAATCGATGCCGTAGTCTTGAATCCATGTCGCGATCTTTTTCTTATCGGTGCCGATGGCTGTCCGCCCGTCAACATGACGATGCACCCAGCGATGACGGTACTTGTTGAAGCACTCATAGAACCGCCCTGTGTTTCGCGTTGGGTTTCCGAAAACCATCCAAAAAATCTGCGTGTCTTTATCGGTCATGGCGCCTTCGACGACTTCCCAAATGACGTCTGCAATGGCAGAAGCTTCGTCGAAAATCACCATGATTCGCTTTCGTGCGTTGTGCAAACCCGCGAAACCTTCGGGTCGCGACTCAGACCACGGAATGGCGTCAAAGCGCCACGTCTTGTCGTGATCCTTCTGGCGGCTACAGACGCACGTCGCCGAGATGCGGAACCACGACTTGAAGAGACAGAGATTAAACCACTTGGTCACTTCGGCAAAAGTCTTAGTGCGCAACTGGGTGTCCGTGTTTGCGGTGACAAGACCGCGTGTATCGGGGAAAGTCGCCATGCTCCAAAGCGTGATCCAGGCCACGAGCGCTGACTTCCCGACACCGTGCCCTGCCGCCGTTGCGTCGAGGTACGCAGAAATGGCCCCCTCTTCATCTCCTCGTTGCAGGTAGTCCCGCATGCTTGTCAAGACTTCCACCTGCCAAGCATCCGGTCCATCCCAACCCGCCAGGGTGTCTTTGCCCCAGGGAAAGGCAATCTGCACGAACTTCAACGGATCTTTCGACGTCTGTGCGGCAATCTCCACAAGAGCCTCATTAACGCCCGCCGGTGTGTCGAGGTCAATCCGATCCAGCACCAAAAATGCGCCAATCTCACTTGAGGCCACTTAGTCTCTCCCGCAGAACTTCCGCCAAAGACGCCAGGGCTTCGTCTTTAGCCTCTTCAGATTTGTCTTTGCCCATTTTGAGAAAGCCGCCCAGCGTTTTGGCGGCCTGGTTTGCGGCCGCAGGATCGAGCATCGTCCACACGAGGTTGCCGTCTTTGTCGAGCTTTTGCTCCTCATCGTCTTCGGCGGCGATCAACTGCGTGTTGATTTCGACGATCTGCTTGAGCTTACTGTAGACGTACTCAGGACTGACGCCGGCCGCGAGAGCCGCCCTGTCAATTTCTTCATCAACTGCCTTCCGAATGGCAGGATTTGACAAGATTTCAGGCCCCGAAGCGCGAGCCGACTTCTTCGAGTACCCAGCCTTTCGCGCAGCTTCGGCAGCACTGGCCCCCGCCGCCACAGCTTTGACGAACTTTTTCTGACGAGGGCTCAACTTTTTCGCAGGCTTCTCCGTCATACGCTCCTCCTTATTTTCTTCCATCCGGCCACCGACTGGCAGCGCCGTGACCCATCCAGATACCCACGCACCGTCCTGATCGGCATATCCATCATCTGACCGATCTCTCTTAGCGTGAAACCGTCGCGCCTGAGCTCTATGACGTGCTCGACGTCAGAGTCAAGATACTTCGCGTTCCAGTGATCCTCGCCGATCGTCGCGCCGTTATCAGCAACTGTCACCATAATCACGGCGGAATGCCTTCGGGCACAGATAGCGCACTTTTTGGACTGCTTTTTCGATGATGCGGGCTCGCTCGAGACTGTCTTGAGGGAACTCTCGAGCTTTGGCTGCTGCAGCGACAAGGACATCTGTAGCCACTGGCGGCAGGAAATTTGAGACAAACTCTTTGGGTTCGAAGACATCCTTTTCTCCATGGTTCTCAGGCATTGGCGTCACCCTCCATCTCATTGCCCATCAGCTTGCAGAAATCGTTGATCCGCACCATGGCGATCCAACCCTGGCCGTCTGCGCGGGCCACGACAACGGGGATCTGTCCGGGCTTCGAGCATGCGGCCTCGGACTGCTCCATCCACTCGTAGACGTTGCCGATACGCGCCCGGCGCTTGCACTCGATGCGAAAAGGCCCGACGGCAATGTCCGTGCCGCCATCACGTGTTTGCGAAAGATTGCGGTGCGCGTCCACGCCCAAGACCTCGTTGAGGATGCGGCACACCTCGCGCTCCCCGGCGGCGCCTTTCGTCCGCTGAGACTTACCCATGCCTGGCCTCCTTTTGCGCCTGAGCGCGCCGCATGTCGCGGACGGTATCGAGGTATCCGAGTTGAAAGCGCGTCCAGAGCTCGGCGCTGCGTCTGTAAAGCGTGCGATGCTGCGTAAGCGAGTGGCCCGCGAGAGCGGCCTTGCGTCCCTCTTCGTAGGCGTCTTGTCTTCTGTCGATAGTCACTTTTTTTCCTTTCGGTTGCCCGCGTCGGTACAGCCATAAACCTCAACCAAAAGCGGAGCTTTCATACCGCCACCCCGAAAACGTCCGCCGAGAGCGGCTTGCGCCGGCTCTCTCCGGAGAACTGTTGCGGAACGCACTTGCCCTTTATGCGGTCGACGAGGCGCTCACCGATCACAGGCGCAAGCTGCTTAGGCTTCAGATTCGACAGGAAGATGGTCGGGCGGTTCTCTGACAGCCGAGCGTCTATCACCTCGAAGAGCAGCGCCTGCTCGTTGGCGGTGCCGGACTGGACGCCAAGCTCGTCGAGCACGAGAAGGTCAAGGTCGACGTACCGGCGAACGGCGGCATAGGAAGACGTCTCGGAGTCCGGGCGCCACTGCGCGCGGATGTATCCGATTAAGTCCGACACTCGCGTGTAGAGGCCCGTGACGCCCTGGGGAATCAGCTCCTTGAGGATCGAAACCGCCAGATGACTCTTTCCCGTGCCGGGGTTCCCGAAGAAAAGAAGGCCGTAGCCGCCTGCCCTGGCTTTGTCCCAACCCGCGACGAAACGCTTGCACAGGTCCAGCGCCTGCTTGAGCTCGTCGGTATCGGCATCGAAAGTCTCGAAGGACTTTTCGGCAAAGTCTTCGGGGATGCAGGCTCGTCCGAGAGAATCCTCGATGCGGCGCAGCTCGCGCTCGGCTTCAATCTGCGCCATCACAGCAGCCCTAGCTTTTGCGACCTTCTCCTCCTGGATGCGTCGGCATTCCGGGCAGAAGCCGTTGCTCTGCTTTTCACCTTTAACGAAAACGACGCGAGCAAGGTACGGTCCGTGTAGATCGCAACAGCGCCGCTCGTCGTACCAGTGCAGATCGCCGAACTCCTTGCGATTGAGGACGGTGCCAATCGGCAGCGCCTCCTTTTTCATTTCAAAAAGCAACATCAGATCCCCCAGTCGATGCTTCCATCGGGTTTCTTCGCATCGGCGTAGTAGTCCTCGTCGAAGCGAATGTGAGTGTTCTTGTGGTCAGGTACGGTTGTTTTGCTCTGAGAGCTCTCCGGGTACTCTCTGCCGATCCAGCCGAGGAAAATTTTTCGCCAGTTGCCGACGGTTTTCTTCGTCGTGGTCGGCGCATAGCGACCGCGGAGCTTGAGGAACACGCGCTCAGGCGTGATGTCCCGGCGGATGCTCAGAGCCGCTGTACGCCACTCGTCGGGCAGTTCGTCAGGGAAAGAAACGGTCGGCTCTCTTTTCGATTTTTTCGCTTCTTTTTCTACTTTTTCTTGAGTATTTATGGTTATTGGTTCTTGGTTACTGGTTAGCATTGCGTTCGCATTGCGATCGCATTCTTCTTGCATGTGCGTTTCGTCTTCGATCGCATACTGACCGCACTCTTCTTGCACATCCGACACCTTTTTTTCTCGGTGCTGAGAATTGGCTTTTGCCCTGTCCCATCGAGCTTTCGCAGAAGATGCGGCCTTCTCGGACTTGGCTCTTATCTTCTCGATCTCCAGATCGCAGCGCTTGTGGCGATAAGAGTCGTCGTCGACCATAAAAAAGCGGTCGAGCACGTATTCCAAAGCTTGCTTCTCGACGTCCGTATATGCTCTGGCAATGCGTTCGCATTCCGAACGCATAAGCGGGCGCTCGACAGCGTAGTAGAGCATCAACAAATCTATGTAGACACCCTTTTCGAGTGGCGACAAAAGCCGCGTGCTCGAATCCCAGTCACCGACGTGGAATTGAACGTAGTTCATAACAACTATTTCCGCTGTGGTTCTTTGCCTGACGGATAGAGATCCGGCCGGATTATGGAACGCGGGATTCCGGTGGCGTCCGACAATGCGTTGACTTTATCTGCGGCCACTTGCTTGTACCGCCACGCGGAGATGGTCTGGGGAGATACCCCCAATTCCTTAGCTAACTTTCTTTGGGTCTTGAACTTCAGCAGCGCAAGTGAAATGACGTTGGCTGAAGAAATATCGAAATCCATTTAAACCTCACATTGTCCATCCGTGTGTGAGCATTATATCCATTTTAGATGGATTATGTCTAGACTTTATCGGGCTGATGTCGTCCAATGAAGCTGTATCCTATTTGGAGGAGGTTTTATGGCAAGTTACGAAGCCCGCTTTAGGGAGCTTCTTTTTAAAAGAGGTCTCTCGCAGACCGATCTAGCAAAAAAGATCGGAAAATCGAAACAGGCCGTCAGTACTTGGTCACGCGGCACCCTCCCGCGAGACGAGGAGACTTTGATACGTCTGTGCGAAATCCTTGGCACGACCCCCGCTTTTCTGCGATACGGTGGCGTCGAACCTGACGGCCCCAAGGAAAGCCAGACACAGGGAACCGTGATGCTCACTCTGTTAAGTGACCAGGCCGACACGATTCGGCCAGCAATCGAAGTCATGCAGGTGTCAGTTGCTTGGATTCGATCTCATATACCTTCTGCCCCGCTAGATCGTCTGAGGCTTCACCTGGTCCGAGGCGACTCCATGGTACCCACTGCGGCTCCTGGAGATTTACTGATCGTAGACACATCAGTATCTGAATACGATAGTGACGATCTTTATCTTCTCAAAAACTCACAGGGTCTTCTTACTTTCAAGAGACTACAAGCTGCGCCAGACGGGTACAACATTCTTAGCGACAACGCCAAATACCCACCTCTCAAAGTGACATCGCTCGCTACAGCATCCTACGTCATTGTTGGCAAGGTAAAAATGGTAGGCCACTTCTTCGTACCGTAGGTGTTAATTTGACTCAACCATCACAGCCGCCAAGAGCGGCTGTTTTTTTGGCCTAAGAATCCATCAAATATTGACGCAAATCAATATTGTTGGATTTTGTCCATTCGAGGTTGACAATCCAAGATGGACAAAGTATAGTTCCATTGTCCACAAAAAATGGACGATATCCAAGACGGCCACGATCCGGGGGCGGCACCCCGGGGAGCCCGAAAGTTCTTCCCTGTGGCTACCGAGGGGCAAATCGGAAGCCAGACCGGGACGCGAGGAGCGGATCGGACTCCTGCCGGGGCGCTGAGCCCATAAGCGTGAAACAGACCCCATCTGGGTGCGACGGCAGGACGACTGTGAAAAGGCCAATTTCAGCCCTTGGTGACGAGGGCTGATGTGGGCCTTTTTATGTAACGATCTTGTCGGCCTATGCCGAGCCGCCCCAAGAGCCGCTATAGTTCGAGTGTTCAGGAAAGAAATCTATGAAAACAGAATTTTTACGAGGGCTTGTCGACGGCATTGCATCTCCGTTCTCTGCCATCTGCCCTGATCCAATCAAGCTCAGGATCCCGGAAGAGCTCCAGCGTAGCTCATACGTCCCTCGCTCCGAGGATATGAAAAATATTGCCGGCGACTTTTCTAAGGTGATTGCCCGTGTGCGCCCAGAAATCTCTGCAAAAGAACACCACCGAGTCCAAAAGCAAATAACCATAGGCCCGCCTCGCGCGGGCTTTTTCGTATCCGGGCCCCTGAGAAATCAGGGGCTTTTTTATTGCCCGAATCCAGGGAGAACACCATGAGAGAGCGCGAAATTGTAGACGCGATCAAAGCCGCATGCGACGAAGGCGGCGAGTTTTTGGAAGTTCGCTGAGTGGGATGATGTGGATCTTTTTCATTAGAATGCCGCCTGCCAACACGTGGCAACGCGCGGCAAACCGTAACAAAAAGGCAGACCAGAGAACCTATAATGAAGATGACAGAACAACAGAAACGAGCACTGGTCAAGCGGATCGCCGACATCTACGAAAAGATGGGGGTGGCCGGAATGGCAGTCGCAATATTCCAGCACAACGAGACGGGCTTGTTTTACGGCCTTTGTTTCTTCGCCGTATCGCTTGCCTTGACGTACATCTTGGAGAAGTAAATGGACATCTGGACACTATTCGGACTCGTCGGCGCAGTCGGCGCGGTGTTTGCCTTTGCCCTCGCGCTTCGCCTGCCAAAACACAAGCACTAATGACCACGTGGACACTCTTCGCACTGACAATACTTGCGGCATTCATCGCCGGTGTCGTGCTCATCAATTGCAGCGGAAAAGGATTTTCAATGCTATCCTATCGCGTTGGATTCCCAGGCTGGAAGTTTGCGGCAAAACTTGGCCTCCCTCTGAAGGTTAGGGCGTATGTTGTCTATGACGACGAGGCCAAATGCCTCGTCGCCGAGTGCAACGACTTCCTGCCGGTTCTTGGGATCGTCACCGAAGGCGCGTCCTTTGAAGAGCTTAATCGGAAGCTTCAGGACTGCGTAGCCATGGCCATGGAAGAGACGTTCAAAAACAGCAACGCCGTGAGCCACGTGCACCCCTCAATGAGACTTGTTCCGTCGCTTCCGTGACATGAAGGGATACTACAAGATACTCATGGAGATCTTTTCTCGGTACGGCGCTTATCTTGTCCGGAAAGGAAAAGGCGATCACGAAATCTGGCGCCTTGGCGACAAGCAAACCACGGTTGATCGCGGGGTGACATCCAGAGTGACGGCGAACAAGGTGCTCAAGCAGCTCGGCATCAACGAGAAAATTTGAGCTGCGCGTCAATTCACACAGGCCCGCCTCGCGCGGGCTTTTTCGTATCCGGGAAGCGGAAGCCCTTGGAGACGAGGGCCGATGCAAAGTACTACATTTTGTAGTATTTCGCCACGCAAGGCGCAAGGCAGAGCAGAGCCGAGCGCAACACAATAGAATGGATTGTTCAAGCTCCATCGAGTCCTAGAGTGGAGGGGCGCTATGGGAGAAACCAAGATCATGAACGAAACTTTCTCGATTCAATTTTCCGGGGCCTCTTTCGACAATCACGAAATCCCCGCTTCGGCCCTTGCTCAGTCCTTGCTGTCGCTCGACTGCTTGGCCAAGCGAGTGGCTCAGGACATGTATGGGAAAGACGCTCAAACGGAGGTAAAGGTTAAGGCCGGCTTCCGCAAAGGATCTTTTATCGTCGACCTGATCGCCGTCTGTCAGAACAACCCGGAAGAGGCATTAGGAATAGCCGCCGCCGCAGTCACCGTTGCCGGCGGCGTTGTCGCGACCATAAAGGGCGTCATAAAGCTTGGCAAGTTCGCGTTTGGGAAAAAGGTTGAAGCAACCACTGGCAAGGGAACCGGAGCAACAATCCAAGTCACAAACAATGTAGGCCAGGTAAACGAGTTCAATTCACTTGTTGTCAATATCTACAATCAGGACCGCACCCGATCTCTGATTTCTCGTCTGACTCAAACGCTCGATCAGGACGGCGTTGACTCAATAAAGATTTACACGGACGACAACGACCAAACGGCAGAAGAAATCGGTAAACGCGAGCGCGAGTTCTTCAGGTACGAAGATGGGATCGTCCTCACGGACAACGAGTCTGAGGTTATTCTTGAAGTGGTCGGGCCAATGGTTAACGGCTCTAAAAAAGGCTGGCGATTCAGCGAAGGCTCTGATGGAATCGAGTTCACTGCCAGCGTTGAGGACGATTTCTTTTTGGGGAAGGTGCGAGACCGTGAGATAAAGTTTGAAAATGGAACGGCCATCCGGGCGATCCTCAGGACCGTACAAAGAAAGAACATCAGAACAGTCACAGACAGAATTGTTGTGGAAGTGAAAGAAGTTTTTCCAGCGTCCGACGCGCTTTTCTAAAAATTAGAATCTGAGACATGCAGCCGCCCCCGGGCGGCTTTTTCGTATCCGGCTCCTGAGAAATCAGGGGCTTTTCTTTTTTCTGGGAGCAGTCATGAAATACGTTGAGCCGGCATGGTGGCGCGAGCCGCCAGAAGACAGACGCTCATCGCGCGAGCTGGCCGAGTGCCGCGAGAGGGCGGAAAGCCGCATAGAGGACATGATTGAGAACGGCCTGTTTGACGCTCTCGACGAAGATCAGGCCTATGAGCTCGTCGAGCGCGTGTGCTGCGACGCGGACGTGAGCGACGAAGACACCGAGCGCGTTGAGGGAGATTTTTTCGAGACTGACTGGCCGCTGATTGAAGAGGCGCGCCGCAAGGCAAAGGAGGCTTGAGATGAAAAAAGTAGTTTTGGATTGGGAAGACGATCCCTTCTATATCGACGGAGAATCGCGCCTTCATCTGCGCACCCTCGACGGTCAGTCCGTCGAAGTGTGCTTTGCGCGACGCGGCGGCATTTATGCCGCCGTGATGGGCATCCCGCTCGAGAGGGTCGAGGACAGCATCTTGCAGATCCGGCGCGAGCTTGACCCGCGAGGCGTAAAGGCTGATCTGTCTTATACGCCGATTAGGTGGAATTTCTACGGCGGCCTTACCGTCGATCACCTCAACGCCTACGTCAACGTGAGCGCATCACGCTACGACGCCGAGGAGCTGGTGACGTACCTCACAAAGTTTGTGCTCGAGGTGAAGGAGGCAAAGCATGCGAAAGCTTCTTAACTGGCTCACGACGCCAGACAAGCACGGCGACACGCCGCTGTCGATAACCGCCTTCGTGGCGGTTTTTTTATGGATGCTGGCTGTGCTCATGCATATGCCCGGCTACTAGGAGGAAAAAATGCATACACGATTGGCAATCCCGCTCATCAGGTGCAAGTGGGCGATTGGCGAAAAGGCCGCTTTGAAGAAAGCCGTCTCTCTCGTCGAGAAAGGCCAGAAAGAGAAAGCCAAAGAAGAGCTCATCAAGCTCGATGACGCGCTCGTGCAAAAGCGTGACGCCGTGCTGGAGCTCTACCAAGAACTTTTTCCTGAGGACTGCGGCAAATGAGGGAATGCTATTTCGACCCGGCAATGCAGGCGCACCGCCAGCGCATGCAACAGGTCTACAAATCACAGGCTCGGCGCGCTTTCCTGCGCAAGTACGCTGGGCTTCTCACCATCAGCGCGCTGGCCTTCGCAGGATCGGCGGCGCTCGTTCTCTGGAGGCTTTTCTATGTATGACGGCATGACTTGGGAGGAATACTGCGATTACATCGACTACCTCGACAGTCGCGCCTGCGCGCTCAACATACCAGACGAAGAACCGCAGGATTGTAAAAAAGAAAACGCTGCCGAAGACGACTCCGACAGCATTCCCTTTTGACTTTCTCAAGCGTGGCTCCGGTTGTGGATTCCCGCCCTTCCGGAGCACTCAAAGGATAGCACAATGCAAGAAACAGAACTGAAAACCGAACTGCCGCCCGCCCCCACTGCAACGGGCAAGATTTACGCCGCTCTTTGCAAAGCGCAGGCCAAGTTCACCACGATCAAAAAGAGCGGCTCGATGAGCTACCAGGCGGGCAAGCTCTTTCACTATGCCACGCTCGATGACATCCTCGCGGGCGTCAAGCCTGCCCTCAACGCCAACGGGCTTTTCCTCTTTCAGGACGTGCGGTGCATTCGCACTGGCGCAGAAACGAGCGTCGGCGTCAAGACCATCGTCGTGCATGAGAGCGGCGAGCGGCTTGAGTCCGCAGAGCTCTACATGCCCGTTGAGCAAGGGCGCGGCAACAAGGCGCAAGCCTTCGGAAGCGCGCGCACCTACGCCTGCCGCTACAGCCTCGCCAGTTTCCTCGGCATCAGCGCAGAGGACGACACCGACGGCAACGTGCCCGGCATGCCGCCCGAACCTCCAGCGCCCCGCACTCCGACGCGCAGGGTCGTCAAACCCCAGAACTTCGAACCTGAAGACATTCCCTACTAAGACTAGAAAGGACTAGAACACCATGACTCTCATCATGCACTTTGATCGTAACGACCAGAACGCCGCCACCTTGGACGGCGGCACCGTCATCAGCCAGACTGGAACCTACACTGGCACCATCCGGCAGGCTGCCGTTGGTGCCGGTTCTAACGGCGCGCAGTACCTTGACTTCATCTTCAAAAGTGATGACGGCCGCTCCTGCAACGTCCGCCTGTACGTGACCAAGAACGACGGCACCGAGTCCTTTGGCCGCAAGATCTTCGACGCGCTACTAGTTGTGATCGGCGCGCAGAGCGCCGACGTGGTTGAAGGTAAGGTATACACCCGCGACAAGAATGCCCCGGGGGGCGTTCGCGTCGATCAGGGTTATCGTGTTCCCGCGGTCGAAGGCAAGCCGGTCGGCATGCTCCTTCAGCGCGAAAATTATTCGTACAACGGGCGCGAGTCCTATCGCTTGAACCTTTTGACGGCGTTCGATCCCAAGACCCGCCGCGTCGCAAAAGAAATCCTCGCTGGCGCGACCGAAGCGAAGCTGCTCGATCAGCGCGCGGCCGCCACTCACGATCGCGCCTCTCAGAGTTCGCAGGCGAGCGCCCCGTCCTCCGTGCCTGCGGGCGGCGGCTTCACGAACGACGACGTTCCTTTCTAACCTGCGTCAGCCCCAAAGACGCGAGTCCGCGGGGCTTTACTGGAGGACACGACATGACGACTTGGCACCCCTATCCGGATGTCCCACTACCCAAGACTGAATTTTGGCAGCTCTACCTCGTGACGGCGGTTCCGGTCTTTGGCGATAACAAAAAGCCTTACGTAAGGATGGCCTATGGCCGGTGTGATTTTTGGGGCTACGAACGAGAGTTCACGGTCATTGCGTGGGCAGAACTTCCCGCCCCCTACCAGAAAGCGGAAACAGGGAGTGAGGCATGAGCGAGACGAAAACCGTATGGCATAAGTATCCGGAAGAACTGCCTCCTGGTGATGGACACTACCTGATAACCGCGCATGACTACGGCGACACCATCGAACATCCGTGGATCGATATTGACTTTTTTGACAAAGATGCTGGCCGCTTTTTGTTGCTCGATTGGGATGGCACTGATAAGGGCTGGTGTGTCACGGCCTGGGCAGAGTTGCCAGAGCCTCCCCATTGACCTCGATTAAGGAAAACGAAAGACGGGCGTGCGAGAATGGCTGACATATTCCATCCTTGAGAGATAGCCATGCCTGTGTTCATGATTGTTCCAACCGAGGACGCTAACCGTCTTGAGCGCGTCGTGACGAAAGCGTTCGACCAGTCCGACCGCTATGTGTTGCCGGGCAAGCAGGCGTGTTTTGTTAGGTTCAAAGGTACGTCGCAGGAGATAGCCGAGAAGCTGGATCTTGTTGGCGACAAAACCACAGACGATCGTCCTTGCCCAGCCGTCATTACGCTGGTTACAACCTACGGCGGATTTGCGCCGACTGCGCTTTGGGAGTGGCTAAAGACTCGTATGGGGGACTGATATGTCCGAACAGAACAGCACCCCCTACTCCAATGCCCCACAGAATGTCGCGTTTTTCAGTGATGGCAACGTGCTTCGCGACCTCGGGAAGATCGAGGCACGGCTTGATGGACACGACAGAGAACTCAAGGAATGCAAAGACGAGCTCGGGAAGACCAAAGAGGCCGTCGCCAAACTCAAAGAGTGGAAAGCATTCCTGATCGGCGGCGCGGCCGTCGTGGCGGCTGTTGCAAGTTGGATTACTTCCTTGCTCATGAAATAACCACCTCAGGGCCTCCAACGCGGAGGCCTTTCTTTTTATCCGCCTGAGATTTGGTACAATGACCGTGCTTCTAAATTGAAGCGCGGGATTGGCGTCCCGCTTGCTAAGAGGCGCAGGGCCGCCGGATTGTCGTAAGCGGCTTTTTTGTTGGCCATGCGTTAAGGGTGCCCCCATTTTGGGT
>CALDCF010000069.1 GCA_937937635.1 uncultured Collinsella sp.
CACGGAGGCCACATTAAGTGGCCTCCGGCTCGTGCGGAACTCGCGACAAACTTAAACCGCGGGCGGCCCGGAGCGGGAATCCGACGTGCTCGTCGGGGCAACGTTCCTCACCAAAAAAGACCCGCTCCCCTGTTGGGAAGCGGGTCTTTGGAAGGACGGTTAACGTACTAGGAAATTACTCCTCGTCGTTGTCCTTGGCCTCTTCGGCGTCATCGGTGTCTACGAGCTGGTTGAGCAGTTCGTCGAGGGAAGCCATGTCCTCGTTGATGGCACCGTTGGCGGGAGCCTTCTTGTCGTCGATCGGGGCGCCCAGGAGCTCCTCGTCCTCGTCGGCGTGATGCGTCGGAGCAGCGGAGGTGCCCAGCAGGATATCGTCCGGACCGTCGGGGCTAAAGACCATCTGCAACAGCTGCGAGAGGTCTTCCTCGTCGGCAACGTCGTCGTTGTTCTCGAGGATGTAGAGCAGATCGTGGGCCTCGAGGCCGTCACGGAGCTCCTCGATCGCCTTGGCACCGATGCCATCGATGCGCAGCAGATCCTCCTCGGACTTGCCAACCAGGTCGCCGACCGTCTCGATGCCAACCTCGCTGAACTTGTTGGTCCAGCGCTGCGACACGCCCAGGTCGTCGAACAGGTACAGGCGAGCCTTCTCGGCGGAGATGGTGTGGCCGTTGCGGGTGAACGAACCGTCAGCACCACCGAACTCGTCGTAGCCGGCCCAGTCGAGCTGCTGCGGGAGCTGCTCGTCCAGGTCCTTGAGCTCCACAGGAGCCCACTCGGGCAGCGACTTGGCGTTGGGCGAAGCCGGGCCGTCGATGTCCACGTAGCCGTCGGCCGTGCGATACGTCAGCTTGGCGTTAGCGTACGGCTTGAGGCCAGTACCAGCCGGGATCTTCTTACCGACGATGACGTTGGACTTAAGGTCGAGCAGGTGGTCGACCTTGCCCTCGATGGCAGCCTCGGTAAGGACACCGGCGGTACGGATGAACGAAGCGCTCGACAGCCAGGAGTCGATGTTGGACGCGACCTTGAGCGTACCCAGGATGACGGGCTCGGCCACGGGAGCCTGACCGCCCAGACGGGCAACGCGCTCGACCTCGTCGGCGAACTCGTAGCGGTCGACGTACTGACCAAGCAGGTACTTGGAGTCACCGGGGTTGGTGATCTGAACGCGACGCAGCATCTGACGTGCGAGCACCTCGATGTGCTTGTCGTTCAGGTCGACGCCCTGGCTGGTGTAGACGTCCTTAACGCTCTCGACGAAGGTGTGCATCGTCGACTCGATGTCGGTCAGCTTGCGCAGGTTGCGGAAGTTGACGAAGCCCTTGGTGATCTGGTCGCCGGCGCGAACCTCGCAGCCGTCCTCGATCTCGGGCATGAAGCGCACCGAAGCGGGGACGCGACGCTCGTCGAGGACACGGGTGTGATCCTCGGAGTCGGTGAGCGTCAGCACGTACTCGGACTTCTCGGGCTTAATCGAGAGGTGACCGGAGTACGGAGCCAGCTCGGCCTCGCGGCCCAGGATCTTCTCGTTGACGTTGCCGACGATATCGAACATACGGCTGACCGTAGGCAGACCCTGCGTAATATCGTCGACGCCAGCGACGCCGCCGGAGTGAATGGTACGCATCGTAAGCTGCGTACCGGGCTCGCCGATGGACTGGGCGGCAATAATGCCGACGGCAGTACCGATGGCGACCGGACGACGGGTGGAAAGATCCCAGCCGTAGCACTTTTGGCACACGCCGTACTTGGAGCGGCAGGTGAGCAGCGCGCGGAGCTTGACCTTCTTAAGGCCTGCATCGACCATCTTCTGGATGTCGGCGACCTTCTCGATGTAGCCGTCCTGCTCAAAGAGCACGGTACCATCGGGAGCCACGACGTCCTCAATGAAGCAACGGCCGACGAGGTCGGTGTTGAGGTCGGTGGTGCCGGGGATGATGAGGTTGTAGGTGACGCCCTCGTGCGTACCGCAGTCCTCCTCGCGGACGATGACGTCCTGGGCCACGTCGACCAGACGACGGGTCAGGTAACCAGAGTCCGAGGTGTGGGATGCGGTGTCGACCAGGCCCTTACGGGCGCCGTAGGTCGAAATGAAGTACTCGAGCGGCAGCAGGCCCTCGCGGAAGTTCGCCTTAATGGGAAGGTCGATCGTCTCACCGGACATGTCTGCCATCAGGCCACGCATGCCGCCGAGCTGACGCAGCTGGGTCTTAGAACCACGGGCGCCGGAGTCGGCCATCATGTAGAGCGGGTTCTCCTCGTCGAACAAGTCGAGCATGAGCGCTGCAACCTTATCGGTACAAGCGGTCCACTCGTTAACGACTTCGATGTGGCGCTCCGTCTCGTTGATGAAGCCCTCCTCGAAGTACTCGTTGATCTGGTCGACGTTGGCCTGGGCGCGATCGAGCAGCTCCTGCTTCTCGGCAGGGATGAGAGCGTCCCACACCGAGATGGTGAGGCCGGCGCGGGTAGCGTAGTGGAAGCCGGAGTACTTGATGGCATCGAGGATCGGGCCGACCTTGGCCTCGGGGTAACGATCGCAGCAGTCCGCAACCAGCTTGGCCACGTCGCCCTTGACCATCTTGTAGTTCATGAACTCATAGTCTTCGGGCAGGCACTGACGGTTGAAGATGATGCGGCCGATAGAGGTCTCGAAGCGCGCGGTCTTGTTGCCGGTGACGTCGTAGTCGACGAACTCGTTCTTGCCGTTCTTGACGCGGAAGATACGGGTGCCGTCCTCGTTGATGACGTTGGCGTTCTCGGCGGACACGCGGACCTGGATCTTGGCCTGCATGTCGACCTCGGAACGGCAGTCATAGGCGTGCAGCGCGTCGTCGAAGCTCGAGAACACGTGGTTCTCGCCCGGCAGACCGTCGCGGACCTGGGTCAGGTAGTACACACCGATGATCATGTCCTGCGAGGGAATGTTGACCGGCTTGCCGGATGCCGGCGAGCGCAGGTTGTTCGCAGAGAGCATGAGCACGCGAGCCTCGGCCTGAGCCTGGCTGGACAGCGGCACGTGGACAGACATCTGGTCGCCGTCGAAGTCGGCGTTGAAGGGCGAGCAGACCAGCGGGTGCAGGTGGATAGCCTTGCCCTCGACCAGAACCGGCTCAAAGGCCTGGATGGACAGACGGTGCAGGGTCGGTGCGCGGTTGAGCAGCACGACGCGGCCGTCGATGACCTCTTCGAGGATATCCCACACAAAGGTGGCACCGCGGTCGATAGCGCGCTTGGCGCCCTTGATGTTCTCGACCTTGCCAAGCTCGACCAGGCGCTTCATAACGAAGGGCTTGAAGAGCTCCAGCGCCATGGTCTTGGGCAGACCGCACTGGTGCAGCAGCAGCTTGGGGTCGGTAACGATAACCGAACGGCCGGAGTAGTCGACACGCTTACCCAGCAGGTTCTGACGGAAACGGCCCTGCTTGCCCTTGAGGGCCTCGGCGAGCGACTTGAGCGGGCGACCGCCACGGCCAGAGACCGGGCGACCACGACGGCCGTTGTCGAACAGGGCGTCCACGGACTCCTGGAGCATGCGCTTCTCGTTGTTCACGATGATCGCAGGGGCGTCCAGGTCGAGCAGGCGCTTGAGTCGGTTGTTACGGTTGATCACGCGACGGTACAGGTCGTTGAGGTCGGACGCAGCGAAGCGGCCGCCGTCGAGCTGGACCATCGGGCGCAGATCGGGCGGAATGACCGGGATGACGTCCAGGATCATGTTCGCGGGGCTGTTGCCGCCCTTCAGGAAGGCGTCAACGACCTCGAGGCGCTTAACGGCCTTCTCGCGCTTCTGCTTCTGGGAGTCCTCGTCGGCGATGATGGCCTTGAGCTTCTCGGCCTCGGAAGGCAGGTCGATAGCAGCGAGCAGGTCGCGGACGGCCTCGGCACCCATGCCACCCTTGAAGTACATGGAGTAGTAGCGGGTCATCTCGCGGAACAGCGGCTCATCGGAGATGAGGTCGCGCTCGGTGAGCTTCATGAAGGCGTTGAAGGCGTCCGTGCGGAGCTGCTTCTCGTCCTTGCACTCTTCCTCGATGTCGACGATGCCAGAGGCGATCTCCTCGGGGGTCAGCGGCTCCTCGTCGGAGAACTCGTCAAAGTTCTCGGGGTCGCCCTGCTCCTTGAGGGACTCGATCTGGCGGGCGCACTCGGCATCGATCTCTTCCAGATCGGCGGCGAGCTCCTCGCGCAGGTCGTCGGCGTCGGCCTCGCGAGCCTCGTAGTCAACCTCGGTGATGATGTAGCTGGCAAAGTACAGAACCTTCTCGAGGTCCTTGGACTTGATGTCGAGCATACGGCTCATCGGGAAGCTCGTGGGGCTCTTGAAGTACCAGATGTGGGACACGGGAGCGGCGAGCTCGATGTGGCCCATGCGGTCGCGACGCACCTTGGCCGAGGTGACCTCGACGCCGCAGCGCTCGCAGACGATGCCCTTAAAGCGGATGCCCTTGTACTTGCCGCAGGAGCACTCCCAGTCCTTGGCGGGACCGAAGATCTTCTCGCAGAACAGGCCGTCCTTCTCGGGCTTGAGGGTACGGTAATTGATGGTCTCCGGCTTCTTGACCTCACCGTGCGACCAGGAACGGATCTGGTCGGCGGAGGCAAGGGAGATCTTTACCGAGTCAAAATCAGTAGCTTCGAAATCTGCCACAGTCAACTACTCCTTATCAGTGGTCGTGGCGGCGACAGCCTCGGGTGCCTCGGCGGTCTCGGCATCCTCGGCCTCGACGTCGGCGTCAACGCCGGCGAGCGCAGCCAGGTCGTCGAGAGCGGAGGTCTCCTCGGCGGTCACAGGTGCGGAGGCGTCCTCGTCGGCATCGTGCATGGGCTCGATGTCCAGTGCGAGGGAACGAATCTCCTTGACGAGAACCTTGAAGGACTCGGGGATACCCGGGACAGGAACGTTCTCGCCCTTGACGATGGACTCGTAGGTCTTGACGCGGCCCACGGTATCGTCGGACTTGACGGTCAGGATCTCCTGCAGGACGTTGGAAGCACCATAAGCGTACAGTGCCCAAACTTCCATCTCGCCGAAGCGCTGGCCGCCGAACTGAGCCTTGCCGCCCAGAGGCTGCTGGGTAACCAGGCTGTAAGGGCCGGTCGAACGGGCGTGGATCTTGTCGTCGACCATGTGGCCGAGCTTGAGGATGTAGGACGTACCCACGGTAATGGGCTCGCGGAACTCCTCGCCGGTGCGGCCGTCGAACAGACGGGTCTTGCCGCGCTCGTCAAGCTGGGTGACGAACTCGGGGCGCATGTGATCGCCAAAGGCAGCGGTGGCCTTGTTGAGCATGTTCTTGTTGGCACGACGGATGACCTCGGCGATCTCGTCCTCCTTGGCGCCATCGAAGACAGGCGTAGCGGTGAAGAACGGACCGGGGACGTACTTGTCGGAGTCGGCCTGCTCGGTATCCCAACCGCAGGCGGCAGCCCAGCCAAGGTGGCACTCGAGCAGCTGGCCGACGTTCATACGCGAAGGAACGCCCAGCGGGTTGAGGATAACGTCGATCGGGGTACCGTCAGCCATGTAGGGCATGTCCTCGACCGGCAGAACGTTACAGATAACACCCTTGTTGCCGTGGCGGCCGGCGATCTTATCGCCCTGCTGGATCTTACGACGCTGGGCGACGTAGACGCGCACCTGCTCGTTGACGCCGGGGGCCAGGTCGTCGCCGTTCTCGCGGCTAAAGCGGACGACGTCGATGACGCGGCCGTAAGCGCCGTGAGGCATCTTAAGGGAGGTGTCGCGGACGTCGTGGGCCTTGGCACCGAAGATGGCGCGCAGCAGGCGCTCCTCGGCGGTCAGAGCGCTCTCGCCCTTAGGCGTGACCTTGCCGACCAGGATGTCGCCAGGGCCGACCTCGGCGCCGATGCGGATGATGCCGTCCTCGTCGAGGTTGGCGAGCATGTCCTCGGAGAGGTTCGGGATCTCGCGGGTGATCTCCTCGGGGCCGAGCTTGGTGTCGCGGGCGTCGATCTCGTGACGGGTGATGTTGATGGTCGTCAGCAGGTCCTCGGCCACCAGGCGCTCGGACACGACGATACCGTCCTCGTAGTTGAAGCCTTCCCACGGCATGTAGGCCACGGTGAGGTTCTGGCCCAGTGCGAGCTCGCCATGATCGGTCGAAGGACCGTCAGCCAGGGGCTCGCCCTGCTCAACGGTGTCACCGACGCGCACGAGCGGACGGTGGTTGATGCAGGTGGACTGGTTGGAGCGCTGGTACTTGGCCAGGTGATACTCGTCCATGCCGCCGGCATGCTTGACGATGATCTTGGCGGCGTCGGCAAAGATGACCTCGCCGGCGTTCTTGGCCAGGGTGACCTCGCCGGAGTCCAGAGCGGCGCGACGCTCCATGCCGGTACCGACATAGGGAGCGGCAGGGTGAACCAGCGGCACGGCCTGACGCTGCATGTTAGCGCCCATCAGCGTACGCTTGGCGTCGTCGTGCTCAAGGAACGGGATCAGCGTGGCTGCGACGGAGAGCATCTGACGCGGCGAGACGTCCATGTAGTCGACGTCCTCGACGGGCACGTCGGCGGGAGCGCCGAAGGAGCCGTCGAAGTCGCGGGTACGGGCGATCACGGTGTGCGGACGGACAAGCTTGCCCTCGGCATCGGTCGTGATGAACTCGTTGGTCTTGGGATCGAGCGGCGTGTTAGCCGGCGCGATGACGTGCTTCTCTTCCTCGTCAGCGGTCATCCAGTCGATCTGGTCGGTGGCAACGCCGTTCTCGACGCGACGGAACGGGGCCTCGATGAAGCCGTACTCGTTGACGCGGGCGTAGAGGGCGAGCGAGCCGATCAGGCCGATGTTGGGGCCTTCGGGAGTCTCGATCGGGCACATGCGGCTGTAGTGCGAGTTGTGAACGTCGCGGACGGCCGTCGGCACGTTGGTGCGGCGGCTGGAGCCGGACTTGTGGCCGGCAAGACCGCCAGGGCCGAGTGCGGACAGACGGCGCTTGTGGGTCAGACCGGTCAGGGGGTTCGCCTGGTCCATGAACTGCGAGAGCTGCGAGGAACCGAAGAACTCCTTGATGGAGGCCACGATCGGACGGATGTTGATGAGCGACTGCGGGGTGATCTCGTCGATGTCCTGAGAGCTCATGCGCTCACGGACGACGCGCTCCATACGGCTCATACCGATACGGAACTGGTTGGCGACGAGCTCGCCGACGGTGCGGATGCGGCGGTTGCCGAAGTGGTCGATGTCGTCGACCTTGAAGCCCTGCTCGCCGGCAGCGAGGGACAGGAGGTAGCGCAGCGTCGCGACGATATCCTCGTCGGTAAGCACCGTGACCTCTTCCTCGGTGGTGAGGTTGAGCTTCTTGTTGACCTTGTAACGACCGACGCGGGCCAGGTCGTAGCGCTGCGGGTTAAAGAGCAGACCCTCGAGCAGGCTGCGGGAAGCGTCCACGGTGGGAGGCTCGCCCGGGCGCAGACGACGGTAGATCTCGATGAGGGCGTCCTCGCGGGTGAGGGCGGTGTCGCGCTCCAGGGTGCGCTTGATCACATCGGAGTTGCCGAGCAGCTCGATGATGTCGTCGTTGGTGACGGCGATGCCAAGGGCGCGCAGGAACATCGTGGC
This sequence comes from uncultured Collinsella sp., assembly GCA_937937635.1. Classification (GTDB taxonomy): domain Bacteria; phylum Actinomycetota; class Coriobacteriia; order Coriobacteriales; family Coriobacteriaceae; genus Collinsella. The sequence goes on from CALDCF010000069.1 coordinate 7,589, forward strand.
GCTCTGCTTGCGCTTACGGTCGATGGAGACCATGAGCTGGTCGCGCTTGTCGACCTCAAACTCAAGCCAGGCACCGCGGGACGGGATGATCTGGGCCTTGTAGATCTGCTTGCCCGAATCCATCTCGGAGCTGTAGTACACGCCCGGGGAGCGGACGAGCTGCGAGACGACGATACGCTCGGTACCGTTGATGATGAAGGTGCCCTGATCGGTCATCATGGGGAAGTCGCCCATAAAGACGAGCTGCTCCTTGATCTCGCCGGTCTCCTTGTTGGTGAGACGGACGTCGGTCAGAAGCGGAGCCTGATAGGTCATATCCTTCTCGCGGCACTCCTCGACGGTGTGCGCGGGGTCGCCGAACTGATGCTCGCCGAAGGTAACCTCGAGAACATGGTTCTGGCTCTGGATGGGGCTGGATTCCTTGAACGCCTCACGAAGGCCCTCATCCTTAAAACGCTCAAAGGATTCCCTTTGAACAGAGATAAGGTTGGGGAGCTCCATGGCCTCCGGGATTTTCCCGAAGCTGACGCGCTTGCGCTCAGTGGCAGTGTATGCGTAGGTCACCAGGTTTTTCCTCCTTCACGGAAATGCTCGGTGGGTTGGCGAGGCATAGCTTCGCCAGTTATCGCAACCTAATAGTTTATCAGGTACCGACCGTTGGGCAAGAAAAGCCTTGACGCGATTGAGTTTTTGGAGTAGCAAAGTTTTTCGACAGAAAACACGCAGGTAGATATATGTGTATCGAACATCTGTTCATATATTTTCTGTGAACAGAGAGCCGGCAATCGCAGCTCTTATAAAAAACGGGCGCGAACCGAAGTCCGCGCCCGTAAATGTCGATGCCCGAAGGCTTACTTGCGCATCAATCCGCCGCGCTCGTCGATAGCGTCCCAGAAGGCATCGGCAAAGCGGGGGTCGCTTGCAGCCATGAGGGCGTTGGTGGCCATCCAGCCAGAGGGAGTGCCGGTGTCGTAGCCCGACAGCGGGTCGATGACGACCGCATACATGGCCTCGCGGTCGAGCGAACGGGCCATGGCGTCGGTGAGCTGGATCTCGCCGCCCTTGCCGGCCTGCTGATCTGCCAGCAGGTCCATGACCAGCGGGCTCAGCAGGTAGCGACCGACGATGTACAGGTTGGACGGAGCGGCCTCGGGAGCGGGCTTCTCAACCAGACCGCCGATACGCCAGACAGCGCCCGGCTCGGCATCGGCAACGTCCTCGGCGCCCTCGAGCGAACCGACGCGCTCGCCGGCGATAACGCCGTAGCGGCTGACTTCCTCGGACGAGCAAGCAGCGACGGCGATAACCGAAGCGCCACCGTGCTCCTTGGAAACGGCGAGCATCTTGTCGCAGATATCGCGGTTAGGCACAACGTAGTCGCCCAGAAGAACCAGGAAGTTCTCCCCTGCCACGGCGTCGGCAGCAGAGCGAATAGCATGGCCGAGGCCCTTGGGCTCGTACTGATAACGGAAGTCGACCGGCATACCGCCAGCGTGGGCGACGGCATCGGCATAGGCGTTCTTGCCGCGCTCGCGCAGCAGGTTCTCGAGCGAACGGTCGGGCTGGAAGTAGTTCAGCAGCTCGGGCTTGCCGGGAGAAGTAACGATGATGGCGTCGTCGACCTCCTCGGGGTCGAGTGCCTCCTCGACGACGTACTGAATGACGGGCTTGTCCAGCACCGGCAGCATCTCTTTGGGCGTGCACTTGGTGCCAGGCAGAAAACGCGTGCCAAGACCGGCGGCGGGGATGATTGCCTTCATGTTATTCAAAGATCCTTTCGCAGGCGCAAAAGCGCCCCATGCGTGCGGCACACAGCCGCAGACCAAATTGCGATACCCAAGCATCTTACCGCTGGAACTATATGTCGCTACAAGGCAGAGACAATTCTTCAGCAGGTCAACGCAAATTATTGCTCGAATGGTGCAATTTTATTGCCCAACGGCAGGGCACCCGATACGACGCAAATCACAGAACATGGCAGTTTGAGCAACCGATGCCGAGGGACCGAAAAACAAAAAAGACGGGGCTCGCAATGCGAACCCCGTCTGCAAAGAAATCTGGCGAGAAAGCCTGATTACTTGAGGGTGACAGCAGCGCCAGCAGCCTCGAGCTTCTCCTTGGCAGCCTCGGCGTCCTCCTTCTTGGCACCCTCGAGAACAGCCTTGGGAGCGCCCTCGACGACCTCCTTGGCCTCCTTCAGGCCAAGGTTGGTGAGCTCACGGACGGCCTTGATGACCTGGATCTTGTTGTCGCCGAAGCCCTCGAGCACGACGTCAAACTCGGTCTTCTCCTCGGCCTCAGCAGCGCCAGCAGCGGGAGCGGCGACAACAGCGGCAGGAGCAGCGGCGGAAACGCCGAAGGTGTCCTCGATAGCCTTAACGAGCTCGGAAGCCTCGAGAAGGGTCATTTCCTTAAGAGCATCGATGATCTCATCGGTGGTAAGCTTAGCCATTTCTAAGTCCTTTCGGTTTCCGTGTCTGTGCACGGAGATCAGTTAAAACACGGCGCGAATGCGCCAGGGGTGCGGCGTTGCCGCCGCGGGTGAAAACAGCGACTAGGCTGCCTTCTGCTCGGAGACCTGCTGGATCGAACGAGCGAGACCAGAGGAAACGCCGTTGACGCAGACAGCGATGTCGCGAGCGAAACCGGAGATGAGACCGGCGATCTGGCCGAGAAGCTGATCCTTGGTGGGCAGCTCGGCGATAGCCTTAACATCATCAGCGGAAACGGCCTTGCCGTCGGAGATACCGCCCTTGATCTCAAGGACGCCCTTAGACTTAGCGGAGAAGTCCTTAAGGGCCTTAGCGGCCTCGACCGGCTCGGTCTCGTAGAACACATAAGCGACGGGGCCGGCGAGAATCTCGTCGATCTCGGGCTGCTCCTGGTTCTTGAGAGCGATCTTGACCAGGTTGTTCTTGTAGACCTTCATCTCGGCACCGCACTCGCGAAGCTGATGACGCAGCTCCTGAGCCTGCTTAACCGTCAGACCGTTGTAGTTGACGACGAACAGACCGGCGTTCTCGGCGATACGGGACTCGATCTCTGCAACCTTGTCGATTTTGTACTGCTGGGGCATGAATTACACCTCCTCGAATTCTTTCCGGGCACGGTCCGCCACAAGGACGTGACGGGGGCATGTCCAAAAAGAAAGCCCCCGCGCTGCATGAGCGACGGGGGCGAGAAGACATATCTACTCGACCACCTCGGCTGGCGGGATATCCCATTAAGCTCGCGGGCAAAGCCCGTTTGCGCCGGCTGTCTCTGGCAGCGGATTCGTGCGTGAACCGAAAGTATTATGGCGGGGACCCCGGCGTCGGTCAACGGAAAACCGGGCTGCACACAATTCCACCATCCGGCCGCGCCGCCAAACGCCAGGCGCAAGGTTTTCGCTCGGTCAAGTCCTGGCTCGCACGAAGAGCACATTAAGTGCTCTTCGGCTCGTGCGGAATCTACGAAAACCTTGCGCCTGGCCTTTGGCGGCGCGGCCTGCGTTGACTTTGGGCAGCCCGGGTTTTCGTTGGCTGACGCCCCCACTCATAATGCTTGGGTCGGTGGGCTGATGTGTTGCGTCCCTGATGACTACAGGGTTGAAATGAAGGTGGACAGGCGATTTAGGCCTTCGTCCAAGTCTTTGTCGGAGATGCAGTAGCTGAGGCGGACGTGGCCTTCGGTTCCGAAGCAGTTTCCGGGAACTAGGGCAACGTTGGCCTCTTTGATGGCTTTGATGCAGAAGTCTTCGCTGGCTAGACCGAACTTTTTGATGCTCGGGAAAGTGTAGAAGGCGCCTGCGGGCTCCACGACGTCCAGGCCCATGGCGTCTAAGGCTGCGAGTACGCGTTCGCGGCGGGCTCGGTAGACTTTGAGCATGGGGGTTGGGTCGACGGTCAGGGCTCGGGCTGCGGCGTCCATTTCGAAGGAGACGGCACTCGATACTAAGTATTGGTGAGCCTTTGCGATCTCGGCGATGACGGGGGCTGCCGCTGCGAGCCAGCCCAAGCGCCAGCCGGTCATGGCCCAGGGCTTGGAGAAGCTCTCGATGACCACCGTCTGGTCGCGCAGCTCCGGGTGGCGCTGGGCAAAGCGCTCGTAGCCATCCACATAGACCAGACGGTTGTATACGTCGTCGCAGACTACGTATATGCCCGCCTGCTCTGCCACGCGCGCCACGGCGTCGAGCGATGCCGTGTCGAGGATGCAGCCCGTGGGATTGTTGGGCGAGCAGATGACGATGGCCTTGGTCGCCGGGGTCACACAGGCGCGAAGCGCATCCTCGTCAATCTGAAATTGCGCAGGCTCCGTATCCAAAAAGACCGCTTTGGCGTGATTGGCCACGACGATGCTCTCGTACAGGCCAAAGGCCGGCGTGGGAATAATGACCTCGTCGCCGGGGTTGAGCATAGCCATGAATGTTGCCGACAGGGCCTCAGTCGCGCCGTCGGTCAGGATGACCTCGTCTGCCGAAAACGTAAGGCCCGCATCCCCCATGTAGGCAGACAGCGCCTCGCGCAGGGCGGGGCGACCGTTGTTGGGCGGATAGTGCGTGTCACCGCGGTCCAACGCGGCGGTCACCTCGGCACTGATAACATCGGGCGTAGGAAAATCGGGCTCGCCGAGCGCGAGCGCGATGCACCCTGGGTGCTGGGCGGCGAGCGCGTTAATCCGGCGGATACCGGAGGGCTTAAGCGTGGCAAGCGAGGTGTTCATGGGCAGACGCATGACGTTCCTTTCGTAAGGGTTGCACTAGGATAGCGCGGCGGGACGCCGCCGGACGGTGTAACCTAAACGGAAACCAACCGGAAAGAAGGCGGCATGGAGACGACCGCACGCGGCGATGTACCAAAAACGCTGCAAACCATTGCGTATATCAGTATTCCCAAGAGCGCCGATCTTGAGTTTTTGCTCTGGGACCTGCAGGATGCCATCGCCGCCTATGCACAGATTTCCGGCACCGCACTCCCCCATCCAGTCGACTTGGAGGCGGATGATGCCGGCAGCGTTGCCGGTACCGCCGATGGCATTGTGTTCGCCGTTGAAGATGCACCCAATGATGAAGCGATGGCGCCCATTGAGCAGGTGCTCGACCGCTTTGGCGGCGCAGGGACGCGTGCCTACGTTGTTGTCCAGGCCGACATCGGCGGCCTGGAGCGAGCACACGGGCTCGTCGTGCGTCTGCGAGCGGCGTGCGACCTTCGTGGGCTGTCATGGTGCGGCGGCGTTGTCGCCTGTACCGGCAGCGGCTTCGCGGCGCTTCGTCACTCACCGCGCATGGGACTCTTGCGGCGACCGTTTTCGGAAGCGATGGACAAGCTCGTAGGCGCCGTTCGTATGGGCTGTTCGGTTGAGCATGCGCAGCGACTTGGTGGTGGTAATGCCGAGGACGTCGACGCCGACGGCATGGCTTGCGCCGAGCCAGCCGTGCCCGTGCCGATCTGGCGAGGCGTTCTGAAACACCTCGGCGCCCGCACTCAATCAATAATCTAAATTAATGAGCTGCCCAGTCAACGGCTTCACTCCAACGCTCGACAAGCCGCTCCAAACGCCACGCCGCGTTGGCAGGACTCGTCGACGGCAGCACGATGGCGGGTAGCCCCGTCCGCTCTTGTAGATAGCGTTTGTAGAGCCGTCCGGCCGTGCCGCCGTTGCAGACAACGATCTCGATCGGCGTGGCATCCACAATGCGTTCAATATGTGCCGGCACAACGTTTTTGATGCTAGCGTCACTCGAGCCCTTAATGTCGCAGCTCTCGATCACATCCCACAGGGCTACGCCACCGTTAAGCAGCATGGATCGCTTGGCAGCAACCGAGGCGTCGAGCGTCGCGGGCTCGCCGCTCGCCAAAGAGTCTCCCTCGTTGGGCGGCACGGGCGCACCGAGGCACACGGCCATCACACGCCAAAAGCGATTCTGAGGGTTGCCGTAATAAAAGGCGTTGGCGCGCGAAAGCACCGAGGGAAACGATCCGAGCACCAAAACGCGCGAGCGCTCGTCAAACACGGGTTCAAACCCATGCTCAATATGTTGATAGCCCTCGTCGGACACAGGCATGGGCTAGGCCCTCAGTAGATAGCGCACCTCATAGGGTGCAAGCTCGAGGGTACCCGTAAGCTCGACCGTGGGCGCATCGTCGGCAAGCAGGTCGACGAAGGAGCCGTTGAGCTCGCCGGCTCCAAAGGTATAGGGCTCGTTCACGGCATTGACCGCCACGAGCACCGTCGCGTCGTCGCAGGCGCGCTCGAACAGCAGCTGCTTGTTCTGGATCACCACGTTGCGATAGGCACCGTAGTTGAGAGCACGGGCCGCCGCGTCGTCGGCCGAGCGAAGGTGCGCAAGCTGCGTGATAAACGCCGTCAGCTCGTTAGGCGCAGGCTCATCGAGCGCAGGTCGCAGCGCCCAGTCGCCATCGGGGCCACCCTTTTCACCGGCAATTCCCCACTCGCTGCCATAGTAGACGCACGGGATGCCCGGCATGCCAAAGAGCATGCCATAGGCGGGACGCAGGCACGACTTGTCAGTGAGGATACTTGCCAGGCGCGGCACGTCGTGGTTGTCGACAAACGACAGCAGGTGCTTGCCGCGGTAGATGCACCAGGGGTCGCCGCCAAACTGGCGGTGCAGCGAGTGCGCGATCTCGAACATATTGACCGAGTTAAAGCTGGAGTACAGGCCCTTGTAGCACTCGTAGTTGGTGCAGGAGTCGAGCATCTCGTCGTTGACGATCTGGTTGTAGTCGCCGTGGAGCGTCTCACCGATCAGCACAAAGTCGGGCTTGAGCTCACGGGTAAAGGAGTGCAGGCGGCGCATAAAGTCGCGGTCGAGCATATAGGCAACGTCCAGGCGCAGGCCGTCGACGCCAAACACGTCAGCCCAACGGCGCACGGACTCGAGCAGGTAATCGACCACAGCGGGATTTTGCAGGTTGAGCTTCACAAGCTCAAAATGGCCTTCCCAGCCCTCGTACCAAAAGCCGTCGCCATAGCAGGAGTCGCCGTCAAAGCTAATGTGAAACCAGTCCTTGTAGGGCGAGTCCCACTTGCGCTCCTGAACATCGCGGAAGGCCCAAAAACCGCGACCGACATGGTTGAAGACAGCATCGAGCACCACACGGATGCCATGGGCATGCAGTGTCTCGCACACGGCGGCAAAGTCGGCATCCCCACCCAGGCGACGGTCGATATGGCGCAGGCTGCGCGTGTCGTAACCGTGACTGTCGGATTCGAGCGGCGGGTTAATGAGCACAGCACCGATGCCGAGTTCCTGCAGGTAGCCGGCCCATTGGGCGATTTTCATAATGGGAGCATCGGGGTTAGGCGCGGCGTTGGCAGCCTGGGCGAGTTCATCCTCGGCAACGGGCGCGGCGTTTTCGCGCGGAGCTCCGCAAAAGCCCAGCGGATAGACCTGATAGAACGTCGTCTCGTATGCCCACATAGCAGCCTCCCGGTAAGCTCAACACAACGCCATCCATTGTATGCCTGCCGTGCATCCCCTCCTCCAAAATAAGTTGCGGTGAAATAGGGACTGTTGAGACCAATAAACCGGGCAAACAGTCTCTATTCCACCGCAACTGATGAGGGAACGTGATTAGGCGACGGGCTTTGCGCGGCGTATGGCCGGGAACAGCACCGTAATGGCGAGGATGACGCCCACGACGGTAATCGCCCCGCCCGCGAAGCCAATCCAGGAGATACCGGGACCCGAAACCACGGCGCCGCCGATCGCGGTGCCCGTGCCGACGCCGAGGTTAAACAGGCCCGAGAAGATCGACATGGCGACGGCCGACGAATCCGCCGGCGTGTACTTGATGAGCTCGGCCTGAAACGCCACGTTAAAGGCCGTGGAGCAGCAGCCCCATAGCGCGCAAACAGCGAGAACGGCGACGAGCGACGGTGCAACCGGACCCATGAGCAGCAGAGCCACAGGCACGCCGGAGAGTGTGATAGCCAAGAACGGAAAGCGATGGCCATCGAACAGTCGGCCGAACAGCCAGCTTCCGAGCAGACCGGAGCAGCCAAACGCCGTCAGCGTCATGGTGATGGCGCTTGCGTCGACATGGGCGACCTGCGCCAGGAAGGGCTCGATATAGCTGTAACCCGCGTAGTAGCCGGTCGCCATAAAGACCGTGACCACGTAGAGCGCGATGAGGAACGGGTTCTTGAGCAGCTCGGGCAGCTGTTTGACGGTAAAGCGCTCGCCCGCCGGCATGACCGGGAACACCGCTGCCTGGTACACCACCGCGACGGCAGAAAAAGCTCCGACCACGGCAAACGTCATACGCCAGCCCACGGCCAGGCCGATGGCGCGACCGAGGGGCAGGCCGAAGATCTGCGCGATGGACGAGCCCGTGGCGATCATGCTGATGGCGAGCGCCCCATGACGCGTATCGACCAGGCGCGAGGCTATGATCGAAGCGACCGACCAGAACACGGCGTGCGAGCAGGCGACCACCAGGCGCGCGCAGACCAAAATAGGATAGGTCGGCGCCACGGCCGACAGAAACTGCCCGAGCGAGAACACGGCGAGCACGCCCAGCAGCATCCGCTTGAACTCGAAGCGCGAGGCAAACACCATAAGCGGCAACGACAGCAACATGACGCCCCAGGCGTAGACCGAGATCATGATGCCTGCCTGGGCCTCGGTGAGCGAGAACGACGCGGCGATATCGGTCAGAAGGCCGATGGGCATAAACTCCGACGTGTTGAACACGAACGCACAACAGGCGAGCCCGATAAGCGGGAGCCACTGCTTGAGCGAGATGCCATCTTGTCTTGCCTGAGTCATGTAGGAAACCTCTCCGATTGTCTTGGGCGGTGGGCGATTATATAGCAACGGCCCCGCATCCGTCAGTACAGATGCAGGGCCGCAATCAACTCAATACACAGAGGTTGCGCCGTCAATAAATAACTAAGCCAGCCCCAGCAATATGCCCGCCGAATGCACGACAAACGCCACGATCCAGGCGACCGTCACCTGAAACGCGAACACGGCCACGGCATAGCGCGCGCCCAACTCGCTCTTGACGGCGCCGATTGCCGCTACGCAGGGCGGGTACAGCAGCGTAAAGACCAGGAACACGTAGGCGGTAAACGGCGAAAACATGGTCGACAGCGCCGCGGGCGACGTTGCGCCCAAAAGCACCGTGAGCGTCGAGATGACGCTCTCCTTGGCAATGAGTCCGGTGACGAGCGCCGTCGACGCACGCCAGTCGCCAAAACCGAGTGGGGCCAACACCGGCGCGATGATGCTACCCAGACCGGCAAGCAGACTCTGCGACTGATCGGCGACCACATTAAAGCGGATATCGAACGTCTGGAGGAACCAGATGACCACGGTGGCGGCAAAGATAATGGTAAAGGCCTTGGTAATAAAGTCCTTGGCCTTATCCCATGCCAGCATCACCGTCGTCTTGACGCTCGGCAGGCGGTAATTGGGAAGCTCCATGATAAACGGCACCGGGTCGCCCTTAAATGCCGTGCGGTTGAGCACCAGGGCAGCAATGCAGCCGACCACGATACCAATCAGATAGAGCGAGACCATGGCGGGAACTGTCGCCTGCGGGAAGAATGCCCCGCACAGCAGACCGTAGACCGGCAACTTGGCCGAACAGCTCATGAACGGCGTGAGCATGACCGTCATCTTGCGGTCGTGCTCGGATGGGAGCGTACGGGTCGACATGATAGCCGGCACGGTGCAGCCAAAACCGACGAGCATAGGCACGAAGCTGCGGCCCGACAGGCCAAAGCGACGCAGCACTTTATCCATGACAAAGGCCACGCGCGCCATGTAGCCGGAGTCTTCCAGAATGGAGAGGAACAAAAAGAGCACGACGATAATCGGCAGGAAGGTCAGCACGCTGCCCACGCCCGTAAGCACGCCGTCGACAGCCAGCGAGCGCACCACGTCGTTGGTGCCGAACGCCTTGAGGCCCGCATCGGCCGAGGCGATGATGGCAGCGATGCCGTCCTCCATAAGTCCCTGCAGCGCCGCGCCGATCACGCCAAACGTCAGCCAAAAGACGAGACCCATGATCACCAGGAACGCTGGAATGGCCGTGTAGCGACCCGTCAGGATGCGGTCGATCTTGACGGAACGCACGTGCTCGCGGCTCTCGTGCGGCTTGACGACGCAGCGCCCACACACGTCGCCGATAAAGCCGAAGCGCATGTCAGCCAGTGCAGATAGACGGTCGGTACCGGCCTCACCCTCCATCTGGGTAATGATGTGCTCGATAGCGTCGAGCTCATTGCGATCCAAGCGAAGCGCCTCGGTCACCAGCTCGTCGCCTTCAACCAGCTTGGTCGCCGCAAAACGCACCGGAATGTGCGCCGTCACGGCATGGTCCTCGATCAGGTTGGCAATGCCGTGGATGCAGCGATGCAGTGCACCGCCGTCCGAGCCATCGGGCGCACAGAAGTCCAGGCGACCGGGGCGCTCGCGGAACCGTGCCACGTGCAAGGCATGATCCACCAGCTCGCCGATACCCTCGTTGCGGGCAGCGCTAATGGGGACAACAGGCACGCCCAACAGGCTCTCGAGCAGGTTGACGTCCACGGCGCCGCCGTTGGCCGTCACCTCGTCCATCATGTTGAGCGCGATGACCATGGGGCGGTCGAGCTCCATAAGCTGCAGCGTCAGGTACAGGTTGCGTTCGATATTAGTAGCGTCGATGATGTCGATGATGGCGTCGGGGTTTTCGTCCAGGATAAATTGGCGACTGACGATCTCTTCGCCCGTGTACGGAGACAGCGAATAGATGCCGGGCAGGTCGGTAACGCTTGCCTCGGGATGGTTACGGATGGTGCCGTCCTTGCGGTCGACCGTCACGCCGGGAAAGTTACCGACGTGCTGGTTGGAGCCCGTAAGCTGGTTGAACAGCGTGGTCTTACCGCAGTTTTGGTTGCCGGCGAGGGCAAAATGCAGCGGTGCGCCCTCGGGCACGGCCGTTTTTGCCGCACGGGGCGAATACGTCCCCTCGCCAAGTGCCGGGTGCTCCGTCGTGCCGATTGCGGCGTTAGTGCGCGGACCCGTGTCTGTGTCGTGAACACCCACGAGCTCGATGCGAGCAGCATCGTCCTTGCGCAGCGTCAACTCGTAGCCGCGCAGGCGAATCTCGAGCGGATCGCCCATGGGGGCATACTTCATCATGGTAACTTCGGTGCCCGGAGTTAGGCCCATGTCCAAAATATGCTGTCGGAGTGCCTGATCGTCCGATGCCACCGATGCGACAACGGCGTCCTTTCCAATCTCGAGTGTATCGAGCTTCACGCGCTCATCCTTTCGTTAGACGCGGTTAACCGTTTACCGGGGCTAACCAACTCGTAACGACAAATGATAGCGCTCTGAACTATTTTATAAAGTCAAATACCGATGTTTACCTGCGCAAACTTTATGCGGTGCGCCCCGAAAGCTCTTTGCGCATACCGCTCAGCGAGATCGAAACGGAACCCGACCGCGCGGTAGCAGTGAGTCGATCACCCTCGACTGACCCCGTGCATGCAAAGGGCGCCTTGCCCATCAAGACATGGGAGATAGTACCCGAGAGTTCAAAGAAATCGCCTTCAGCGCGGGCACTCGAGAGAGCGATATTGAGACCCCTGACGTTTAGTACTGCCCTGAGCACGCCGTTCACCCCATGTGAAAACGTCACCTCGCCGCGTTTACTCCCCACCGGCGTCTGGGCCGAAACCACATACGTACCCTCAAGCATGGCTCCTCCTCTAAGCAGACTTTTTGAAACGGGCAAGTAGTCTACTTTTACATATGGCGCTCCAGGAAGCGGAAGGCTAGGCGGATCCAAGGACGGACTGCCACCTGCTTGTCCTCGTTGTCGACCGCGGTGTTGGCGTTGCCGAGCGAAAGGCCGTGACCGCCCTGGTCAAAGACGTGCATCTCGCAAGCGACGCCCTCCTCGGCCATGCGCTGCGCAAACGGATAGACCTGTGCGATCGGCGCCGTCTTATCATCGGACACACCCCACACAAAGGTCGGGGGCATCTGACGCGAAACATGTGTGGTGGGGCAGATATCGGCCAAATGCTCGTCAGTTGCCTCGCCACCCGTCACCATCGACAGGTAGTCGTTGAGCAGATCGCGCCCCGTCTTGCCGCCCGTCTTTGGCACGCGCAGGTCGATGCGCGGGTCGCGCGTCTGCATGTCGCGCACATAGGCAAAGTCGAGCAGCGGATAGCCCAGCACCACGGCATCGGGACGAATGTCGTCCGGACGCGCCCCTGCCAGGCCCGCGAAGGGACCAGCCTTCCATTGCGTTGCCAGCGAGGCGCAGATCATACCGCCCGCAGAAAAGCCCACGACACACACGCGCTTGGGATCGACATGCCACTCGTCGGCATTCGCTCGCACCGTGGCGACCATCTTGGCAAGATCTGCCTGCGGGTGCGGAAAACTTACGTCACCCGTGCCGCTCGTCACATAGTTGAGCACAAAGGCCTGGTAACCGTGATCCAAAAACGCAAACGCCACGGGATCCTGCTCATGCGGAGCGATATGCGTAAACGCACCTCCGCCGCAGATAATCACGGCAGGGCGGCGGCCATTCGGTTTATCGGGCAGCGGTTCGGCACCCAAATACGTAAACGTCGCCGGATATTCCTCGGTCGGCTCCTCGCCCCACAGCGCATGGTTCTCGACAATCATATGTGCTCCCTTCGCGCAAATTAAGCGCCATTGTTTTTCGCCTTCAAGCGTACCCCACTTGAACCCGTGACGCAGAAACACGCCAGCAATAAGTTTCCCTTCAACTGATATATCACATAATCCCAGCTCAGAGGTATCGCTGAGCAGCGTAGAATAGGGGGTGTTGACCAAGCCGCGAAACAGATATGAAACGTTTCCGGCAAACCAAACGCGCGATATGCGCCTATTTAAGTTGGAGGCAACTATGGGTCTGCTCGATTCGCTTAAGTCCACCTTCACCTCGACCGGCGAGGCGTCCGTTCCGCCCGCAGCAAGCTTCGCCACCCGCGAAGGCGTCATCTATGCCCCCGTCAACGGCGTGCTCGTCAGCCTGGACGAGGTTCCCGACGAGACGATCGCCTCGGGCATGCTTGGCCAGGGCTATGGCATCGAGCCCATTACCGGCACCATCTATGCGCCCGCCAACGGCCGCATCGGCGCCACCACTGTCACCAACCACTCCATCGGCATGATTACCGAGGACGGTCTGCGCGTATTCATCCATGTTGGCCTGGGCACCGTGGAAATGAACGGCAAGGGTTTTGCCCGCTTTGTCGAGATGGGCGATGTGGTCAAGGCCGGCCAGCCGCTCATCAGCTTCGATCGCGAGGCCATCAAGGCCGCCGGCCACGAGGACATCGTGACCGTCATCGTCTCCGAGCTCGATCGTCTTAAGAGCATCGACCATGTCGGCGAGTCTGGAACGCTTATCGGCGGCAACCCGCTCGTCAAGCTTGGCGACCCGCTGCTGGTTGCCAAGACCAAGTAGCCAGGCCCCGCGCCACACAACCAAAAGGCACCTCGTCAAGCGCCCGCGACCATTTGGCCGCGGGCGCTTTTCGTTTGAAAAACCATCCCGCCAATGCCTTATCTGTATAGCCCAAATGAGCCGAGCTGCTAGAATATCGAACTGTATGGATAACTATCATTCAACCGTTATGGGAGGATACGTGAACCGCACCAAAATCGCGCAGCTTTACGCCGATGCCGAGTCGCTTGGCGGCCAGACCGTCACCGTCGCCGGCTGGGTCAAGTCCATCCGCGACATGAAGAACTTTGGCTTTGTCACGCTCAACGACGGCAGCTGCTTCCGCGACTTGCAGGTCGTCATGAACCGCGAGGCACTCGACAACTACGACGAGATCGCCCATCAAAACGTCTCGGCCGCACTCATTTGCACCGGCACCGTCAAGCTGACCCCCGATGCGCCCCAGCCTTTCGAGCTTTCTGCCACCTCTATCGAGGTCGAGGGCGTCAGCGCCCCGGATTACCCGCTGCAGAAAAAGCGCGCAACCGTCGAGTTCCTGCGTTCCCAGCAGCACCTGCGCCCGCGCACCAACCTGTTCCGCGCCGTGTTCCGCATCCGCTCTGTCGCGGCTGCCGCCATCCACCGCTTCTTCCAGGAGCAGGGCTTTGTCTACGTCAACACCCCTATCATCACCACGAGTGACTGCGAGGGCGCCGGCGAGATGTTCCGCGTGACCACGCTCGACCCCAAAAATCCGCCCCTCACCGAGTCCGGCGAGGTCGACTGGAGCCAGGACTTCTTTGGCAAGCACGCGAGCCTTACCGTGTCCGGCCAGCTCAATGCCGAGAACTTTGCCATGGCCTTTGGCGACGTGTACACCTTTGGCCCCACCTTCCGCGCCGAAAACTCCAACACCACGCGCCACGCCGCCGAGTTTTGGATGATCGAGCCCGAGATGGCCTTCGCCGACCTTAACGACTACATGGATAACGCCGAGGCCATGCTCAAGTACGTCCTTAAGGATGTTATGGCCACCTGCCCCGACGAGCTCAATATGCTCAACAAGTTTGTGGACAAGGGTCTGCTCGAGCGCTTGGACCATGTCGCCAACTCCGACTTCGCCCGCGTCACCTATACCGAGGCCGTCGAAATCCTGGAGCAGGCCGTCGCCGCCGGTCACAAGTTTGACTATCCCGTGAGCTGGGGCATCGACCTGCAAACCGAGCACGAGCGTTTCCTGACCGAGGAGCACTTTAAGCGCCCGACCTTCGTAACCGACTACCCGGCCGAGATCAAGGCGTTCTACATGCGCATGAACGAGGACGGCAAGACCGTCGCCGCCGCCGACTGCCTGGTGCCGGGTATCGGCGAGATTATCGGCGGCTCCCAGCGCGAGGAGCGCCTGGATCTGCTCGAGGCCCGCATCAAGGACCTGGGCATGAATCCCGAGCAGTACAAGTACTACCTTGACCTGCGCCGCTACGGTTCCTGCAAGCACGCCGGCTACGGTCTGGGCTTCGAGCGCTTGGTCATGTATCTGACCGGCGTGGGCAACATCCGCGACGTCCTGCCGCACCCGCGCACCGTGGGCAACGCCGACTTCTAATCGCCACAGCGCCACCAAACGCGTTCCAGCGCATCACGCCAGCGCCTCTCGGCAAGCCGAGGGGCGCTTTTTTCAACAGCATCCGTCAAGCTTTTGGCAAGTTTTTGGTCAGTTGGGCAGGGCTGTTGAAAACTCGACCCGCCGCTTGCCGACGGCCACCGACCGCCCAGAGTGCTCTGCGCCCCTGGGAAAGCCCCGCGTCCTAGGCTCCATACCGTCGCCACCCAAAACGGAAAGGACGTGGGCGCCATGACCGAAACCGCTGTTGAAACTTACGAGACCACGACGAGGGGCGCCGCCTCGATGGCAGCCTATCGCGCCGTTCGCATCCTGCAACTATTAAGCGAAAACACCGGCGAGGACAAGGCTATGCTTTCCGATGAGTTGATCCGGCGCCTCGCCCATCCCGACGACCCCGCCCGCATGCCCATCTCGGCGGCGCGGCGCAGCATCTACACCGCCATCTCCGCACTTCGCCATGCCGGATACGAAATTGAGTACAAGCGCGGCGTGGGCTATCGACTCTTGACCCGTCCGCTCACCGACGAAGAGATCATCCGGCTCCACGGCATGGTCATGCGCAACCGCTCCACGCCCATCGCCATTCGAAAGAGCATGGCGCAGCACCTGGTCGCCATGGCGAGTGCCGACGTTCGCGGCTACCTCGATGCACCCGAGCCTGCTCCAAGCGCAGGCGACAAATCCACCAAGGCCACACGCACGCCCGTCAAGCGCATCGATGCCTGCGAGCTCATCGAGCAGGCCATCAACCACGGAACCACGGTGAGTTTTGATATTTCGAGTGTCACGGCACGCGGAGAGGTCGAAGTGGCACGGATGACACTCCGGCCCTTTGCCATCAAGCAACGAGACGGCATCTCGTATTTGCTGGGAACGGTCTATGACGCGCGAGGCGCCGACGACACGCTGCGTACCGTTGAGATCGGCCGCATGAGAAACGTCACCACACGTCTCCTTGACGGCAAGAAGCTCTTCGCCGTCCTGGACGAGGACGATGCCTCCTCCGCCGCATAAGACCCTCCGCCGCCCATTCGACTACCCGTACCGCCCATCCGATTCTGTATTAAAAAACCCGCCAGGCTGTTGTAAAAATGGACATCAGCGCTACTATAGTTCCACTTGCACTTTGTCCCAGTGCAGTGTTTCCAGCCATTTTTATACTGGGGGTAATGATATGAAGGACATCACCATCAGCCGCAGGAGCCTTCTGGTCTCCGCCGGTCTGCTCGCGCTCGCCCCGCTCGCCGGATGCGGCGGCAACTCTGGTTCCGGCTCCGCTGCCGCCGGTTCCGACTACACCATCGGCGTTCTGCAGCTCACCGAGCACTCCGCGCTCGATGCCGCCAACGACGGCTTCGTCAAGGCCATCAAGAAGAGCGGTCTCAAGGTCAAGATCGACCAGAAGAACGCCCAGAACGACCAGTCCACGTGTAAGTCCATTGCCGACAAGTTCGTAGGCGACGGCGTCAACCTGATCTATGCCATCGCCACGCCCGCCGCGCAGGCTGCCGCCGGCGCCACCGCTGATATCCCCATCGTTGGCTGCGCCATCACCGACTACGCCGCTTCCGGCCTGGTCCAGGACAACGACAAGCCCGGCACCAACGTCACGGGCGCTTCCGACCTCACCCCGGTCGCCGAGCAGCTCGAGATGATGCAGAAGGTCCTGCCCGACGTTAAGAAGGTCGGCCTGCTCTACTGCACCGCCGAGTCCAACTCCGACGTCCAGATCAAGGCCGCCAAGAAGGAACTCGACAAGCTGGGCCTCGAGTACACTGACTTCACCGTCTCGAGCTCCAACGAGATTCAGTCCGTCGTCGAGTCTGCCGTGGGCAAGGTCGACGCGCTGTACTCCCCCACCGACAACACCATCGCCGCGGGTGCCTCGCAGGTCGGCCAGATCTGCAAGGAGAACAAGCTCCCCTTCGTGACCGGCGAGGAGGGCATGTGCAAGGCCGGCGGCCTGTTCACCCTCTCCATCAACTATAAGGACCTGGGCTACGCTGCAGGCGAGATGGCCGTCAAGATCTTGAAGGGCGAGGCCAAGCCCGAGGATATGCCGATCAAGCATCTCTCGAGCAAGGACCTGGTCGTCGTCAAAAACGAAGAGATGGCCGAGGCTCTGGGTATCGACCTTTCCGCCCTGGACGCGTAGCGCCATGCGCGGTAACGCGTCTAGGGCCCGCACGCGCGCCACTGCTGCGTTATTCAATATCTGAGTCATTGGGGCGAACGCTAAAGACCGGCGTTCGCCCTGCTTGTTTCAGGTAAAACAAAACATCTGTCCACCGCTCTTTTATGCATTGGTACCGCTATTATGGAAAATCACGTGTCCACCCTATCCTAGGAGGTATGAAGCATGCTCATTGCTTTGCAGGGCGCCGTTTCGCAGGGCGTCCTCTGGGGCATTATGGTGCTTGGCGTGTTTATCACGTTCCGCCTGCTCGACATCCCCGATATGACCTGCGACGGCAGCTTTGCCCTCGGCGGCTGTGTCTGCGCCGTGCTCATCGTCAACAATAACGTCGACCCCTTGCTCGCCGTGCTGGCCGGCATGTGCGCCGGCGCCATCGCGGGCGCCGTCACGGGCATCTTGACCACCGTCTTTGAGATTCCCGCAATCCTCGCCGGAATCCTTACGCAGATCAGTCTGTGGTCCATCAACCTGCGCATCATGGGCAAGTCCAACACGCCCATCCTTGCCAAGGGCACTATCTTCTCATCCGTCAGCAACATGACGGGCCTGCCGCAGTCCACTGTTGCCATTATCCTAGGCATTGTGCTGGCCGTGGCCATCGTCACCATCCTGTACTGGTTCTTTGGCACCGAGATCGGCTCGGCGCTGCGTGCCACCGGCAACAACGAGTACATGATCCGCGCCCTGGGCGTTAACACCAACACCACCAAAATGATCGCCCTCGTGCTCTCCAACGCCCTTATCGGCCTTTCGGGTGCGCTCATCTGCCAGAGCCAGAAGTATGCCGACATCGGCATGGGCACCGGCGCCATCGTTATCGGTCTTGCCGCCATCGTCATCGGCGAGGTGCTCGGTCGCCTGCTGCCCGGCGGCCTCACGCAGTTTAGCGTCCGTCTTGCCTCCGCCGTCTTTGGCTCCGTGGTGTACTTCCTTATCCGCGCCATCGTGCTGCAGCTGGGCATGGACGCCAACGACATGAAGCTACTCTCCGCCGTGATCGTCGCCGTGGCCCTGTGCGTGCCCGTGGTTTGGGAGCGCTATAAGCTCCGCAGCTCCTACACGAAGGGAGATGAGGCAGATGCTTAAGCTCTCGCACGTCAAGAAGACCTTTAACAAGGGCACCGTCACCGAGAAGCGCGCGCTCACCGGCGTCGACCTCACCCTCAACGATGGCGACCTTGTAACCGTGATTGGCGGCAATGGCGCCGGCAAGTCCACGCTGCTCAATATGATCGCCGGCGTGTATCCGCTCGATTCGGGTGTTATTGAGCTCGACGGCACCGACATCTCGCGTCTGAGCGAGTCGCAGCGCGCCAAGTACCTGGGCCGTGTGTTCCAGGACCCCATGCGCGGTACCGCTGCCGACATGCAGATCGCCGAGAACCTGGCCCTCGCCAAGCGTCGCGGCCAGCGTCGTGGCCTTTCGTGGGGCGTCACCAAGGCCGAGAAAGATGAGTACGTTGAGCTGCTCAAGCGCCTGGACCTTGGTCTGGACACGCGTCTCAACGCCAAGGTCGGCCTGCTCTCGGGCGGCCAGCGCCAGGCACTCACCCTGCTGATGGCCACGCTCACCAGGCCGCGCCTGCTACTGCTCGACGAGCACACCGCGGCCCTCGACCCCAAGACGGCCTCTAAGGTGCTCAACCTGACCGAGGAGATCGTCGACGAGAACCACCTGACCACGCTCATGGTCACGCACAACATGAACGACGCCATCCGTCTGGGCAACCGTCTGATCATGATGCACGAAGGCCACGTGATCTACGACGTGGCCGGCGACGAGAAGAAGTCGCTCACCGTAGCCGACCTGCTGCAGAAGTTCGAGGAGGTCTCGGGCGGCGAGCTCGCCAACGACCGCATGCTGCTGAGCTAAACCTACCAAAAAGGGACAGGTTCATTTTGGCAGGTTTTATCTGCACAAACGTCAAAACCGCCGCAAAGGGACAGACGCCCTTGCGGCGGTTTTCGCATATTATGTCGATAATCCGATATTCAACCAGACTTTCTGGCTAAGGACTAAGGAAACTGCCATGAAAAGACTCCCCCGCCTTGCGTTAGCCGCCGCGTTGTTTGCCGGCTCGCTCGCAGGCATCCCAAGCCTCGTTTTCGCGGGGAACCTGCCCGCCGCTATTGACGGCTCCGTGGCCGTCATGCACACCAACGATATCCACGGCAGCTACAAGTACAGCTACAACGCAAGCAAGGGCACCGGCACTGTGGGCTTTGACGGACTGGCGGTTCTCTATAGCGCCCAAAGCAGCGCCCCCGATCTTTTGCTCGATGCGGGCGATACCTTCCACGGGCAGTCCTTTGCCACCATGAGCGAGGGCAAGAGCATCGCCGAGCTCATGGACACCTTCTATGCAGACGGCTACGACGCGACCACGCCGGGCAACCACGACTGGAGCTACGGCGCGGACAAGCTCCGCACCATGACCGGCTACAGCCCCACCGGCACGCCCTTCGCCATACTCTGCGCGAACGCGAAGTCTACGAGCGGCGTATGGAGCTCGAGCATCATGAAGACGCTCAACCGCACCTGGGAGGACAGTGAAAGCCACTCAACGTTCGCCTACCAGATCAAGGTCGGCGTTGTAGGAGCCATGGATGAATCGCTTGGCTCCTCGCTGCGTGCAGACCTAGTCGCGGGCACCAACTTCTCGAGTGCCGCGAACGCCATCAATGCCGAGGCAGAGCAGCTGCGCAAGGAGGGCTGCGATGTTGTTGTCTGTATCGCGCACACGCTCGACGCCAAGACCTTTGCCACGCGGCTCCGCGGCGTTGATGCCCTCATCGCAGGCCACGAGCACATCAACCTTAACGAGAAGGTGACGGGAGCCGACGGCAAGACAATCCACGTTGTCGAGGCGGGCAGCGCCTTTGCCGAAGTGGGACTGCTTTCCGTCCCCTACGAGTACGACACCAAGGGCACCGAAAGCACCGACGATGACACGGTGGCGGTATACGCAGACAAAAGCGACGAGAAGCTCTATACCGCCAAGGATGTAAACGTTCTTTTGACCGATCCCAACAAGGGCTCCACCTATCAGAGCATCCTTGATGAGGTCCACGACAACAAGATCAAGCCGCTCGACGATGCCTTTAGCGCCGCATCGAGCGAGGTGCTCGGCACGAGCTCTACCAATTATTTCTACGGCGAGGACGCCACAGGCACGCATGGTTGGGAAATGGTGCGCACCACCGATTTCCGCCCCAGCAAGGAGGGCGACACCACCAAGGCCCAGACCATCGGCCATGTGATCTGCGGCTCCTATCTTGACCTGACGGGCGCAGACCTTGCCATCGAGAACGCGGGTGGCATCCGCGGCGGCATCGCTGCAGGCGATGTGACCGCAGGCAACGTCATCGCTATCTCGCCCTACGGCAACACCGTGGAGACCTGGACCATGACCGGTGCGGACTTCCTCGCAGCGCTCGAGCATTCGCTGCAGATCAGCGACGAGTGCAATCACAGTTATGAGCTTCAGCAAGCCTACGTGGCAGCCGGCCATACCGAGCAGGAAGCGCAAGACAAGTACAAGTGGCGCGATGACTCTGGCAGCGTTCTCTCCTTTGGCGGCATCAACGTGACGATTGATTGGACGCAGCCCGAAGGCAAGCGCATTGTGAGTGCCACACTCGCCAAGGACGGCAGCACGCTCGATCCCACCAAGACCTATACCGTCGCCACCAACAACTACATCATTACCAACACGACCGACTTCCCCACCTTCGCACACGCCACCAAGCGCACCGAGTGGGGCACGTGTGAGGCGGCGCTGAGGGCGCTGATTGGGCAAAACGGCTGGGAGAGCAAGATGGCCGGACTCGCCGGCACCATCAGCTTTGGCTCCGCTGCCGTGGACCCCACGCCCACACCGGCCCCGACGCCTAAGCCCTCGCCTAAGACGGACGCGACGACCACGAAGGTCATCACCAAGAAGACGACCGGCAAGCTCGCCGCAACGGGAGACCGCACGCTGGCAGTAGTTGGCACGTGCCTTATCGGCGGCATCATCGTCATCATTCTCGGCATTATCTGGAAGCGTCGACGCTAAGCTACACCGCCGGGCCTTGCAGCCCCGCCGCATAAACCTTATATCGAGCACAGAAGCCCGTCCGAATTTGATCGGACGGGCTTCTTGGTGGGTATCATGGTTGGATGATCATGAGGAGGTTTCCCTACATGGAATTGTTTGAGCCAATTCTTCATTTCTTTGCACAACGATGGGTCCACAACATCATCTGGGCCGGTATCTTGGCCATCGGCACCGCCGTTGCCGCCAAAATCGCGTCCAAGACCCTGCACCACCTGCTTAACCGCGATGATAACCCGCTCCCAGCATCGAGCATCTTCATCAACATCACACGCGCCGTCATCTGGATGATCGGCGGCAGCTTTATCCTCGACAACTGTTTTGGCATTAATGCAAACGCCCTCGTCGCCGCTCTTGGCGTCGGCGGCATCGCCATCTCGCTCGGCTTTCAGGACACGCTGTCGAACCTTATCGGCGGTATGCAGGTGACCTTCATGGGCATCATCAAGCCCGGCGACAATATCGAGGTCGGCGGCGTGTCGGGCGTGGTCCAAGACATCACCTGGCGCCACACGACCATCGAGGATGCCTGCGGGCAGACCATCATTGTGCCCAACTCCAACATCTCCAAGAACACGCTCGTGCATCTGATGCCCTTTGGGCGCGTGGCCGTGCCCGTTGCCGTAAAGGACACGTCTAAGTGGGCCTCGCTGGGCGCGCTGGCAGATGAGCTTACCGACGCCACCAAGGCCGCGGTGCTTCCCATCTCTGGCTTTGACAAGGATCCGTACGTGCTCTTTAGCGAGATCGGCGACTTTGGCGTCAAGGGCAAAATCATCTTTATCGTCAGCGACGATAGCACCACCTTCACGGCAACCGACGCCTGCATTCGTGCCATCGCCCCCATCATCGCCTAAACTACCACAAAGGGGACAGGCACCTTTGTGGTAGTTTCGCATCGTGGTACCATGGTTCATATCGTTGTTTAAACGACTAAGGGAGTAGACACCATGGAAGAGGCCTATCGTCAAGCACGCAAGCGCGGCGAGCAGGGACGCCGTCGCGCCATTAGCCAAAGCGAGCATCCATACCTTACGGACCTCGATAGCTTGGTTGCTCAGCTCCCCTTAGGTCAGCGAGAGAATGTCGGCCTGCGGGATATTCCGCTCGAAATGGTCGTCGGCACGGTCACCAAGGGCCGTCAGTCCGCCTTTTCGTGTAACTTTATGCCCCTGCTTCCGTTTAGCACCGAGTTCGCCCGCAAGTGGTCCAACCTCTACGACATCCAGGTGACCGAGGGCTATCGCGACCCCGTCATCGTCACCGAGTTCATGCATCGGTTCTATGTCCAAGAAGGCAACAAACGCGTCAGTGTCCTCAAATTCCTAGACGCCCCGACGGTTTCGGCCAAGGTCACCCGTCTCTACCCCGGCACATGGGATTCCGTCGAAAGCCGCCTGTACGGCGAGTTCTGCGCGTTTTGGCGCGTCTGCCCCCTATACGAGATCGAGTTCTCGCGTGAGGGAAGCTACGAAACGCTCGCCAAGATGCTCGGTCAGAACCTTATCGAAAAATGGCCGCAGAAAAAGGTCGACTACCTGCGCCACACCTTCCTGCTCTTTAAGCGCGCCTACCTGCGCGCCGGCGGCGACCATCTGGACATTACGCCCGCCGACGCTATGCTCGTTTACCTCAACGTGTACAACCAGGACCGCCTGCTGGATACGCCGACGGATATCGTCGTAAACCGCCTGTGCAAGATTTGGCGCGAGCTGGTCATTGCCGGCAAAAATGACGAGGACAAGGTCGATCTCGTCGAAGCACCGAGCGTCGACGAGGAAGAAACGCCCGCCAAGTCCACCGCTGGCGTGCTCAACTTCTTTATGGGCAAGACCGTCTACTCGACGGCCAACCCCCTGCGCATCGCCTTTATCCATGAGTTCCCCTGTGCGACGTCGAGCTGGGACAGCCTGCACGACCAAGGGCGTCAGTATCTCGATGAGCACTTTGGCGGTATCGTGCGCACCGAGGCGTTCGAGGACTGTCACGATCCGGATGTGTTCTACGCCGCCGTGGAAACGGCTGTCAAACATGGAGCAAACGTCATCTTCTCGACCTCGCACCGCCTGATGGAATACACGCTCAGAGCTGCCGTTGAGTATCCCCGGGTTCGGTTCCTCAACTGCTCTATCGGCCTTCCCCATCAAAGCGTCCGTTCGTACTTTGGCAAGATGTACGAGGCCAAGTTTCTGCTGGGCGCCCTTGCGGCCAGCATGGCGGACAACCACCGCATCGGTTACCACGCGTCGGTCTTCGCCTCGGGCGCACTCAGCGAGATCAACGCCTTTGCGATTGGCGCCTCGCTGCTCGACCCGCGCGCGCAAATTATCCTGACCTGGGGTGATGTGCCCGCTGGAGGTCTCGCCGAAGCCATGTGCCGCGAAGGCGTGAGCGTCATGACCGGCGCTGACATGTCAAAGTCGCTCGTAGACCCTACGGCCTACGGACTCCACCGCCTGGTCGATGGCAAGGTCGTCGGCATCGCCATGCCGGTCTGGAACTGGGGCCGATACTACGAGCTTATCGTGCGAAGCCTGCTGCATGGCACCTGGGATGAGACCAGTGACGACAGCCAGGTTCGCGCCGTCAACTACTGGTATGGCATGAGCTCGGGCGTCATCGACATTCGCTACGCTCCGGGCCTGCCCTATCAGACGCGCAAACTGGTGCAGCTGCTCCGCAATGGCATCGTCGAGGGCTCCATCAATCCATTTGGCGGCGAGCTTCATAGCCAAGACGGCGTGGTGCAGATCGAGGGCTTTCCCCCACTGCCGAGCGCGCAGATTGTCGAGATGAATTGGCTGGCGGACAACGTGGTAGGCACCATTCCGCAGCTCGACGATGAGCCGGGAGTTACCGCCCTATGAAGATCCTTGCCATAGCAGATACCGAAGAACGATGCCTTTGGGAGTGCTTTCGCAAGGAGCGCTTTGAGGGTGTCGACCTGATTCTGTCTGCCGGCGATCTGGACCCGGACTATCTTGAGTTTTTGGTCACCGTCATCAACAAACCGCTCATCTACGTGCGCGGCAATCACGACGACCGCTACGCACGTCATGCACCGGGCGGATGTATCTGCGTGGAAGACAGCGTGTACACGTACCGAGGGATTCGCATTGCGGGCCTTGGCGGGTCCATGCGTTATCGCGACGGCGCCAACATGTACACCGAACGCGAGATGTCCAAGCGCATGCGCAAGCTGTCGCGTAAGGTTAGGATGGTCGGCGGGTGCGACATTCTGCTTACCCATGCACCCGCCGCCGGTATGGGTGATCTGGACGATCTGCCGCATCGAGGGTTTGAGTGCTTTAACACGGCGCTTGAGTCCTGGGGGGCCGACTACATGGTGCATGGGCATGTACATCGAAGCTACGGTAACGATTTTCAGCGCGAACGGCAGCATGTGTGTGGAACGACGATCATCAACGCCTGCGGCTATACGCAGTTTGAGCTCGACCAGACGCGCTACCCCATCCGTGGCTGGCAGGCAGCCTGGCTCAACTCGCAAACCATGCGCCGCGAGCTCAAACGCCACGAGGCCATCGAGTCCTCTACCGCCAGAACCCCCTGGTAACCACCACAAAGGGGACAGGCACCTTTGTGGTGGTTTTGACGCGATAGCAAGAAACCCGGTCCTGCGCAGGGCAGAACCGGGTTTCTTTAGCAATGCTTGCTTTGCTCAGGCAGTAACTAAAAGTTACTCAGCCAGGAAGTCGCGCTGGACAGCGGGATCGACCTTGACGCCAGGGCCCATGGTGGAAGACACGGAGATGGACTTGACGTACTTGCCCTTAGCAGAAGAGGGCTTGACGCGCAGAATCTCGGTGTACAGGGCAGCGTAGTTCTCGACGAGCTGCTGCTCAGAGAAGGACTTCTTGCCCAGGGGCACGTGGCAGATGCCGTAACGGTCGGCGCGGTACTCAACGCGGCCAGCCTTGAGCTCGGAGACCATCTTGGCGACGTCCATGGTCACCGTGCCGAGCTTGGGGTTCGGCATAAGGCCACGGGGACCGAGGATCTTACCGATACGGCCGACCTTGGCCATCATGTTCGGCGTAGCGATAGCGGCGTCGAAGTTGATCTCGCCCTTCTGGATCTGGGCGACAAGCTCGTCGGAACCGATGATGTCGGCGCCGGCAGCCTCGGCCTCGCGGGCCTTCTCGCCCTCGGCGAAGACGGCAACACGAACGGTCTTGCCGGTGCCGTGGGGCAGGGAGATGGAACCACGGATGTTCTGGTCAGCCTTACGAGTATCGATGCCCAGACGGAAGTGGGCCTCGACGGTCTCGTCGAACTTAGCGGTGTCGAGCTCCTTGATGAGCTTGGCAGCCTGAAGGGGGGTGTAGAGCGTGGCGCGGTCGATCTTCTCGGCAGCGGCGTTATAGCTCTTACCATGCTTAGCCATGTGCATTACCTCCTGTGGTTAAACGGGCGTGAGCCCTCCCACATCGTATCGTGTGCCCTATTGCACACATATAACGGGCGCCCCGGTCGGAGCACCCGTCATTACCTAAAGAAATCGCTACTCAGCGATGGTGACGCCCATGGAGCGGGCGGTACCGGCGATGATCTTCTTGGCGGCGTCAATGTCGTTGGCATTGAGGTCCGGCATCTTGATCTCGGCGATCTTGGTGAGCTGCTCCTGGGAGAGCTGACCGACCTTGTCGGCCTGGGGCTTAGCGGAACCAGACTTGAGGTTCAGCTCCTTCTTGATGAGGTGGGCCGCCGGCGGGGTCTTGGTGATGAAGGAGAAGGACTTATCCTCGTAGACAGAAATCTCAACGGGGATGATGTCGCCCTTCTTGTCCTGCGTCTCGGCGTTAAAGGCCTGGCAGAACTGCATGATGTTCACGCCAGCAGCGCCCAGGGCGGGGCCGACGGGAGGAGCGGGGTTAGCTGCACCAGCAGGAATCTGGAGCTTAATGACGTTGGCAACCTTCTTCTCAGCCATGGTCATTCCTTTCGAATCACGAGTGTGAAGTACTTGCTATATCGTAAGCACGCACGTGTTAGAAGCACTCCTGAGATGAGCAGTCACAGAAGAAGCACGCTCGCGCGAACGGACGAAAACTTAAGCGATGACAGCGACCTGGTTAAAGTCGAGCTCGACCGGCGTCTCGCGGCCAAAGATCATCAGCGTGACCTTGAGCTTGCCAGCCTCGGTGTTAACCTCGGAGACCTTGCCATCAAAGTCGGTAAGCGGGCCATCGGTGACGCGGACGGACGTGCCGACCTGAATATCAACCGAGGTGCGCTTGGGCGAATCGCCCTTACCGGGACGACGAGTCATCTTGTTGTACTCGTCGCGGGAAAGCGGAGCGGGCTTGCCGTTGCCGCCCAGGAAACCGGTGACGCCGGGCGTGTTGCGAACGCACGTCCATGCATCGTCATCCATCTCCATGCGGACCAGGACATAACCCGGGAAGATCTTGGAATCCTTGGTCTCGCGCTTGCCACCCTCTTTGATCTCGGTGACACGCTCCATAGGAATCTCGATATCAAAGATACGGTCCTGCATGCCCATGGTCTCGATGCGATGCTCGAGATCGGACTTAACGCGGTTCTCGTATCCAGAGTAAGTGTGAACGACGTACCAACGCTTAGACATGGTTTAGCCCCTCAATCCAGAGAACAGAGCAAGAGCCTCGCCAAAGCCAGCATCGAGCAGAGCGATGACGACGCCGACGACGATCAGAGAAGCGCAAACGACGACCGAGTAGTTCACAAGCTCCTTCTTATCGGGCCACGTGACACGCTTCATCTCGGACTTCACCGAAGCGAAATACTTCTTGGTGCGGGCGAAGAAACCAGGCTTCTCGTTCTTCTTGGACTTCGCAGCCTTCTCGTTCTTCTTGGCAACGGCCTTCTTGGCCTCAACCTTGGAGTTGGCGGCAGCGTTGTTGGCAGGTGCCGGCTGCTGAGCCTTCTTCTTGTTCTTCTTGTTGGCCATTTGGGTTACCTCCGCGCAATGCGCTTATACATGAGTAAACCGTAAGCCCCCAAGTGGGAGCTTACGGAATAATGACTGGCACGCCAGGAAGGACTCGAACCCTCAACACTCGGTTTTGGAGACCGATGCTCTACCAATTGAACTACTGGCGTATGTGACTAGAGACTAGCGAGTCTCTTTGTGCAGCGTGTGGTGACGGCACCAGGGGCAATACTTCTTGATCTCCATACGATCAGGCATGGTCGACTTGTTCTTGGTGGTCGTATAGTTGCGGCGCTTGCACTCAGTGCACGCAAGAGTAACTAGAGTACGCATGTATCCTGAACCTTTCATTTCCGCCCCGTACGGGCACGAGTTGTTACTTTATCAGCTCCACGTAAGTGCTGTCAATGAAAACCTCGAGTCAATTGGTTCTCGGTGGATCCATTCATATTTGGAACACATCAATGAAGCCATCGAGATCTAATCGACGGTGCATCCAGGACCATTATCGATCCTCTCGACACCAGCAACGGCTCAACATCCATTGCAGAAAAGAACCCGGCACCCATATAAGTGCCGGGTTCTCTAAGTCAGCTATATCAAAGAGCTAATTTACTCAATGATCGTGGAGACGATGCCCGAACCGACGGTGTGGCCACCCTCGCGGATAGCGAAGCGCAGGCCCTCCTCCATGGCGATCGGGTGGATGAGGTCGCCCTCGATGGTGATGTGGTCACCAGGCATAGCCATCTCGGTGCCCTCGGGGAGCTTGACCGTACCGGTAACGTCGGTGGTACGGAAGTAGAACTGAGGACGATAACCATCGAAGAACGGGGTGTGACGGCCGCCCTCCTCCTTGGTCAGAACGTAGATCTCACCGGTGAACTTGGTGTGCGGGGTAACCGAACCGGGCTTGCAGAGAACCTGGCCGCGCTCGATGTCCTCACGCTTGATGCCGCGGAGCAGCAGACCGACGTTGTCGCCAGCCTCGCAGAAGTCCATGGACTTACGGAACATCTCGATACCGGTAACGACGGTGTTCTGGGTATCCTTGATGCCGACGATCTCGACGGGCTCGTTGAGCTTGAGCTCACCGCGCTCGACACGGCCGGTAGCAACGGTACCACGGCCGGAGATGGTCATAACGTCCTCAACGGCCATCAGGAACGGGAGGTCGTTGTTACGAGCAGGCGTCGGGATGTACTCGTCGACAGCGTTCATGAGCTCGCGAATGGCGTCCATCCACTTGGCGTCGCCCTCGAGAGCGCCCAGAGCGGAACCACGGATGACGGGGATGTCGTCGCCGGGGAAATCGTACTCGGAGAGGAGCTCACGGGTCTCCATCTCGACGAGGTCGATGAGCTCGTCATCGTCAACCATGTCGCACTTGTTCAGGAAGACGACGATGTAGGGAACGCCAACCTGACGGGCGAGCAGGATGTGCTCGCGGGTCTGAGCCATGGGGCCGTCGGTAGCGGCGATGACCAGGATAGCGCCGTCCATCTGAGCAGCACCGGAGATCATGTTCTTGACGTAGTCAGCGTGGCCCGGGCAGTCAACGTGAGCGTAGTGACGGGCAGCAGTCTCGTACTCGACGTGGGAGACGGAGATCGTAATGCCGCGCTCGCGCTCCTCGGGAGCCTTGTCGATGTTCTCGAACGCAGTGAAGTCAGCCTTGCAGCCCTCGGTCTCGGAGAGAACCTTGGTGATGGCAGCGGTCAGCGTGGTCTTGCCGTGGTCGACGTGACCAATGGTGCCGATGTTAACATGCGGCTTAGTGCGCTCAAACTTCTCTTTGGCCATAAAGCCCTCCTCTAAACAGGTCGTCCCCGGACGGGACTTTGCCTTTATACCATAGTGGCCTCTCAACATACTATTGAGAAGCCACCGTGTTACCTATGGTAGCGGTGACTGGATTCGAACCAGTGACGCCACGGGTATGAACCGTGTGCTCTAACCAACTGAGCTACACCGCCGGATGGAGCCTGCAACCAGACTTGAACTGGTGACCTCTTCGTTACCAACGAAGTGCTCTACCGACTGAGCTATACAGGCACTTGACGGGTGGGAGCTATAGGATTCGAACCTATGTAGGCAGAGCCAACGGGTTTACAGCCCGTCCCCATTAACCACTCGGGCAAACTCCCAATCGTTCAAGTATCCGCAGGTTCTTTGGTCTTTTGGACCGCCGCCCCCGCGAACAAAAAAGATAATACGATGCAACCTTGGGGGCTGTCAACGAAAACCTCTAGATACACGGTGCCGGGCGTATCTATATACCTTTGACCTGCAGTTTTGCTGGGTTTGGATATGAAGGACGTTGAATTTGCATGTAGCGGTGACATTTCCCGAGGGAACACTTTGGCGTAGTGGAGTGAGCCTGCAGATTATTGCTTCGATAGCGACTCATTTGCACCTATATATAGATCGAGATCGGGCTTCCCTGGATCGATCGAGCGTGGATTTTCCCCCGTTTGAAATCGAGCGTGGATAATCTCCCACTTTTGGCGTGCCGCTGGGCCCAAAGTGGCAGATTATCCACGCTCATTCACTAAGCGGGAGTTTTTCCACGCTCGTATCTCCGAAAATCCTCGCTCGATCAAGTAGACCAGGGACTTCACCGTTATCATCTTGATCTGTAACAGTAAGAGGGTTATTCCTCCCCTGTCTGTTACAGATCGAGATATTACGCAGAGATCCCAGCTTACGTCTCATTCTGTAACAGTAAGAACAGTTTTCCGCCCCTTCGTGTTACAGATCGAGACAAACCTGAAGCTTGGTTGGCGCCAAACCCGCTGACTTATCGACATAAATAGAAACGGGCCCTGTCCCACAAGGAACAGAGCCCGAAACTCTCATGGAGCCAGTGACAGGAATCGAACCCGCAACCCACTGATTACAAATCAGTTGCGCTACCGTTGCGCCACACTGGCACACTTGGCGCTTTCGCGCGAAGCCTGTTAAGAATAAAGGAATTACGGACGGGGTGCAACAGGCCCTTTGACCGACCACATCTCAAAACCCTTCGTCAGAACGAATAGTTTTATCCGTTCGCCAAAACCAAAAACTATTCGTTTTGGCGACGGCAACCCACAGTCCATTGATTACAAATCAACGGGCCGGCCAATTGGGAAACAGGTCTCTATGGATAATCCCTTACCGTCCGCGCAGGGCCTTGAGCTTTGCCAGGGCATCGGGGCTCAGGCGACTGCCCAGAGTCATCTTGATCTGCGGGGCTTCCTCTACCTCGTGAACGTCGTTATCGATCTGCTTGATCTCGTCCACCAGCATGCGGCTCGAGATGCGCGTAACACCCTTGCCCATGACGACGGCTTGAATTGTGCCGTCGCTCGACACCACGGAGCACGCGCGGCCTTCCTCGCGCGCCTCGATGCAGAGCTTCTGCACCACGGTATCGGCAGAGACGCCCGTCGGCGAAAACTCAATGCGCACGCCGCGGGCCGGTAGGTTGGGGCGCTCGCTGGAGATGTTGCCCGCGCCGTCGAACACGATCACGGCCTCGTAACGGCCCTGGGCAAACGCCGCGACATCGTTGATAAGCGCAGTACGAGCCATATCGTGGACGTCGCTGGAATATGGATCGTCGGAATGGTCGTAGACGAGCTTTTCGTAGCGCGGCGTGCAGTGAATCACGTTGTAGCCGTCGACCACCAGCAGCTCGGGCTTATTGGAGTGCACCGTCGAGACCGGATCGGCGATAGCCTGCGCAAACGCATTGCCGCCCACGCCATAGGTCGCGGCCGAAACAATCGGCTTGGCCGAGCCTTCGCCAAAGCGCTTGGCCTTGGATTTGGCGCGGTTCTTCTTGGACATGCGCTACTCCTCCCCCATGAGCTCGCCGGCGTTGCGGCGCAGCCACTCAAAGCACAGCGCCGTGGTCGCCTGGGCAACGTTGAGGCTCTCGGTCATGCCGCGCTGGAGAAGCTTGGTCAAAAAGTCACATTTCTCGAGCACCAGACGCGAGATGCCGTCGCCCTCGGAACCCATGACGAGCGCCACGCGGCCCTCGAAGGGAGCATCCCAGCAGCTGCCCTCGGCATGCTCGGAAGCGCCGCCCACCCAAAAGCCAGCGGCTTTGAGGTCGTCAAGCGCTCGGGCAATGTTGGGCACCCGCGCAATAGGCAGATGCATGACGGCACCGGCAGAGGTCTTGTAGCTGCCCACGGTCACGCCGGCGGCGCGTTTGTTGGCGATGATGACGCCGGACGCTCCCACAACCTCGGCGGAGCGCACGATGGCACCAAAGTTGCCATCGTCGGTCACATGGTCGAGCACGACGACGAGCGCCGGGCCATCGCCCGCGCGGTCGAGGATGTCGGCGACATCCGCATAGGGGAATTTTCCCACCTCGAGCACAATGCCCTGATGAGCGCCATGGCTCGACAGCGCATCGAGCTGCGCGCGCGGCACATACTTAATGCGGACGCCCGCGGCGTTGAGGTCGTCGACCAGGCGCGACAGGGCGGCATCGCGCTCCCCACCCTCGGCGATGAGCGCGCACTTGACGGGAAAGCCGGTACGCAGCGCCTCGGCGGCAGCACGACGACCTTCGATAAACTCGCCCTTGGGGACCTGAACGTTGTCGCGGTTGCGATCTCGCTGCGGACGCGCAGCCTGGGCTTGGGAGCGCTCGCGCTGGCTCTTGGGAGTGGCAGCGCGGTCGTTGCGGCGAATCGGACGCGAGCCAGAAGTGGCCTGCTTGCCGCCGCGCGGCGCACGCTTACGATTGTCGGCCATAAAGCGACCTCCTAAATACAACTATCAAACGAAACAAATAGACCGACCGCCCGAGGTGCGGCAGATTGCCTTGAAAGAGGAGGGCATAGACCTTGAGGTCATGCCCGACGATTGAAAGGCAAGGTGCCGTGGCTCGGGCGGTCGGTACGGGTTTTCCAAGTGCCCGAGATTGCCGTGAAAGAGGAGCGACGCGTACTTGAGTACGCGAGCGACGGTTTGAACGGCAAGGTCGGGTGCTTGGGAAACCCGCGGGGATTAGAGAGTCTTAATACGGGTGCCCGCGGCAGTGTCCTCAATCGTCAGGCCCAGGTCCTTGAGCTGGTCGCGGATGGCGTCGGCTAGATCCCAGTTCTTGGCGGCGCGGGCCTCAGCGCGGGCCTCGAGAATCTTGGCAGCGGCCTCGTCCACGTCGTCGCCCGTGTAGGCGACCAGGCCAGCGGCAACGCCCAGCAGACCCAGCGGCAGCTCGACCTTGGGCTCGGGGAGCTCAACGCCAAACGTATCGAGCAGATCGACCAGCGTATCGGCGGCGGCAAGCGCAGTGGCCTTGTCGGCAGCGTCGCCCGCCTGCTCCAGGTACTGGTTGCACTCGGTCACAAAGCCAAAGACGGCACCCATGGCGCCGGCGGTGTTAAAGTCGTCGTCCATGCACTCTTTAAAGGTGGCACGGGTCTCGGCGGCCTTGGCGGCAAACGCCTCGGATGCTGCCTCATCGGCATCGGCCGTCGCATGGTTCGCGGCCCAGCGCAGGTTCTCGACCGTGCCGGCGATACGCGTGAGCGAGTTCTCGGCACCCTCCAGGCGCTCCCAGGAGAAGTCGAGCGGCGAGCGATAGCTCGTCTGTAGCATCAGCAGACGCAGGGCGGCAGCGGAGTGCTGCTCGAGCACCTCGGCCAGCGTAAAGAAGTTGCCGAGCGACTTGGACATCTTCTCGCCGTCGACCAGCAGCATGCCCGTGTGCATCCAAGTGTTGGAGAAGCCCTGGTGCCAGGCGCAGGTAGCCTGGGCGCACTCGTTCTCGTGATGCGGGAAGGCAAGGTCGGAGCCACCGCCGTGGATGTCGATCGGAGTGCCCAGGTAGCGATGCACCATGGCGGCGCACTCGGTATGCCAACCGGGACGGCCCTTGCCCCAGGGGCTCGGCCAGCTGGGCTCGCCGGGCTTGGCGGCCTTCCACAGGGCAAAGTCGAGCGGGTCGTTCTTGTCCTCGTTCTCCTCGATGCGCGCACCCACCATCAGGTCGTCGATGTTGCGGCCCGAGACCTGACCGTAGTTGGGATCGCTGCGCACGGCAAAGTACACGTCGCCGTTATCGGCAGCATAGGCATGGCCCTGCTCGATAAGCGTCTTGATCATGGCGATCATGGGGCCGATCTCCTTGGTGGCGCGGGGGCGCACATCGGGATCGAGCACGTTGGCAGCGCGCATGACGCCAATGAACTTGTCGGAGAACTCCGTCGCGACCTCAGCGGCCGTGCGGCCCTGCTCGTTGGCGCGCTTGATGATCTTGTCATCGACATCGGTGAGGTTCTGGGCGAACGTGACCTCGTAGCCGCTCGCGATGAGCCAGCGGCGGATCACATCGAAGCTGATGAACGTGCGGGCGTTGCCGATGTGGATGTTGTCGTAGACCGTGGGGCCGCACACGTACATGCGGACCTTGCCGGACTCGATGGGCTGGAACTCTTCCTTTTTATGGGTAGCGCTGTTGTAGATACGCATTCGTTACTCCTTAACGGTTTTCTGTAGCAGGCAGACGGCCCAGGCACCGATTCCCTCGCCCTGGCCTTCCCAACCGAGCTTTTCGGTCGTAGTGGCGGCGACGCCCACGTTTTCGACGTCAACGCCCAGGGCATGGGCAAGGTTGGCGCGCATGGCATCGCGGTGCGGGGTGATCTTGGGTTGCTGACAGGCAATGGTGCAATCGGCATCGACAAACTCAAAGCCCAGCTCGCGCGCATAGTCCATCACGCGAGCGAGCAGCACCATCGAATCGGCACCCTCGTAGGCGGGGTCGGTGTCGGGGAATAGCTTGCCGATGTCTCCCCCGCGGCAGGCGCCCAGAATGGCGTCGGCCAAGGCGTGCGCGAGCACATCGGCATCCGAGTGGCCCAGCAGGCCGCGCTCGTAGGGAATGTCAACCCCGCCGATGATACATCGACGCCCCTCCACCAAACGGTGGACGTCGTAGCCGTGGCCAATGCGCAGGTTACTGAACATGGGGAAGGTCCTCTCCCTCGGCCATACGGCCAAGCAGAATCGCGGTTACGGGACGCAGGTCCTCGGGCACCGTCACCTTAAGGTTATCGCGCGGGCTCTGGACACAGCGGACGCGCCCGCCCATGCGCTCGACCAGTGACGAATCATCGGTGCCGATAAAGCCCTCGGCAATCGCCGCGGTATGGGCGCGCTTCATGGCGTCGACACTAAAGATCTGCGGCGTCTGCGCGGCCCAATAGAGCTCGCGCGGCGGCGTCTCGACGATGTTGTCGCCATCGACGATCTTGAGCGTGTCGATCGCAGGCTGGCCGCACACGACACCGTCGAGCGAGCGGTCGCCCACAAGCACGTCGATCGCATGATCGATGGCCTCGGTCGTAATGAGCGGACGAGCGCCGTCGTGAATGGCGACATATTCGAAACCCGCCGGAACCGCATGCACGCCGGCACGGGTGGAATCCTGGCGGGTATCGCCGGCATCGGCAAAACTGATGGGCGTGTCATAGTCAAACGGGTCGATGGCCAGGCGGCGCATCTCGGCACGACGCTCGGCAGGACACACCACGACGATGTGGCCGACCTTATCGCTACGGTCAAATGCGCGGATGGACCAGCTCATAAGCGGACGGCCCGCCACGTTAACGAGCTGCTTGCCACCGGGATTTCCAAAGCGCTGGCCGCTGCCGCCGGCAACGACCACGGCGCATACGGGCGCCATTATGCGTTCCCCTGTTTGGTGCCCTTCATGCGGTACAGGGAGTCCGCAAGAATGGCAGGGTTGTTAACGCCAAAGTCGCCCAGGCGCTCCGGATCCTCGCTGATGTCATCCATGAGCTCCTGCAACGAGCCGTACTCGTCGACGATCTTCTCGGCCACGCCGTCGCGCACGACGGACACGCGCGAAAGCGTGCGCAGGCCCAGCGGTGTCATGACGGAGTCCTCGTCCAGGTCGTCGTAGCCCAGAACTGCCGCCACATGCTGCGGGTCGGACAGATCCTTAGGCGTCATGCGGCTCAGGTTGGCGCGGATCTTCTCGGCATTGGCCTCGGAGGAATCGCTCGCGTAGTCGCGAATCATCAGGTCGTACTCGGTATCCATGCTGGAGCCGGCGAGCTGCTCGAGCTGCATCTGCACGAGCTTGCCCTGGTTGCCCAGCTTGACAATGCAATCCTTAAGCTCGGTCTTTGCCTGCTGCATGATCTCGAAACTCGAGAAAATGCCGGTGATGTCGGCGAGCGTAACGTAGTCGTCGAGCTCAAGGGCCGTCAGGCGCAGCAAGGAGCGGTCGAGCGACTGACGGGTGGTCTGGAGCGTGGCGACGAGCTGGTTGACCGAGCTCATGATGGTGGTGACGGGCTGGATCTCGTAGCTCTTACCGTGGACGTACACGTTGACGACGGCACGACGAGCCGAAACCGAGATCACGATGGCGTCGGTGAGCACCGACATGCGAGCGGCGGTACGGTGACGCATGCCCGTCTCACTCGTGGCGAGCGAGGGATCGGGATTGAGGTGGAAGTTGGCGCGCAGGATCTGGGTGAGGTCGCCATCGATAACGATGGCGCCGTCCATCTTGGAAAGCTCGAACAGGCGGTTCGAGGTAAACGAAATGTTGAGCGGGAAGCCGTCGTTACCAGCAGCGAGCACGTTTTCGGTGTCGCCGACGCAGATAAGGGCACCCAGGTGACCGGCGATAATCATGTCGAGGGCGGTGCGGATCGGCTGACCAGGTGCCGTCAGGCGGATGGCCTGTTCCATACGCTTTTGCAGCTCGTTCTTATCCAAGGCATCGCTCCCATCGTATACGCTCCATAAACGCTAAATAGTTTCTCACGGTTTGTCCCCGCGGCGCTCGCGAAATCCGATGCTTACAGAATGAGCGAACACAGCTGGGAGCCCCGTCCCAAATGAGCTGCTTATGTGGTAGCATCGGGATTCACATAAATGAGGGAGTAGTCGCGTGACCGGTTTCGCCTCCGGTAGCGCGGCAAGTCAACATACTGGCCGAAACGGTCTGGCTTGCCTTAATGAACGAGACTCGTGGTTGTGCGCGCAACGCGTACGCCACGGGTCTTTTTTGTTGCTCCCCTGCCAGAATTACACGCGGGTTCGCCCGCAGAGGGGGAGCCAGACTATGGGACTCGCAGAGCTCGTGTTGCTCGCTGTTGGCCTTTCGATGGACGCCTTTGCCGTATCCATCTGCAAGGGCCTTGGCATGAAGAAGATCAACCTTAAGGTCGCCGTGGTGCTCGGCCTGTTCTTTGGCGGCTTTCAGGCCGGCATGCCCGTAATCGGATGGGCGCTCGGCAGTCAATTCATGGGCATCATCGGGCCCATCGACCACTGGATCGCCTTTGTCCTTTTGGCCTTTATCGGCGCCAAAATGCTGTGGGAAGCCTTTACAGAAGACGAGGATGAGGGCGACGGCAAGGATGCCGAGAAGATCGACCTAGGCGAATACCTGATCCTGGCTCTTGCCACCTCGATCGACGCCCTGGCCGTGGGCATCTCGTTTGCCGCACTCTCGGTCGATATCGTCCCCGCCGTGTCGCTCATTGGCGCCACGACCTTTATCTTCTCCGTCGCCGGCGTGGCGATCGGCCACACCTTCGGCGCGCGCTACGAAAAGCCCGCCACCATCGTGGGCGGCGTCGTGCTCATCCTCATCGGCCTCAAGATTCTGCTGGAGCACCTGGGGGTCTTGGTGCTGTAAAACACCCTTCAAAACCAAACGTTTGGGCAAGGCCTCATGCAAAGTTTTGCATGAGGCCTTTTCATGTAAAAGAACGCCTACTCAACAAGGCTGGGATATCCAGTCCTTCATCGTCATTCCATTCGTTTTCTAGGCAAAGATTCATTCGTTTTTATGTGACTCTATTATTCGTTTTTCGGGTATGATTTCATTCGTATTTAGGGAAATGCGAGGTAAACAGTATGACAACGATGATGAAAGACACGTATATCCCCCGGCTCATTGACCGCAAGATTGATCAATATCTCAATCTGTTCGGTGCCGTTGAAATCTCAGGCACTAAATGGTGTGGAAAGACTTGGTCCGCGCTTGCTCATGCAAATAGTGCCATATACGTCGATCGTGGTTCGAACCAATTGCTCATCGAGTCCGACCCTCAGTATGCACTAGTTGGCGCTACCCCTCACGTTATTGACGAGTGGCAGCGTGTCCCTCAGGTTTGGGACTGCGTGCGCCATGCTGTCGATGACACCACAGAAAAAGGCCAGTGGATCCTAACAGGCTCTTCTACGCCAGCAAAAGACAAGGTGAACCACAGCGGAGCCGGACGAATCGGTCGGCTGAGCATGCATCCCATGAGTCTTCAGGAGAGCGGAGATTCAACAGGTAAGGTAAGCCTAGCTGCCCTGTTTAAAGGCGAGTTTGCCCCATGCCCTTGCGCGTCGGGAATCGATTCTCTTACCGAGCTCATTTGTCGCGGCGGATGGCCCGACGCGCTTGCACTAACTTCTGACACAATTCGACCTGTACTGATGGGATATCTAGAAGCTGTGCATAATAAGAGCGTTCCTGACCTTGGCGGACGCGAGCTCATTAGCTCACGCGTGGCAGAGTCTCTTGCGCGAAATCTTGGACAGTCCAGCACAAATGTCACACTCGCCCGTGATGTATTTGCCCTGGATGGCGCATTAGCACCAACTGATACCCAAAAACGAGAGGTTTCCCAACATCTTGAATACCTCGTGCAACTCTATTTAATTGACGAGTTGCCCGGATGGGTTCCGGCGTCGCGCTCCCCCAATCGCATGAGAACTAAACCCAAACGCTACTTCGCAGACCCCTCATTAGCCATTGCCGCACTGGGCCTTAACAAACAAAACCTACTTGAGGACTACCAGACGCTTGGTCTTGCGTTTGAAAACCTCTGCATGCGCGATTTGCAGGTATATGCCTCATCACTCGACGCCGCCGGGTCTCACCCTGTCCGTTATTACCGCGATGATTCAGACTTAGAAATCGACGCCGTTATTGAGCTTGCGGATGGAACATGGGGGGCATTCGAGATCAAGCTCAGCGAGACAAAAGTTGAGCAGGCCGCCAACAGTTTGCTGCGAATGAGAGACAAGTTGCTTAGCGACAAAATGGGGCGCACGAAGCCTCCGGCATTTCTTGCCGTTCTCACAGGGATGGGAGAGATCGCATATAAACGTCCTGACGGCGTATACGTTATTCCCATTCGGGCGTTTGGGGCTTAAAAAGCCATACGCCCGCACAAGGCCTCATGCAGAGTTTTGCATGAGGCCTTTTCGTGCAGACTTTTGCATGTCATACTTATATGCAAAAGTCTGCACGTTAGGATATCGCCATGGACACTCTTCCCATCACAACACCGCGCCAAGCCGGAATCTACGTGCGCCAGGCGCGCGAGGCGCAGGGGATCACCCGTGCCGCTCTCGCTAAAACAGCAGGTGTTTCGGAGCGTCTGCTCGCATCGCTCGAGCTAGGAGATGCCACAGGCATTCGGCTCGACAAGTTGCTGACCGTCTTTAACGCACTCGGCATAGGACTCTTTGTTCAGAGCGATAACGACTCCATCACATCGCCCGCCAAACAGCCAGCGACGGAAGCGAACCTCCGTATCGCGAACTCAAATGCCCTGTCAAAGCCGAGCGCAGGCAGGCGGCTCCCTCGACAAGGAACTCCATCTTCCTACGGTGCCTTGCTAGCCCAAATTGCAGCCGAGCAAGGCATTTCCGGCACTTCAGACCTCTCCTTTGGCTGCAAGGTTGTGAAATAAATGGCAGCGATGGAACTTACAACCCTCATTTGTGGCAAAATCGCCGGCACACTCCGGCAAGACGAGCAAAGGCTCTGCAGCTTTGTGTACGCCCCAACCTACTGTGGAGCACCGCTATCGCTAACAATGCCGCTTTCCAATCGCACGTATGGCCATAACATCGTCCGCCCGTTCCTGTTTGGCCTTTTGCCCGACAGCCAAGAGCAACGTCGCGCTATTGCCACTGAGCATGACGTTGCATCCAACAACCCCGTCACCCTCTTGTGTCATATCGGTCTTGACTGCGCGGGCGCCGTTCAGTTTTGTCAAACCGCTCAATTAAACGCCGCCCGCGGCAGGGTCTCGGCATACCGCCCGCTTACCAATTCTCAAATCGCCCACAAGCTCAAAGCAATTCGCGACGACGAAAGAGCAACATGGATGGGCTTCAACGAAAGCTGGTCCCTGGGCGGCAACCAAGGCAAATTTGCGCTAGCTTGGCATGATGGCCAATGGTGCGAATGTCTAGGGTCATCCCCCACTACCCATATCTTCAAAAATGGTGTCGTAGGGTTTAAGCATCAGGCCTTAAACGAATTCGTTTGCATGAAAACAGCTCAGCGTGTCGGCATTCCAACTGCCAACGTCTCCTATTGCACCTTCGAAGACGAAGACGCACTCGTCGTTGAACGCTACGACAGAACGGTCGATGCCAGGGGAAACATCGAAAGGCTGCATCAGGAGGACTTTTGCCAGGCGCTCGGTGTATTGCCAAGCCAGAAATACACCGCCGATGGAGGACCAACAACGCGAGACATTCAAGAACGGCTGATTAGCACGGTCCCCCACCACATGAATCTTGTGCTCTTTACTTATATGTTGTTCTATAACGCCATTATCGGAGCACCCGATGCGCACGCTAAAAATTACTCGCTCATCCTAGGCAAAGGCACAAACGCGGCGCTCGCACCCATGTACGATGTTGCGTCGGGTCTGGCGTATGAGCGCATGCGGCGAAAAGCACGCCTTGCTATGAGCGTTGGTGGAGAGAACCGCGTGGGACGCATCGGGCCTAACGCCATCCGCCGCTATCACGGTATGGGCGACCCCGCGCTGGAGACGGCGCTCACCGATGCCGGGCTATCCGAGAAGTTTTGCTTTGCGACCATGATGGACCTCGCCTACGAGGTACCCATTTGCATGGAAGAGGTCATGGACGAATACGCCGATCTGCCCGGCATGGCGGACCTGCGCGAGCATATGCTCGGCCCCGTCCGCGAAAACTGCCAGCGAACCCTCGACCTCATCAGGGCGGATATGGGCTAGACGCCAATCAATTTCCCATTTCTTAAAAGAAGAGAGGGGGCACCCGTCGCAAAGGCTCGGATGCCCCCTCTCGTAATGTCATTTGCAATCCGCTGGCACGTGACTCGGACTGCTGCTAGCGCAACCTTTACGCAGCGAGGCGCTTGAGGACGTCGATGAGCAGCTCGTAGAAGCGCTCGGCAGAAGCGAGCTCCATGCTCTCGTCCGGGGTGTGGACATCGGAGAGCGTCGGGCCCACGGCGATGGCGTCCAGGCCGTGCAGGGCCTCAGCAAACAGGCCGCACTCAAGGCCGGCGTGAATGGACTCGATGCGCAGCTCGGAGCCAAAGAGCTCGCGATAGCTCTCGACAAAAACGTCGCGGACCGGCGAATGCTCGGCATAGCTCCAGCCGGGATACTCGAACTCGAACTTGGCGTCAAAGCCCAGAACATCGGCCAGCGTCTGCAGGCGGTCCTTGAACTCGTTCTGCAGCGAGGTGATTGAGGAGCGCGGGGACAGCATGATCTTGACCTGGTCGTCGGAAGTGGCGACCACGCCGATGTTGGAGGAAACCTCGACGGAGCCGTCGGTGGCGACGTTGCGGCGAATCACGCCGTTAGGGGCAAGACGCAGGGCGCGGATGAGGGCAAGCGCGGACTTCTGATCCATGGCCTCGACCTCGGCGTCGTCGGCAATCTCGACGGTGCAGGTAAAGCCGGGGTCGAAGACCTCGAGCTCGGCAGTGACGTCGGCGATGATGCCCTTTGCGATCTGGGCCGCGGCCTCGGCGGCAGCGTGGCCGGCGTAAACCAGCTCGGCCTTGCACTCACGGTTGATGGCGTTGTCCTTAGTGCCGCCGTTAAAGCTAACGATGGCGGGCTCGCCGGCGACCATCAGGCGGTCGATGATGCGGGCCATGATGAGGTTGCCGTTGCCGCGCTCCAGGTTGATATCGTTGCCGGAATGACCACCCAGCAGGCCGGAGATGTCGAGCGTGAGGGTGCTGCCGGTCTTGTGCTCGCGCACGATGGGGCAGGTGTAGGTAACGACGACGCCACCGGCGCAGCTGACGGTAGCAACGCCCTCTTCCTCGGAGTCAAGGTTAATCATGGTGCGGGCGCTAATCTGGGACTTGTCGAGCGTCTCGGCGCCGACCAGGCCAGTCTCCTCGTCGGTGGTGAATACGCACTCGAGGGCGGGGTGAACGATCGAATCGTCATCGAGAACAGTGAGCATCAGAGCGACGGCGATACCGTTGTCGGCGCCCAGGGTGGTGCCGTTAGCGGTGAGGACGCCATCCTTGACGACCAGGTCGATACCATCGGTCGTAAAGTCGTGCTCAACAGAGCCCAGCTTGTCGCACACCATGTCGATGTGGCCCTGCAGCATCACGGTCGGGGCATTCTCGGCGCCGGCAGAAGCGGGCTTGCGAATGATGACGTTGTAGACCTCGTCCTGGTACACATCGAGGCCGCGCTCCTTGGCAAACGCAACCAGGAAATCGCTGATGCCCTTCTCGTTGCCAGACCCACGGGGGATCGCGCTGACCTCCTCAAAGAAATGGAACAGTTGGGCGGGCTCGTAGCCGGTGATCTTGTAATCCATGGTGCCTCCTTGGCGCAACTGGTTAGACAGTAAGACATGCGACTTGTATATTCCCAGACTTTGCGTGCATAAACCAGTCGAAAACGCCGAGCGCCCTTGCATCATCGGCTAACGGCGGGGAAACGCCACTTTATTAAGATAAAGCAGGCTAGACGGGCCGCACCGAAGGGACGTTGGGCCCTTCAACCAACCTCAACGCTTGATCAACGTTTATGCATACGCCATTGATGTGTTTAATGAGATCCACTTTGAACGAAGGGGCCTTTCCAACAGAAAAAGGGCGCCCCTTTGGAACGCCCTCGTGGACACAAGGTTTTGTTACGCCCTACAGCGCGCCGGAACCGGCTTGCATCATGCCGCCGGGGCCCGAGGTCACGCCGCCGCTCACGGGCGCAGCGTTGCCAGTGTGCGGTGCCGCCGGGGCGGTATCACCACCGAGCGTGCCCGCCGGACGCGGTGCCGGGATCTCGCCCGTGCCGTGGCTAAAGACAAACTTGCCATCGGCCACGTCGCACAGGACGGTATCGCCCTCGCCCCACTCGCCGGCCAGCAGCTCCTCGGACAGCGGGTCCTCGATGAGCTTTTGAATAGCACGGCGCAGCGGACGCGCACCGTTGGTGAGGTCGGTGCCCTCGGCCACGATCTTGTCATAGGCCGCATCG
Source organism: uncultured Collinsella sp. (assembly GCA_937937635.1). Lineage (GTDB taxonomy): Bacteria > Actinomycetota > Coriobacteriia > Coriobacteriales > Coriobacteriaceae > Collinsella. The sequence goes on from CALDCF010000069.1 coordinate 50,177, forward strand.
GTGAGCTTGATGTTCATGCCGTTGGCAATCAGACGCTGGCGCAGGTCGTCCACCAGCAGGTGCGCGATCTTGGTGAGATTCTCGCCCGAGAGCTTCTGGAACACCACAATGTCGTCGATACGGTTGAGCAGCTCGGGGCGGAACAGGCGCTTGAGCTCGCCCATCGCGCGACCACGGATCTCACTCGACGTGAGACCCTGTTCGCCCGTGGTACCAAAGCCCACACTTGCATCCTGCGCGATCTCGCGGGCACCCACGTTTGACGTCATGATGATCACGGTATTGCGGAAGTCGACCGTCTTGCCCTGGCTATCGGTCAGGCGGCCCTCCTCCAGCACCTGCAGCAAGATGTTGAAGATATCGGGGTGCGCCTTCTCGATCTCGTCGAACAGCACGACCGAGTACGGGTGGCGACGAACGGCCTTGGTGAGCTGGCCGCCCTCGTCGTGACCGACGTAGCCCGGAGGGCTACCGATGAGCTTGGAGACCTCGAACTCGCTACCGAACTCGGACATGTCGAAGCTGATGAGTGCGTCCTTGCTGCCAAAGAGGTACTCGGCGAGCGTCTTGGCGAGCTCGGTCTTGCCCGTGCCGGTGGGACCCAGGAAGATAAAGCTGCCGCCGGGGCGACGCGGATCCTTGAGCGGCGAGCGGCTGCGGCGCACGGCCTTGGCAACTGCCTCGACAGCCTCATCCTGACCGATGATACGTGTCTTGAGCACGCTTTCGGCCTGCAGCAGGCGCCGGCTCTCGCTCTCGGTAAGCGAGGACACCGGCACGCCCGAGGTCACGGACACGATATCGGCGATCTGGGAGACATCGATGGTGAGCGGGCTGGCGTCGAGCTCGGCGGTCCAGGCAGCCTTGGCCTCGGCGAGTTCAATCTCGGCAGCCTTCTGCTGCTCGGTGATCTCGGCGGCCTTGTTCATGTCGTCGCTCTCGGTGGCCTCCTGCGCGGCAGTCTTGAGCTCCTCGATGCGATGCTCGGCCTCGCGCACCGGCTCGGGCGCGCGATTCGCGGCGATGCGAGCGCGAGCACCGGCCTCGTCGATGAGGTCGATGGCCTTATCGGGCAGGAAGCGATCCTGGATGTAGCGGTTGGAGAGGTTCGCGGCGGCCTCGATGGCACCCTGTGTATAGCGCACGTGGTGGTGCTCCTCGTAGCGCGGCTTGAGCGCGGTCAGGATCTTGACCGTATCCTCGACGCTCGGCTCCTCGACATCGATGGTCTGGAAGCGACGCTCGAAGGCCGGGTCCTTGGTGAGGTACTTGCGGAACTCCTCGGCCGTGGTGGCACCGATAATCTGGAAGGCGCCGCGCGCGAGCACCGGCTTGAGCATGGAGCTCGCGTCGATGGAGCCCTCGGCGGAACCGGCACCGATGATGGTGTGCATCTCATCGATAAACAGGATGACGTCGTCGGCCTCGGTTGCCTCCTGGATCACGTTCTTGAGGCGTTCCTCGAACTCACCGCGATACTTGGCGCCCGCAACGAGACCCGGCAGGTCGAGCGTCCAGATATTCTGGTTCATGAGGTTCTCGGGCACGTTGCCGGCGGCGATCTGCTGGGCCAGACCCTCGACGATGGCCGTCTTGCCCACGCCGGGATCGCCCAGGATGAGCGGGTTGTTCTTGGTGCGGCGCGAAAGGATCTCCATCATACGCTGGACTTCCTTTTCGCGGCCGATCACGGGATCGAGTTCGCCGTCGCGCGCCTTCTGCGTAAGGTTGGTCGCGAACTGCTTAAGTGTATCGGTACCGCCCCCCTTTTGCTGGGAGGCATCCGAGCCGCTAAAGAACGGCAGGCCCGTACCGGGACGACCAGCACCGGCGCCAGCGAGCGGGCGCTTCTTATCCTGGTCCTTGGCGGTGAGTTTCTCGATAGCCTTTTTGATGGAGGCGGACGACACACCCAGGCGCATGAGGATGTCCATGGCCATGCCGTTGCCCTCTTCGACGATGCCGATCAGCAAGTGCTCGGTCGACACGTAGGTCTGGTTGTTCTCACGTGCCACGCGGAATGAACGCTCCATCACGCTAATGACGAGCGGCGTAAAGGCGAGCTTGGCCGCCTCGGTCTCCTCACTGGGCTCGGGAACCGTGGTCTGGACCTCTTTGAGAGTATCCATGATGTCATCGTAGGAGATGTCGAGCGAACGCAGCGCCTCGGCGGCAATGCCCTCGTCCTCCTTGGCAAGCGCGAGCAGCAGGTGCTCGGTGCCCACCTTATTTGAGTGAAGATCGAGCGCTTCTTGCTTGGCCATGGACATGACCTTGCGCGCGCGATCGGTAAAACGGTCTAACATGCTAGTTCCTCTTAGACGAGCTAGTTTTTTTCAAACGCAAAGCGCCGCCCCGCGGCAGCGCTTTGGTCTCTTTACCCATATGGAGTATATGTTAACCGTTGGGACCTTTCCCACCTGTAGCCGCGCGACAACGTCTACAAAAAAGGAATTGCTCGGGTCCGTTTGACGGTTTGGTTTTGAGCTGCTGTCTAGCAGGCGGGCTCGGCGTCCATGCTCTCGGCAACGTCATTGACGGCATCGGCAACGGGAGCGCCCGGCATGCGCACGAGCTCCATGTGCGGCTCGGCAAAGACCGTGCCCATGGGGAAGGCGCGGCGGAAGACAAAGCGAGCAACCGGACCAGCCACCAGCAGGTTCCAGGGCAGGGCCATGATAAAGTTGCGCGGAATGTTGACGAGCCACATCATCGGCAGCGCTTGCAGGTTTGCGAGCGGGCCGCCGGGCATGTGGAACAGGCCCTCGCACGCACCGTAGAGCGACATGATGATGACCATGGGAACGACCATGCAGGAGCTGACGGCGAGCGTCATGGCAAGAGGAGAGCTCTTGCCCGGCGTGACCAGGAATTTAAAGGCGAAACCCTTGGCAAGGGGGCTGGCGACGAACCAGTCGCAGCACATGGCAAAAACGTAGGCAACGGGGAAGCCGAGCCATGCGGCGGCAACAACCTCGCCGTTGATGGCCCCATGCTGCAGGGCAACGTTGTAGATGCTCATCCAGAGCACCATACAAAAGCACATGATAAAGGTGAACAGCAGGCTCTCTCGTTTGTTGATAGGCATAAAGGGCAGATTCCTCTCTGTATTGTGCCGCGGCACCACGCAACAAAAAAGGGCGGGCGAGATGGAGCTGTTGGGACTTCATCTCGCCCGCCCGTGGTACGTGCGTCTGCGACTACTTATGTGGTGAAACCAGCCTAGCACGAAACGCATGCGCTTCGTAAGCGTTGAGTTTATGAAGATGCAGGGCACCAATAATCCCCCGACCCCATAAGTTGCGGTGGAATACGGACTGTTTTGACCCTTTAAGCAGCAATTCAGTCCCTATTTCACCGCAACTCATTTGGTGCAAGGGGGACGGGTTCATCTGCACCAACTTGGTGCAAAGTGACCAGTCCTCCTTGCACCAATTAGCTGGTGTGGCACCAGCGAGGATCGGTGAGCGTACGCGCCACCCCCAGGCCAACGGGCAAAAACGCCACGATGAGCACCGCGCGCACAAACCAGCCGAGCATATTGACCGTGTCGAAGGTGCACATGTAATACATCGAGCGATACAGATACAAGCCCGGCACCATAATGACAATCGATGGCACCGTGAGGGCGATACGTGGGTAGGTGAGCTTGATTTCGGCTAAGCTCGCGAGCAGCCCCGATACCAGCGCGCCGGTAAACGCAGCCGCCTCGGGAGGCATGCCCGCACTCAAGCCCAAGAAGGGAAACAGTGTCGGCGCATCGACGAGCGTAAGGCGCAAGGTATTAGACACGGCGCCGATGAGCCCTGCCGCCGCGGCCATCTTTATCGGACTGTTGAACATAACCGAGAAGCCAAATACTCCGACAAAGCTCATCACCACACGTAAGAGCGTAAGAGCCAATGGTGAGAGACCAAGCGGGGCAAAGTCATCCGGCGCCAGCCCCACACACTCGGCAACCATCCAGCCTACGAGGGTCGCCATCACAATAATCGACACGGCATACGAAAGACGCTCAATGCCGCTTCGCATATCAAGCTTAGCGATGTCGAGGCCTGCCGTAATGAGGGGAAAGCCGGGAATCACAAAGAGCATGGCGCCGATATAGCCTTCTTGGTGCGACATTGCCCCCGGTATGACCTGGCCAAGGCCGAGCAATGCCAGCAGATACGAGACGCAAGCGAGCGCAACGCCGATCGTCAGCGCGCTAAACTGGCCAAGGCCCTGCTTGAGAATATGGGAGCGAGCAAAGTTGCCGACACCAGCGCCTACGAATGCGCAGGCCATCTCGATAGGGCCGCCGCCGAGCAAAAAGACGAAGGCGCCACAAGCACAGGCCGCCGCAAGGCCCTGTTGCCAAGGAGTGTAATCGGGTTTTGAGCTCTCAACGGTCTTGAGCATCTCGTGGTACTCATGCACGGTAAACCGGCGCCCATACGTCTCGATTTCCTTTAAGAAACTCTCCATCATCCAAATGCGATGGGTATTGACTCCCGTTGTGGGCAGGCTGACGACCTCGTTAAAACAGTGGCCGTCTTCGATGCAGGTGCACTCAAACGACAGGAGACTCAGGTCGACGTGAATCGTGACGCCGAGTACGGCAGCAACACGATTCATGGTATCGCGCACGCGCCAGGCACCTGTTCCGCTTGCCAGCATAAGCATGCCGGTGCGGCAGATGATGGATGATTTATCGGTGAGCGGCGCATCGACGGCAAGCTCATCGCCTGCCGTCACGATCTGGCGCCAGTCAGTTTTCATATGAAGGGCACCGGCACGAACACCGTGGTGCAGAGGGACTCTTGAGAGAAACGAATCATAGTGCGAAGGCTGTGGGGGTTCCGTCGATTCGACCTCGTCCTCTTCGGGCCCTTCATCAACAAGGTCGAAAGCATCGAGCGCCGCCGGCTCGCGACGATCGATCAGTTCCTCGTCCTCATCATCAAAATAGTTGAACTGATCGAGCATGTCCTCTTCGATCGCGCGCTCGCTCGCATCGTCCATCCCGGTGCTCCCTTCCTATCGGCTAACCCCCATCCTAGGCAGCGACGGCTAAAGGAAACATAAAAGAGACGACTGCTATACGAGCCATGTGCGCAATAGCCGTTGGGTAGTCGTTTAAGAACGTCCCCAATGACTATTGACAGCCAAGGCAACGTCGATGCCCTGGCAACGACAGCGAAAGCCCGCCAGAGCGAGCAAGGTGCCTTCAAGCAAAATGGCGCCGCAGGTTGAGCATAAGTCAGCGAGCGGGCCGCATTTGAGACAAGGTGACGTGAAACGAAAGGGCGCTGACCTTCTGGTCGCGCCCTTGAAGTTGAACGTCAGATTGTCCAAATGCGGCCCGCGCAGCGTCGAGCCGTTACGCGGTTCGTAGAACCGCGTAACTAGTTAGTACATCTTTGCGCCGGCGGGGATGGAGGCGTCGAGCTGGATCAGGTTGAGGCGCTCCTCGCCCTCCTCCTCGTGGATGGCACTGATGAGCATGCCGCAGCTGGGGATACCCATCATCTTGCGCGGAGGCAGATTGGTGATGGCGAGCAGGGTCTTGCCGACCAGGTCCTCGGGCTCGTAGTACTCGTGAATGCCGGAGAGGATGGTGCGGTCCGTGCCGGTGCCGTCGTCGAGCGAAAAGTTCAGCAGCTTCTTGGACTTCTTGACGGCCTCGCATGCCTTGACCTTCACAGCGCGGAAATCGCTCTTGGAGAAGGTATCGAAGTCGACGAACTCCTCGAACAGCGGCTCAACGGCGATCTTGGAGTAATCGAGCGTGGGCTTAAGCGACTTAACGAACGGGCTCGCGGCGTTGCCGGCCTCGGCAGCCTTGGCGGCAGCGGCACCGGACTGGAAACCCTTCTCGGGCTTCATGTGCGGGAACAGCAGCACGTCGCGGATGGAAGCCTGGTTGGTGAGCAGCATGACCACGCGGTCGATGCCGATGCCGATGCCGCCCGCAGGAGGCATACCGTACTCGAGGGCGCGCACGTAGTCCTCGTCGTACTCCATGGCCTCGTCGTCGCCGCCAGCTTTCTCGGCCATCTGGGCAGCAAAGCGCTCGGCCTGATCGACCGGGTCGTTGAGCTCGGAGAACGCGTTGGCGTACTCGTGGCCGGCAATAACCAGCTCAAAGCGGTGCGTCAGGCGCGGATCGTCCTCAAAGCGCTTGGCAAGCGGGCTGACCTCGATGGGGTAATCGCACACGAACGTGGGGTTGACGATGGTGTCCTCGCCCAGCTCATCGTAAATCTCGGCGATGATCTTGCCAGCAGTCCACTCGGGCTTGATCTCCAGACCCTTCTCGCGCGCGGCGGCAGCAAGCTCCTCGACCGGCGTGTCGATGGTGACCTGCTTGCCGAGCACGTCGGAGACGATGTCGGTCATGGGACGGCTGGCCCACTCACCGGACAGGTCGATAGTCTGGCCCTGGTACTCGATGACCTCGGGGTTGCCGATGGCCTTGTTAGCCGCCTTAATGACGCCCTGGGCGAGCGCCTTCATGCCCTCGAGGTCGGAGAAGGCACGGTAGGCCTCCATCGTGGTGAACTCGGGGTTGTGGGTAAGGTCCATGCCCTCGTTACGGAAGATGCGGCCGATCTCGAACACGCGCTCAAAACCACCGACGATGCAGCGCTTGAGGTGCAGCTCGGTGGCAATACGCAGGTAGCACTCCTGATCGAGCGCGTTGAAGTGGGTAATGAACGGCTTGGCCGTGGCACCACCCTGGATGGTCTGCAGGATGGGGGTCTCGACCTCCATGTAGCCGTCGGACTCCATAAAGCGACGGAAGGTGGAGAGAATCTGCGAACGCTTACGGAAGGTCTCGCGAACGTCGTCGTTGGCGATCAGGTCGACATAGCGCTGGCGATAGCGGGTCTCCTTGTCGGAAAGACCGTGGAACTTCTCGGGCAGCGGACGAACGGCCTTGGAAAGCAGGCTCGCGCTCTTAGGGGCAACGGAAAGCTGGCCGCGCTGGGTGCGGACAACCACGCCGGTCACGCCCAGGATGTCGCCCAGGTCGAGGGACTTGAGCGTATTCCAGGCAGCCTCGTCCATGTCGTTGATGCGGCAGAACAGCTGAATCTCGGCAGTCGCATCGCGCACGACGATGAACATGATCTTGCCCTGACCGCGCTTGGCGACCACACGGCCGGCGATCTTCACGACGTCCTCGGTGTCCTCGCCATCGGCAAGCTCGGCGTACTTAGCCTCGATATCGGCAACGTAGTCCTCAAGCTCAGAGTGCTCGGGATAGGGGTTCTGGCCCGCCTCGAACAGGGCGGCGCGCTTGGCCAGGCGGGTGGCGCGCTCGTCGTTGAGCGTCGATGCCTGATCTGCGGCGTTCTGGTTCTCTGCCATAAGTTAGCTCCTCAAACTAAAACGCTCCCCAGGATTCGGTCCCAGGGAGCGAAAACATACCTTTACGCGGGACCGTGGTCTAGCGTGCAATCTTGGCGATGGTGTAGACGCGAGTCTTGCCGGAAGGCGTAACGACCTCGACGGAGTCGCCCTCGCCGTGACCGATGATGGCGTGGCCGACCGGAGACTCGTTGGAAATCTTGTGCTCGAGCGAGTTGGTCTCGGTGGTACCGACGAGCGTGACTTCCATGACCTCACCGTTGGGATCAATCAGAGAAACGGTGGAACCGATGGAGACGGTCAGATCGCCCGTGGTGGCAGCAACCTGAGCGTTGGCGAGGATGGCCTGGATCTCGGCAATACGAGCGGCGTTCTGGGCCTGCTTGTCCTTAGCGGCGTCGTACTCGGAGTTCTCCGAAAGGTCGCCGAACGCGCGGGCTTCCTTGATGTCCTCGACGATCTCCTTGGCGTAATCGCCCTCACGCCAAGCGAGCTCCTCGACGAGCTTCTGGCGGCCCTCAGCGGTCAGTACGATCTGGCTTGCGTCCATACGGATATCTCCCCAACTCTGATCAAACAATCAACTGTCAACAAAACGAAAAAGACCGGCTAGCCTGCGGGCAAGCCGGTCAGGTGCTCACCCCAAAGGGATGGGACTACTCTGCGTCCGCGTCGCTGTCCTCTGCCTGCTTCTTCTTGGCAGCAGCGAGCTTGGCCTCGAGCTCAGCGATCTCCTTGTCCTCCTCGGACTGCTCGACCACGACCTCCTCGGCCTGCTTGGTCTCGGCCTTATCGTCGCCTTCCATACCCTCGCGGATATTCTTGACGGTAGAGCCGAGGGACTTGCCGAGCTTCGGCAAGTTCTTGGGCCCGAAGATAATCAGGACAACGACGAGAATAATGATGAGCTCAGGAGCCCTCAGTCCAAACATGTAGACCTCCACAATACAGCGAGACAAGCTCGAATGAGTATACCGCGGGTATCGCGGTATCACAACAATAGCTAAAAAAAGGGACCGCAAGAAGCGGTCCCTCCTCATGCTCTGGTCGGGTTGACTGGATTTGAACCAGCGACCCCTGCGTCCCGAACGCAGTGCTCTACCAAACTGAGCCACAACCCGTTAGCTCGACTATAGTAACAAAGATTTCCGTCGTGTGCTAGAGAAATTTTTACTTCTTTGGCACTTCGATGCGAACCGTGTTGGGAATGAGCTCCGTCGCGCAGGCCCACCAGCCGTTTTGCTGGGCAGCGTCGGCAAGCCTTTCGGCCGTGGCGGCGGTGTCGCAAATGGCAAACGAGCAGGCGCCCGATCCGCACACATCTACAGCAACGGTGCCGTCTTGTTTACGCAGCCAATCGAGAACCGTTTGTATCTGCGGCTCCATCTGTGCGGAAATGACACCCAGGTTGTTATGGATGAGCGCATATGCCGTCTCGGCATCACCAGCATGCAAGGCAGAAGCTATCGCGCCGGGCTTGTCTGCAGGCACCGGAGCCTCGTCAAAACGTCGATAGGCTTCAATTGTCGAAACGCTTGCCTCGCGCGGCTTGACCAACACGACGGGCGTTGCGGGCAGCGCGGGATACTCAGTTGCCAGCACGTCTCCCCCACCTACGTAGAACGCAGGGCTCGCGTGCAAAAAGAACGGGACGTCAGCACCAATACCCCGCGCAATGTCGTCGAGCGCGGGGTCGGTGCGATCAATTCCCCAGAGCTCCGCCAAGGCGACAATGACCGCGGCCGCATCCGTCGAGGGGCCGCCCAAGCCGGCGCACAATGGAATGCGCTTCTCAATCGTCACGCAGATGTTTGCCTCGCGACCATAATGCTCGGCCATAGCAACCGCAGCCCGATACGCCGTATTCTTTTGCATGGGAAAATCTGATGCCGGAACCGTCTGGACGGTCAGTGCCTGTGCCGGCGTAACCGTCACGGTATCGGAAAGACCGACAGCTGCCATCAGGGAATCGACCCTGTGGTAGCCGCGGTCATCGCGCTCGGTATGAACCCCCAGGTAGAGGTTAATCTTTGCCGGCGCGGTAAGGGTGAGGGACCGATCGGTCACCGCTAGTGCTCCTCGAGCTGGTTGCCGAGCGGGGTAAAGATATGCTCGCCGCTCTCGGGGTCAAACAGTTCGACCTGCCCGGTGAGGACATCGATATACTGGTAGGACTGACGCGACTTGCGGCCGCGGCGCTCGTCAACCTCGACGATAAAGACTGCCGGATGGACGCTCTTGATGGTGCCCATGCGCTCGACGACGCGGGTGCGGCCCATGTTGGCCTTCACCTTAACGCGATCGCCCACCATATCGGTCAGCTTCTCGTGGATGTCGTCGACGTGATTGACTTCCATCTCTTCCATGAACAGGGCCTCCAGAAGATGCAATTCAAAAAGGGGATAATACCCCTAAGATAGACAAAACTCTAATACTATAGCACCCTGTTGCGACCACGCGCAAGTAGCTAATTTGGCTACTTACAGATTGTCGGTATCGAGGACGATGGTGAACGGACCGTCGTTGACCAAGTCGACTTTCATATCGGCGCCAAAGATGCCGTGCGCCACGTGTTCGACATCTTGACGAACGAGCGTCAGGAAGTACTCGTAGAGCTCGTTGGCAACATCGGGGGCGCCTGCATCGGTAAACGACGGACGGCGGCCGTGGCGGCAGTCGGCGAACAGCGTGAACTGCGAGACCACGAGCACCTCTCCGTCGACATCGGCAAGCGCCAAGTTGGTCTTGCCGTTCTCGTCCTCGTTAATGCGCAAGCCCCGGAGCTTGCCCCACAGCTTATCAGCCTCGGCGCGCGTGTCGCCGTGGCCCACGCCCAACAGCACCAGATAGCCGCGTCCAATGCGGCCCACGCACTCGCCGTCGACCGTCACGCCGGCGTTGAGCACGCGCTGAACCACCGCACGCACGGCCTACTCCTCGCCCGTCAGTTTGGCGGATAGGTGCTCGAGCGCATGGAATCGATGGCTGATGGCGTTCTTCTCGTCCGCCGTGAGCTCGGCCATAGTCTTGCCCGGCGTATCGACCGGCAGGAACAGCGGGTCGTAGCCAAAGCCGTGATCGCCGCGGCCCTCGTGCGCGATAACGCCCTCACAGGCGCCCTCGCCATAGGTGACCAGGCCGTCCGTATCGATGAGCGCAACGACGCTCATAAAGCGCGCGGTGCGGTCCTCGTCCGCCACGCCTTCCAGATTCACGAGCAGCTTGGCATTGTTGGCGGCATCGTCGCCGTGAACGCCCGCGTAGCGCGCGCTATACACACCGGGCTCACCGTCCAGCGCGTCGACGACCAGGCCCGAATCGTCGGCAATGGCCATGAGCCCCGTCTCTTCGACGGCAGCCTGCGCCTTGATGATGGCGTTCTCCAAAAACGTCGTGCCGTTTTCCTCGGGGTCCTCAAATTCGCCCAGCTGGCCGAGCGCCACAAAGCGCACCTCGGGCATGACCTTGCCCAAAATGGCCTCGATCTCGGTGAGCTTATGGGCGTTGCCCGTTGCCACGACAATGGTCGCCGCCGGGTCGAGGGTGTCGATGTCGATCTTCTCAAGTGCCATGAGTGGTCTCCTTGTCTCTATAGCAATGCCGCGCCGAGGGCGACGAGGGCCTCCGCCTCTCCCCTCTCAATCAACGGCAGTCTTATACTTCGACGTTTTCCCAGATAAAACCTGCCAAAATAAACCTGTCCCTTTTTGGCAGGTTAGGCGATGGCTTGGCGCTGAAGCTCGATGAGCTCGGCGATGCCTTTGTCGCCAAAGTCGAGCAGGGCGTTGAGGCGCTTACGGTCAAAGGGCGCCTGCTCGCCAGTGCCCTGGAGCTCGATCATCTCACCGGTGTCGGTGGCGACGAGGTTCATGTCGACTTCGGCATGGCTGTCCTCGGAATAATCGAGGTCAAGCAGCGTATTGCCGTCGACAACGCCCATGGAGATTGCAGCCACCTGGCCGGTAAGCGGGATGCGCTCGATCTTGCCCGCCTCGACCCACATGGCGAGGGCGTCGTGCAGCGCCACCCAGGCGCCGGTGATGCTCGCTGTACGCGTGCCGCCATCGGCCTGAATCACATCGCAGTCGACGGTGACGGTGTACTCGCCGAGCGCCTTCATGTTGACGACGGTACGCAGGCTGCGGCCAATGAGGCGCTCGATCTCCATGGAGCGGCCCTTGCGGTTGGCGTGCTCGCGCTTGCAGCGCTTGCCGGTCGACGTCGGCAGCATGGCGTATTCCGCGGTCACCCAGCCGGCCTTAGCTCCCTTTCGCCAGCCCGGCACGCCCTCCTCGATGGTGGCGGCGCACAGCACGCGCGTGTCGCCGAACTCGGCCAAGCACGAACCGTGGGCGTGCTTCATGACGCCACGGGTGAGCTTAACGGGACGCAACTCGTTGGCGGCGCGGCCGTTGGCGCGGTTGACCTGCATGTACTCCATAGAAATATCCTTTCGGCAAAAGATGTGGCGAAGGCTTTGGCGGCTGCCTTACATCTATTCCAGCTCATCGATATCGATATGTTCGATGCTCTTGAGCGGCTGACCAAAGATAAAGCTGCCCGCCACCGCAAACTCGGCAATGTTATCGGCCGTCGTGGCAAAACGATGCTGCGGCTCGGCGGCGTCACCCGCCAGCTGCTCGCGGCGCGTGAGGATATCGGTCAGCTCTCGTGTGGTCTCCTCGGCGGAACTCACGACGCGCACCCCAGACCCCAGCGCATGGCGGATAGGTCCCACCAACAGCGGAAAATGCGTACAGCCGAGCACCACGGTATCGATACCGTGGTCGCGCAGTGGCTCAACCGTGGCACCCACCAGCGCACGCACGGCAGGCGTATCGAAGATGTCCTCGTTCTCAAGCCACTGCTCTTGCAGATGCGCACCCGAGGCGAGCTCGTGTTCGACAACCTCGACAAAGCTCGAGGCGGGGCAGCCGTATACGTCGACGCCGGCATCTAGATCCTGAATGGCGCGCGTGTAAGCGCCCGAGCGAATGGTGAGGTTGGTGGCGAGCACGCCCACGCGACGCGAACGGGTGCTGTTGATTGCCGCGCGGGCACCCGGCGCGATCACGCCGATCACGGGAACGTCGAGCACCTGCTGGGCCAGACGTAAGGCCGCAGCTGTCGCCGTGTTGCAGGCGATGACCATAATCTTGACGTCGTGCTTCGACAGCCAACGGCCCGCCTGCAACGCAAACGAGCGCACCTCATCCTCGGTGCGCGTGCCGTAGGGGCAGCGTTTGGTGTCGCCGAAGTAGTAGACGGACTCGTGCGGCAGCGCCGTCGCGATGGCGCGCGCAACCGTCAGACCGCCCAGGCCAGAATCGAACACACCGATCGGGCGCGTGTCGCCTGCCGGATTCTCGATATCGGACATTACCTCACCAGTCTCTCTCGAAAAGACATATCCAAGTGCGGCGACGCCGCGCTACGAACGCGCCGCGACCAGCAGCTCTGCCGTCGCCGCCCAACCGTCGACAATTTTGCCGCGCGTAACGAAAGCGTTCTCGCAAGCAGCCAGGAACTCGGGCGCGCCGGCGCTCGTCAGGCCATTCTCGACCAGACAGAACGTGCCCACGTGATCGGCCATGTAGAAGTCGGACTCGGAGTCGCCGAGCGCGAGCGTCTCCTCGCGCTCGATCCCCAGGTGCTCGCAAAAGCGCGCAATGGCGACGCCTTTGTTGAGACCCGCGGGGTTGATGTTGAACGCGCGACCGTCCTCGACGCGATCGAGCTCGAGCGTCGTCGGCTTGGACAGATGCGTCAGGTGACCGTTACAGGCCCACACCAGGCCGCAGCCGGCCTCGTCGAGGATGGCCTGGACCTCATCGTCGGGCACATCGCCGCGCATGCCGACGGTGACCTCGCGGTACTTGTAGCCGGTCGACATGTCGTTGTGATACTCGATCTTGTGCGGCCAGCGGGCGAGGATCTTCTCGCACACGCCGGTCTGCTCGATCACCTGGTGCGGAGTAAGGCCGCAGACGGGGTCGTAAGGCATGTCGCCAGTCAGATACTCCCAATCGTTGGCTTTGAGGTCGTACATGACCAGGCCGCCCATCTCACCAATGTAAGAGTTGAGGCCGAGCACGCGCGCGTCCTCGTGGATCATGGTACGGTTGCGGCCCGAGGTGGGAACCACCTGAATACCAGCGCGGGCAAGTGCCACGACGGCCTCGACGAGTTTGGTCGAGGGGTTGCCGTCGTTGTCGCGCAGCACGCACGAGCCGGGTGCGAGCATCGTGGCATCCAGGTCGGTAAAGACGTACTTGACCTTGGCCAAGCGCTCGCACATCTCGCCCGAAAGCTCGGCAACGGTCGGCAGGGTGTTGTGGGACATGGTTACTCCGTTTACGTAGAAGGGTTTGGACTTGGACGGCATGTTTTGATTGAGGGAACACGCTTATGGCGACAGTGCACTCAGGGCGCCGCCGCCATCATGGTTCATTAGTCAAACTGGGTAACATCGATCAGGCGATTGGCCAGCGAAAGGTCGCTCTCGATGGGCACGAACTCGTCGCCCACGTGCATGAGCTCCTCGTCACCCTTTGCCAGCAGCAAGACAATGGTGGGAGCATTGGGGTTGACGTACTCCTCGCGCGCCGCCTTGAACGCCGCATGCACAGCGGCTTCACGGTCGAGGATGATCTCGTTCGGTGTATCGTCGGGAACATGCTCGGCAAGCTCGCGACAGACCTTCATCGGGTCCTCGTGAGCCGGGTCCTCGTTGGTAAAGATCATCAGGTCGGAATATGGTGCGGCCTCGCATGGAAGCTGCTCGCGGCGCTCCTGCGCCTTGCCGCCGGCAGCACCAAACACTGCAATGACTGGACTAGTGGGAAACGCGCGCTTGACCGACGAGAAAAGCGAACGGAACGAAAGCTGGTTGTGAGCGTAGTCAACAACACAAATCACGCGGCCATCCTTCGACTCCACAACCTCCATGCGACCAGGCACGCGCAATTTGGAGAGGCCCTTCTTGATAGCCTCGATACCGATGCCGATCTCGTGCGCAGCGGCGATAGCGACCAGCGCGTTTTCCACGTTAAAGTCGCCCGCGATACCCAGCAGGACCTTCTCCCCCGCCTCGGACTCGTCGGCACACAGGCCATGCAGGTTAAACTCGATGTTAAAGCCGACCATGCGGACATCGCTTGCCCACAGGCTTGCCTCGGGATGCTCGACGCCAACGGTCACCAAGCGCTCGGCCGTCGACGCTGCCTCCAGCACACGGCCAACCTCTTCGGTGCCCAGGTTCACCACGGCGGTCTTTGCCTGGTCAAAGATCCTGAGCTTGCTCTCAAAATAATCCTCAAACGTGGGGTGTTCGATCGGCGAGATGTGGTCACGCCCGATGTTGAGGAAGCACGCCACGTCAAACGGCAGATTCTCGACGCGTTGGTACTTGAGCGCCTGGCTCGAGACCTCCATGACCATGGACTGGCGACCGGACTCACGGCAGTTGGCGATATGGCGCCAGACCTCGGGGGCCTCTGGCGTGGTATTAGTGCTCTCGTAGCACTCGATGCCATCGTCGGTACTCACCGAGCCGATCATGCCGCAGGACTCGCCCGCCGCTTTGATAATCGACTGGAGCATAAAAGCGGCCGTGGTCTTTCCCTTGGTACCGGTGATGCCCACGATCTTGACGTCGTGGTCGGGACGGTCGTAGACCTCCGGCGGCAACAGGGCCATGGCCGTGCGAACGCTATCAACAACCAGCATCGCAGCACCGCTCTCCTGCGCCAGCGGCTCCAGAGACTCGACCAGCGACTCTTCGCACACAAATGCGACGGCACCCGCATCGAGCGCCATGCTCAAAAACGCGGGCTTAAAGGCAGCACCTTTGCAAAAGAACACGTCACCTGCCGAGACCGCGCGCGAATCAAACGAGCAGCCGGTCACGGCACGCTCGTCAACCTGCTCTGATGCGCGCAGCTCGCCGCACACATCGAGAAGCTTGGCAAGCGTATCGACCGTGGTCACGGTCGCGGAATCCGAATGGTGCATCTTTCACCTTTCTCAGCCATTTGGCAGGGACGGTTTTTATAGTAACCGAAACGCACCCGCGCAAAAACGGCTCCCGGAGGAGCCGTTACGCGCAGGCGTTCGTAAGCCGAGGCTAGGCAGCCTGAACAGCGGGCTGGTCCTCGTCGATAAAGAAGCGCTTGTACCACACCAGGAACACGAGCGGCGTATAGATCTTGCGCTGGAAATCGCCCTTGCCCGCAAAGTGCAGATCGAGCAGGTGCATGAGCTCGTCGGTATCGAAGAACTCGCTTGCCCACGGCGCGGTGAAGTACTCCTTGACATAGTCGTACCACTTTTGCTCGCGCAGCCAGTAGACGATCGGCACCGGGAAGCCCACCTTGGGACGGGTGGCCCACTCGTCGGGCAGCGACTTGTTGGCGGCGTGGCGGAGCACCTGCTTGTTGCCATTCTCGTTGATGCGATAGCGGTCGGGAATGTGCTCGGCGAACTCCATGACCTTGCGGTCCAGGAAGGGCACGCGCAGCTCCAGCGAGTGCGCCATGCACATCTTGTCGGCCTTGAGCAGAATGTCGCCCGGGAGCCACATGTTCATGTCCAGGTACTGCTTCTTGACCAGCTCGGGCTGGCCCTTTACGCGCGCGTAGATGGGGGCAGCGAGCTCGAAGGCGCCGTCGCCGGTGTTGTACTCGGGCTTAAGCACGCCGTCGACCTCACGCTCCGGCCATACCAGGGCCTGTCCTAGGAACGACTTCTCGGGGATCTCGGCACCCTTGACCAGGAAATTGTGGCCCTTGAAGTACGGCATATGCAGCGCCAGGTTACCGAGCGCGCGACGGATGGGCAGCGGCACCATCTTTTTGTACTTGCGGACTGGGACCGTGTCCTCGTAGTAGGCGTAGCCGCCAAAGAGCTCGTCGGCGCCTTCGCCCGAAAGCACGACGGTGACGTCCTTGCGGGCCATCTCGGCCAGGAACCACAGCGGCACGGACGACAGGTTGGACTGCGGCTCGTCCATGTGATACTGAATGTCCTCGAGCGCGCCAAAGAACTCGTCGGCGGTGATCATCTTGCGGACGTTCTCGACACCGAGCTTGTCAGAGAGCTCCTTGGCGTAGTTGGTCTCGTTGAAGTTCTTGTAATCGAAGCCTACCGAGAAGGTCTTGTCGGGCATGAGGCAAGCGGCGATGTAGCTGGAGTCGACGCCACCGGAGAGGAACGAAGCGACCTTGACGTCGGCGATGCGATGGGCCTCGACGCTCTCGTGCACGACCTCGTCCAGCTCGTCGACGTACTCCTCGAACGGCTTCTCGACGGCAGAGTAATCGCAATCCCAATAGCGCTCGATGTTCATCTTGCCGGTCGGGATGTCTACGGTAAAGTAATGCGCCGGCGGCAGCTTGTAGACACCCTCGAAGAAGGTCTCCTCGGTTGCCGAATACTGCAGCGTCATGTACGGACGCAGGGCCTTTTTGTTGACCGCCTTGTGGAAGTGCGGGTAGTCCAGGAAGCTCTTGATCTCGGAACCAAAGAGCACGCCCGGAGCGCCGTCGCCCGCATCGGCCATGGGATAGTAGTAGAGCGGCTTGATGCCAAAGATATCGCGGGCGCCAAAAAGCTTGTTCTTCTTCTTGTCCCAGATGACGAAGGCGTACATACCGCGCAAGCGATCGAGTACGGCCTCGCCCCACTCCTCGTAGCCGTGCAGGAGGCTCTCGGTGTCGGCGCCGCAGTGGAACTTATAGCCCTTGGCCTCGAGCTCGGAGCGAAGCTCCTGGAAGTTGTAGATCTCGCCGTTGAAGACGATAACGACGCTGCCGTCCTCATTGGCCATGGGCTGAGCGCCGGCCTCGGTCAGGTCGAGGATCGACAAGCGGCGGAAGCCCAGGGCAACGCGGCCGTCGATAAACTGACCGCCCATGTCGGGACCGCGATGGACGATGCGGTCCATCATCTTGGTGAGCACCTCGGATTGGTTATCCGTCCCACCGACAAAACCGACAAAACCGCACATATACTATCCCCTCTGCTGTTGCTGGGCATCAAATCGAATCAGTAGCTTTTGAGTATACCCGAGGGCGTAAAGAGGGGCGGAATGTTCAGGCAATCTCAACTGAATCAGCTCCGCTGTGACACGCGCCGGTTACCTTTAATGGATATGAGGTGAATGGGGCGATTATTTTGCTATACTCTCTCCGCACGGGCGATTGGCGCAACGGTTAGCGCAGGTGCTTTACACGCACAAGGCTGGGGGTTCGAATCCCTCATCGCCCACCACTGATTTGGAAACGGTCCTCGAAAGGGGACCGTTTTTTGTTTGGGCCCATTTCATGGGATTCGAACCCGCAAGGGTGCGGAGCTGAGGAAACGCGAAGCGTTTTCCAGCGCAGCACGCGAGGAGCGGAGCGACGAAGCGGGGCGCGGGCGGCGCCAGCCGCACGCGGACATCCTTCATCGCCCACCACTGATTTGATAGGCCTCCAGCTATGGAGGCCTTTCTTTTTAGGGCCCATTACTGAGGGGTTCGAACCCGCCAGCACGTCTGTCACAAAGGCCGTGGCCAGAAAATGGCAAAAATGAGTACTGCTACCTTGCTTACAACATATCAAAAGATAGTATTTGCTTAAGTTACGCAACATATGTCCATTATAAGGACTAACAATTGGATCAAAATCGTGCATTCATCGCCATTTCGACTTGCCATCTGGTCTTATTAGTCCAAAATTGCTGCGACCAAATCGGTAACAGTACTCATATTTAATGTATTTTGACCAGCAGGTCTCCCTGCCTTAGCAAATCTAAGGCAAAACGGGCTCCAGACCGCTGAATCGTGCCGCATATGGCACGTCCGCAGTCCGGAACGGTCCAAATTAAGTTATTGCGCTGTGTTAGGCCAAAACGTCCGACAGGATCTCGATCAGGCTGTCCACGTCGGCTTCTTCGCAGACAAGTGGCGGCAGGAAACGCAGCGTATGCGCACCTGTAGCGTTGGTCACGGCACCGGCGGTCAGCGCGCGGGCAACAACATCATGCGCGTCGCCCGCGGCATCATCCAAATCACAGCCGAGCATCAAGCCGCGGCCACGTACCTCGGTCACGTGCGGCAGCTTGGCGAGCTTTGCCTCCATATAGGCACCCACCTTGGCAGCATGGTCGGCATAATCGCCGCGCACGAGCGCGGAGAGCGTCGCGGCGCATGCCGCGACGGCCAAGCAGCTACCGCCAAAAGTCGAACCATGGTCACCGGGCTTAAACACGTCGGCGATCTCCTTCTTGGCCACGACGGCGCCCATGGGCACGCCATCGGCAATGCCCTTGGCAAGGCTCATGATGTCGGGCTCCACGCCATAGGTCTGGAACGCAAACGGCTTGCCGGAGCGGAAGATGCCACACTGGACCTCGTCGGCGATCAGCACAGCGCCCACCTCGTGTGCAAGGTCGCGCGCCGCCGCCATAAACTCCTCGGTCATGGGGTGCACGCCGCTCTCGCCCTGAATCGGCTCGAGCATCACAGCGCAGATCTCGCTTCCCAGCTGCTTAAAGATCGCACGCAGCTCGTCGACGTCGTTGGGCGTGCAGGCCACAAAGCCGCCCGGCAACGGACGGAAGCTGTCCTGCAGCCAATCCTGCATGGTAGCGGCAATGGTTTCGAGCGTACGGCCGTGGAAACCTCCGCGCATGCACACGATGGTGTTGCCGCCGTTACCGGCACGCTTGGCGTACAGACGCGCGAGCTTCATCGAACCCTCGTTAGCCTCGGCGCCGGAGTTGGCAAAGAACGTCTCCCACACCTGCTCGTCCGCAGCAGGAGCACCGAGCGCGGCGGCCGTGGTCTCATCGCCAGCGGCAATGGCATCGGCAAGCACGCGCGCACCATCTACGTCGTCGTTAGCGAGCTTGGACAGCAGCGCCGCGACCTGGCCGCGCTGCTCAATGTAGAAGTAATTGGAGACATGCATGAGCTTTTTGGTTTGTGCCTCGAGCGCCGAGAGCACAGCAGGGTTGCCATGGCCCAAGCTGCACACACCGATACCAGCAAGAAAGTCGAGATACTCGCGGCCATCGTCGCCGGTGAGCTTCATGCCGTGACCCTCGACAAACTCGACCGGAGAGCGGCCAAAGGTATGCATGACGTAATGGGATTCGAGCGATTGTTGAGCTGCAAGTGACATGGGATGCCTTTCGTTGGGCGCCAGATGGCGCGGGCTATGGGTGTAGATATGCGACGATTGCGAACAGGCTAAACGGTCTGGAGCTTCTCGACCTCGTCGAGGTTCTCGGCCAGGCGCGCCGCAAAAGTCGAAAGCGGGTGCGGATGCGTATCGAACTCGTAGGCCGTCTCGGTGGAATGGATCACGGTACCGACGCCGGCATCGGTCAGCAGCTCCAGCAGCAGCGAGTGCGGCGTGGTGCCGTTGATGATGTGGGCGCGGAACACGCCAGCGGTCAGGGCATCGACGGCGGCACGAAGCTTGGGAATCATGCCCTTGTCGACCTCGCCGCCATAGAGCATCTCGTTGACCTCGTCGAGCGTCAGGTTGGAGATAAGCGAATCCTTATCGCTAAAGTCCTTGTACAGGCCGTCGACGTCGGTAAGGAAGATTGCCTTGTGCGCGTGGAGCGCTGCCGCAACGGCACCGGCGGCGGTATCGGCGTTGATGTTGAAGAAACCGCCGTCCTCCCCCGCCGCGACGGTAGCGATAACGGGGATGTACTCGCTATCGAGTAAGCGCTCGATATAGTCGGTGTTAACGTGCGTCACTTTGCCCACGCGACCAAGTTCGGGGTCGAGCGGCTCGGCGATGAGCGTGCCGGCATCGCTGCCCGACACGCCCACGGCCAGGTTGCCGTGGTGGTTGATGGCAGCAACCAGCTCCTGGTTAACCTTGCCGCCCAGCACCTCGCGCACGATATCCATGGTCGCCGGCGTGGTCACGCGCTGGCCGTTCTTAAACTCGACAGGAATATCGTAATGGCTGAGTGCCTCGTTGATGGCCTTGCCGCCGCCGTGCACGATAACGGGGCGCATGCCGATGATCTTAAGCAGGACGATGTCGCTCATCACGTCGCGGCGCAGCTGCTCATCAACCATGGCGGCTCCGCCATATTTGATAACAACCGTCTTGCCGGTCAGGTTCTTAATCCACGGCAGTGCTTCGAACAGCAGCTGCGCGGTTGCTTCGTTGGATTCGCTCGAACGACAATCGCGTGCGAATTTCATAATCTGCCTCGTCTTTCGTATCGTTATCGCGCCGTGCTCCGCTGTCCGCAATCGCGGCAAGATGCGCAGCGCGTCTGGAATCTAGGAACGGTAGTCGCCGTTGATGGAGATGTACTCATGCGTGAGGTCGCAGGTCCACACGGTCGTTGCCGCGTCGCCTGCGCCCAGGTCGGCCGAGATCACGATCTCGGGCGCCTCGAAACGTCGCAGAGCCTCGTCCTCGTCAAAGGGAACAGTCAGACCGTCGCGACAGACAGGCATGCCCATCATGTCGATGGAAACGTCTTCCTGATTAAACTTCACGCCGCACTTGCCAAGCGCCATAGCAACGCGGCCCCAGTTGCAGTCGTGGCCGGCGATGCAGGTCTTAACGAGCGGCGAGTTGGCAACGGCACGGGCGGCGATATCGGCCTCCTCGTCGTTCACGGCGCCGGTAACGTTGACCGTAACAAGCTTAGATGCGCCCTCACCATCGGCGGCGATATTGCGCGCCAGGCTCTCGCACACCTCGTGCACGGCAAAGGCCAACTCGTTAAAAGCATCGGAGCCCTCGACGATGGCCTCGGCATCTGCGGCAGCGGCGCCGGAGGCAAGCATGATGCAGGTGTCGTTGGTCGAGGTATCGGAATCGACCGTTACCTTGTTAAAGGTCTGCTTGACGGTCGAGAGCAGCAGGACATGAAGTGCCGCAGGCTCGACGGGGGCATCGGTGGTGATAACTGCGATCATGGTGGCCATGTTGGGCATGATCATGCCCGAGCCCTTGCACATTCCGCCTACCGTATAGACATTGCCCGCATGGCCATCGGCATCGCTGACGTAGGACACGGCATATTCCTTGAAATGCGTATCGGTCGTCATGATGGCGTGGGCCGCATCGGCGCCACCGTGGGCGGAGAGTGCCTCGTAGGCGGCAGGGATGGCGGTCTCAAACGTATCGATCGGCAGAATCTGGCCAATCACGCCCGTGGAGGCGACCAGGATCTGCTGGGGCTCGCAGCCGATAACCTGCGAGGCGATGTCGCACGTCTCACGCGCGCAGGCAAGGCCGGTCTCACCCGTGGCGGCGTTGGCATTGCCAGAGTTAACCGAAACGCCGGCGATGATACCGTAGCCCTTGTCGGCGCCACCCAGGTTGGCACGGCTCACCTGGACAGGCGCCGCGCAAAAGCGGTTGGTGGTAAACACGCCGGCGCCGGGGCAGGGTTTATCGGGCACGACGAGAGCATAATCCAGGCGCTCAGGGTTCTTGCGGAATCCGGCATGGATACCTGCCGCCTTAAAGCCGGCCGCCGCCGTAACGCCGCCCTCTACGGCGCGAATCTTAATGTCAAACAGCTCGGTATTCATCGTCTTATGACTCCTTATGTCAAACAAAAAACGGGCATCGGTTGGTGCGCCCTGCCAGCCACAATCATGAGACCAGCTTAAGAGTGGCGCCCCACTCGATGCCCGACTACCAAATCGTTAACAATCGAATGTGCTACACCGGGCACGCCACTGTGGGCAAGCCTCGTCGCTCGTCAAAGCCAAAGACGATATTGGCGCACTGGACTGCTTGGCCCGCAGCGCCCTTGCACAGATTGTCGATGGCGCCCGTCGCCACCAGCACGCCCGCGCGCTTGTTGAGCGCGAGGCCGATCTGGGCGGCGTTGGTGCCGACGACCGAAGCCGTCTTGGGCTGCTGACCGGCATCGAGTACGCGTACGAAGGTGCGACCGGCGTAGAACTGCTTGTAATGGTCGACAACGTCCTCAAGGGTCAAGGTATCGATAGCCCGCGGCGTAAGCGGCAGCGTCACCGTGGAGAGCAGACCACGCTTGAGCGGTGCCAGGTGCGGGGTAAAGACGACGCGATCGGTCAGGCCAAGGATTTGCTCAATCTCGGGCGTGTGGCGATGCTTGCCCACGCCGTAGGCCTCCAAGTTCTCGTCGGCGCTGCAAAAATGGGTGCGGGCGTTGCAGGACTTACCGGCGCCCGTCACGCCGCTAATGGCATCGACAATCACGGGACCGTTCTCGGCCACCCAACCCGCGCGCACGGCGGGCGCGGCGGCAAGGCTCGTTGCGGTGGGATAGCAACCGGCGCAGGCGACCAGCACGGGTTTGCCGTCGGCATGGTCGGATGCGGCGGTCTCCAAGTCTTGGCAGAACAGCTCGGGCAGACCGAAGGCACGGGTCTTGAGCAGCTCGGGGCTCGTATGCTCGGCGGCATACCATGTCTCAAAGACGGACGCGTCGTTCAGACGGTAGTCAGCCGAAAGATCAAAGCAGGAGACGCCCGATGCAAGCAGCGCGGGCACCTGTGCCATGGCAGCCGTGTGCGGCACGGCAAGAAAAACCGCATCGCAGCTCTTGAGCTCGGGGGCGTCATGCGTGGTGAAAACCAGATCGCTCACGCCAGCAAAGCTCGGATACACCGCGGACAGCGGCTGGCCGGCATCGGCGTTGGACGTAATGGCAACAAGTTCAAACTCGGGATGACCGAGGACGAGGCGAATGAGCTCGGCGCCGGCATATCCAGCCGCGCCGACGATTCCAACCTTCAAAGACATATCAGACTCCTTGTCTGCGATTTATGCACCGATGCGCATTTCGCAGCGGTCGTTATGAAGTGGGTTGAAACTTTAGCACCAAAAGATGCATGAATACGTAAATGGCTTGCATATTCATGCATTGAAACATTCCCGACACATTCGCTTGAAGGAATTGACAAATGGAGCGGGCCCCGTATTGACCGGCGCTCCCAACGGCGCCGGGCAATACGGGGCCCGCCCATGCGAAAACCAAGTTGTTAGGATGAGCCAGCTGGCTAGAGCTCGACCGGCACCCATTCGTCGTGATTGCAGATAAAAGCCTCGGGATCCTCGACGCTAAAGAAGACGAGCGTGGGGTCGTTAGGCCCCTCATAGTGCTCGCCCAGGTGCTCTAGATGCTTCCACCCGGCTTCGCGCATTTCGCCTAAAGCCCGGTCATCCAAGCCGGCACGCCCGCGCAAGATGAGCCAGCCATGGCCCGGCCACCAACTCGTGGCCTCAAAGCGCTGGTTTTGCAGCAGCTCTTGCCACACGTCTTTGGTGCGCGCCGTTACAAACCACAGCTTGCCGTCCTGGATCTGCGCAAACGAAAACGGACGCACATGCGGCTGCCCATCAACGCTCGTCGCCAAATACCATGCCGGCACCGACGTCAGATACTCCAACACCGTATTCAATCCGTCCATGTGTCCTCCTGGCGCTAGCTAATTCGGAACGGGTAGTTAATTTGAGACGCGCTAGAGCTCCAGGCGCTCCTCGCTGCCGTCGATATCACAGAAGCGCGCGGCAATGTTGCGGACCGAAAAGAAAGCAAGGCGGCCGTCGTTGGCACTCTCGTGTTCCTCGCCAATGCCCACCATGTGCTTAAAACCCGCTTGACGCACCTTGTCGCTCGCAACTGCGTCGTCCTCAAGTGCGGCTTCGCCGGTCAATACGATCCAACATTCCCCCGGCTTCCAGCCCGAGAGCTCAAACTTGGGATTCGCACTCAGCTCCGCCCACACGTCCTTGTCGCGCGACGTGCAAAACCACAACTTACCGTCATCGACCATGGCAAAAGAAAACGGCCTCACGCGAGGCTGATGCCCGTCGGCCACATCGGTCGTGGCCAGATACCACGCCGGAATGCGCCTGAGATATGAACAGGCGCGCTCAAGCTGAGCCGTGCGATCGTTGTCGGTCATAGGGACCCCTTTCTTGCGCTCGAATCGCGCCTAAACAAGTTGAAGGTTGATGACGATGACACACGCGAGCAGCAGCGCCGTCACCACCGCAGCCAGCGCATCCCCACGGCGAAATGCAAGCGCATGCAGGCGCGTGCGACCCTGCTCACCGTGATAGCAGCGTGCATCCATGGCAGCAGACAGCGTCTCGGCATGGCGGAACACGCCCGTGAACAGCGGAATCGCCACACTGCCGAGCATACGCACGCCGCCGAGCGGACCTCCCGTCACGCGTGCACCGCGGCTTGCCTGCGCATCGGCCGTCTGCTTCATCTCGGTGGCAAACTGCGGCATAAAGCGTAGCGCGATACCCATGATCATGCCGAGCTCGTGCGCAGGAAGTCCCACACGCGCAAACGGCGCGAGCAGGCGCTCAAAGCCCGCGGTGAGGTCGAGCGTGGGCGTGGTGAGCGTAATGGCGCTCATGCCGGCCATCATCAACGTCAGGCGGCACGCCATAAAGGCGGCAGAACGCAGTGAGCCCTCGCTTATCTGCAGAAAGCCGAGCTGCCACAGGATGCGCCCACTCTGATCGGTAAACAAGTTGAGCACCGCGACCACGACGACGATTGCCAGCAGCGGCGCCATCGATGATAGGACCCGGCGCAACGGCACCCGGGACACGGCATAGATCAGCACGACGAAAATTGCGACCGGGGCCAGTCCGCGGAAGCCACTGACCGTGAGCGTCGTGATCAGAAACACAAAGCCCAAGAGCAACTTGGTTCGCGGGTCCAGGCGGTGGATTGCACTATCGCCGGGATAGTAGCTGCCAAACGAAAACGCCTCCATTAGCAGCCCTCCTCTCGCGCGACCGTCTTGGATTTAGCAATGTCCGAGACGCTAGAAGAACCGTCTGAGCGACCGATTAGCAGGTCCACCAACTCGTCTGCCAGCGACTCAACCGTATAGAGCCCGCCGCAACGCAGCGGCACGCCCGCTTCCGCGAGCGCCAACGCCATGCGCTGGGCGGCGGGAACGCCCAAGCCGATCGACTTGAGCTCATCGGCATGTGCAAACACCTGCGCGGGGGTTCCCTCGGCAAACACCGCACCTTCGTTCATCACGACGATGCGGTCGCAGCAGTTGGCCAGGTCATCCATACTATGCGAAACCATGACAACGGTCAGGCCATCGCGGTGAAGTCGACCGATAAGCTCAAGGAAATCCCTGCGCGCAGCCGGATCGAGCCCCGCCATGGGTTCATCGAGCACCAGGACCTCGGGCTCCATGGCGAGCACGCCGGCGAATGCCACACGCCGTTGCTGACCGCCCGAAAGCTCAAAGGGACTCTTGTCGCCGACCGTGGAAAGATCGAGGCCCACGCGCGAGAGCGATGACTCGACACGACGGTCGACTTCATCTTGCGGCAAGCCAAGGTTGTGCGGACCAAACGCCACGTCCTGCGCCACGGTTTCGGCAAACAGCTGACGCTCAGGATACTGAAACACCACGCCGACCTTGGCCTTAACCGCGGCGGCGTCTTTCTTGTTTGACAGATCGAGCCCCAGCGCGCGAACGGATCCCTCCTGGGGGCGAATCAAACCGTTGAGATGCTGGACCAGCGTCGACTTACCCGAACCGGTATGACCTGCCAAGCCCAGGAACTCGCCGCGACGCACCGTCAGCGATACATCGCGCAGCGCCCACGGACTGCTGGGGTCGTTTCCCCAGAGAGCCTGTTTGCTCGATTTGCCCGCAGTGACCGAGCGCTTATGCCAGCGGCGGCGCTCGCGGGCACTCAGCGAGTAACTATGCGAGAGGTGCGAAATCTCGATGACGGGCTCCGACACGGCTGTCCCATCGGTTGCAGAAGAGGCGTTGTCGAGCACACGAGAATCGGATGCAGAAGGCCGCCCCGCGGCGTCTTCCCCACTCCGGTCGGCATATGTCTGCGCAATCTCGGCGACCATATCCGCCTCGCGCACCTGCGCATGAACGGGCACGCCCTTCGCACGAAGCGCCCTACCTAGACAGCACGACGCCGGCATATCCAAGTTGAGCTGCGCAAGTTCGTCCGCCCGCGTCAAGATTTCCTCGGGCGTACCGAGCATGGCAACGCGCCCCGCCCGAAACACCGCGACACGATCGGCCTCGGCGGCCTCTTCCATAAAGTGCGTAATCATCACGATGGTCATGCCGCGATCGTGGAGCGCATGACAGGCCTTCATAAGGCCCTTGCGTCCGCGCGGATCGAGCATCGAGGAGGCCTCGTCCAATATGAGCACGCGCGGTTCCATGGCGAGCACACCGGCAAGCGCCACGCGCTGCTTTTGACCACCCGAAAGTGCATGGGTCTCATGGCGCTCAAAGCCCACCAGCCCCACGCCCTTCAGCGCCTCGCGTACACGCTGCGCGATTTGTGCCGATGGCACGCCAAGGTTTTCGGGACCAAACGCAACGTCATCTTCGACAAGCGTTGCCACCAGCTGGTCATCGGGATTCTGGAATACCATGCCCGCGGTCGAACGAATGTCGTAGACCAACTCGGGGTCGGACGCGTCCATGCCGTTGACGCGCACCGTTCCCGCATCGGGCTGCAGAAGCGCATTCAGATGCTTGGCAAACGTCGACTTGCCCGACCCGTTTCCACCGAGGATGCAGAAAAACTCGCCATCCTCGATATCCAGATCGATGCCGTCGAGCGCCCGAGCGGCACCGTCATAGCTAAAGGAAACACCCCGACACTCAATCATGCGCGGCCTTTGACCTGGTCCTTTTTAGGCGTGATGAGGTTGGAGACCGCCTTGTACACTGCAAGCGTCAACACCGAGTTAAGCACGGTCTTGATAAGGTTGAACGGCAGCACGGCAGGAATCATGAGCGGGGCGATCACATCGACCGAGCCATACCAGAACCATACGCCAATGGTAAGGTTAGCGACCATAGACAGCGCCGTAGCGGCAATGACACCGAACACTAGGCCAATCACGGCACCCTTATAGGTATGCATCTTCTGGTACACGATAGCCGCGGGCAGAATGTAGCCCAGCGTGGCAACCAGGTTCATAAGCGCGCCGACCCAGTCACCCGTGGTGAGCGCATGGATAACGATCGCCATGGCGGCAACAGCAGTGCCGGCACCAGGACCATACGCAAACCCGCACACCATCGCCGGCACCAGCGACGGGTCATACGTCAAAAACGGCGCCGAAGGAAGGATAGGCAGCTGCACGTACATAAACAGGGCGCCCAAGGCACACATCAGCGCCATGGTAACGAGCTGTTTGGTGCTCCACCTATTCGTGTTCTCAAAATGGATATGCTGCGACTGTTCAGACATAAGATCACCTGCCTCTTTCATCCGGACTCTAACCGTTGGTACTGGGATCTCACCAGTTCAGCCGGCATGCGAACCAACGCACACACGGGTCGCGGACTCATCGGCTCGGCCGCAGGCACCTCGCCTGCGCCACGGCACCCCTTTAGCACCGCCCAATTTACCGCCAGTGGGGAATTCCACCCCGCCCTGAAACAGCACTTGCAAGTGTAGCACGAGCAATCGCTCGCGCAAGTATGCCGAGGGTAATTTGTCGCGGGGATCAGTTGCCGCAACAACAACGTTCCCCACCCATCCCAAAGTAGCGCGCTTTTCGCGCAAAGCGCGAAACAGCGAAGGGGACAAGCCACTGCAACAACCACATCCTCCACTCGCCCCAAAGCGGCGCGCCTTTCGCGGCAAAGCCGCGAAACAGCGACCGGGACACGTATTCCCAACAACCAAGTCCTCCGCCCACGCCGACCTCAAGGCCGTAAACGCAGGGAATCCGGGGGCGTGACGGGGGCTTCTCTCCGGAACATTCCGCAAAGAGGCTCCGCAGCGCGAAGCGCGATGCGAAGCCTCTTTGCATGTCCGAGGACGTTCCGGAGAGAAGCCCCGTCACGCCCCCGGATTCCCGGTGGGAGTTCTAGACCTTGTCGGCCTTAGTACATACCGCCGCCCTGCTGACCAGCGGTAGCAGCAGCGATAGCGTCCTCAAGCTGAGTGTTCTTGGGCACATCGGAGACGGTAGCCTCGGTGATGAGGATCAGGCTGGCGACAGAAGCAGCGTTCTGCAGGGTGACGCGGCTGACCTTGACGGGGTCGAGGACGCCCATCTCGATCATGTCGCCCCACTCGCCGTTGGCAGAGTTGAGACCCTGGCCGGCGGGCAGCTCGGCAACCTTGTCGACCACGACAGCGCCCTCAAAACCAGCGTTCTTGGCGATAGTAGCGACCGGAGCAGTCAGAGCCTTCTTGACGATGTCGACGCCGATCTTCTCCTCGGGGTCGTCGATCTCGACGGCATCGAGCGCAGGAGCAGCGTCCATGAAGGCGACGCCGCCGCCGGCGACAATGCCCTCCTCGACAGCAGCACGGGTAGCCTGCAGGGCATCCTCAACGCGGTGCTTGATCTCCTTGAGCTCGGACTCGGTAGCAGCGCCGACCTTGATGACGGCAACGCCACCGGAGAGCTTGGCCAGGCGCTCCTGGAGCTTCTCACGGTCGAAGTCAGAGGTGGTGTTCTCCATCTCGCCCTTGATCTGAGCGATGCGGGCGTCGATGGCCTCCTTGGAGCCAGCGCCGCCGACGACGACGGTGTTGTCCTTGGAGATGGTGACGGACTTAGCGGTACCGAGCATATCAGCGGTGATGTCAGCGACCTTCACGCCCAGCTCGTCCAGAGCAGCCTGGCCACCGGTGAGGACGGCGATGTCCTCCAGGATGCGCTTGCGGCGATCGCCGTAGCCCGGGGCCTTGACGGCGCAGACGTTGAGGGCGCCACGGATCTTATTGAGGACGAGGGTCGGCAGAGCCTCGCCATCGATGTCCTCAGCGATGATGAGCAAGCCACGGCCAGCGCGCTGGACAGCCTCGAGAACAGGCATGATGTCCTGGACGCTGGAGATCTTCTGGTCGGTGATGAGGATGTACGGATCCTTCATCACGGCCTCCATGCGGTCGTTATCCGTGACAAAGTAAGCGGAGACATAGCCCTTGTCGAACTGCATGCCCTCGACGGTGTCGATGGTGATGTCGAACGTCTGGGAATCCTCGACGGTGATGACACCGTCCTTGCCCACGACCTCCATGGCCTCGGCGATCTTCTCGCCGACCTCGGGGTCACCGGCGGAGATGGTACCGACGGAAGCAATCTGCTCCTTGGTCTCGACCGGCTTGGCCTGCTTCTTCATCTCGGCGACGGCGGCGTTGACGGCCTTGTCGATGCCGCGACGGATGGCCAGCGGGTTGGCGCCAGCGGCGACGTTGCGCAGACCGTCGTTGACGATGGCTTGAGCGAGCAGGGTTGCGGTGGTGGTGCCGTCACCCACGGTGTCGTTGGTCTTGGTGGCGACCTCCTTCACCAGCTGAGCGCCCATGTTCTCGATGTTGTCCTCGAGCTCGATCTCCTTGGCGACAGAAACGCCGTCGTTGGTGATGGTCGGAGCACCGAACGTGCGCTGCAGCGCAACGTAGCGGCCCTTGGGGCCCATGGTGACGGTAACGGCGTCGGCCAGAGTGTTGACGCCCTTGGCAAGCTTAGCGCGGGCATCGGTGTTGAACGTAATGTTCTTTGCCATGGTAGGTAATCCTCCAAAAGAAATGTGACTCGCGTCGCCGCTTCCGAGTCCTATGCGACGATCGCGTTCAAAGACGAATCAGGGATTCTGACGAGACTAGGCCTCGACGACGGCGTAGATGTCGTCGGCGCGCATCAGCAGATACTTCTCGCCGTCGACCTTGACCTCGTTGCCACCGAACTTACCGTAGATGACAACGTCACCGACCTTGACGTCCATGGGGATGCGTTCACCCTTGTCGTTGACCTTGCCGGCGCCAACGGCAACGATGGTGCCGCGCTGCGGCTTCTCCTGGGCGTTGCTGGCGATATACAGACCAGAAGCGGTCTTCTGCTCGGCCTCGTCGGGCTTGACCAGAACACGATCTGCAAGCGGCTTCAAAGACGACATGCTTGTCTCCTCCTTTTTGGGCCACGCGGTTATACCGCGCGAATTAACCCTTTTTGTTTGCGTACGCGTTGAATGGTACCCACGAATGGCGGGTTATACAACACGGAGTCAAAAAATCTTATTTTTTGGCACTTAGATTTTCTGAATGCCGGAGGATAACTTGTGCGCTGCTCCCGTGTGGCGCCGGAGGGGCGGGATATAAGGTTTCCTGCTCGGGCAGTCCTGCTCGCGCGAAGGCCACATTAAGTGGCCTTCGGCTCGTGCGGAACTCGCGATAAACCTTATATCCCGCCCCTCCGGAGCCACACGGGAGGCAGGTTAACTAATTCGGGCCCGGCATTCAGAAAAGTCAGTGCAGCAAAATGGCGATGCGGATAGGAACGTGGGCATGGTTTTCGCTGCGCGCACGGGTCCCCTGGGGAGCACCGTGCATTTTTGGGAGTATTCAGCAGGCCAGGGTGGCTGCATACGCGCCGGACATACCTTATTGGTCCCAAGAACGCCTTCAGCGGGCGGTTTTGGTCGGTGGGCAGACCCCGTTGGGACAAATGGGCGTGCTTCGCGCCGTACCGGAGCCCAAAATGACGTCAATCTCCGTAACGTTACTCAGCCGCAGCGGCACAGGCAGAGCTCGCGGTGCTGAATACTCCGTTTTTTGCACGGCCCAGGCGGGGGTACATCAGGGCCGGAAAGAACATCTCAGCTTTTTTATGCAATCTGCAACTGGAAGTATGCAAAACACCATGAGGTTTCACTGCTGATGTCCAAATTGAACGCACGGAGCAGCACCTCAACCCCGCGCCCAAATCCAACAGAGCAGGGACGCACATGGCGGATCCTCACCGAAACGCAAACGCGGCTCGAGCGCCATCCCAAAATAAGCTGCCCGAGCCGCGTTTAACGGTAAGACATGAATACTTAGCGCTCGTAGATCAGGTTGCCGGCTAGGTAGGTGGCTTGGACTTTGGTGGCTTGGAGTTCTTGGGGGTCGATGGTGAGTGGATTTTGGTCCAGGACTACCAGGTCGGCGTACTTGCCGGGTTCTAGGCTGCCGAGGTTTTGCTCGTCGCCCGCTGCATAGGCGCTGCCCAGGGTGTAGTTGCGCAGAGCCGTTGCCGCATCGATACGCTCGCTCGGCAGCCAGCCGCCCTCGGGCCAGTGGCTTTTGGGGTCCTGGCGCGTGATAGCCGTGTAGAGCACGTTCATGCTGGTAACGGGCGTGATAGGGCTGTCAGTACCGAAGGCTTGGCGAATGCCGCGCTGTTTATAGGTCGCAAACGGCCACATGATGCGGCTGCGCTCCAAGCCCAGGTCGCGCTCCGGGCCACCCGGGTCGAGCGTGATGTGGCAAGGCTGGCTCGAGGCAATGACGTTGAGCTTGCGCAGACGATCGATGTCCTGAGGCAGCAGATTCTCCAGGTGCTCAAGCGTATTGTGGCCGTGCTGGGGCAAGCCGTAGAGCTCTGCCGCCTCCTCAAAGATATCGAGTGCGGCATGGATGGCGCCGTCGCCGATAACGTGGATGCGCACGGTATGGTCACGCTCGGCTGCCGCCAAAACCAACTTGCGCATACGCTCGACAGGGACCGTCAGGCGGCCCTGGTCGCCCGGGAAGCGCGGGTTGGTATAGGGCTCAGTGAGGTATGCGGTATGCTCGCTCGACACGCCGTCGAAGAACTGTTTAAAGCCTGGCGCCGAGAGCAGCGCGTTGTTCGCGTAGCGGGTCTGGAGTTCTTCCAAGCGCGACTGGTCATCCAGCAGCGTGGGAAACAGATGGGCGCGGATGCCCAGCTTGCCGGAGGCCTGCAGCTTGTCGTAAACATCGTCGCGAATAAAGTCGCAGCCCGGCATGGGCATGAGCGACATATCGCAGATTGAGGTGATGCCTTGCTCGGCCATACGCTTCATCTGGTCGGCGTAAGCGCTCGCGATGCGGTCCTCGCCCAGCCACTCCAGGCAGCGCGGTAGCAGCTGCATGGCAGCCGCCTCGTGAGCAATGCCCGTGAGCTCGCCGTTTGCATCCTTGTCGTAGCTGCCGCCCGCTGGCGGCTCGCTGTCGCGTGTGACGCCGAGCGCCTCGAGTGCGCGGCTGTTGAGCCACAGCGTGTGCCCGTCGCCCGAATACATAACGCAGGGACGATCGGGGAATGCCGCATCGAGCGACGCCTTGGTAGGATGCTCGGGCGGGTCCCAACGGTAATCGCGCCAGCCCTGCGTCACGACCCAGGCGTCATCGGGCAGGTCCTGGGAAAACTCGCGCGCATGTTGCACCAGTGCCGCCTCGGACGTGCCCATATCCATGAGCATGTACGGCGAGGAACCGACCGAGGTATGGAAGAAGTGCAGATGAGCGTCATGAAAGCCGGGGCAAACAAACTGCTCGCCGTAGTCGATAACCGACGTGGCGGCAGGAGCGGCGGCGATCACGTCATCGGGCTCACCGACTGCGACGATACGGTCGTCTGCGATGGCAATCGCCAGCTCGCGGGCGGTATCGATGCCGTCTTGCGCGGTAAAGACGTTCTTGGAGCGGATAATCCGATCGATATGTTGCATGGGCATCCCCATCTCTGGCAGGAAATTCAACACCCCCGAGTGTACTCCCCCGCCCTTGTAACAAAACCCCAAGCGGCAAACGGCAACTTTACCAGCCCTAGCGGCAGGTGGCATACTGGAGAGAGCCTGTACGATTTTGCGATCAACCCAGCAAGGAGCAAATCGACCATGACGAAGACCAAGGCACAGCAGATTATGGCGGCGACCGAGGCTCGCGCGGCTGACGACGTCACCGCAGCCATCAAAGATATCGCTACCGAGTTTGAACCCTATATCATCAAGCAGCGCCGGCACTTCCATAAGCACCCGGAGCTGAGCCTTGCCGAGGAGCGCACGACCTCCGACATCGCCAACCAGCTCGACGCCATGAATATCCCCTACGAGCGTCCGCTCAAGACCGGCTTGGTGGCAACGCTTCGCGGTACCGCGTCGGATGCCTACCACGAGGACGGCACGCCGCGCCGCCGTATCCTGCTGCGCGCGGATATCGACGCCCTGCCCGTCACCGAGCAGACCGGCGAGGAGTTTGCCAGCGTCAACGAGGGCTGCATGCACGCCTGCGGCCACGACTGCCACATCGCCATGATGCTCGGCACGCTGCAAATCCTGCGCCATATGACCGACGACATCCACGGCGAAGTCCGCATCGTCTTCCAACCCAGCGAGGAAAACGGCCAGGGCGCCAAGCTCATGATCGGCACGGGCGTGCTCGACGGCGTCGATGGCGCCTACGCCGCGCACATCTGGAGTGAGGTCGACGCCGGCACCGTGAGCTGCGAGCCCGGACCGCGCATGGCCAATACCGACTGGTTCCGCATCGACGTCCGCGGCACCTCGTGCCACGGTGCCATGCCCCAGCGCGGTCACGACGCCGTTATGGTTGCCGCCGAGATCGTCAACGCTCTGCAGACCATCGTTTCGCGCGAGATCAGTCCCTACGAGCCGGCCGTCATTACCGTCGGCGAGCTGCACGGCGGAACCGCGCGCAACGTTATCGCCGGCACGGCCTACCTCGCCGGCACGGTGCGCACCTACGGCGATTCGACCCACGAGGAAATGCCGGAGCTCATGCGCCGCATCGTGGAGCATACCGCGGCCGCCTTGGGCGCCGAGGCAGAGCTCACCGACTACACCATCGCCAATTACAAGGTCGAAAACGATGCCGCCTCGAGCGAGCGCTGCCGCCAGGCAGTAATCAAATGCCTGGGCCCCACCGGCCAAGGCCATTATCGCGGCACACTCTCGGGTGAGGATTTTTCGGAGTACCTGCGTCGCGTACCGGGCGTGCTCGCCTTTGTTGGCACGCGCAACCCCCAGATTGGCGCCACGTACGCCCAACATTCTTGCTTCTACAAGATTGACGAGTCGGTACTGGCCAAGGGCTCCATGGTGGCCGCCCAATATGCCATCGACTTTTTGGCCGAGCCCACACAAGAAGAGCTCGACGGCCCCACGATTGCCGCGGTCGCCGAGACCAATCCCGACCTGGCAGCCAAACTGCGCTCTGCCAAGGCCACGGCCGCCGAGGCCCGCGACGCCATGCACGATGCCCGCACCGCCCGACACGCCGCAATCAAGGGCATCCACGACGCTCGCGCCGCCGCCCGCCGCGAGGAGAAGCACGACGAGTAGTCGATCCACGACCATCTCGCAGTCATAGCCGCATCGCGATATCAAAGCGGGGGCGGACGCTTCGGCACGTCCGCCCCCGCTTATTTGTCAAGCGCTATTTCTACCGTTTCTACCCCGTCCCCAAATGGCAGGTGGCAGGGTTACTCGTCCTGCGGGTCCTCGTCGGAGCTTGGCGCAGGCTCGGGCTCAGGTGCAGGCTCGGGCTCCGGTTCCGGCATGGGCGCGGGCTCGGGCTCGGGCGCAGGCGCCGGCGCCGCAGCGGAATCGGATACGGGCGCTGCGTCGGCGCTAAAACCAGCCGGAGCAGACTTCTTCTCAAACGGCAGCACAAAAGTCAGGACGTCGTCCTTGTCCTCGTCGGCCCACTCGCTTGCGTAGCGCGCAACCCAATAGCCAACGGCACGGTGCTTGAGCATCTTGCCAAAGACCGTGAGGAATACCGTGACAAACGCCGTCAGCACCAAGAACAATACGAGCGTGATGCCACCGCCGGTAACAAGCGCCTCAATAGCCGTAGGACGGTAGTAGTAGCTATACATACCGACAGAGGCAATGGTGCCAAAGACGAACGTCAGGATCCAGGTGACAACGTTGGCGACCAGGCCCGTCAAAAACTCGGGAAGGAACGAAGCGCAGAACAGCTTGGTCTTATTGTTCTTAAAGGCCGCCCAGACCTTATCAAGCGAAAACGCGCTCTCGACGCGACCGGTCACCGCAAAGTGCATCACGGCGATGTCGGCAAACATCTTAAAGAAGACCCCCAAGACCGCCGTGGCAATCATAGCCAGGACAAGCAGGCCAAGCGAGCCAAACAGCGCAGCCTCGAGCGCATAAGAGCCGTAATAAGAATACGAGCCCGCGGCGCCAATTACCACGCTCTCCACCAGCGAAAGCACTACACCGATAACGGGAATGGCAGCGATAACCTCGAGCACGACCGAAATAACGCTCGAAAAGACTCCGAGACCAAACGACGTGGAACGCATGAGTGGACGATCCATACCGTCATCAACCTTGAGCGACAGATCGCGACCCCACTCGATACCAAAGCCGGAACCGCACACGCTCGCAATGCAAGCTGCCAAAAAGCCGATGGCAGCTGCAATGCCGCCAATAACGGGAATAAACAGCACGAGTACCGACACAACGCAAATCAGCGCCGGCAAAAACGCGATTTGGCATACACGCTGAAGCACGCCCGGGGTCTTGGTCATATCTTGGAACGCCTGAGCCACACAGCCCTTTGGCGCATTCGCCACGGGCGGTTGAGGGGCAAACTGCTGAGGCTGACCCTGAGGGGCAGAGGCTGCGGCACCGGCATTGGGGGCACCACACGCGCCGCAGAACTTGTCGTTATCGCCCATGGGGGCGCCACACTGCGAGCAGAACATAGAATCATCCCTTCGTATCTTGAGCGAATCACTTGGATCGCAAACGATGTCTTTGGCATCATTATCACCCAATGTGGGGACAAATACTCCAACATGACGCATTTGCAATGCGCAGGGCGCTATTCGATTGTTTGATAAGCTCGACCGCGTTAGTTCGTTCCGCGGAAACCCTTGCCGACGATCTCGGAGCTGTCGACGATCGTGATAAAGGCACCCGGATCGATCTCGCGAGCGTAGCGACGCAGCTGCACGGCCTCGCGACGACTCAGCACGCTCATGATCACCGTCACGCACTTGCCCGAGAAGGCGCCGTAGCCGCGGCTGATAGTCGCCGTGCGGTTGAGATGTTTGACGATAAACTCCTCGACCTTAAGGGGCTCGGAGCAAATGACCGTGCAGACTTTGCGCAGGTGAATGCTCTCGATGGCCTTGTCGACCACGAGCGTCTTGGCAAACAGGCCAAGCACGCAATACAGACCGACGCGCGGGCCGTACAAGAAGGCCGCGATGGTCACGATGCCGATATCGACCAACAGCAGGGCGCGGCCAATCTCGAGCGTCGTGCGACGTTTGAGGATCATGGCGAGAATGTCCGTGCCGCCCGTCGAGGCACCAATATCAAAGACGATAGCGCTGCCGAGCGCCGGCAGAATCACGGCAAAGCACAGGTCGAGCCACATATCGCCCGTCATCGAGACATCGGTCGGAATAAAGAGCTCAAACAGCGAGACATAGGCGGACAGCGCAAACGAGGCAAAGACACTCCACAGGATTGCCTTGCGCTCCAAAAAGATAAAGCCCAGGATGACGAGCACCGCATTGATAATCCACATAAAGACGCCGACGGGCAGGGTCGGGAACAGCGTGGACAGAATGACCGACACGCCCGAGGTGCCGCCAAAAGCAAAGTGATTAGGGGTTTTAAACGCGACGATGGCAAAGGCCGTGAGGATCAGGCCCAAATTGAGCTCGGCAAAAAAGCGCGGAAAGCCCGGCTCCTGGCTGCGCTTGCGACCAGCGCGCTCGCCCCGCTCGATAACATCGCGATCGACCACGCGCTCCATCGGCACTACGGGAGGACGATGCACCTCCTCGGCAGCACGCGACGCCGCCTCTGCTGCAGCGGCCTCAATTGCCCATGCCTTGCTTTCTGTTTCGTGCTCGTCGGCCATTACGGCAACCCCTCGTTAACAATTTGGAAACAATGCGCCCATTAGAGTAACGCGGAACGTGGGGATTGCAACCCTTAGTTAGACGAGCGGTATGACTATATCGGGAGCGTACAGAAACGGCCGGCCACGCTTTTGCTTGCGCGGTCGGCCGTTTAATGTTTTCGCAGATAAAACCTGCCAAAACAAACCTGTCCTTTTTGGAAGGTTATTCGTGCTGGCTGGTGCGGTGCTCGTACTCCTCGGGGGTGATGACATCCTCGATGCGCAGGTTGACGCCCGCCACCTCAAGGCCGGTCATCGCGGCAAGGCGCTCGGTGACACGTGCCTTGACATCGTCGAAGATCGCGGGCGCATAGGCGCCGTACTCGATGATGACGGAGATGTTGACGACCACGCGATTATCGTCGGTGACCTCGACCGTCACGCCCTTGGTCAGATTCTCGGCACCAAACTGCTCCTGCACAAAGTGCATGAGGTTACCCTTCATGCCCAGAACGTGCGGAACCTCGCGGGTGGCCATGGCAACGATCTTCTCGATCACGCCGTTGGAATAGGTCAGCGAGTCCTCGGACTCATCCGCTTCCTCGTCGTCCTCATCCGTATCGGACTCGGCCTCGACGAGAGCCTCGTCCTCGAGCGTCACATCCTCAGCTTCGGCGACGACTGCCTCGTTCTCCTCGAGCTCGGTATCGGCTACATCGACCTTCGTATTAAAAGCCATGGTTCCTCCTTATGCCTGCCGCGGATGCGACAGTCGAATACATATTAGCGGCCGCTAAACAGACGGCCGAAGAAGTTGACGATCCCGTTCTCGCCGTCGCGAATTTGGCCGATCACAGCGCCGATCAGCACGAAGAATGCAATGACGAGCGTGTCCCACAGACCCAACGTGAGCACCAACACGGCGAGGATAAAGCCGGCGACGGCGCCGAGCGTGGTGTTGGGATGACGCACAGCATAGCTCCAGATGGCAGCGCCCGTACCCTTGATGAGACCCATAGCCTCGTCAAAATCCGCGGCTGCCGCGTCTTGTAACTCGGTTGCCTCTGCTTTGGAATCAACAGGTTCGCTCGCCGACGTGGCGCTCTGGTCAATCGTCAGGCGCGGCGTACGAGCGGTCTTATCTTGATTGGTATCACTCACCGGAAACCTCCACGGTCTGGACGGTAGTCTTGGACGGCAAAAAACGGACGCGCGCGGTCGTACCCGGCGCGCCGAGCATGGTATCGCAGGCTTCTTCGATGCGCTGCTGCATCGCGGTAGCCAGAGATGCCACGTCCTTATCGTCAAGCGCGATAGCTTCGACCTTAAAACGGACGTGCGAATCGTCGGGGCCTTGGACGCGGGCCTCGACATGCTCAACCATCACGCGGTCGTCACGCTCGGCAGCAGCCCTGGCGCACGAAGAAAGCGCCGCAAGGGTAACCTCGATATTGCGCTCCCCCGCCGGATGCACGCAGGACGGTTCGCGACGGGCGAACATCAGGCGGAAAAAGCTTACCAGCACGCCGATCGCCACGACGCCGGCGCACGCCGTGACGACGATGCGCGGCATGGGGTCGCGCATCAGCAGCATAAAGCGATACGTATACGGCCCCCAAAACTGGCAGACAAGCGTACCCAGCGCCACGATGGTGGCGGCAAGATACACGATCGCTAGGGCTCGTTTGAGTACGCGCACGCGGCGCTCCCTTCAAATCTCGGCTCTCGAAATGCAAAACGGTTCGCATCATTATAAAAGAGCCGGGTCCGGTGCTCTACGCACGCGGATCCGGCTCATCTATTCCACGAGGCTTGCATGCTCGCTTCATTATGCCCAGATATGCACGGCTCAATCCGTGCGGGCGCTACTCCTCCTCGAGGGCAGCGATGACCTCGTCGGTCATGTCCATGGTGCTGTAGACGTCCTGGACGTCGTCGAGCTCCTCAAGACGGTCGATGAGGCGCTGGACCTTCTTGGCGTCGGTACCAGAGACCTCGGTCGGGGTGGTCGGGACCATGGTGGTCTCGGAACCCTTGACCTGGACGCCCTGCTCCTCGAGCGCCTTGGAGACAGCCATGACGTCGTTGGCAGCAGTCCAGACGATCCACTCCTCGCCGGCATCCTCGTAGTCCTCGCCACCGGCCTCGGCGATGGCCATCATGAACTCATCCTCGTCACCGGCAGCACCGTTGGCGATCATGGTCTCCTTCTTGGCGTTCTCGTCCAGGATCTCCTTGGCGACGACAATCTGGCCCTTGCGCTCAAACTGGAAGGCGACGGAGCCGGAGGTGCCCAGGTTGCCACCAGCGTGGGAGAAGGCGGAGCGGACGTCAGCGGCGGTACGGTTGCGGTTGTCGGTCAGGCAGTCGACGTAGACGGCGACACCGGCAGGACCGTAGCCCTCGTACACGATGTTCTCGTAGACGGCGGCGTCAGCACCCGAACCAAAAGCCTTGTCGATAGCGGACTTGATCTTGTCCTTAGGCATGGACTGAGCCTTGGCCTTGGCAACGGCAGCGGCGAGGCTGGCGTTGTTCTCGGGCAGCGGGTCACCGCCGAGACGGGCAGCAACGGTGATGTTGCGGCTGAGCTTGGAGAAGAGGGCGGAACGCTTGGCGTCCTGCGCGCCCTTACGATGCTTGGTTGTGGCCCACTTAGAGTGTCCGGACATACGTGTCTCCTATCGGTTTCGACCTAAAGCCCAGCGCAGATGCTCGGGCAATATAAACAAACGTCGTTATGATATACCTACTGGCCTGCGAGATAAACCCCAAAATGAGGGCGTCGTGATGATGCCCCCTTTGGTGCAAAGAAACCTGACCCCAATGCACCAAGTTAGGACCAGAGGAAGTCGCTGCGGGTGACGGTGGCGCCGATGGCGAAGGGCATGCAGGCGATGACCGGATACAGGTAGCGCATGTAGGTCGAGCCGTTGCACGGGCCAATCAGACACACGGCGAGCACGCCCAACAGCGGCACCCAGATAGCCAGCGCACACCATGAATGACGACGCAGCAGGTAGACCACCACGGCGATCATGATCCACACATAGGTGGCCGAGCTCATGGTGAGCGAAATAAACGGGATGCGCTGCACCGCCACACGGTACAGATTGATCAGGTGGTCACACCAGCGCACCACGTTGCTGTCAACCGGATGGAAGTCGAAGTACTTGAGGTTGTCGGGACGCGCCATGATCTCGGCACTACGCGCCGTGCTGTAGACCCAGGCATCACGCGCGCTCGGATAAAAGTAGCCGTAGTAGTTATTGATGAGCGCCGAGATATAGCACTCGGGATCCTTTTTGAGCATCTGGGTCCACACCTCAAAATAGGCCTTGATGTCCTCCTGCGAGGCGTACTCGTTAAAGCAATTTTTGACGGCGTCCGACTTATCCGGGTTGTAACGGCGGCCCAGATTCTCGTACTTGAGCACACGGTCGATCACGGCACGCTCTTCGTCGGTCACCAAGCCGTCGCAAGGAGCTTCCACGATGGTGCCGTCCTCCTTAACCGTAGGGTTGACGCCCGAGTTGAGGCCGTCGTGCTTTTGAACGAAACGAGCCGTCTGCTGGAACGGAATCGAGAGGATTTCGCGCTTGGAGCCGGGCGTAATGTCGTGCGCCGGCATAAACACCTTGGTGAAGTACATATTAGAGACAAGGCAGAGCGCGAGTACCGCGAGGACGCCAACCCAGCGGAAGCGCGGTGTGGCGCATGAGACCGCGGCGCCCGTCTGCTTAGCCGCACGACGAGCGACATGTACATCCCATGCGCAAAACGCCGCCGCAATCACGCAGGCCGCCAACGGAAAGACCAGGCCTCCATTGCGCAAAAACGTGGAACCCATGGCAGCCAGCGCAAGCAGCAGCCAGTCGTGGCGCGCAAAGAGCACGGGGGCTTTCTCGCCCGCTCGCTCGACATTGGCATCACGACGGGGCAGGCCACATGCGACGAGCTTGACGGTCTGTACCAGCAGCACCAAAAACGCGTCGGCAAAGAGCACGTCTTTGGTGAGCAACGCCGCGTAGTTAGAGAACATCGGCATAAACGCAAAGAACAGCAGGATCGCACCGCGAACCGACAGGCTCACGCCCAGTTTGCGCAGCGACGAAATGGAATAGGCCATGCAGGCAGCCGTGATGACAAATTGAGCACAGGTATAGATGATGAGGCCCGCGTTAGCGCTGTTGAACAGCGAAAGCCCCAGTTGAACGCACGAGCCGATAATGGCCGTGTGCACTACGGGATGATGCCCGTTGAGCAGCACGTTGGGGTTGAGTAGGCGCAGGTAGTCGCTCGTGCCGTTGGGATAGTTGAACCACTGGCGAATCTGCGCACCCGTATCTCCCATAAAAAGGCCGGGCAGCGAAGCGATGAGCGTGGGCGCCCAGGCGATCATAAGCACCAGGAAGGGCCCGGCAAAGGGATGGACCGAGAGCACGGCGTGAGCCACGCGCCATATGCGGCCAAAGTGCGCCTCGGAAAACGGAATGCGCCGGGTGCTCAGCCAATCCAGGCACTCAAACGCCAGATAGAAGGCCACGACCGCCAAGAGCATCCAGCCTGCGCCGCCAATCCAGGCGCAGATGATGCGCGCTTTGTCGCCAAGGACGATCTCGGCCGAATCGGTGAGGTCGTAGCTGCGGCCGAACACCATGCAGACCGCAAAGAACAGCGAAGGAAGGATCACCGAGGGACGCCAGGCGTCGCCGCGGCCAAAGAAGACGTAACGAAACGGCAGCGTGAGCAGACAGGCAAGCGCAAGCAGCATGACCGCATCGGTATGGCCGGCAAACGAGAGGAGCACCTCGTAGCACACGTACAGCATGCCCGAGGCTTTGGGGTCAATCGCCAAGACTGCGTTGCTCGACACCGGGGCGGGATCGATGGAAAACGCCGTGGTCGCCAACAGCGCGAGCAGAAATGCGATGAGCGTCTGCTTGGCGGGGTAGCGCTTAAACCAGACGATGCGGGCAGCGTCGCGCGCAGCCGTTGTGGAGAGATCGGAATCCTTCACAGTCCGAAAGCCTTTCTAGAAACCTGCCAAAAAGGGACAGGTTTATTTTGGCAGGTTTTATCTGGGGAAACGTTACGGTTCTGTCATCGTTGCCCAGCAAACCACCACAAAGGTGCCTGTCCCCTTTGTGGTGGTATGTGGTGGTTAGGCGTCGAGGTAGACGCGCTGGGGCTGGTTGCGGTGTCGGGCGAAGATGATGAGCGCCAGGCCGGCGATCACGAGCGGCAGGCTCAGCAGCTGGCCCATGGTGATAACGCCGCCCAGCAGATAGCCAAGCTGGGCGTCGGGCACGCGCACGAACTCGACAAGGAAGCGGACGATGCCGTAACCCATCACAAACACGCCCATAAACGTGCCCTGGGGCAGCAGCGGCTTTTTGCGGCTGAGCACCTGCAGAATGCAAAAGAGCACAATGCCCTCAAGAAATGCCTCGTAGAGCTGGGAGGGGTGACGCGGTATATCGCCCGCGGTGCCACCGAAGACCACGCCCCAGGGCAGATCGGTCGGCTTGCCCCACAGCTCACCGTTGACAAAGTTGGCACAACGGCCCAGGCACAAGGCCAGCGGCGCGCCTATGACGGCAAGGTCTGCCAAAGTCCATGCGTCGAGTTTATACATGCGGCACACGATGATGCCGCCGATAATGCCGCCCACCAAACCGCCATGGAAGCTCATGCCGCCCTCGTTGGTGGCAAAGATCTCGAGCGGATGCGCCCAGTAGTAGCCGTCGCCGTAGAAAATGACGTAGAACAGACGGGCGCCGATGATAAGGCCAAAGACCACGCCGACCACGACACTCGTCAGGTCGTCAATCGTGATGTTAAAGCCCCAGCGACGCTGCGTGCGGTACATGACGACCGCCGTGAGCAGGGCGCCGACCACATAGGCCAAGCCGTACCAGTAGATGGTGATGGGCCCCGCCGAAATGGCGACGGGATCAAGCATATGGTAGAAGTCGTTGAGCATGTCGACCCTCCTACTCCCTACATACAAATGCGGCCGCGGGCCTTGCGCTCGCAGCCGCATATTTGGGCGTAACGTCTATGCGGAGTATGCCGTCCGCAGCTTTCGCATCTTAGAACGGCGCGTACTCGTCGTACAGGTCGTCGGTCTCGCCGGAGGCATTGACCTGCTCGACACGGGTAACGCCGGGCACATGCTCCTTCAGGATGCGCTCGATGCCCATAGACAGGGTCAGCGAGCTCATGGGGCAGCCGGCGCAAGCGCCCTGCAGCTCCAGTTTGACGACGCCCTCGTCGTCAACGCCCACATACTCCATATCGCCGCCGTCGGCCTGCAGGTTGGGGCGGATCTCTTCAAGAACCTTCTTAAGCAGCTCTTCGTTAACAGCCACAGGGGCTCCTTTCTCACAATTACGCGGGCGCGCCCGCGGACAGAAGCTATGTTACTACAGCCATGTACCCGCTCACTAGCCGTCCATGCGCGCGGACGCGACTTTCACGAGTAGTCAATTTGGGACGGGGCTCTTTTGGCTGCCTTTTGTTGCCAGCTGGCGTTGCCACGCGCTACTGCTGAGCCTGCCCCTCGGTGCCGATGTGAACATCGACGATAACCTGGCGGTAGCTAATGCCGCAGGAGTCGAGGATGCGGCGGCTGATGCGTCCGTCATCGGTGTCGGCGTACTTGTTGTCCAGGTAGACAACCTCGCCCACGCCCACCTGCGCCAAAATCTTGGCGCAGTCGTGGCACGGGAACAGCGTGACGTAGACCGTGGAACCCTCAAGATCTTTGAGCGAGCCACGGTAGTTGAGCACGGCGTTTGCCTCGGCATGGACCACATAGTTGTGCTTGTCCTGCAGCGGGTCGTCGCTCGTACCCCACGGGAAAAAGTCATCGTTGAGCGCCGATGGCGTACCGTTGTAGCCCACCGAAAGGA
Source organism: uncultured Collinsella sp. (assembly GCA_937937635.1). Taxonomy (GTDB): domain Bacteria; phylum Actinomycetota; class Coriobacteriia; order Coriobacteriales; family Coriobacteriaceae; genus Collinsella. The sequence continues at coordinate 94,107 of CALDCF010000069.1, forward strand.
TGCGGTGGTTGGTGCTGGCGATGCACGCGCCCACCTGCGTGTTGGGGTCCTTACTGCGGCGCTGCGCGGCGATGGCCACGCTCATAAAGAACTCGTCCCAGCTAATGACGTCCAGGCGCTTGCCTGACGAAGTTTGATGAAGATCGTCCGACATGGCAGACACCTCCGTAATCGCAATAATTTGACCCATTGTAGCAGGTGAAAGGTGGAGGCGTTTGTCCCACCGGCGCCCTCACTTTTACACGCGGCGGGGCTTTTGGTTGATGCGGTAGAGCTCGGCGAGACCCCGCAACGTCAGTGCGTCATCTACCGTCAGACTGTGACCGACCAACGACGCGAGCGCCTCGGCGTCGTCGCCGGTAATGACGATGGGCACGTCGCCCTCCCCCGCGGACTTGGTCGCGCGCATCTCGGCGAGCACCATGTCGAGCATGCCGTCGATGCGGGCTACCTCGCCCAGGACCACGCCCGAACGCATGGCCTCGCGCGTGTTGCGGCCGATGACGTGCGTCGGTGCCGAGGGCTCAACCTGCGGCAGGCGCGCCGCAGCAGCCGAAAGCGAGCGGGCGCCAAGCGCCAGACCCGGCGCGATGACGCCGCCCACAAAGGTACCGTGTGCGTCGATGACCTCGATATTGGTCGTCGTACCCAGGTCGATCACGATACAGGGAGAGCCGTAGACGGCGCGTGCCGCCACGGCGTCGGCGATGCGGTCGGGACCGATCTCGGCCGGATCGTCGTAGTGCACGGGTATGCCGGTCTTGAGGCCCGGCCCCACGGTGAGCACGCGCCCCGTACAAGTGCGGGAAAGCGCCGTCTTCCACGGGCGCTCGAGCGCCGGCACCACGCAACTCAGCACTGCGGCTGCGGGCACAAGCGCACCCGGCATGCCCGCATCGGCCGCCAGTGCGGCCATGACCTGCACGAGACGCATGCGCGCCTCGTCTGCTGTGATGCTCGACGGCGTGGTGATCTCGCACGTCGCAAGCGGACATTCCTGCGCCGCGGCCGAATCCTCTGCAAACAGGCCAAAGCGAATGAACGTGTTGCCCACGTCGACCGTCAATATATATGCGCACCCATTAAGCATCGTCGGCGCTCCTTTCGTCTGCCCAGCAGTATATCGCCTACCTAAACCAGTCATCCCAAAATGACTAGCTTGCGGCTATACTGGTGCGCGGTCGTTTGCGAGCTCACGCGGCGGCCCTTGGTAACCCGACTTCCCGCGCCGTATCCGTAACGGCGCTCCCGGGGGAAGCGGATATACGCAAAGGAGTTTTATATGAGCAATCCCTCGAACCGCGCCTCGATGCGCGGGCAACTCACGCTGCGCGGCGTCGTCATCGGCGTCCTTGGCTGCGTGATTATCACGGCAAGCTCGGCCTACACTGCCCTCAAGATGGGCGCACTCCCCTGGCCGATCGTCTTCGCTGCCGTCATCTCGCTGTTCTTCCTTAAGCTCATGGGCAATGCCAGCCTCAACGAGGCCAACGTCACCCACACCATCATGTCCGCGGGCGCCATGGTCGCCGGCGGCCTGGCGTTTACCATCCCGGGCGCCTGGATGCTGGGCTTTGCCGACCAGATCAGCTGGCTCGACATGTTTATCGTGGCGCTCGCCGGCACTATCCTGGGCTTGCTGGCCACGGCACTCATCCACCGTCACTTTATCGTAGACGCCGCGCTTGAGTTCCCCACCGGCAACGCCGCAGCTCAGACCTTGCGCGCCACCGAGGCCGGCGGCAAGACCGGCAAGCAGCTCTTTGGTTCCATGGCCATCGCCGGCATCTATAGCGTGCTGCGCGACGCCCTGGGCATGGTGCCCAGCATGCTATGCACGCTCAACATCCCCGGCGTGACCTTTGGCATCTACAACTCGCCCATGCTGCTCTCCGTCGGCTTCCTCGTGGGCTTCGCCCCGGTCGCCTTCTGGTTTGCCGGCGCCCTGCTGGGCAACTTTGGCATCATTGTGGGCGGCACCGCTGCCGGTCTGTTCGACGTTGTGACTGCGCAGGGCATCGTCAAGTCCTTGGGTATGGGCCTCATGATGGGCTTTGGCGTCGCCGTCGTCCTCAAGGACATCCTGCCGCAGGTCGCCGGTATCGTCCGCGGTCTTGCCGCCGACAGCTCCACCGACACCGACGAGCAATCGCTCATCTCGGGCTCCCTTAAGCTCGACGCCGGCATCATCGGCCTGGGCGCTGCCGCCATCGCCGTGATCGTCGCCATCGTGCTTGACCTTGGTCCCGTTCCGGCCGTCATCGTGACGCTGTTCACCTTTGTCACCACCATCATGAGCGCACAGAGCTGCGGCCAGACGGGCATCGACCCCATGGAGATCTTTGGCCTCATCGTTATGCTCATCGTGGCTGCCTTCGCACAGATCGCTCAGGTCAAGCTGTTCTTTATCGCCGGCATCGTAGCCGTGGCGTGCGGCCTTGCGGGCGACGTCATGAACGACTTTAAGGCCGGCGCCGTGCTGGGCACCAACCCGCGAGCACAGTGGGTCGGCCAGGCCATCGGCGGCATCGTGGGCGCCCTGGTCGCCGCCGCCGTCATGGTCGCGCTCGTCACCGCCTATGGTCCGGACGCCTTTGGCCCCGACAAGAGCTTTGTTGCCGCGCAGGCAAGTGTGGTCGCCACCATGGTCTCGGGCATCCCGAGCGTGCCGTGGTTCGCAGGCGGCTTTATCGCCGGTATCGTCATGTACTGGCTCGGCATTCCGGCCATGATGATCGGCCTGGGCGTGTACCTGCCGTTCTACATGTCGCTTACGGCCTTCCTGGGTTCCTGCGTTAAGCTCGCCTACGACAAGTGGGCAGCCCACCGCGACGCCGAGGCCGGTCTTTCGGACGAGGAGAAGGCCGCCAAGGATGCCGCCTTCCAGGAGCAGGGCTTGGTTGTCGCCAGCGGCCTGCTCGGTGGCGAGTCTATCGTCGGCGTTATTCTGGCGTTTGTCTCCGTGGGCTTAAGCCTGCTGGGATAAGCTGAGCGGCTGTTCGCTCGTACTTGAGCGACAGCCCGGTCGCAATCATATTGCCTACGGCTTGCCCGGTCGTCAGCTTAGAGGCTGCCGGCCGGGCTTTTTAATGCCAATACATAGGAAGGCCGGCGCGCTGCGTATCACAGCACGCCGGCCTTATCGGTTGAGCCATCGAGTCGGTCTCGCAATTAACCGCAGTCCATTGCGAGACCAGTACTCAAAATACTACATCTGCTTGCGGCGACGATCGCCCAGCGTTACGCCCGCGGCCACGAGCGTCACACCGCCGATGACGAAGACCTCGCCCGCGAGCGCGGAGTTGTCACCCGTCTGGGCGAGCGCACCATCTGCGGCCTGCTTCTTGGCAGCGGGGGCCTTTGCGGCGGCCTGCGCAACCTGAGGCTTAGCCTGCGGCTCGGCCTTGGGATGATACTTGTCGTACTCGGCCTGTGCGGCTGCCAGGGCATTCTTGGCGTCGTTAAGCTCTGCCAGCGCGGCGGCATAGGCGTCGTTGGCATCGGACAGCTTGGCATCGGCGTCGCTTAGAGCAGCCTTGAGACCAGCAGCGGCATCAACGGCGGCCTTATAGCGAGCGTAGGCTGCGTTCAGCTTGACCAGCTTCTCGTTGCCCGTCGTGCCCGCGGCAAGGGATGCCTTGTGGTCGACAGCCTCAAGATCGGCCTTGAGTGCCTCGTCGTTGGCAAGCTCGGCCTTGGCCTTGACGATCTCGAGGTTCGCATCGACGACGGCTTCGTTGGCGGCCTCGAGCTGCTTCTGGGCATCGGCGACACCGGCGACGGCAGCGTCATAGGCGGCCTTGGCGTCGTCGACCGCCTTCTGAGCGCCGGCGAAGCGCTCGAAGGCCTTGTTTGCGCCGACCAGCTCGCCTTCGGCGGCCTTGACCTTCTCCTGTGCGTCGGACAGGGCCTGCGTCTTGGCGGCAACTGCCTGCTTGGCGTCCGAAAGAGCGGTCGCGGCGTGCACATCTGCGGCCTGGGCCTTGTCCACGCCAGCCTGGGCAGCACCGTCGGCCTTCTTGGCCTCGTCAAGCGTGCCCTGCTTGTTCGCAAGGTCCGTCTTGGCGGCATCGCACTTGGCGGTAAGGTCCTTGACCGAAGCAGTGGCGTTGTCATACGCCTCGTTGGCCTGTTCGGACTTTGCCTTGGCGGCATCGCGGGCGCTGCGAGCCTTCGCCTTGTTAGCAGCGGCATCGGCTGCCTTCGTCTTGCTGTCAGCAAGCGTGGCGTTTGCCTTATCGAGAGCTGCCTGGGCAGTAGCGGCCTCGCCCTTGGCGGCGTCGAGCTTGGTCTGGGGCGTTTTGACGTCGATACCCTTGAGTTTGGCTTCGGCGGCGTCGTATGCCGTCTTCGCGGCGGCGGTGCCGGACTTAGCCTTCTCGTACTCGCCCTTGGCGGTGTTCACGTTCATGTCTGCCGCGGTATAGGCGTCATGCGCCGCATCCTGCTTATTTACTGCTGCGAAATAAGCTTCCTTGGTAGTACCGAAGGTTTTCTGCGCTTCCGCCAGCTTATTCTGAAGCTGCTTCAGCTGCTCCTTCTGCTCCTGCGTGCCGCCTGCGTTGTATGCGGAATCGATGTAGTCGTTCAGGAGCTTCTTGAACTCGGAGACAGTCAAATCAGCCTCACTGTCAAAAGAGCTGTAATCGAAGATTGTTACCTCGGAATCGGTGTTCTTACCGCTACCAGTCGCGATGCCGATAGCCTTCGTGCCGGCATCGATGATGTTGAGATAGTGCCCGCACTCATGGTAGATGCTGCTGTAGTGCTGGTAGATATAGTAGGAATCATATCGATGGTTCCCAAGGTCACTATTCTTCTCGACGTACTTATCGAATGCCTCTTTTTCCTGAGTGTAGAGACCGGTATATGGCCAGCCAAGCGTATCCTCGGTCTCGCCGCCGGTATATGCACCGCCGCCGCCGGCAAGATTTTCTCCATTGTCCCAGTAGCAGCCCGAGTGTCCCCAGATGTTCGATGAATATGATACATTAAGGGCGGCTGCCGCAGTCATGCGGAGGCTGACGCTGAGCGCCGACTGACCGTTCGCCTTGCGGAGGTTGTTCTGGGTGTCGAGATATGTCAAGGCGTTGCGCATCTGCTCCAGGGAGAGCGGGTTGGTGTCGCGAGACATGTCATGATCGACGTACTGGTCATACCATTCGGCCTTGTCAGCGGCACCGGTCAGCATCGATACGGCTTCCTGGGCGTTCTTTTTCTGCGTGGCTGTGAAATCGCTGCTGTTGCTGATGTAGGCCATAAAGCCGAGCATGCCCTTATTGATGACTTCCTGGTCAACGGTCATGTTGGACTTGAGGTCAGCAATCTGCTGCTCAAGAGCCTCAACCTGGGCATTAGCAGCGTCATAAGCCTTTTCCGCGGCGTTCGAAGCGGCGCAGGCTGCCTCCCACTCGCTGCGCTTCTGCTTGCGAACTTCGACAAGCTTATCGTACGCGGCCTTCTTGTCTGCTTCGGTCTGCCGCGCCTTCTCGTATGCGGCCTTGGCGGCGTCACGCTTACTGGCCGCGTCCTTGTACTCCTTGTTTGCCGCATCGTATGTGGTCTGAGCGGACGCAACGGCGGCGTTGGCATCATTCGCCTTCTGCTGGGCGGCGTCGGCGGTATTCTGGGCCGCCTGCAGGTTCGCCTGTGCGGTGGCGTCTGCAGTCGTCGCGGCATCGAGCGCGGCCTGCGCGGTCGCGAGCTCGCTGGCGGCAGTGACCTTGGCAGCCTCGAGCGCGTTCAAATCGATACCCGTGCCCGAGGTCGCGGCATCGAGCGCGGCCTGCGCCTGGTCGAGCTTCTGCTGGGCGTTATCGCGCGCAGTGGTTGCGGCTGCGAGAGCAGCGGCAGTCTCCTGCTTCTTGGCTTGGGCGGAAGTCAGAGCGGCCTCAGTGTCCTTCTTTTCCTGCTGGGCGCTAGCCTCGGCGGCCTTGGCCTGGTCCAGATTGGCCTGTGCAGTAGCAACGGCCTTATTGGCGTCATCGAGCTTTGCCTGCGCGTCCTCGACGGCCTTCTTGGCGGCCTCGTACTCGTCCATACCCATGGCCTCGAGCTTGGCCTGGGCATCATCGAGGGCCTTCTTGGCCTCATCCTGCTTTGCCTTGGCGTCCTTGAGCGCCTGGGTCTTATCCTCGACACTCTTGTTGGCTTGATCGAGCTGATCGTTCAGGTCGCCCAGCTTCTTCTGCTGCTGCTCGGTCTTTTCGACGGCGGCTTTGAGCTCGTCAATCTTCTCCTGGAGCGCGGCGACTTCTGCTGCGTTCTGCTCGATTTCGTTGTCGCTCACAGCCTGCGAGGCCTGATTCTTTTGCTGCTGTGCCTGCTTTTGAGACTGGCCCGCCGCGTCGGCCTTCTTCTGAGCCGCATCGTAGGCGGCCTGAGCGTCCTTGAGCTGCTTTGCCGACTCCTCTGCCAGCTGGGCAGCCGTCTTTACGACCGCTTGGTTGCCGGCGGCAACGGTGTTCTCTACAGAACTACCCCCCCCCTGAACAGAATCGCCGTTATCTGCCGTCGGTGCGGCGATTGCCGCCAGCGGCGACATGAGCGGCTGAGCGATGAGGCCCGCCGCCAAAACGGTTGCGACAGCGCGGTTGGCAACGCCCTTGACGTTGACGGCCTTGGCCCGAGGCTCAAAGTGTTGTGGACTGTAGTTTGCCATGGCTTTCTCCCTTTGACACGGATGTATCCATACGCTTCAAAATGTAGGAGCTGATTTTTGAATTCTGTTGCGCAACATTGGTCACCAGCGGATTTTTTGAAATTCGCGCTCTCGCGCTTCACAATTTCGTCACATATGTAGGAGCTGGTGCATCATATTCTTGCGGGATCGAATTGAGCCTGTGATTTGTTTTTGCTCCCGCGTCATCCGCCCTATCGGATTCCGCATCGAGCAGGCACCCCGCCCGCCGCGGTGTAGAGTATGGGCGACGGGCGAGATATGCGGCCCGTGCCAGAACGAGGTGAACATGGAACTCGATAGACAACAGCTCAAGCGACTGCGTGAACGCCATCACCGGCGCCATGGCATCCGCCCTGCCCATAGTGAGGCTGCCGAACAGGCTGGTCGCTTTTTAAAGCGCGCATTCAACATTCGCGAGGGTCGCGCGCCCTACCACGTGATTCGCAAGCGCTTTGTAAACGGGGCACGCCTGACCGGCTCTCACCTATGCATCCTCATCATCGCCATGCTCATCGCGAGCATCGGTCTCGATATCGACTCGGACATCGCCATTGTAGGTGCCATGCTCATCTGCCCGCTCATGGGCTCGGTCCTTGCCATGGCATACGGCATCGCCACGCTCGATCGCGAGATTACCCTTGAGGCCGTCGCGAGCTTGGCTCTACAGATGGCCTTTTGCCTGGTCACGTCCACGTTGTACTTTAAGCTCTCGCCCCTTGGCACCACCACGGCCGCTATCCTCGACAATTCGACACCGACTGTGTGGGACCTTGCCGTCGCGCTCGCGGGCGGCTTTGCGGGTGGCCTGGGCAACTCGCGCGACCAGGAACCCGCCACGCTCATCGCCGGCGTGGCCGTGGCGACCGCGCTCATGCCGCCCCTGTGCGCGGCGGGCTATGGCATCGCCATCGCAAGCGGGCCACTGTTTCTCTCGGCGCTTTATGAGTTTGGCATCAACGTGGTCTTTATCGCACTGGCTGCCGAAGCCGTGCTGCTTCTTTTGCGCGTGCCGCTCAAGCGCGACCTGAACGGCGACGGTATTGTGACTGCTGAAGAAAACGCCGAGGTCGACGAGCTATCGCGCAAGGTGCGCCGCCGCATCATTATGGGCACGGTAGTCTTTGCCATCCCCTGCATCGTTATGACGGCGGGGTCTATTGGCTCGGCGCAGGCCGGCGTGCAGGACGGCTACGGCGTCACCGAAACCACGCGCGAGCTTGCGGCGGTGCTGCCAGGCTTTAAGGATTACACCGTCGCCGTCGAGACCTCGGCCACCGAAGGCGACGAGGAGGGCATCGTCGAGCGCGAGGTTGTCGCCCATGTGACAACGAGCGAGGCGCTCGGGGCGCACGACCGCCACGTCGCCCGCAAGCTCATTGACCTCAACGTACCCGAACTCGATCGCGTGGAGTTTGATGTGCAGTGATGCGGGATGTGAGATGGATGCGCGCACAGGCGCGAGTCGGAACGAGGCGCAGACGCGACGCAGGCCGCGAGCAAAAAAGCGGGGCGCGATTCATGTCCGTGCCCCGCTCGCTGTTTTATTGCCGTGAATCAACTGTCCGCATCGACATCGCCAGACTCCACCGTAAACGCCGGACCGGTACTCACCAGATAAAAACGGGTCACCCTGGTATCTCTAAATAGGTAGAGCAAGCCCTGATCGCGTCGGCGTGACAAGTACGCCACGTGGACCGTACCGAATTCTTCACCGTTTTCCTTCTTTAATATCAGGATGTTGGGGTCATCCGTACGCTTAAACTGCCCGTCTGTGCAGATTCCGTCTTGGTCGACCAGCTGCCATCGACAGTTGTCCTCCTCAAGAAAAGCCAGGGTTTCCCGACTCGTTTTGTCATCCCGATAGTAACCATCAATGGCAAAGCCTTCGGAAGCACATTCCTGCATATAGGATGTTTCTCGACTTATAGCAAACAGCCCCGTAGCGCCCAAGAGCACAGCCAGGCAGACCACTGCAAGGGTTATCGAGATAGTACGGCGGCCCATATTAACCAGCCCGATACTTGTTTAACGGAGCGCGAAACATACTTGGCACCTCCGATATCAGAGCAAACGTCACCCGCAGCCCGGCGGCAGTCATATGTTTCCAACATCAAACCATATGGCTGCCACTCGTTGGAGATAGGTTCCATAAACGGACGGTAATTTGCGGCGAACGGCTACATATGTTCATTATCTCAGGGTTCCGAGGGCAGTTTTTGGTGCCACCGAGACGTCGTTTTCAGAAGTATGCGGCAAATTCCGGAACTCTTGAGCACACCCCCGTTTTCCGTAAGTAAAACCGCAGGTACAGAGCTTGGGCATACCAAGTGTGCTCGGCCTATTCAGATTTTGCCGCATACTTCCGAAATCAAAGTTCGCAAAGGGTGATAGTTGGGGCGTTTACGCAACATATGTCCAGTAAAAACGGGTGATAGCCGGCGCGGCTACCACCCGTTTGTCCCATATCTAGCCCATAGCAGGCCAGTTACTTCTTAATGCCACGCCCCAGACGCTCGGCGACCGATGCAACGGCCTCTTCGCTAGCCGGCCCGCAGCTCACGCAGCCGTCATGGGCACGCATCTGGCCGGTGACCTCGTCCATCGCGAGTGGCGCCACCTTCTCGAGCTTAAAGCCCTTGCCGGCGCGCATGTTTTCCTTGGCCACGCTGATCATGAGCTTGATGCGGTTGAGCTGGTTGACCTCGGATGCACCGGGGTCATAGTCCACTGCGACGATGTTGCTCTCGGGGTGCTGGCGGCGCAGTTCCTTAATCACAGCCTTGCCCACCACGTGGTTGGGCAGGCACGCGAAGGGCTGCGTGCAGATGATGTTGGGCGCACCATGGTCGATCAGGTCGAGCATCTCGGCCGTGAGCAGCCAACCCTCGCCCATGTTGTTGCACACCGAAAGCACCGTGCGGGCCTTGTCGGCCATGGTGCCGATGCGCTCGGGCGCCTCAAAGCGGCGGGACTTTTCGAGCATCTCCTCCACCGGCGTACGCATCCAGTCCACGAGTTTGATGAGCGCCTGCATACCAGCGCGCGTGGTAGCAGAGCTTCCCAGCTCGTCCTTCTGCAGCTCGGCGTTGCTCATGGAGTACAGGAAGAAGTCGAGCAGGCCCGGTACCACTGCCTCGCAGCCCTCGCGCTCGATAACGTCGACCACGTGGTTGTTGGCCGTAGGGTGGAACTTGACCAAGATCTCACCGACCACGCCCACGCGCGGCTTGGTGCCCTCGCCTACGAGCGGCATGGTGTCGAACGCGCGGATGGCCTCGCGGCACAGCTTGGTGTAGTTGTGGCGGTTGAACTTAGGCGCCAGCTTGCGAGCGCGCGCCATGTACTCCTCGTAGAGTGCGTTCGCCGCACCGGGCGTGGCCTCGTACGGACGGCAGCGGTAGAGCATCTGCATCATCACGTCGCCAAAGAGCACCGCGTAGACTGCCTGCTTAAGCAGCGCCGGCGTAATCTTAAAGCCGGGGTTGTCCTCGCCGAGCGCCACGGCCGAAAGCGAGATCACCGGGATCTCGGGGTGGCCGCTCTCGCGCAGGGCCTTGCGGATGAGTGCGATGTAGTTGGTGGCACGGCAGCCGCCGCCGGTCTGGCTGATGACCACGGCGGTCTTGGACAGGTCGTACCGACCGCTCTCGATGGCCTCCATAATCTGGCCCGTCACCAGAATCGACGGATAGCAAATGTCATTATTCACATAGCGCAGACCGGCCTCGACGGCATCGTGGTCAGTCGAGGGCAGCAGCTCCAGGTTGTAGCCGGCACCACGGAACACCTCTTTGACCAGGTCAAAGTGGATCGGCGCCATCTGCGGGCACAGGATGGTGTAGCCCTCCTCGCGCATCTGCTCGGTAAAGGGCACCTTGGGCCACGCGGTCGAAGCACTCTCGCGCTGAGCCTCAAACGTGTACTTGCGGCTCGCGAACGCGGGGGCATCCGTGGAGGGTGCCACCGGCGCGGCGTCGCCCTGCTCGTAGGCCTCGCCCGCGGCCGTAGCCTCTGCCAGGCGCTCGGCCTCCTGGTCCTTGAGTGCCGCCATGAGCGAGCGGATGCGGATGCGCGCGGCGCCCAGGTTGGACACCTCGTCGATCTTGAGCACGGTGTAGATCTTGCCGCTGGCCTCCAGAATCTCCTGCACCTGGTCGGTGGTCAGAGCATCCAGACCGCAGCCGAAGGAGTTGAGCTGGATCAGGTCCAGGTCGTTGCGCATCGTCACAAAACGGGCGACGGCGTACAGGCGGCTGTGGTACATCCACTGGTCGACGACGCGGATGGGGCGCTCGGGCTTCACGAGATGCGCGAGCGAATCCTCGGTAAAGACCGCAAAGCCAAAGCTCGAGATAAGCTCGGGCAGGGCATGGTTGATCTCGGGGTCGTTATGGTAGGGGCGGCCGGCGAGCACAATGCCGTGGCCACCGTGGTCCTCGACCCACTTAAGAGCCTCCTCGCCCATGGTCTGGATATCCTCGTGGAAGCGCGCGTCTGCCTCGTAGGCGGCGTTGACGGCGGCATCAACCTCGGAGCGCGTGATTTTAGGACCGCGCACGCGACCGCGACCGGCCTCGGCGTCGGCCACGCGGTCGACGGCGAGCACCTGGTACAGGCGGCGCTTGAGCTCGGTCTTGTCGTGATAGGGCACAAACGGATACAGGAACTCGATGTTCTGCTCGCGAATCTCGTCAATGTTGAGCGCCAGCGCCGTGGGGTAGCTCATGACGATGGGGCAGTTGTAGCAGTTGCCGGCGGTCGGATCCTCCTTGCGCTCCCAGCGCACGCACGGCATCCAAATGAAGTCGACATCGCGGTCGATGAGGTTCATCACGTGGCCGTGACTCATCTTGGCCGGGTAGCACACGCTCTCGGACGGCATGGACTCGATGCCCGCCTGATAGGTCTTTTTGCTCGACTGGTCGGACAGCTGCACGCTAAAGCCCAAGCGCGTAAAGAACGCATGCCAGAAGGGGTAGTTCTCGTACATGTTGAGCGCGCGCGGGATGCCGACGGTGCCGCGCGGGGCCTCGTCGGGACTCAGGACCTCGCGGTTAAAAAGCAACTCGTTTTTCTTTTTGAAGAGGTTGGGGGCCTCGGTCTTTTGCTTTTTGTGGCCGGCACCCTTCTCGCAGCGGTTACCGGTAATGAAGCGCCTGCCGCCGCCAAAGTCGTTGACGGTAAGCTGGCAGTTGTTGGAGCAGCGACCGCAGCGGACGTGCTTTTGCGTCACGGTAAGGTGCGCGATGTCCTCGGCAGAAAGGATGGTCGAGGTGCCGTCGGCGCCGGCGCGATCGCGGGCGAGCAGGGCCGCGCCATAGGCGCCCATGCAACCGGCGATGTCGGGGCGCACGGCGTGGACGCCGGTGAGCTGCTCAAACGCACGCAGCGTGGCATCGGACATAAAGGTGCCGCCCTGGACGATCACCTGACTGCCGATCTCCTTGGGGTCGCGCAGCTTAATGACCTTGAACAGGGCGTTCTTGATGACGGAATAAGACAGGCCGGCCGCGATGTCGCCCACCGTGGCGCCTTCCTTTTGCGCCTGCTTGACGCGCGAGTTCATAAAGACCGTGCAGCGGCTGCCCAGGTCGACGGGGGCCTTGGCATGGATGGCGGCATCGGCGAACGCGCGCACGTCCATGTTCATAGACACGGCGAAACTCTCGATAAAGCTGCCGCAGCCCGACGAGCAGGCCTCGTTGAGCATAATGTGCTCGATGACGCCGTCCTTGACGCGCAGACACTTCATGTCCTGGCCGCCGATGTCCAGGATAAACTCGACGCCGGGCAGGAATGCCTTGGCGCCGCGCAGGTGCGCGACGGTCTCGATCTCGCCGGAGTCGGCCTTGAGGGCCTCGATGAGCAGCGCCTCGCCATAGCCGGTGGTGGTCACGTGGCCGATGGTGCAGCCGGCGGGGATGTGGTTGTAGAAATCGGCCATGATGACCTTGGCCGTGCCCAGGATGTCACCGTTGTTGTTGCCGTACCAGGTGTGCAGCAGCTGGCCGTCCTCGCCCACAAGTGCGGCCTTCATGGTGGTGGAGCCGGCGTCGATGCCGATGAACACGCGGCCGGTGTAGCCGTCGAGCTTGCCCTTGGGGACGACTTCCTGGTCGTGGCGGGTTTTGAACTCGGCAAAGTCCTCGTCGGTAGCAAAGAGCGGATCCAGACGCTCGACCTCGGCACCCTGTGTGTCACCCAGGGCATCAATGGCCTCGATGAGCTGTGGGAACGTACTGAGCTTGTTGGACTCGTGCGCCATGGCGGCGCCGCTCGCCACAAACAGGTGAGCGTTTTGGGGCACGATGCGGTGCTCCTCGTCCAGGTTGAGCGTGAGGTAGAAGCGATGACGCAGCTCGGAGAGATACTGCAGCGGGCCGCCCAGGAAGGCGACGTTGCCGCGGATGGGACGGCCGCACGCCAGGCCCGAGATGGTCTGGGTCACGACGGCCTGGAAGATGGAAGCGGCCACGTCCTCGGGGCGGGCGCCCTCGTTGAGGAGCGGCTGGACGTCGGTCTTGGCAAAGACGCCGCAGCGACTGGCGATGGGATAGATGGTGGTGGCGTTGGCCGCGAGCTCGTTGAGGCCGCTCGCGTCGGTGTGCAGCAGAGTTGCCATCTGGTCGATGAACGCGCCCGTGCCGCCGGCGCAGGTGCCGTTCATGCGCTGCTCGATGCCGTTGTCGAAGTAGATGATCTTGGCGTCCTCGCCGCCTAGCTCGATGGCGACATCGGTGGCCGGGATAAGGGTCTCGACGGCACGCTTGCTGGCGATGACCTCCTGGACAAACTCCAGGTCGAGCCACTGGGACAGCAGCAGGCCGCCCGAGCCGGTAATGGCACAGGTCATTTGGGCCGTCGGCAACACGGTCGCAGCACCCTCGAACAGGTCGCGGGCGCAGGCACGGACGTCGGTGTGGTGGCGCTGGTACTTGGCGTAGACAATCTGGTTGTCGTCGTTGAGCACGGCGAGCTTAACGGTGGTGGAGCCCACGTCAATGCCCAGATGCAGGTTGCCACGAGCGTTCTCGGGGTTGAAGATTGCGCCTTCGGGGGCGTGGGCGGCGGCTACGGGCTCAGCGGCGGTGGCGGGCTCGCTAGCGATGGACGTCTCCCCTGCCGCGTTCTTGGCATCGGCAACTGCCTCGGCAACTTTCTCGGCTGCCGCGGTCGCGGCCTTCTGCGCCGCGTCCACCACGGCGGGCGCGGCCTCACGTGCGGCAGCGACCATGCGATCCTTGATGCCCTCGACGAGTTTGCTCATCTGTCTCTCCTCTTAGTTGTTGGACTCGACGGTTGCGGCGGTGTCGGCCGCGTCCTCGAGCTGCAAGTTCAATAGCTTCATGCCGTATTCCGGCACGTTGATATCGATGGGTTGGCCATACAGGTCACCAGGACGAACAAAAGCGAGCACCGTCATAATGCGCGCCATGGCCTCGGGCGATTCGGTGAGCCCACGCTCAAACCAGCGCTGAATCATGCCAACCTCGGCGCTCACGACGTAGGTAACGTAGTAGTCAAAGAACGTGCCCAGCGCCAGGCCCAAAATACCCGTCTGCGCACGCGGCACCACAGCCTCACGCGCGGTGTCGATGATCCTTTTAATGAAGGCCTGGTCGCCGCCCGGACCCAGCAGCGCACCGATTAAGTCGCGGTTGGCCGCAAGATAACGCAGCAGCTCAACCGAACCGGGCGCCGGCTCGAGCTCATCGATACTGTGATAGAGATCGGGCAGCTGAGCTGCGGTGATAAGCTCAATGCGCTCACGGATCTCGGCCAGCAAGCCGTCCTCGATTTGATTGATAAAGTCGGGGATATCGCGGTAATGCGAATAGAACGTGCGACGCGTAAGGCCAGCACGCTCGGTGAGCGACGCGACATTAATGCGCGAAAGGTCGCCGCTTTCGGCAAGCTCGCTGGCAAGTGCCTGGCGAAGGGCACGCTGCGAGCGAAGGGACCTGCGGTCGCATTTCTCGAGCTGGGACAAGCGTCCTCCTTGTTACTCAGCCTGTGCGCTATTGCACAGTGCGAGTATTATTGCACACCGTGTGTATCAACACGTAAAGGCAATATTTTGGATGTGGCAAAGGGCGGTCCCTTTGTCACATCCCACGGCGGCAATACCGATTGTCCAAAATGTCATTCGTGGGTAGAATAGTGTCGACGGCAGCCCAAGTTGTAGCTGGCTGGGCAGCGCCGTTGTTTGCATTAGGGGGTCAACGCCTTAGCGGCGGCGACCCCTTCTGTTGCGCTTCGAACGCTGCTTGAGTGCCTCGGAAAGGCCGACAAGCGCCGTGAAGAACGAGACCAAAGCGGTCAGAAGTCTCACGAAATCAATCAAATCGGTCATGGGCATCACCTCCCATCAAATGGAGGGCGCTGCCCGGCACATGGAACTGCCGTCAACGACACCGATTCTATCAAAGCGCAGTTAGATATGCGAATGTTTGTTCGCATTTCAGAAGATCGGAGCTCGGGTATGGCGAAGGAACAGTTCCCTTGCCATACCCGAGCTTGTCGCCGAACTGCCACCTACATTTTTCGAGTTATTCGGCCACGCTACTGGTTCTGTATAAATGCACCGCCGGGATTATCTGAGGGTTTTTGTCCTCATTTGAGCGTATACATGCCCATTTGCGCACTTACGTCACCGAATCAAACACCATTAGAGGCATGAATGTTCCCGAGAGGGCATCTTTAGCCATTTAACGACCTCCGACAGGCCGAATAACTCGAAATTTGTTGGTGGCGAAAGCGTAACAGTCCTATACGCCAAAAGCCGGTATCTCCCATGTGACAAAGGGACAGTCCCTTTGTCACATTATTCGATGACGGTGCGGGAGTTTTGCTTGCGCATGGTGGCGAGCATGTGTTTGGGGACGGCATGGGCCATGCAGCTGCCGATGGTCGCGCTCGCGGCGGCCTTGGCTGCATCGCTGCCGTTTTTGGTCGCGTAGCTGTGGCGGAAACGCTTGAGCATGGCGATGTCGTTGCCGCCGTCGCCGTAGACCGCGACCTCGTCCTCGGCAATACCGTAGTAGCCCGCCAGCCATGCCACGCTCTCGCCCTTGTTGCACGCCACGTCCGTAATTTCGAACATCACCGGATCGAACGGCGCGTTGACCACGCGGTCCGAGCGCTCGGCCAGATACGCCTTAAGGTCGCGCTCCAGCTCGGGCGAGGTCACGCGACAGTTGATCTTGCACACATCGTGGCGCAGGATGTCACCGATCGACTGGTCGAAGTACTGTTCCTCGTGGTACCCGCCACGCGCACGCATGCCGCGCATCACGATGCGCTTGATAGGGCTGTCTTTTTTAAAGCCCGCCTGATGCATCTCGAACGAACCGCTCGAGTACATGCCATCGGGCGTGGAGCAATCAAAGCAAATAACCGGAAACTCCTTGAGCAGCTCCTCGGTGATCTGCGGATCGATGGTCCAGGTCTTGAGCACCTCGCCATGACTGTCGCGCACGATGGAGCCGTTAGAGCAGCAGGCATCGAGCGCCAGCCCCGTAAAGCCATGCTCGCCGATCGGCAGCGTCGAGCGTCCGGTCGCGGGAACCACATGCAGGCCGGCCTCGGTCAGCTCGCGAATGGCACGGCGGATGGTCCCATCCGCCTCGTGCAGGGCGTTCAGCAGCGTTCCGTCTAAGTCACTCGCGAACATCTTGATCATGGGCGTGCCTCTCCTTCGTCTGCACGATATTGTAGACGAAGGAGAGGCATGCCCAAACAATGCCGTCCCGGCGCGGCGGGCCACTGCCTCCGCAAATTCACGGTGCCCCAGCGCGTCAAGACAATCGCCGCAAGCGATTTTTCAGACGATAAAACAGCGCCGTCGTCAACGTCAGCACCGCCAACATGGCTGCGAATACAATCGCTGGTGTCCATCGATCATATGCAACCCCGTACGTCAATTGGCCGATAGGTGTTGCGCAGGAAAGGACCATGTAAACGACCGAAAGCACTTTTCCGCAGAGCTCAGTCGGCGCTACCCGCTGAACAAACGCGATGATTTCAACCGACGTAATGCTCGCCCACACCATGACCCATGCCGAACCAACCGCAAACACGGTGAACACGCATACATCTACGCCGAACAGCAGCGTAACAATAATCGGCACGACTCCAAAACAGATCATCGCAACATATCGACATATGCCATTGAAAGAAAAACGATGCGGCCAAATGCCGACCAAGCCACTGCCGGCAAGACCACCCAAGCCCATAGCAACCTCAACTATCCCAACGCAGGACGATTGCATGCCGAGATGCTTTGTAACAATAATGGGAGCGCCAATCGTTAGCCCAACCAACGCAAGGTTCAAAACGGCCGCAAGCAAAATCACAGCGACCAATGATGCATTTTGCAACAGATACCGAATCGACTCCCGAAAATCGTTTCGGCATGTCGTGCGAGTCGCGCCGTCTCCCATCGTTTCAGATGAGGCATTTTGCTTGAGTGCGACCCCAAACAAGAGAGCTGAAATCGCAAACGCCACCGACGCGGTTGTGCAAAGAGTATCGATGCCAAAGCACCCATAGACTGCCGTCCCGACCACAGGGCCCAAGATGTTGCTCACCATGATCATCTGCGAAACCAATGCAGTGGCCCGCTCAACCTTCTCTTCACCCGCCATACGCACCGTCTCAATTTGGAGCATTGGCTTTAGCAGCGATTGAACACCATATTGAACAAAAAGTATCGCTACTACGACGACCGCAAGAGGCAACGAGCGCTTCATGGGGATAGACAGCAGCGATGCAGTCATCAGAGCAATGCCAAGGGCCACGAGGATCTCGCGATGTCTTCCCGTATCCGCCAAGATTCCGCCAACCGGAGTTGCGAGTACGCCGGGTATGAACGCTATCGCCACGGCGGCGCCATATAACGTTGACGATCCGCTGCAATCGAACAAGTAAAGCGGATACGCAAAGCACAGCGCCGACAGCATCGAATACGTGCACAGCTGCGCAACCAGAAGTTCCGCGAGCCTGATTGACCGCACTGTTTTTGATTTCAACGAGACGCCGACGTCTCTCAGCCCAGCCATAAGCCCACCCCCTATACATACCACTAGTATGTATTTAATGACTTGAAAAGGGCAGCCGTGGCTACCCTCACAAATCAATTACATACCGTTGGTATCTATATTACCACCCAGCGCGGTCCCATACGTCCCAAATCTGCGCCGTTGTCTGAAGCACTTCTTCCCCCAAATCGAGTCCCACCGCGGCAGCCATCTGCGCCAAACATTGAGCGCGAGCGAGCATTCGATCCTTGGTCTCAAGCGGACGGAACAGCGGCAGCAGCCAAAGATTCGCCAACAACGATACGGCCTCCGCCGCTTCACGCGGGCATTCGCACGCAATGGAGCCGTCGGCGATGCCCTCCTCGATCACCGGCAAGAGACAGCCATCGGCCGACTCGTCAAATGAGCCCTGGTACTGCATCGCCAGTAGGCGCGAGCTTTTTACCGGATCTGCTGCAGGACGCATACGTGCCCATAGCTCAATTTGTGGAACAACGGACTCGGGAGCGTACAGTCGCTTGAGCTTTTGGGCTCCGGTCATATTACCGACGCCAAGCATCGAGCGGCGGTGCTCAACAATCGGAGTCATCGCCCGATCAAACGCGGCGTTGAAAATCTCTTCTTTGCTCTTGAAGTGATGATAGACAGCGCCCTTGGTCATGCCGTCGAGACGGTCAACGATATCTTGAATACTCGTCCCCTCATAACCCTGTGCGCAGAATAGCTCCAGTGCCACGTCGAGAATCTTCGCGACCGTCTCCTCGGGATATTTATTGCGACCCATAATCCGCCCATCCGCAACGCAAGTCTTGTGCCTCATTGCAGCATTTTAACGTTGCGGATGGCAGACGGTCGATTCTACACCGCGGCCGGGCCGTGTTCGCCGGTGCGAATGCGGATGACTTCTTCGACCGGCTCGACCCAAATCTTGCCGTCTCCAACGGCACCGGTGCGGGCGGCATTGCAGATGATGTCGACAATTCCGTCAACGTGCTCATCAGCGCAGATGAGGGTGAACTGCACCTTGGGGATGGTATTGACGAGCAGTTCGTTGCCACGCACGTATTCCTTCCAGCCATGCTGTGCGCCGCAGCCCTGCACCTGGTTGATAGTCATGCCGCGAACATCAGCAGCAAACAGCGCATCTTTGAGAACCTCAAGCTTCTCCTGGCGCACAATAGCCGTGATCTTTTTCATAATGAATTCCTCTCAATAATCAACGTATCCCTTTACATGAGACGCGGGTTTTCCAGGTGCCGCAAACCAACCTCAGAGATCAATAAGTTCAACTGACTGGTCTTAGCAGGTTTCCCAAGTGCCGCAGATTGCCGTGAAAGAGGAGCGAAGCGTACTTAAGTACGCGAGCGACGATTGAACGGCAAGGTGCGGTGCTTGGGGAAGCTGCTAATCGAGTCCGGAGAAAGAAGGATAGGCGCTCTCGCCGTGCTGACTCGCATCCAAGCCCAGCGCCTCATCGGCCTCGTCCACGCGCAGGCTGCCGCGGAACAGCGCCTTGACCACCGCGGCAATCACCAAGTCGAGCACCAGCACAATAGCGACCGTCACCACAATACCCAGGATTTGCGAGATGAGCAGCGACATGTCACCCGTGTAGAACAGGCCGCCCTTACCGGTCCACGAAAGCTCCGGCACGCAGAACAGGCCCGTGAGCACGCCGCCCAAGATGCCGCCGATACCATGGCAGCCAAACGCGTCGAGCGCATCGTCGTAGCCGAACTTGGTCTTGAGATGGCTGATGGCCAGGTAACAGACGGGAGAGACGATCAGGCCCATGACCAGCGCCGCCCACGGCTCGACAAAGCCCGCGCCCGGCGTGACCACCACGAGGCCCGCAACCAGACCAGTGCTGGCACCCACCAGCGTGGGGCGACCGGTATGCACGCGCTCGACGGCAAGCCACGAGACCATGCCCGCCGCGCTGGCCGTCACGGTGTTGAGGATGGCGAGCGCCGCCACGGCGTCGGCCTTAAACTCGCTGCCGCCGTTAAAGCCAAACCAGCCAAACCAAAGCAGGCCGGCGCCCAGCGCCACAAACGGCACGTTATGCGGACGATAGCTCACCATGCCAAAGCCGCGACGACGGCCGAGCATTAAGCAGAGAATCAGGCCGGTAAGACCGGACGAAATGTGCACCACGTCACCGCCGGCAAAGTCGAGTGCACCGATGATGTCGCCGATAAAGGAGCCATCGCCGCCCCAAACCATGTGGGCGAGCGGCGCATAGACCACGAGCAGCCAAATGCCCAGGAAGGCCGTCATGGCACCAAATTTAACGCGGCCGGCCAGGCTGCCCGTAACGATAGCAGCCGTGATCATGGCAAACGCCATCTGGAAGGCGATGTTGATAATCTGAGGGTAGACGGCACCGTCCGCGGCATTGCCCTCGGCCGCCTGCAGCACCTGGTTGAGCACCGGCAGGCACAGCAGCTGGTCAAGGCCTCCAATAAACGGGCTGGAACCGTCGCCGCCGTAGGCCAGCGACCAGCCGGCAACAATCCACAGCACACCAACCAGGCCAATGGCGCCAAAGCACATAAGCATAGTGTTGATGACATTTTTGCGCCTGGACAGGCCGCCATAGAAAAACGCCAGACCCGGTGTCATTAAAAACACGAGCATGGTGCAGATGAGCATAAACGTTGTCGATCCCGTATCGTACATTCGCTCCCCCTTGGTCGCATGGACGTTGTCGGCGCCCATAATGCGGCCGAGGGGCAACTGGTGTAGACCAGATACGGCGTTGTTAAACGCCGCGTTGTCGAATGGAAACGGTGCCGCAATCTTGGAAACGGCGCGGCAACGGGCGCGAAACGAACGGGAAATACGCGAGCAAGGAAGCCACAAACACGCCCGTCCCGGCTAGCGCCGGAACAGCTCGCGAGCTCGGTCGCGGAGGTCGGTAGCTCGGATGACGCCCTCGTAACGATTGATGCGCAGACGCGGGAAGGCGTTAAAGAAGCGCAGGTCACGACGGCTGAGCGACACACTCGGCACCGGACGGCTCATGCGCTTGCCGGCAAGGCGACGACTGAGCGACGGACGCGGCATGCTCGGCGCGACATCGGCAACGCGGCGGGCAGCGAGCGCCAGGCCGCGAGCACCATCCGAGATAAACGTCGGCATCGAAGCCTTCTCGCGCAGGGCATCGAGCGCCGCGTCGCCCAGCTCGGCCAGCCAAGCGTTAACGGCGCGACCGCGGATATGCGTCTGCGCCACCGAGTCGATCGCCGAATCGGGAATACGTTCGAGCATAGAGTCGGAGGCGTCGGCAAGCGACTCATTGATGCGGTCGGCAAGGTCGGCGCGCACACGCTCAAGCTGATCGGACAGGCGGCGCCAGCTGGCCAACGAGCACACCGCATCGACCATCATCGCAACCGCAACGATAAAGGCGGACAGCCGCACAATCAGCACCGGCAGATGGCCAAGCAGCCCCAGCAATGCCGGCTCCACTAAACGGCAAATACACAACGCACCCAAGCCAAATGCGCAGGCCCAGTACAGGCAGATGCGTCCGTGCAGGTTAAACGGCAGATGCGAGTAATCCCAAAACCGGGCACCCGTCGTTTTTTCCAACAGCACGCCCACGCTATATTCGATCACGCTGCATACGAGCGCGGCAGCGACAAACTGGCTCGAGGCGTCTGGGATTCCACGCAGCAGCAACCAGCACGCGATGCCGCCCGCACCGTAGATGGGACAACACGGCCCTAGCAAAAAGCCGCTGTTGGCAAAGCGTCCGTGGTTGAGCATGGCGCAGACTGTCGACTCCCATACCCAGCCGCAAAAACCGTAGAAGGCAAACGAGAGCACCAGTGCCGAGAGTGGGCAGGCGGCAAGCGTCGCGCCGCCAAACGCCATATCGATCGCGGTCCCCACCGTCTACCCTCTCCTCTTTTCGCTCGATTCACCACTCACGCCATCGTCAGCCTCGTCCTTGCGCGGCAGACGGCCGGCAATCGTCTCGCGCAGCGCGCACCATTTATCCGCCAGGCACACAATCCATGCCTCACGACACGTCGGCGGCACCGGCACCAGCGGAAACATATGGCGCACGATAATATTCCGTTCACGAGACGTCAGCTCAAAATCCTCTTCGGCACGCGCCAGAGCAAAAAATGGATGCCGGAACCCGTGCAGTCGATGGCTCGGGTCGGGGTCGTGCCAATCGTAGAGAAAGTAATCGTGTAACAAGGCTCCGCGCAGCAACGAGGCGCGGTCGACCGAAACACCGACGCGGCCCAAGCGCTCGGCAAAGGACAGGCTCGCCCGCGCTACCGAAGTCACATGCGCATAGACCGTCACATCGCCATGTTGGATAAACTCGCGCGTCATGTCCAGACGGCCCGCCTGTGCCAGTTGACGGGCAGCATGGTCTACATCGCGCGCGATTTTCTCGGCACGAACGGCATCGGACATGCTGCCTCCTTCCAGCGGCTCACGGCGGCAAGCCACGGCCTGTGCACAATCGATAAAAACATCATGGAACACATCAGTATGGCATCGGACAAAACGTTTTGCCCCACCAGTTGGCGAATTACCGCGCCGCCGTCACATATCAAACGCCAAAATGTGCGAGACTGTCTTGTGCAATTGTGCCGGCCGAGGGAGTGCCGGCGCACGATTCGCATGGAGTAACCCACAACGATGCTGCTTACGCAAACGACAACGCCCGAGGACGTCAAGGCTCTCGATCGCGCCGAGCTTCCGCTGCTCTGCGGCGAGATCCGCCACGCCATCCTCGAAAGCTCCGCCGCCGTCGGCGGGCACGTTGCCCCCAACCTGGGCGTCGTTGAGCTTACGGTTGCGCTCCATCGCGTGTTTAACTCCCCCACCGACAAAATTGTCTTTGACGTGTCACACCAGACCTATGCCCACAAGGCGCTGACTGGGCGCGCGTACACTTATATCGACCCGGCACGCTACGGCGAGGCCTCTGGCTTTGCCAATCCCGACGAGTCCGAACACGACCTGTTCGCCATGGGCCACACCTCCACATCGGTGAGCCTGGGCTGCGGCTTGGCACACGCTCGTGACCTGGCGGGCGATGCGTACAACGTCATCACCATCATTGGCGACGGCTCGCTTTCGGGCGGTCTGGCGTTTGAGGGCTTTAACAATGCCGCCGAGCTCGACAGCAACTTGATCATTATCGTCAACGATAACGACCAGTCCATCGCCGAAAACCACGGTGGCCTGTATCGCAATCTGGCCGAGCTGCGCGCCAGCAACGGCACCTGTGAGCGCAACGTTTTCCGCGCGATGGGGCTCGACTACCGCTATCTGGACGCCGGTAACGATGTGTTAGCCCTGGTCGACGCGCTGCAGGAGCTGCGCAATATCGATCATCCCATCGTGCTGCACGTCTCCACCGCCAAGGGCAAGGGCTTTGAGCCGGCCCAGAGCGATCCCGAGCGCTGGCACCACGTGGGTCCGTTTGACATGGCGACTGGGCGCAAGCTCTGCCCGGGCCATCCGAGCGAGCCTGCGCCGCGCACCTATGCCGACATTACGGGCGAGGCGCTCAGCGCCGCCATCGAGCACGATCCGCAGGTCGTGGGCATCACGGCCGCCACGCCCTACATCATGGGCTTTACACCCGAGCTTCGCGCCGCGGCAGGCAAGCAGTTTGTTGACGTGGGCATTGCCGAGGAGCACGCCGTGACCTTTGCCACCGCGCTTGCGCGCTCGGGCGCCAAGCCAGTCTTTGGTGTGTACGGCACGTTTTTGCAGCGCGCCTACGACGAGCTGTGGCACGACCTATGCCTCAACGACGCCCCCGCAACCATCCTGGTATTTGGCGCGTCGATCTTTGGCACCACATCCGAGACGCATCTCTCGTTCTTTGATATTTCCATGCTGGGCGGTCTTCCCAACATGCACTACTTGGCGCCGGCCTGCATGGAGGAATATCTGTCCATGCTGAGCTGGTCGCTCGATCACCGCGAGCATCCCGTGGCGATTCGCGTGCCGGGCATTGGCTTGGTAAGCCGCCCCGACTTGGCGCCTGCCGAGGACGCCGATTACGGCGCCGTTCGTTACAACGTGGTGCGCCAGGGCCGCGACGTGGCCGTGCTCGCGCTCGGCGATTTCTTTGAGCTGGGCGAGCGTGTGGCAAACCGCTTGGCAGCCGAATACGGTATCGAGGCCACGCTCGTCAACCCTCGCTTTGCAACCGAGCTTGACCGCGAGTTCCTCGACAGCCTTGCCGCCGAGCATCGCGTTGTCGTCACCCTCGAAGACGGCATCTTGGACGGCGGTTGGGGCGAACGCGTCGCGTGCTACTTGGCCTGCACGCCCGTGCGCACGCGCACTTTTGGCATCGCCAAGGGCTTCCCCGACCGCTACGACCCCAACGAGTTGCTCGCTCAGAACGGCATGACGGTCGAGAACATGGCCGCCGAGGCCGTGAGACTACTCAACGAGTAAAAAACCTCCGCAAGGGAAGCACCCCTGCGGAGGTTTTTGTTTTCGCGGCGCGATTATCTCAATCTGTAACATCTAGAGGATAAATCCTCGTCCAGATGTTACAGATCTAGATAAGACATCTTAGTCCCAGACCTTTGTCTCAATCTGTAACAGATAGAGACCTTTTGGCCGTCCAGATGTTACAGATCGAGACATTCGAATCCCCCCTGAAAAGATAATCTCGATCTGTAACAGTTACTCGGCAAAAACGGCTGCAGATGTTACAGATTGAGACAAAGTAGCAAGGCAACTAGCGGTAGCTTTGTTTGAGGATCTCGACGACGTCGGGCTCGGTCAGGGCGATGGGATCGTGGCCGAACAGGGCGTCGTTGGTCGTCAGGGCGTTGTGCGCGATGGCGGGTAGCTCATCGACGGTAATCCCCCACTCGCTCATGGCAAGATCCGCCACGTGGCACGCCTCCATCAGGCGGGTAAGCTCAATTACAAAATCGTGCGGGTCGCTTGCCTCGGCATTCCCCATCAGGCGCGCCATGTCGATATAACGCTCGGGTGCGGCACCGTGATCGATCATCCACGTGTGGTAGGCGCGCGCGATCATAATGAGGCCGGCGCCGTGCGGCAGGTCGTGATGATGCGCGCTCATACCGTGCTCAAGACCGTGGCATCCCGCACAGCCCGAGCAGACCATCGCATAGCCGCCGAGCGTGTTGGCAAAAGCGAGCTCGGCACGCGCATCCAGGTCGTCGCCGCTGTTCACGCACGCAGCCAGCGAAGCCGCGGCGCGTCGGATACCCTCGCGGCAAACCATGTCACCCATGGGCGTGTTGGTATTGGCGATATAGCACTCAACGTTGTGGAACAGGGCGTCAAATCCCTGGTAGGCCGTCAGGCGCGCCGGAACGCTCACCATAAGCTCGGGATCGACGACCGAGAGCACCGGGAACAGGCGCGGATCGCCCAAGCGCAACTTCTCGTCGTTCTCCTCACAGGAGATTACGCCGCCCGCATCGGCCTCCGAGCCGGTGCCGGCCGTCGTGGTCACGCACACCAGCGGCAGCGGGTCGTTGGGGACGGACAGTCCAAGCGCGGTACCGCCGACAACGAAGTCCCAGATGTCGCCGGGGCACTCGTTGCCCTCGGCATCCGCGTGCGGGTTTGCCGCCACCGCGCAGATGCCCTTGCTGCCGTCCATGACCGAACCGCCACCGAGTGCCAGCACAAAGTCGCAGTCATGGGTGCGCGCCATCCAGCCGCCTGCGTTCACGGTCTCGCGCAGCGGGTTGGGCTCAATGCGGTCGAACAGCTCGTGCGCCACGCCGGCGCGGTCGAGCTCGGCCTCCACGCGCTGCAGGTATCCAAAGCGCTTGACCGAGTTGCCGCCCGTTGTGACGATGAGTGCCTTGGCACCGGGAAGCTTCTGTGCGCCCAGCTCGCTCAGCTTGCCCGCGCCAAACAGCACCTTAGTCGGAGCGAAGAATGTATAGCCGTTCATGCAACGATCTCCTCACGTTTATATGTGTCGTGTTGCCGCCATTATAGCGACCGCCGTGCGCAGTCGCCCCGGCCGCAAGCTACCGTCCCAACAGCGACAACCGACGTTTGCCCAGATAAAACCTACCAAAATAAACCTGTCCCTTTTTGGTAGGTAGAATAACCTATAAGGTAAGTATGTTTCTGAGTTATTTCGTGTTGACCCTTTTGAGCGAGATAGGGTATAACTCTACTCAACCGCTAGGGATTTTATTGAGAAAGGTGTTCTCCTATGAGCAAGAACCTCTCCCAGCAGGTCGTTCTCGACCGCCGCGGCTTTGTCGCCGCTACCTTCGCAACCGTCGCCGGCCTTGGTCTTGCCGGCTGCTCCGACACCAGCGCCGAGGCCGACAAGGGTTCCGCCGCCGGCTCTTCCAAGAGCTCCGACGATGCCGAGGCTTCCACCACCCTCGACGCCAAGGCATTCGACAAGCTCGTCGACAACGGCCCCAAGGCCGACGACGATGCCATCGCCGCCAGCACTTGGGCCACGGCCGTCAAGGACGCCGGCGTCCTCAAGGTCGGTGGCGTCCAGACCTCCACGCTCTTCTCCCTCCTTAACGAGAAGGATGGCAAGACCCGCGGCTTCGACGCCGGCATCGCACAGCTCCTGTCCAACTACATCCTGGGCGAGAACAAGGTCGAGATCACCCAGGTGACCTCCGACACGCGCGAGTCCGTGCTGCAGAACGGCCAGGTCGACGCCGTCTTCGCCACCTACACCATCACCGATGAGCGCAAGAAGCTCGTCTCCTTCGCCGGCCCCTACTATTACACGCAGCAGGCCATCCTGGTGCTCGCCGATAACGACGACATCAAGAGCGTCGACGACCTGGCCGACAAGAACGTCGCCGTCCAGTCCGGCTCCAACGGCCCCGCCATCCTGGAGGAGTTCGCTCCCAAGGCCAGCCAGCAGGAGTTCAAGACCGACGAGGAGGCCCGTCAGGCACTTCAGCAGGGTCGCGTTGACGCCTACGTCATCGACAACAACATGCAGCAGAGCGCCCTGGTGCGTGAGCCCGGCAAGTACAAGATCGCCGGCAAGCCCTTCGGCAACAAGGAGCCCTACGGCATCGGCCTGCCGCTCGATTCCGACGGCGTCGCCTTTGTCAACGACTTCCTTAAGAAGATCGAGGACGATGGCACCTGGACTGAGCTGTGGCAGATCTGCATCGGCGACCGCACGGGCGACACCAACGTTCCCGAGCTGCCCGAGGTTGGCGCCTAAGCTCGCAAGCTGGGCAAGAGCCGCTACGAAACCATACGGAAACGCACGATGTGCTTTATTGCGCTAAACTGTTTCCTCAATGAGTTGTCGGGGCTTCCGTACACACGGGAGCCCCTTTCCTTACCGGCGGGAGGTCCGCATGAGTCTCTCCGAGCTCTGGTCGCTCTATGGCCAGAACTATATCGACGCGCTGCTAGCCACCTGGGGCATGACGCTTGAGTCATTTGCTATCGCCATGGTGCTGGCTGTTGCCGTCACCGTGATGCGCGTGTCGCCGCTCAAGCCGTTGCGCGTCTTTGGTGACCTGTACGTGCAGGTCTTCCGTAACATCCCCGGCATCGCGCTGCTCATTATCGTCGTCTACGCGCTGCCGCCGCTCAAGATCGTTCTGCCCTATCGCACCTGCGTCATCGTCGCCACGGTGCTGCTGGGCTCTGCCTTTGGATCCGAAAACTTTATGAGCGGCATCAACACCGTGGGCGTGGGCCAGGTCGAGGCCGCCCGTTCGCTCGGCATGAACTTCAACCGTATCCTCGCCAAGATTGTGATTCCGCAGGCGTTGCGCTCGAGCGTGTTGCCCATGACCAACCTTTTTATCGCCGTCATGCTTACCACCGCCCTCGGCAGCCAGGTGCCGCTTCAACCGCAGGAGCTCACCGGCGTGGTGAGCTACATCAACACGCGCTCGCTCGGCGGCGTCGCCGCGTTCTTTATCTCGGCCCTCGGCTATCTGGGCACCGCCTTTGTGGTGGGCCACATTGGCAACTACATCGATAAGAAGGTGAGGATCCTCCGATGAGCAAGCACTCCTCCCCCGCGCTCACCATGCGCGATGCGCTCTACGAGGCTCCCGGCCCCAAGATGCGCGCCAAGATTCGCATTGGCACCGCCATCTCGCTCGTTGCCGTGGCCGCACTCATCGCCCTCGTGCTGCAGCGCTTTTATGTGACCGGTCAGCTTTCGGTCCACTACTGGTATTTCTTTACGCACCTCACCACCTGGAAGTTCTTGCTCGCCGGCTTTGAGGGTACCGTCAAGGTCGCACTCACCGCAGGCGCCATCGCGTTGGTGCTGGGCCTCGCCCTCATGCTCGGCCGCACAAGCGATATCAAGCCGCTGCAGCTGGTCTGCCGCGCGCTCACCGACTTCTTCCGCGGCGTGCCGAGCCTGCTGTTCATCTACTTCTTCTTTTTGGTGCTGCCCCAGTACAAGATCGCGCTGCCGTCGTTTTGGATGCTCACGCTGCCCGTCGCGCTCGCCGCTGCCGGCGTACTGGCCGAGATCTTCCGTGCCGGTGTCAACGCCGTACCGCGCGGCCAGGTCGAGGCGGCACAGGCCCTCGGCCTTTCCAAGGCTAAAATCACCTTTAAAATCGTGCTGCCCCAGGCGATTCGGTTTATCATCCCATCGTTGATTTCGCAGCTTGTGGTCGTAGTCAAAGACACTACCGTCGCCTACGTGGTGAGTTACCCCGACCTGATGCAAAACGCCCGCGTGCTCATTACCAATTACGACGCGCTCGTGTCGGTTTATCTGGTAATCGCGGTCATCTACATCCTCATCAACGTCGCCATCAACAAGGCGGCCATCTACGTATCGCACAAGACCGGCGCGACCATCATCCGCTAACGATTTACGATTTCTAGGAATAAGGAGCCGAGCATTATGGCACAGAGCACTTCCGCCTCCGGCAACCAGCCGCTCATCGAGCTCAAGCATGTCGATAAGCACTACGGCGATCTGCATGTCCTCAATGACATCAACCTCTCGGTGGACCGCGGCGAGGTCGTTGTCGTGATTGGCCCCTCGGGTTCGGGCAAATCGACCATGTGCCGTACCATCAACCGCCTGGAGACTATCGACTCCGGCGAGATCCTCATTGAGGGCCAGCCCTTGCCGCAAGAAGGCAGAGATCTTGCCCGCATGCGTGCCGAGCTGGGCATGGTGTTCCAGCAGTTCAACCTGTTTGCGCACATGACCGTGCTGCAGAACGTCATGCTCGGTCCGGTTGACGTGCTGGGCGTGTCCAAAGAGGAGGCTCGCGAGCGCGCCATGGACCTGCTAAGCCGTGTAGGCGTGGCCGAGCAGGCCAACAAGGTACCCGCACAGCTCTCGGGCGGCCAGCAGCAGCGCGTGGCCATCGCCCGCTCGCTCGCCATGCAGCCCAAGGCCATGCTCTTTGACGAGCCCACGAGCGCGCTGGACCCCGAGATGATCAATGAGGTGCTCGAGGTCATGGTTCGTCTGGCCCAGCAGGGCATGACGATGATCGTCATCACGCACGAGATGAACTTTGCCCGCCGCGTGGCCGACCGCGTCGTGTTTATGGCCGACGGCCAAATCGTGGAGATCGGCACGCCCGATGAGTTCTTCGACCATCCCCAGACCAAGCGTGCCCAGGACTTCCTCAACTCCATCAAGGGCCACTAACCAGCTGCGCACTCGCCCGCTTGCCATGACCATCCGGATTCGAAAGTTACACCTATGATCGGAACTCGCACTTCATCGTCCTATACCCCGCATGTCGACGTCGCCCCTGCCGACCGCCCGCTTATCCTCGTCGCGCCGCGCTGGGAAGAAGCGAAGCCGTTTTTGAGCGAGACGCTCTCCCCCAACGAGGAGATCGCCAGCGTCTTTGTCGACGCCATCCTTGCCGCCGGCGGCCTGCCGCTGCAGATGTCCATCACCGAGGACATCGAGGTCATCCGCCATTACGTGGACATCGCCGACGGTGTCGCCATCCCCGGAGGCCCGGACGTCAACCCCAAGCGCTGGGGCGACGAGCGCCCCTACGACCCCACGCTCTGCTGCGAGATCCGCGATCGCTTTGAGTTCAAGCTGGTCAACGAGGTGCTTCGTGCCAAAAAGCCGCTCTTTACCACCTGCCGCGGCACGCAGCTGTTAAATGTCGCCACCGGCGGCACCCTGTGCATGGACGTGCCGAGCCTGGGCGCGCGCGAGGGCCGCACGCAGTGGCGTCACACCCACGTGCTCAACGATCCCGTGCACCCCGTCGAGGTCGTACCGGGCTCGCTGCTGGAGCGCGCACTCGGCGGGCACAAGCTCATCCAGACCAACTCGGCGCACCATTGCTGCGTCGATCGTCTGGGCAAGCATACGCGCTTGGTCGCCCAGGCAACCGATGGTGTGCCCGAGTGCATCGAGGTCGAGGGCCAGCCCTTCTGCCTGGGCGTGCAATGGCACCCCGAGTACACCTGGCAGACGCTCGAGACCGACTTTAACCTGTGGAAGTCGTTTGTCGAGGCAGCGGCTCAGGTTAAGCAAGCCCGTTAGCGCACGGACACCGCAACAAATAAGGGCGCGCCCGCCGGCCACATGGTCCGACGGGCGCGCCCTTTGTATCTATATCAGAGAACTCGGCATAAAGCCCAGGACCCACGAGGCCTTACTCGGCTGCCTCGCGCAGAGCCGACATCGTTGCCGCATACTGCTGCCGCAGTGCATGTATCCCATCACGGGCGCCGTCAACGGTATCGGCATCGCGCAACGCCTCGGTCACCACAACCGCCGGCTCGTACAGATTGTCGAACCCCAGGTTCTGGCTCACGCCCTTGAGCGTATGCACGGCCATAAACGCACTCTCGGCGTCTCCTGCCGCCATAGCGGCCTCGAACTTGTCCATGCTCTCGTCATCCAGGAACTTAAGGGCAAAGCGGGCGAGCATCTCCTCGCCCATCAGCCGAACGGATGCGCCATCGTAATCGGCGCCGATCTTCTCATACGCTTCACGCATGGAAATCATGGAATGAAACTCCTTCGATCAAACTAAATCGTGGGAAACGCGACGACGTCGGCAGGGCGTGCCAGCGTTTCGGCAATACGGTCCTGCACCTCGAGCAGGCAGTCGAGCAGTAGCGGGTTAAACTCACCGCACTTGCCGTCCAGAATCATCTGAATCGCTTCCTGGTGCGGGATGGCATCCTTGTACACGCGCACGCTCGTGAGCGCATCGTATACGTCGGCCACCGAGACCACCTGCGCGGCAATGGGAATGTCGTCGCCCTTAAGGCCGTCGGGATAGCCCTTGCCGTCCCAACGCTCGTGGTGCCAGCGCGCGATCTGGTATGCGTACTCCAACAAGGAATTGCCGGCATGCTGACGGCCCAACTCAAGCAGCATATCTGCGCCGAGGGTGGTGTGGGTCTTCATAATCTCGAACTCCTCGGACGTCAGGCGTCCGGGCTTGTTGAGGATCGCGTCGTCGATCGACATCTTGCCGATATCGTGCAGCGCCGAGGCCATAGCGATCGTGGAGCGCTGTTCGTTGTCGAGCGGAAACTTGTCGCTGCGATGCACCAGGCAGCCCAACAGCAGCTCGGTCAGCTTTTCGATATGCGTGACGTGCAGGCCGCTCTCGCCGTTGCGGAGCTCCATGACGCCGGCCATGATATCGATCAGCATGCGGCTGTTCTTGACGCGCTCGTTGTACTGCTGAGACAGCAGGCTCGTCAGACGACGCTGCTTGGCATACAGGCGGATGGTGTTACTCACGCGGCGGCGCACGACGCGCGCATTAAACGGACGGTTGATGTAATCCGATGCACCCAGCTCGTAGGCGCGCAGCACCACGTCGTCGGAATCTTCGCTCGAAATCATAATGACGGGCAGGTTATCGGCGGCAGATCGACGTGACAGATCGCCCAGCACCTCAAAGCCGTTCATGCCCGGCATGATGATGTCGAGCAGCACAAGCGATAGCTCATCGCCGTAGCGGTCGACCATATCGAGCGCCGCGCGGCCATTGTCCGCCTCCAAGACGCGATACTCGTCCTTGAGCATCTCGTTGAGGATGACGCGGTTCATCTCGGAGTCATCGACGATAAGAATCGAAGGCTTATCGCTTTGGAAGGTCTCGATTGCATCGGCGTCAGTCACGACCGTACCGGGCTTTGCCTTGGCACGGCTCAACAATTGGACCGCGCGGCTAACGCCCTCATCGACCGTCTCACCATTGATGCGAACACCGCCCACGCATGCCGTAAGGCTGACGTGCTCATGACCCGGAACAATCGTGGCGCGGACGGCATCGGATACATGACGCAGGCGACGGGCAAAGTCATCGGAGGGGATATCGGGCATGACGGCCACAAACTTGTCGCAGCCATAGCGCACAAGCTCATCAGTCGAGCGAATGCCGCTGCGAATCGCCGCCGCCACGGCGCCGAGCGCGAGGTCGCCGGCATGACGACCACAGGTATCGTTGAAGACCCTAAAATCATCAAGGTCGATCATCGCCACGCCAGCGTTCATGCGGGCACTACGAAGCTTTTCCTCGTAATATCGGCGATTATGCACGCTCGTCAGCACATCGGTGTAGACAAGGTCCTCTTCTGCGGCCTCTTGTTCATCGATAGGGCGCACCATCAGCAAAACGTGAGGCTCGCCTTCGACCGTCATGGGGCGTACGCGAGCACGGTATTCGACGCCGTCGCTGAGCAGCTGCTCCGATACTTCATCAGAACCTGCCATGGCCTTAAGACTTGACTGGCGCAGGCAAGGACACCGATCGCCGGCGAGCAGGCAGTTGCGCTCGCTCTTGACCTGTTCGGCCGACAGCAGACGCACCACGGGGTAGATCTTCGCGGCGCGGGCGACCTCGGCGGCAGCCTCTTCGTCGGTTAGATTGGCCTCGTGATTATTGACCATCTTGGCCCCTTCTATCGTTGCCTTGGCCACGGTGTACATCAATTCGTACAAGGATAGCATCTTGAAGCCACAGGTGGGTCCTGATTATCGTTACATTTTTATGTCCTGGCAGGCGGTATGGATGGAGCGACAGACGCGTGATTGAGGACGTGATTATTAACAAGCCAGAAACGCTCAGGACATCTACGCTCTCGAAACATCGTCTGTGTTACGAATCCAAGATATCGCGAATGGCCTGGGCTGCCGCGCACGGGCGATCGCGCAAGCCGTTATGGGCGCCGGGGAGCGTTACGATGGGGCAGCCTAAGAGTGCAGCTGCGGCACGCGTCCCCTCTTCGCGGGGCGTCCCGATCGAGAGCTCGCCCAGACATACGGCCGCGACTGACCCCGATGCACGAGCCTTCTCCCAATCGGGGACATACGTCATGTTGGTCGCGTATTCGTTTGCCATAAAGCAGCGACCGTTACGCAGGGCATGTTCGACCTCCGCCGGCGTCAGTTTGGGGGCCTCGGGGTCCGAATCGCCAATGGCATTCAAGAAGAGCATGAGGGCTCGCGAGATCTTTCCCGCCTCAATCATCTTAAGCACAACCGGACTCGTGCCCAAGCCGACGCCCTCGCCCGACACGGCAGGCTCGTGCAGGATGGCGCGTCGGACCAGTTCGGGGCGCGCGCCCAGCAGTTCGAGCGCCATCAACGCACCGGCGCTGTGGGCGAGGATATCGCAGGGCGTACCGACGCGCTCGATCACCGCAGCGAGATCTTCGGCCTGCGCGGCGACGTCATAGGAGCTATCGGCCGCCACGGAGCTCTCGCCGGAGCCGCGCCGGTCGTATGTGATAACGCGGCGGATGCGACCGAGCTCGCAAGCGAACCCGTCAAAGAACGTCTTGTCCACGCATGCCCCGTGCACGCACACGATCGGCACGGCATCTGCGCAGACGTCCTGCCCGCAAACCTCTCGGCATACGAGCGTCGCTCCCTCGTTCTCAACGGCAAAATCCATGAACCCCTGCTTTCCTCAATCGAATTAACGGAACTATCGTACTCATCCCGCAAGAAAGATCTCGGCACACTGAGAACGCCAAGCAACGCACCCAGAACCGTGAATCACTGCGCCAGCACGATCGCTATAGCCAAATTGCGTTCGTTGGTGATGGAGACAAGCAACTCGGAGACACCGGCCTCTTCCAGCACCGGGGCCATTCGGCCCGCGAACGTGATGTGCGGCGCGCCGTTATCGTCTTCCAGCGTCTCGACGATCCGAAAATCAAAGCCATCGGTCGTAAGCTGCGCCAGCGCTTTGAATGTGGCCTCCTTGACGGCAAACTTGCCGGCGAGGGTCTGTGCAGGGTCATGGCACTCAGCTGCCTGCGCGCGCTCCGCAGCGGTAAAGGTGCGCCGAACGAACGAGCCGTCCATATCGGCACAAAGCCGGCGCATCTCCTCGATATCGACCGCATCGATCCCGATGCCCTTGATCACGGTATCCCCCATTTCACAAACCGGAACAATGCCCCGAACAACGAAGCCTGGCTGCATTGTCCCACAAAACGAAAACTGTCCCGGCTCACGTCCAGATTCCGGCACTCAACGGCCGAGATCCGACTTACAGGATGCGATGGGTCTTTCTCGATGGCCCATCGCGCTTGCGCTTCCAAAGGGATACGGAGGTCCTGCTGGCCCCGAAACGGCATGCAGTTTGCCTGCACGTATGGCCGTCGTCGATGCAAGCGAGAACCTCGCTGACAACTTTCTGAGAGTACGCCACGGCTTTCTCCTTCGAGACAGCTCTCCAGCTTTATGGGCGCACCCCAAAATCCGAATTCAGAGATACAAAAATGGGCCGCCGATGCTGGGCGGCCCATTGCACGGAGCACAACTTGTTTTGAGAGCTACTTGTACAGCTCACGCATCTTCTTGCGCTGCGCCAGAGCGTACAGGCCCAGTGCCAGACACGACGCCATGGCCAAAAGGCTCAAGCAGAACATGACGTTATAGCCGTTCGGCAGGTCGCACACCCATCCCCACAGCACGGCGGACACGGCTCCGAACAACGACCCCACCATAGACACCTTGGAGTAGATGGACGTGTAGTCGCGCTCGCCGAACACGGTACGCGTGAGCAACGGGGTCTGCACCGTGGTACACGAGTACACCAGACCGAAAAGGAACGAACCCACCAGCAGCGCCACGCTCTCCCCCGGCAGCAGCATTATGGCCAGGATACCCACCATGCCCGACAGAATGCCGCAACTCAGCGCAACCTTGGCGCTGCGGTCGGCGATCGTGCCTAACACGACCTTGCCGATAGCCTGCCCGCCCATGCACAGCGATGCGATCAAACCGGTGAGCGCAGCCAGATGCCCCATACCGGAGTCGACGAGGCTCGACACGAACGACGGCAGGAACTGGTAGACGTTCTGGTTCAAGGTGATCAGCCCGCAAAACGCCGCCAGCGCGTAAAACGCCGGCTTCTTGAGCGCCACCGCGCAATCAACGCCGCGCACGGCCACGTGGCCTTCGCCTTTTGCGCCCGCAATGTCGGAAGCGCCGTAGGGCTCGAGGCCCTTATCGGCAGGTTTCGAGCGAACCACGAACAACGTGAACGGCAACGTTACGACTAAGATGATCACGCCAAACACCAAGTAGCCGGTGCGCCACCCTTCAGGGCCGGAGGCGATGAGCGCGCTGCCCACGGGATTGAAAATGACGCCGCCGATACCGGTGAACGCCATGCAGAGCCCCACAAAGAAGCCCACACGCTTGACGCACCAGGCGTTGATGAGCGAAGGCACGGCAAGGTACAGCAGGGGCGCAAGGCCGAGACCGAGCAAAGCCCCCACAACGTAGAACTGCCACATCTCGTTGAACATCGAGAACGCGATGAGACCACAGCCGCACATCGCGACGCACGCCGACAGGATGACGCGCATGTCGAATCGGCCCATGAGCTTGCCAGCTACGGGAAGGCTCACCATCATGGAAGCGTTAAGAATCGAGAAGTACAGGGAGAACTCAGCCTTGCTCACACCGAAAAACGAGCTTACGGGCGTGAAGAAGATGCCGGCGCACGACAGCACCAGCGCGCACGGCACACAAGTGAGCGCGATGCCGCAGGCGACGATGAGGTAGGCGTAGTGAAAACCGCTTTTGCCCAGGGCGGTCGCAGGGGACGAAGCCATATGAAGCGCTCCCCTATGCCATCACGTCATCGAAGGCACCGGGCATCTGGAAGCCCTTCCAAGAGGGCTCACCGGTGTAAGTCATGACCTCTTCGGTGCCCTCGAGAGCGCGGATGGCACCGGACGCGAGAGCGTCCATCTCGAAGTCGCCGCCGTAGATCTTGACCGGGGCGATCCACTCGACGCGCTCGCTCACATAACCGGTGAAGTACGGGTCATTGGAGACACCGCCGGTCAGAACGATGCCGTCGACCTTACCCTTGAGTACGGCAGCGAAAGCACCAATGTACTTGGCGACCTGGTATGCCATGGCGTCATAGACAATCTTGGCCCACTCGTCGCCTTCCTCGATACGCTTATCGATAATGCGAGCGTCATCGGTGCCGCACAGGCCCAGGAGACCACCGGTCTTGCCGATCACGCCGTTCATCTGCTTTTGGCTCGCGCCTTCGGAGAACGCGAGCTTGACGACGGGCTTAAGCGGCGCATCGCCCGAGCGGTTGGGCGCGAAGGGGCCGGAGCCTTCGAGCACGTCGTTGGTATCAATCATGCTGCCGTGGTTGTGGCAGGCCACAGAAAGACCGCCGCCCACATGCGCAACAATGAAATTGCCTTCGCCATACGTGGTGCCGAGCTCGGTGGCGCAGCGGATAGCGCATTCCTTCTGATTGAGGCAATGCACGTGGCTCTTGCGGTAAACACCGGGGTAACCGGTAATGCGGGCGACATCCTCGAGCTCGTCGGTATCGGGCTGATTGACAGCGTACGCGGGCTTGTTCACCTGCTGGGCGAAGGCATGCAGCAGCGGAGCACCCAGGATGGCGGGATGGTTGACGCCGGCGTGCAGCACACGCTCGCACACGGTGTCGTCGATTTTGAAGATACCGCCGATCGTGGGGCCCATTGCGCCGCAGTAGCCGGAGAACGCATCGATGTCCTCGAGCTTGACACCGTGCTCGGCAAGAGCGGCGAGAATCGTCTCCTTGCGGTACTCAAACTGATCGGCCGCCTGATCGAACTTGGCAAGCTCCTCGGCAGGATGCGTGACGTTCAGGCGGAAGAGAGCCTCGGTGCCGTCGAACACGGCGACCTTGGTGGAAGTGGAACCCGGTGAGAGGGTCAGGATCTTGTAGCTCATAAGAGCTCCCTTCATTTGATGTTCAAGGGCGTCCCGTTTGGACGGAAACACCCGGCTAATGGTTTTGAACGGCAAAAAGGACAAGCGACGTGACGTAACCGACAAATACGAGCCGCACATAGGTCGCAAGCCACGAGGCAATGACATCGCCCCCTGGCGACGTCTGGATCACGGCCATGGTGAATGAGATACACGTCACGAAGACGAGATTCTCCATGAACACTTGGACAAGGGGACGCCAGCGGCGCCCGTCCGCCCAGTTGGTCACCGCAGCGGCAAATCCGGGCACGGGAAGCACCAACTGCAGCAGCACGTTGGTGAAAAACGCCGACGCCACGCCCGGATACCAGGCCTGAAAGGTGAACGTCGCGCCAGCGAACAACATCGCCGAGGTGTTGATGACGATTGCGAGCACCAAATCGCACAGGACGGTATTGATCTTCCATTCGCACATATGCGTCTACTCCGAATCTTCGGGTATGGGTAACGGGATATCGTGGAGCACGGGGCCGAGCAGAGGCTCAAGTGACCGTGCGATAGCTTTCGTGACAAAACTCCGCTCGTTCGCCGTGTTGAGATCCCTCTCGACATAGCCGTGCTCCACGCCATCGACGGGTTGCCAGACTACGCGGTCGCGCCCGAAAGGACTAGCGGTAAGCAAGCGCTCGCGGAAACGCTCCGACTGTCCGAGGAGCACATCGCCGACTACGGGCGCTAACACCGTTCGCGGAAAATCCGCGAGCTCGGAATCGGATGCATGCAGCGGCGACATCAACGGGTCGCACTGATCGCATTCGCCCGCATAGAGGTCCGAATAGGCCGCCATGGCATCGGCCTCCAAGCTGGCGCCGTCGCTGGAGCACCCATCGAAGCGCTCGGACACATCGAGGCATGGGTAGTGAAGCACCAAGCCCGACGCGCATGGGAGTTCATCCGAGCGCTGGGAGAGCAGGGCATATGCCGCAGCAAGATTGGCACCGGCGCTAAAACCCATCAAGATCACGCGGCCCGGCTCAACATCGAGTTCATCGCCCACGACGATCCGCCGAACCGTACCTGCCACATCATCCAGCGCGGCGGGAAACGGGTGTTCCGGCGCCAAGCGGTACTCGACACCCACCACGTTCGCCTCGAACGAATCTCGAATCCACGAACACAGGGAATCGCTTGTCCGTGCATCACCGAGCGCGAAACCGCCACCATGGAGCTCGAATACCACAGGACGGGCATCGGCACCAAAAGCCCTGTGAAGCCAGCAGCCGCTCATGCATCCCCGTGCGGGATCGGGCGCGAACCAATCCCCCGAACAACGTCGCCGGTCGAGCTTCCGAGTGGCCTCGCGCCGCAGATACGGTAACGTGGCAGCGAGCTCGCCTACGTCCACGGCAGATCCCTAGCGCGCCGCAAGAACGAGCATTGCGATGTCGCCCACGATCTCCTCGACCGTGGCACCACGGCTGGAGTCGGCGACCGGCTTGGCAAAGCCGTTAAGCGTATGACCGTACGCCGCGCCCTTGGCAAAACGCTGGATGAGCTTGACGGCGATGTTCGCAGCATTCAAATCGGGGAATACAAGCACGTTGGCGCGACCGGCGACATCGCTGTCACGCTTGACCTTCTTGGCGGCGACAGCCGGATCGATGGCGGCATCGAGCTGGAACTCGCCGTCGGCGGCGATATCGGCGCGACGCTCGTGGACGAGCTTCACGGCCTCCTCGACACGGTCGACAGACTCGCCGGCACCAGAACCATCGGTCGAGAAAGACAGGAAAGCCACACGCGGCTCCCAACCCATAATGGAGCGCACGCCGTCAGCAGCGCTGATGGCGATAGAGGCAAGTTCAGAGGCGTTGGGCTCAGGATTCAGGCCACAGTCGGTAAAGCAAATCACGCCGCCCTCGGGTCCTTCAAAACCAGGGGTCTCGACGAGCGCCAGGATGGACGGCACGTCCACGCCCTCCTTGAGGCCAATGGTCATCTGGGCGCACATGAGAACGTCACCCGTGGTGTTGATATGGCCGCAGAAGGTGCAGTCGACATCGCCGAGCTCTTCCATGACCATGGCGTAGTACATAGGATTCTTGAGTTTACGGCGAATACCCTTCTCGCTCAGTAGACGAGGTTTGCCAGCACCCATGAAGCGCACGGCGAGCGCCTCGAGGGCATCCGCATCGGCAGAATCGACAATTTCCATGCCGTCGAGAGACACGCCGGCACGGGCGGCGGTCTCCTCGATCACGGCACGCGGGCTTACAAGAACCGGCGTGCCAATGCCGCCGTCGAGCACGCAACGGGCTGCCTGAAGGGTCTTCTCCGCCTCGCATTCGGGCAGAGCCACGCGCTTGGGTGCGCCCTTGGCGTCTTGGACGAGGGTATCGATCAGGGTTGCCATGACGGCATCATCCTTTCTCTCAAATAAGAAAGGGCGGACGCGAATCGCTCGCGGCCGCCCAGAGGCTTATTACATGGACAGGGCATCGTCTACGAACTGGCAGGCATCGGCAAACGTTTTGCACTTGTTGAGCTGCATGTAGGGAACCTCGACCTCGTATTCATCCTCGAGCGCGGAGGCAAACTGGACGATGTTCACGCTCTTGCAACCCAAGTCATCTACGAAGGTGGTCTCGGCCGAAAGGGAGCCGCGATCGACGCCAAAGATGTCAACGGCCTTGTCCTTGAGGATGTCGAGGACTTCTTCCTGGAATTCGTTCATGATGTGATCCTTTCCGATCGACAGTTATTGCCAAGCGAATGCTCGGCTTGGTTACTTACAGCTGGTCTGGCCGCTATGATGCTCCGGCTCAATGGGTGCACAGCTGCCAGACGGCTACTCTCAGCGGATAATGGACGCGATCTGCTTATATGGCAGCGCGATCACCGGGATGAATGCAACGATGCAGATGATAAATACGGCGAGCATGACGTTCTGCGGACCGAACAGGGCCGAAACCGTGGACATGACGGACACGCCGGCAAAGTTCAATACATTGAAAATGACCTGGATAGGCGTGTAGGCGACCTCGAAGTCGGCGCGACCGTAGATCGATGCGGTCAGCGACATGCAGACATTCGCAGCACCCGAAAGACCAAACATAAACATGGCCGTCGCCAGGACGCAAACGATGGAGTGCGATCCGCCGAGCCTCACGAGTAGGCCACCCAGGCCCAACACGCAGATTACGACGAGCGTGGTCTTCTTGGTGCCGATCTTTTGATCGATGACACCGATGAGATAGTGGCCCAGCAGGCCGATCGGCCACATGGACGACAACAGCACAACACCGAACATGGGATCTTGGCCATACGACGCCAACGTGGGAACGAGCAAGGCAATCGTGCCGGCTCCGACCATCATCGGAAGGCCGGTGCCCAGGCCGATGAGCCAAGTCTGCGGAGTCTTGAGCACGCGGGCGGTGGTCCAGGGACTCGTCTTCTTGTACTCCTGTGCGGCCTTGAACTCGGCCTCGAGCTCCTCACGGCTTACGGACTGGTCATTATCCGGATATGCACCGGCCTCCTCGGGGTTGTTCTTGACGAAGAGGAAGACGACGACGGCCGTGATGGCGACGACGACGGCCATGGTCCAGAAGAATCCCGAGATACCAAACGCACTGCCGGCAAAGCCCAGGATGATAGGGTTCAGGGTTGCCGAGGAAATAGTCATGCCCATGGTGGCAATACCCATGAAGACACCCTTGGTGCGCGGGAACCAGGAAGATCCGAGCAGGCCGACACCGATGGTGGCGTAGGCGACCATGGAGAAGTTGAAGATCACGACGCCGGCGACGAAGAGCTCAAACGTGTTTGCACAGGCAAGCACGCCAAAACCGACAGCTGTTCCCGCCAAGCCGATAACCGAAACCATCTTGGCGCCGATCTTGCGACCGAGCGTGCCAAACAGAACAACGGCGATCAGACTAATCCAGCCGGCGACAGTGATGGCATAGGACATATCAGTCTGCTGCCAACCGTACATTTGGGTGTAGAGCCCGAACAACGTGTTGGTCGCGGCGTTCCAGAACGAATAGAAGTAGAAGAAAACGAAGCAGGCAATGGTGATGCCCCAGCCTTTGGCGCCGAAGTTCGGCAGCCAGGCATTAAATTTCTTTTGGTCAGACATGGTGACTTCCTTAAAGAGGCGGGAGGTAGAGAGAGGTCAAAACCTCCCGCCAGACGTCGCTCCAAAGCGGAGCGCCGAAGGGGCGCGCCAGAGAAAACGCACCTCGTATGCAGGCGAAAATACTGCGGAGGCTAGCAGTTATCGCCGTGCCAGATATAGTCGCCGACCTTGTATTTAGGCGGAACGACCGGAATCTGCAGGTAGGACTGATGCTCACCGCCGGTATGGATGACGTGCATGCCGTCACCGTTATCGGTCTTGTGGTTCATATCGTTGTCGTGGAACCACTCGGTCTTGATGAAGCGACCGGCAATGACGACCTGGAGCTTCTCGCCCTTGTGCCAGAGGCGGGAGTGCGGATACATCTCGACGTCGACCGGGACGATCTCGCCGGGCTGCATACGCTCTTCCTTCTCGTGGCTGTGCACGGGCTGGAAGTCACTTGCGTACTTGGGGTCGAGATCGCGGTGCGAGCAGCGCAGGAAGCCCCAGGCTCCGCGGAACGGAGCGCCCATGACACGGATGGGCACGTAATTGCCCTCATGATCGAGCTTGATGACCCAGGGGAAGAGGTCCATGTTGTCGTACCCGCGGCACTCGACGTAAAGATGGAGCTTCATGTAGCCCGTGATCTCGGTGTCCTCGGTGAACTCGTAGGTGAACGTAGTGGTCTCGGTCTTGGGATCGTAGACAACCTCGGCCTCATTGCCGTACTCGTCGAAGCCGGCGGTACCGTCTGCAGCATTGAGGTAGAGCTTCTTGTACTCGGTGCGCTTCAGCGGGAAGGTATCCTCGGCACGCTTGCTGGCGTAGTCGTAGTCGTAACCGTCCATGACGTCGATGCGGACACGCGGCGTCATCTCCCAGCCGTTGTGAATCTCCTTG
Source organism: uncultured Collinsella sp. (assembly GCA_937937635.1). Classification (GTDB taxonomy): domain Bacteria; phylum Actinomycetota; class Coriobacteriia; order Coriobacteriales; family Coriobacteriaceae; genus Collinsella. The sequence goes on from CALDCF010000069.1 coordinate 136,031, forward strand.
CAGTAACGATCGAAGAACTTGCGCAGGTCCTCGAGGTTGGCCGGCGTGTAGGTATCGGGCCACTCGAAGTCGCGGTGAGCGCGCATCCACTTCTTGGGGGTACGGATGCGACGGAAGCCCTCGAATGCGCCACGCAGATGATGGTGGACCCAGCCGGCGGTGACATACGTCGGAATGCGAATCTTGTTCCAGTCGACGATCTTGTCCTTGTAGTAGGCGTTCATCAGCGGGTACTTGGCAACCATCTTGGGGGTGTCCTCGATGTAGTTGTTAACCGCGAGTGCCTGGATGATATGGGTCTCGTAATCGGGGTTGGGAATGCCACCGCAGAAGTAAGACTCACGATACAGGTCGCCCTGGCCCTCCCAAGCAGCGAGGCATGCCAGATGGGGCGGACGCTGGGCAGCGATGCGCCAGTGGGACATGCAGACGCCGGAGTTGCCGATCATCGTAGCGCGACCATTGCACCACTCCTGAGCGGTGACCCACTCGATGAAATCGTAGCCGTCCTGGGCATCCTGGGAACCCCACAGATACACGTCGCCCTCGGAGTTACCGACACCGCGCGGATCGACGTTGGCGACAGCGTAGCCATAGTGGCACCAGTAGCCAGGGTCGGGTGCCTCGAACTTAGCGTACTGCGAGACGGTTTTGGGAGGCACGCCCATGAGCTGCCAAGAGTCCATGCCCTCGGAGGGGTTCTTGCCGAACGGGGCAAAAACGCAGATGACCGGGACCTTCTCGGTGGTGTTGGAGGGGCGGTAGATGTCGGCGTAGATGACAGTACCGTCGCGCAGGACACACGCCACGTCGCGCTCGCACATAATACCCGGGATATCGGTCTCGTAGGTGTGCGGATTGTACTTGGCACAGAAGCCCATGGTAGCGACCATCTCACCGTCGCCGGCAGCCTCGGGATCCTCGCGCATCTTCCGCTTGATCTCGTCGAGCTCCTCGCGGCTCTTGCCGGGGTTGCCCTTGGCGAAGGGAACCTCGAACTCCTCGCCGTCCTTGCCGAAGGTCATCTTTTTGTAGATGCCCTTATATTCCTCATCGGCCATAAAAACGCTCCTCTCGTCGCGTACCCGGAAGCGTTTTTCCGGGCTGTTTCCATGAACTGCAGTATGCGATGGAGCTGCTTCCACTTCACTGTTCTTGCGCACAGTGTTCTGAGTTTGAATTGGCGTTAAACGGTCGAAAACATTCCGTGAACGGTTTTACCTTGCTGCGATAATAAAATTATTGAGCACGGTATTGCTATCGTTATAGATGTTTAACTGCACCGATGGGAGGGGTCTTATGGAACTTAACGAGTTATTGAATGAATTGGACTCTAGCACAATCACTGTGGTCAAAAACGGACTTCAGAGCAAATCGTTTAGCGGGACGACACTGCTTTCGGGTTCCGTGGCAGCAGCACTCGATGACTTCGACGTGATATTTTTCGCGGATGCCTCCTACTTCAACACACTCCCAGAAGAGCTTCGACGAGGACGCGCGTTCTTCCTACACCTCGATGAGCCGCTCAAACCGCTCTCGGGCGATTCGTTCGTCGCGACACTCTATGAATTCCGCCGCTGGATCGAGGCATTCGAGACGGTCTCCCACGAATTCCGCGAGCTTCAAAAAAAGAAGGACCTGGTAATCTCGATGACTGGGCTCGTCAATCGCGGGGCGAATCTCAAGACCCTGCTCAACGTCGCCGCCGAGGCCATAGGAGCCCCTGCCTCAGTTCTGGACAATTCGCTCAATTTCGTCGCCGTATCCGACAACTTTCCCTCTTTCGTCACGAATGGTGAGGACGCCAACGACAATACGGTTCCCATCGAGGCGTTTCCACTGCTAAAGGCAAAGGGTCTGACCAACATTCGCAAGCCGTTCGATCTACGCGTATTCGATTGGACCGACCATGCCGGCAACGTCTACACCAACCATTACGCGCTCATCCACGCAGGCGATGCCATCATCGGTTCGATGAGCTTCTTCACCCATGGGCGGCATCTGCGCCCCAGCCGCATGGCGATGCTTCCCACGATTGCACAGATTATCAGCATCCAAATGGAACGAAGCGATGCCCACACGCTCAACAAGACCCTCTACTATGCGCGCCTGTTCAAACTGCTGGAATCGGGTCTGGAGCTCAACGACATGGACCGACTGCAGAAGCAGTTCTCGACCTTTGGCTACAAGCTCAAGCCGCGCATGCACATGCTCTGCGTGGACTTCTCGCAGCAGCTGTTGGCCTTCGACAGCGTGCGCCCGCTGGCCGAGCGCCTGCTCGGCCACATCGAGAATGCGGTGTTCACGATCAATCAGACGGAAATCCTGTTTCTCTCGAGCGTCGACGGACCAGGTGAGCACTTCTGCGATATCGACGCGCTCGAGCAACAACTCACCAGCACCGCGATTTTCATCGGGGCAAGCTCGGGCTTTACCGATATCCACCAGGCCAAGCACCGTATCGACGAGGCACGTCGCGCCATCGCCGCCGCTCGACGACTTAATACCCGCCGGCACGTCTTCCTGTATTCCACGCTTCGACTCGATGACTTGATTCTGCATGTCGACGATCCATACGTGATCCATGGGTGTCAGTTCTCGCCCCTTATACGATTACTCGAGGAGGACGAACGCGAGGGGACAGAGCTCACATCTACGTTGTGGCGGTACCTGCAAAACCCAGCGCACCCGGCAGACGTCGCAGCCGAGCTCTTCATCCACAAGAACACGCTGTATTACCGGCTCGACAAGATCCGTCAGATCATGGGATGCGACTTCAAGGACGCCGAAACCATCGCCAACATACAGTTGACGTTCCATATTTTGAGAATTCAGAGTCGGTTTGACCCCAATCAACCGCTGATTGAGCGAATGGAGACTGAGGCGACAGGAGGCGCCATGTCCTAAGGACGCCATGCCGTAGCCGTTTAGCTGGAAATAGACAATTACCAAAGCGGATGTCTGGTCCGCAGACTTCCGCTTTGGCCGCGCTTCCGAGGTACAGCCGACAAATGTACGTGTAATTCCCCATCCAACCGTATGATTTTGACTTAATCAATAGCACTCAGGAACGCGGGCTGCACGTCGGCGACGATGCTATGCTTAAGCTCAACTGTCTTGAGGAGCATGTGCCTATGTCTACGTTTTTAAATGAGGGTCCGATCTTTGGCCTGTCCGCAGCCGTCGCCTGGGGCTTTCGCTCGGCGTCAATATTATGACGCACTGTGTGCGCGCACAAACCTACACGTTGTGCAGGGCGGATGTTGTACGCATCGCCATATAAAGCGACCGGACCGCGCCCGCGATCCGGTCGCTTGGCACGTTACGGCAGTTCTCGCACAAAGATTGGAGCGTCACCGCGGTGGCGCAGCTCGCTGCCTAACGCCTCTTACAGGGGATGGGGCGAGGCGGCGTGCGGGGCTTGTCGGCACCCGCCCGGATGATCGCACCCTCCTCGCAGGCGGCGACGCACGCACCGCACTTGGTGCAGGCCTTCTGGTCGATGACGTGCACGAAGCGGTTCTTGCCGAGAATCGCCTCCTCCTCGCAGACGTCCGCGCATTCGCCGCAGCCCACGCACTTGTCGGGCAGGATGTGGAAGGTCATGAAAGCGTCGCACTCGCCGGCGTCGCAGGCTTTGCGGCTGTAGTGACGCTCGATCTCGGTACCGAACAGCTCGATCGCGCTCTTGGCCGCGCGGGCCAAAGCCGGCCCTTGCTCGCACAGGCTCTGGGCCTCCATCACGGGGGCCAGGTCGCGCACGAGCTCGACGTCGCCGCTGCGGCCACGGCCGTTGCAGACATCGGTGAGGATGGCGGTGATTTGATGGCCTCCCTCGTAACCGTACACGCAGCGCCCGCAGCACTCGCGACGGTTGGCCTCGCACACCTCGCGCAGAGCGCGGGCCATGCAGTTCTTGGCCCCGTAGACGCGCACGTAGTCGCTCGTCATCTCCACGGTGGCGTCCGGAGCGTAAAACGTCGACGCGGGGAACCCTACGTAGACGGCCTTGGGCGATGCGACACCCGCAGCCTCGGCCAGATTGGCGCACGTCACGGTGGCCGCAAGCTCGACGGGCTCTGCAGCGCCGTCAACCCACACCCAGCGCTTGCCGTCTGCGGCCATCAGCTCGGCCGCAGAGACCACGCGGGCCTCGGAAGACGTGCCCGCGGGTGCAGACGGCATCATGCGGCGGTCCTCAAGGTACGCGCACACGGCGGACTCGTTGCCCCAGATATAACCCAGGGACGGGTCGCAGCCCACCACGCGAGCGGCACCGTCGAGCTCTCGGGCGAGCTTCTCGGCGACGGTACAGGCGGAGCTCACGAGCACGACGACGTCACCGGTAAGCGAGCGGACGGCCGCGGCGGCGGCGTCGACGTCGCGCTCGAGCAGGGTCTGGGCAACAGGGGCCTGCGCGTAGACGGGCATGAAATTTACGATGGTTGTCATGTCCATACCTCCTAAAACTCGTTCCACAGGCGCGGGGCGTGCAGGGTCAGGCGCAGGTCGCACTGCAGGCAGCGGCTTGCCTCGCAGATGGCCTCGGCCTCGGAGTACGGGCACTCGAACGCATCGAAGCTCTTTGCACGCTCGGCGCCGTCCGCTATCTCGGGCTCGACGCGCCCGGCCTCGAAGGCCTCGGGGCGCGGGCCGATCCACGGGTTGGGAGCCTCGTGCGTGGTCAGGCACGCCGAGATGTCGCCGTCGCCACCCAGAGCGCGGTCGATGGAGGCGGCGCACGTGCGACCGGCCTCGATCGCGGCGATGACGGACTTGGTGCCCGTCACGCAGTCGCCGGCGCTCCACACGCCCTCGACGCTCGTGCGGCCCTCGTCGTCGGCCACGATGTAGGGACCGTGCGTGAGCTCGAGACCCATGTCGAGGGTGCCCTCGGGCTTCTGGCCCACGGCAAAGACCACGTGTTCGGCGGGCAAGGTCAGCTCGCCGCCGTCGACCAGCTCGGTCACGGGCCTGCGGTCCTCGTCGAAGTAGAACTTGGCAATCTTGTGCACGGTTACCGAACCGACACGGCCGCTACCGGGCTCGGACTCGTTGATAGACGTGAACGCGTAGGCGTCGTGCAAAACGATGCCCTCTTCGGCGCCCTCGGCACGCTCCTCGGGAGTCGACGTCATGGCGTCGACGGCCTCGAGACAGGCCATGTGCACGCTCGCGGCGCCCAGGCGCACGGCGGTGCGGGCGCAGTCGTAGGCCACGTTGCCGCCACCCAGCACGACCACGTCGCCCGAGGCGTCCATGGACTCGCCGTTGCGGGCGGCTTTGAGGAAATCGGTGTTGACGTAGACGCCGTCGAGGTCGCACCCGGGCATACCCAGACGAACGCCCGCATGGGTGCCGACCGCCACGAGGACCGCGTCGTACCCCTGTCCGAGCAACCCAACGGGATCGCCCACGCGCTCGGAGCACCTGATCTGGATACGCGGCTCGGCGTCAGTCGCCTGCGTGGTCTCGAGGATCGCAGCGACCTCGCCGTCGACCACGGCATCGGGCAGGCGGTAGGCCGGGATACCGTAGCGCATCTGGCCGCCAGTCTTCTCGTTGGCCTCGAACACCGTGACGGCATGACCCTTCTGAGCCAGGAACTGCGCAGCGGTCAGGCCGGCGGGACCGGCTCCCACCACGGCTACCTTCTTGCCGGTGAGAGGCTCGTGACGTACGAGTTCTTTCCACGCACCGTCGTCGCGCACGGCTGCCGCGCGCTTGAGGCGGCACACCGACACGGGCGCTTGGTCGAGCTCGTTGTGCTTGCAGGCCGACTCGCAGTTGTGGGTGCAGATGGAGCCCAGAGTCTCGGGGAAGGGCACCTTCTCGCGCACGACGGCGGCCGCCTCGCCCCACTTGCCCTCGCGGATGCGGCGTAGGTAATCGGGGATGTCGATATGTGCCGGGCAGGTACTGCGACAGGGCACGACTGCATCGGCACGGCTCGAGCCAGCTGATGCCTCGCGCAGCACGTCGACGATGGAACCGGTGGGGCACACCTCGACGCAGGCGCCGCAGAAGCGGCAGCCCGCCTCTTCGAGCGACACGAGCCCGTCGGTGCCGATGCGGATGCCCTTCTCGGTGTGCTGGTAGCCAAGCACGCCGACGCCGCGCAGGTCGTTGCAGGCGCGCACGCAGCGGCCGCAACGGATGCAACGGGTGAACATATGGGTGATGAGGGGGTTGGACTCGTCGGTCGACACGACGCGGCTCTTAACGCGCCACTTCGTGGGCGAGACGCCCATGTACTGGTACATGGACTGCAGCTCGCAGGTGCCGTACTTGGGACAGCCGGTGCAATCGGTGGGGTGCGTGGCCAAGATGAGTTCCATGGCCGTCTTGCGCACGCGCTCGGCGCCCGGCGCGGCGGAGTCGACCACCATGCCGTCAGCCACCTCGGTCTTGCAGGCGCACACGGGCTCATCGGATCCGTCGACGCACACCATGCACAGACGGCAACCGCCGACCGCCTCCAGATCGGGATGCTTGCACAAATGCGGGATGAAGATGCCCGCGTCGAGCGCGGCGTCGAGGACGGTCGTCCCCTCGTCCGCCTCGACCTGCTGGCCATTAATCGTCAGCTTCACGTTGTTCCTCCCTTGTCGCAGGGGTTTCTTTGCAAAAAGCGCGCCCGCCAGGCCGCAGGACCCGACGGGCGCACCGAGTTCGCACAGGATGCCCCGTGCGCACGCTTTTAGTATTCGAAGAGCTTGGCTGCGGCGTTTTCACCGGCAATGCGGCCGGAGTTGAGGCAGAAGCCCATGGTGTTGCCGGGAATGCAGAAGTTGTAGGAGTCGCCGTAAATGGTACAGGCGTCGGTGCCCACGCAGTACAGGCCGTCGATGACGTGGGACTCCTCGTCCATGACCTCCATCTTGTGGTTGATGAGCACGCCGCCCAGGGTACCGTACGCGCCCATGTACTGCTTGCAGCAGTAGAAGGGGCCCTTCTCCAGGGGCTGCATGAACTCGCGCTCCTTCTCGAACAGGCTGTCCCAGCCCTCGGCGCACATGTCGTTGTACTCCTCGACGTTTGCAATCAGGCCATCGACGTCGATACCGGCCTTCTCGGCGAGCTCCTCGAGGGTATCGGCCTGGCAGATGGGCTCGTAGCCGTCGGCCAAATCGCGCTCCCACTGCTCCTCGAAGCCCTCGTACAGGTCGTGCGGGTGGATGTGGGAGATGATGTCGGGACCGTTCTTCTTCCAGCGCTTGAGCATCTTGGCGTCGAAGATGGCATAGCCGACCTTGCCGGGCAGGTGATTGATGGCGTTGCCGGTGAAGGTGGTGTTGTAGATCTCGTCCTCGGGCATGAAGCGCTCGCCGTTGCGGTCGCACCAGTAGCAGGGCTGACGGAACGCACCCTCGATGTAGAAGTGGTTCATGTTGTCGGGGATCTGGTACATGAGCTCCATGGTGACGGGCGTGTGGCCGGCGCCGACCTCGTGGCACATGTTGATACCGTCGCCGTCCATGCCGGGGATGGCGAAGGAGAAGAGGTTCTTACCCCAGTCGAGGCCGATCTTCTCCTTGATGAGCTGGGTGTTGTGGCCGAAACCGCCGGTTGCGACGATGACGCTCTTGCAGGAGATCTCGATCTCTTCACCGTTCTTCTCGGTGGCGCGGACGCCGCAGACGGCACCCTCGTCGTTGGTGATGAGGGAGGAAGCGGGGGTCTCGAGCATGAACTCGACGCCCAGCTCCTGGGCGCGCTCGGTCATACGCTTGGTCATGGTCGTTGCGGCGCGGGGACCGGGCTCGGAGCCGTCCTCGGGCCGTACGACATGCCAGGTGTACTCGCCGTCGGCGTAAGCACGGTTGCGCTCGCGGGCGCGGAAGGCGGGGCGGACGGAGTCAAACTCGACGCCCATGTCCATGAGCCACTGGATGGTGTCGCCGGACTTGAAGTAGTAGGCACGAACGAGACGGGCGTCGACCTGGTAATGGGTAAAGAACATGTGGCGACGGAACAGCTCGCCGGGGGTGACCTCGATCATGGCTGCCTTCTGGATGGGGGAACCCGCAGCGGCGGGGCCCATGCCCATATTGGCGGCACCGCCGGTGTTGGCGGCCTTCTCGAGGGTGATGACGCGGGCGCCAGACTCGGCGGCTGCGACGGACGCGGCCAGACCGGACAGGCCGGCTGCGACGACGACTACGTCGGTTTCGAGCTGCTTCATATCTTCTCCTTTACGTTGGGGCCGAATGCCCCGCCGATAGAACTTCGTTATCTATAAGCCTGGACCTGGGCAGACACAGGCTCAATGTGCGCACGCACAAACATCCAAGCGAACCGTCTAGTGCATCTGTGGCTCGGGATCGCTCATGAGGTTGCGGGCGATGGACTCGGCCTGACGTGCCCACACGAACGAGACGACGTAGCCGACGATCCAGCACTGGGGAAGCGACCCCATGAGCGCAAAGGGGAACGCGGCCAGGGGCATGCCCTGCATGACGATAGCGTTCACATAGGTGAGGATGATCGCGTTGATGGCGACGTAGACGGTGTTGACGACCAGGTTGAGCAGTAGACCGAACTTAAGGCCGTCGGACGGCTTGGCACCGCAGGTGCCGGCAAAGGCGAAGCCCCACTTCTCGGACGGGACGAACCAACCAATGAAGAACGAGATGACGTAGGACATGGCGGTGTTCATAAGCGTCGACTGGATGAACGCAGGCATGAACGCCTCGGCGGGCAGCCCCGCAGACGAGATTCCGATGTAGCTGGCGACCAGCGAGATGGAGATGGCGATGGGGATATTGGTAAGAAGGACCTTGACGAGCTTGGTCGAATTCTTCATAGGCATGGCGGTCAACCTTCCGATTATAAGCGGACAAAATACGGACCCTACCAAATAGGGTTTCTTGGCAGGGCCCGCTGGGGAGCAAACTATGTGCTAGTCACGCTCGGGCATGACGGGCTGGATGGCATCGCGGTAGAAGGCGACACGCTCCTTGTACTCGGGCGTCTTCTTCATCTCGGCCAGGATGCCCTCGTTGCGGCCGATGTCCTCGCCATGGATCTTCTTACCGGAGATGGTGTCGTGGGCCTTGTGCAGGTCCTCGTCCTTATAGGAGACGGTTACGACGCCGTCGACGACATCCACGGTGCCCTCGAGACCACACACGCAGCAGATGGCACGGTTCTCGCCGGGGACCAGGTAGAAGTCGTTGCAGTTGCAGTGGGGGCAGACGCCCTTCTTGCCCTTGAACTCGGCGTGCTCGATGTCCTTGGCGGCCTCGGCGATGTTGGTGCCGATCTCACGGGCGCGCTCGATGAGCTCGTCCTGCATAAGGGCGGTCTTGGCCCAGGGCACCCACTCGTTGTCGATGACCTTCCAAGCGGGGGTCATGGACTGGATCTGGTGCTCGGACTCGACGTGGGTGCCCCAGTCAGAACCGCCGATGCCGATGTAGGACACGACCTTGGGGCTCATGATCGCGGGGTTAGGCGCGTTCTCGGGCTTGCCCATCTTGTTGGCGATCTCGGTGCAGATGTAGTTGTTGCCGGTGTCCATGCGGGGCCCGAAGCGGTCCATGATGGTGTGGAAGAGGCCCGAAGCGCCGGTCTCGAAGATGGGGTCGCACATGATGACGCCGTCAGCGTTGAACATCTTGAATGCCAGCCAGTCGAAGTCGTCCTTGTGCATGCACATGTTGCCGCGGCCGCTCATAAGGGCCTTGACGCAGGCGATGCAGCCGGTGCAGTGCTTGATATTGAGGTCCATCGCACGGATGAACTCGATCTCGCAGCCAGCCTCCTGGGCGGCGAGCAGAGCGACCTTGCAGATGGTATCGTTGTTGCCGTTTTTGGTACCGAACGATACGCCGACGATCTTAGTCATACGACCAATCCCTTCCCTTGCGAATGGGCCCTGTGCCCTTTCTGTCTGGGTTTCTCCTGTACCATGAGTATCCGACGCAAGGGCGAGCACCCGCTATGTGTGCCCGATTAAGCATTGGCTTGGCGTGGACGCGGCGCTTGTGCGCGCGTACAATTTCAAACGAACCGAGCCGCTAGCAAACTGCGAGCGGTATATAACCGACCGCGAACGTTGAGCTGGAGGCTCCATGAAAATTCGCTCGATCCTCGCCGAACTCGAAGTCGTCGATTGTCGAGCGGCGACCGAGTTCGCTCTCAACCAAGAGGTCGTATGCATTACCGCCGTCGACTTGGCCGCCCGGGCGAGTGAAGCTCGTGTCACCCCTTTGGGCATGCGAGAGCTCGTCTTGTGCCGCCCGGGCGACTTCGGCGGACCGTGGACACCGCCGGGGACCGTATCGCTCGTCCTCTACCACGCGGCAATTCCCGACGACGCCGTGCATGCCAGCACGTCGTGCATCGTTGCAGCCACGTCGCTCCCCATAAGCAAGGCGTTCGAGCGCTTTGACCGCATACCCCAGCAGGTCGTAGCCATCGACGCCATGAAGGGCCGTCTGTTCGACACCTTCCAGCACACGCACAACATCCGCCAGTTCGTCCAACGCGCCTACAACGTCTTAGGGCTGCCCACCATTGTGGTCAACACCGATGGTCGCATCCTCGCCCACGTGGGCGAGTTCTCCGATGCGCGCGAGGATATCGCCGCCCAGCTCAAGACAGGCTACATCGCACCTGAAGTCCAGGCCGTCATCGACCGTGACTGCATCGTCGAAAACGCCCGTGCCAAGCACTACCCCGACGCGAGCCACGACATCTCGAACGACGAGAACTGGGTCACGAGCGTCGTCTACTACAAGCGCTTGGAACTCGGTCGGTTTGATGTCTACAAGCCCCAGGGAGCCTTTACCGGCTACGACCTGGAGCTTATCGACTATGCGGGTTCCTTGGCGGGCATCATCATCGACCGCATGGCCGATGTGGCCACCAGCTCCAACCAAGGGGCGTCGGTCCTGTCGGATATTCTCGACGGGCGGTTCACCCAAACCAAAGACGCGACGGGCAGGCTCGCCGACGCCGGCGTCGACACCTCCGGTGCCTATGCCATGCTCACCGTCGAAGGGGAGCGGCTATTCGCCTCCCCCACGTACAGCTCGCATGTCGGGCGCCTTATGAAAGACGTTTTTCCCCACGGCATCTGGGTCACCCACCGCAACACGTTCTGTATGCTGCTCCCCATGCCGCACATCGACGGCCCGGCGTTTCCCTATTACGAGAAGCTCGAGGAGCTTACGCTCGACAACCCCCCGCTTGCGGCGCTGCTGGTCAACAACTCGCTGCGCGCCTATGTGAGCGAGCCGTTCGAAAACATCCTTCTGTGCCCGGTTGGCTTTGAAGAGTGCATCCAGCTTTCGTCGGCCGTCGACGACGACTCCATCGTCTCGCTGCACTGGCACCATCGCCTGCGCGCCATGGCCGTCTCCGTCGCCAACGCAAGCCATCGCGGAACGCGCCTGCTATGCGATCAGCGTATCCTCGCCGCGCTCGACTACGACCGTGCCAAGGGTACCGAGTACATCGCAACCATCAAGGCGTTTCTGGAGCATCCCGGCGACGCGACCGCGGCGTCGAACGAGCTGTACGTCCACCGCAACACGTTCTTCTACCGTTTGCGCAAGGCCCGCGAAATGTTCTCCATACCGCTCGATACCGGCGAGGACATGCTCAGCGCACGTTTCACCATTGAGGTCGCGCTCTCCATGCCCGATCTTCTCGATCGAGGGCTGGAGTAACGGATAAGAGCTAGCGATTGTACCTATCGCACTTCTTCCGCCACCTCGGAAGCTCGCTTTTGATCTCGGCGATCCATGTGTAATCCATGGATGTCAGTTCTCGCCCCTTATGCGATTGCTAGAGGAGGTCGAACGCGAGGGGACAGAGCTCATTTCGGCTTAATCAATAGCACCCAGGCACGCGGGCTGCACGTCGGCGACGCTGCTATGCTTAGGCTCAACTGTCTTGAGGAGCATGTGCCTATGTCTACGTTTTTGAATGCCAGCCCTATCTTTGGGCCCGTCCGCAGCCGTCGCCTTGGTCTCTCACTCGGCGTCAACATGATGCCTGCCAGCGGCAAGATTTGTACGTTCGACTGCATCTACTGCGAGAACGGCCTCAACGCCGAGCGTCCCTGCCACGAGTCGTATAACACCGCCGCCGTGGTGCTCGACGCGCTCGAAGCCAAGCTGCGCGAGATGGCCGCCGAGGGCGAACTCCCCGATGTCATCACGTTTGCCGGCAACGGCGAGCCCACCGCCGCACCGGAGTTTCCGCAGGCGATTGCCGGTGCCGTGGCGCTGCGCGACGAGCTGGCGCCGAACACCAAGATCGCTGTGCTTTCCAACGGTACGCGCGCCGATCAGCCCGCCGTGCACGACGCGCTCATGATGGTCGACGACAACATCCTTAAGCTCGACACGGTCGATCCGGCGTTTATCCAGCTGCTCGACCAGCCCGTCGGCCCCTACGACGTTGAGCACCAGATCGAGACGTTCGCGAGCTTTGGCGGGCACGTCATTATCCAGACGATATTCCTGACTGGTGAATACCAGGGCGAGTCCGTCGACAACACCGGCGAAGAGTACGTTGGCCCTTGGCTCGCAGCGCTCGAGCGCATCCGTCCGCAGGAAGCAACCATCTATACCGTGGCGCGCGAGACACCAGTCGCCGGCCTTGCCAAAGCGGCGCCCGAGGCACTCGACGCCATTGCCGCGCGCGTCCAAGCCCTCGGCATCCCCTGCCAGGTGAGCTACTAGCAAAACCACGCAGCGGCTAGTGCCGCCATCCCGCCCCATCAGTTGCGGTGATATAGTTCCTATTTGTGCTGTTAAACCGCTTAAATCGGAACTATATCACCGCAACTTTTATGGACACGTGGGTGGGCTATACTAGCTGCGAATGAAAGGAAGTTAGCCATGTATGACAAAGGACCCGTACCCGGCCGCAACGACGCTTGCTGGTGCGGCAGCGGCAAAAAATATAAGAAATGCCATAGCGCCTTCGACGAGCGCCTCGAGCGCCTGTGGGAGGAGGGCTGGGAGGTTCTGCCCCGTACGCTCTACAAGACGCCCGCCGACATCGAGGGCATCAAGCGCTCCGCTGCCATCAACGTGGGCGTGCTCGACTACGTAGGCGAGCACATCGCCGCGGGCATGACCACCAACCAGATCGACCAGATGATCTACGACTACACCGTCGAGCACGGTGGCACGCCGGCCGACCTCAACTACGAGGGCTATCCCAAGAGCGTGTGCACCTCGATCAACGACGTGGTCTGCCACGGTATCCCCTGCGATACGGACGTGCTGCACGAGGGCGACATCATCAACGTGGACTGCTCCACGATCCTAGACGGCTACTTTAGCGACTCGAGCCGCATGTTCTGCATCGGCGAAGTCTCGGCCGAGCGCCAGCGCCTGGTCGACGTCACCCGCGCCAGCGTGGAGGCGGGTCTGGCGGCCGTCAAGCCGTGGCTGCCGCTGTCCGTTATGGCCGAGGCCGTGCAAAAGACGGTCGAGGACGCCGGCTTTAGCGTGGTGCGCGAGTACGGTGGACACGGCATCGGTAAGGAGTTCCACGAGGACCCGTTTGTGGGCTTTACCACCGAGGCGCCCGATGTGGACACCATTATGGTGCCGGGTATGGTCTTTACCATCGAGCCCATGGTCAATGCCGGAGCGCCCGATATCAAGATTAGCAAGGGCGACGGCTGGTGCGTGCGCACCAAGGACGGCAGCGATTCGGCCCAGTGCGAGGTACAGCTCGTGGTGACCGAGGACGGCTACGAACTGCTCAGCTGGTAGCTGTGGATGCGCCGGATGCCGACGGGCACGCTCGTCTTGCATCCGGCGTTTTTATTTGAACGTTTTGCCTGATAAAACCTGCCAAAATAAACCTGTCCCTTTTTGGTAGGTTGAGCGGAGAGGACTGCTTGTGAACATCCTGGTTTTGCTGCCCGTCAACGACCGCCATCGCGCAATTCTTGAGTCGAGCGCTCCGGGCGAGGACTTTATCTACACGAGCTCCGACGCCGCCATGCGCGAGCAGGTCGCCGATGCGGACGTGATCTTGGGCAACATCGACCCTGCCCTGCTTACCGCGTGCGAGCACCTCCAGCTGTTGCAACTGCAGACCGCCGGCTATGACGACTACCTTGCCGCCGGCACCGTGCCAGCCGACGCTAAGCTTTCCTGCTCGGTGGGCGCCTATGGCCAGGCCGTAAGCGAGCACATGTTTGCCATGGTCCTTTCCATGATGAAGCGTCTGCCTGGCTATCACGACTTGCAGCGCGAGCATCGCTGGGAGGATTTGGGGCCGGTCACTTCGCTCAAAAATGCCAATGTGCTCGTGCTGGGCGCGGGCGATATCGGCGGCCACTTCGCCACGCTCTGCCGCAGCATGGGTGCACACGTCCGCGGCATCAAGCGCCATCCGCTCGTCTACCCCATCGTGTTTGAGGACATGGACGGCATGGACGCCCTACCCGAGCGCCTGGCCGAGGCCGACATCGTCGCATCCTTTATGCCCAGCACACCCGAGACCCGCGGCCTGGCGAACGCCGAGTTCTTCGCCGCGATGAAGCCGGGCGCCTTCTTTGCCAACGGCGGCCGCGGCGACCTTGTGGTTGCCGACGACCTGGTCGCCGCCCTTGAGTCAGGACATCTCGCCGGCGCCGCGGTCGACGTCACCGACCCCGAGCCGCTGCCTGAGACAAGCCCGTTGTGGGATGCGCCCAACATGCTCATCACGCCGCACGTCTCCGGCTGGTTCCACTTGGCCGCCACGCTCAACAACGTGGTCGACATCGCCGCGGAGAACCTGCGTCACCTGCAGGCCGGCGAGACCCTCCGCTGCTGGATCGAGCATTAATTTGTTCCGGCGTTCTACCGAACGCCGGAACTACTCGACGCTGCGAGCCCGCCAGAGCGGCAATCTGACGTTCAATCGTCGGGCATGGCCAAAAGGCCTATGCCCTCCTCTTTCACGTCACCTTGCTCGCTCTGGCGGGCTCTCGCTGACTTTTGTTCTACCTGTTAGGTCTTTTTATTGGAGCGATGCTAGGTAGTTTCTTGCGTTTTCGACGTTCATCGCGGCGACGGGCGCATGCGAGCAGAGTTTGGCATCGTTAGTGACCAGCAGGTCTGTCTTTGCACGCACTGCCGCCGCGATGATTAAATCGTCTTCATAATCGTTATGGAGCTCACGCTGCTTGCTCGCCATCCATATGTCGCTCAGGTCACAGGGCACCGGCGTTGCAATTTGTGACAGCACGTCGAGACAGTCCCATGCAAGTGACGTCGCTGCGGCAGCGGCATCTTGAGAAAGCGAGCCATGCTCTCGTCGATACCATGCCTTGTGTTCACTCGAAATCAAATAGAACAGGTCCTTCGATGATGTTGCTGCATACAGCAGCTCAACCTGTGCCGCACACGCATCGCGCAAAAAATCAATCGCCGCCGAGCGGCCGCGCCTTGAAGGAATGAAGTAATCAAGCCATACGTTGGTATCGACCAAAATGCGTTTTGGGGCCTCACTCATACAACCAGCCCATCTCCTCGCCATAGCGATCCGCATAGGCATTCCGTTTGAGCTCTTCATCGCCCGAGGGCTGCGCCTTAGCCAAGTCGATTCCCGACTCACGGCAGGCGGTGATAAACAGTTCTGAACCTTGATCGATGAGCTCGAGCTTGCGTTTGGCAGCCTTCTCGCGCTCGCGTTGCTCCGCTCGGGCTCGATCGGGCGAAAGGATGTCCTGGAGCACGCCGGGCCGATCAGCCAGAGATGCCGCAAGTTGCCAGAGCGCACGCACCGCTTGGCTCGGTGTCATGCCGGCGCTGGAGAGCGCAGCATCGCCGGTTCGCTTGAGGTTGGCATCGAGACGCACGTTAATCTGAGCTGCCGCCGTAGTCATGGTTCCTCCTTATCATCCTAAACCAATCATAAAATACTATGGTCAATACGTAAAGCATATATAGCAGCTATTGAAATATGTCATACCCTGTACAAACAAAAAGGGCGCCCCGAGAGGCGCCCTTTACATGCGAGCGTGTGCCGCCCTTAAACAGATCTACAGAGAAAGGCCTGCACCGTTGCGCTCGATAACGTCCTTGTACCAAGCAAACGAATCCTTGCGGTAACGCTTGCACTCGCGCGGGTCGTCATCGGTGCGATCGACATAAATAAAGCCATAACGCTTCTTGACGCCGTTGCTCGTCGACAGCAGGTCGAGCGCCGACCACGGGCAATAAGCAAGCATCTCTACGCCGTAATCCATGGCACGCTTCATGGCCGCAATATGCTTCTCCAGGTAGTCGATACGGTACGGGTCATGAACGCGGCCATCCGCCGTGAGCTCGTCGAACGCCCCCAGTCCGTTCTCGCATACCATGAGCGGTTTGTTGTAACGCATGTAGATATCGCGCAACAGATACTCAAGACCGATCGGATCGATCGCCCAATCCCAATCATTCGTGTCGAGGTTGGGATTTTTACACATCTCGTAGAACCCGGGATGGGTTTCGAACCCGTTAATGTCACCTTTCTTACCGGTGAGGTTCACGCCGTTCCAGCGCATCTGCTTGGAACCGTCATCGGGGCACCATCGTGCACATTCGCTCGCATAGTAGTTGATGCCGAGCATGTCAGACGTGCCACTCGCAATGAGTTCCATATCGCCCGGATCAATCTTGGGCGCCAGGCCGTGACGTTCAAGATAGGCCATGGCAGAGTCTGTATAGCGGCCCTTAAAGTAGATATCCAGGTAATAGCCGTTGCGCAGGTCGTGCGCGTTCTGCGCGGCCATCACGTCCTCGGCGTGGGAGGTCAGAGGGTAAATGGGCGAATAGCCAATCACCGATCCCACCATGCCACCGGGCACAAGCTCATGAACCAGATTGCATGCCACGGCATGCGCCAGGTTCATGTGATGGTTGATCTGGTAGCGTAGCTGATTGTCGCCCCTCAGTTCCTCGGGGATATAGCACTTCTGCGTCCAGTATTGAACGATGATCGATTGCTCGTTGATGGTCGTCCAGTACTTGACCTGGCCCTTAAACTCGTTGATCACAAAGCGGGCGTAGGCCTCAAAATCGTCGATCACCTGACGTGAAATCCAACCGCCGTAACGCTCCACAAGCGCCCAGGGTAAATCATAGTGGTAGAGCGTCACGATCGGCTCAATATCGTGAGCCAAAAGCTCATCGATCAGGTCATGATAGAACTTGATACCCGCCGGGTTGACGGCACCCGTGCCATCGGGAATCACGCGCGACCAAGCAATCGAGAAGCGGTACGCCTTGAGCCCCATCTCGGCCATGAGCGCCACATCCTCACGGAAGTGATGATAGTGGTCGCTCGCAATATCGGCCGTAGCAAACCCACGTTCCTCGTAGCTGTGCTGGTTGATGATGTCCTGCTGAGACGGATTCTTGCCATCCTCATACGCAGCGCCCTCGACCTGGTAGGCGCTCGTAGCGGCGCCCCAAAGGAACCCCTCCGGGAAAGCCGTGGTAGTGTATGCCATGGTTGTCTCCAATAATCGACGGAGCCCGAGCGGCGGACGCCAAGAAAAGGCGCCCGGCTCAGGCGATTTGACAGAAGCTAGCCCCGTTATTCCGCGGCCTGCTCCTTGACGGCGGCGCGCTTACCGAGCACAAACGTCGACACAAAGGCGCAGGCGAGAGACACGGCCATGACCGTGAGTGCAAGCGCAAGATTCGTGAGCGAACCGTCCGCACCGATATACGCCGGGAAAGCAATGAAGCTGCACGCCGTGATGACGTATTGCGTCATGCCGGTGATGCCGGCGATAATGCCGCCAATGCAGCCACCGATCATGGCACCTACGAGCGGGAAACGCTTGGTGAACAGCACACCGTACACACCCGGTTCGGTGATGGAGCACATAGCCGTGACGCCGGCGCCCACCGCGACGGAACGCTCCTCTACCTTGGTCTCGACGGCTGCAGCGGCAAGGCACGCACCGGCGACGGCAAGGTTGGCGGCGGTCATGCCGGCACAGATGAGCGGGTCGGAACCGACCTCGGCCATAAGGATGAACTGCAGCGGGTAGAGCGCATTATTCATACCAAAGAAGACGAGGAACGGGGTGAAGCAACCCACGAACGCGACAGCAGCAGCGGGGCAAGCGCGATAGACGTTGATGAGCACGTCGGCAAGTACAGTACCCACGGTATAGCCAATGGGACCCAGAACGAGCAACGTAACAGGCACGGTCACCAGCATGGTGAGCAGCGGAACAAAAACCGTGCGCAGAACCTCGGGCAGAACCCTCTGGAACCAGCGATAAGCCACGCTCATGAGCAGCACGCCCAGGATGACGGGGAAGACCGTGGAGTTGTAGCTCACCGCGGGAACGGCAAGGCCAAAGAAATCATAGGCGGTATCGTTGCCCTGACCGATGGTGTAGAAGAGCAGCACCGCGCCCAGGAACGCACCGAGATAGCCGTTGGACTTGAGGCGCTGGGCGGCGGAAAAGCCGATGAAGACCGGCAGGAAATAGAACGTCGCCTGATTGATGCAGGAAAAGAACTGATACGTGCCCGAATCGCTCGAAACGCCGCAGAAGTTGACGAGGAGCGTGAGCACGGCACCCGTCAGACCGCCGGCGACGATAACCGGAATGACCGGGGAAAACGTTCCGCCAAGGAATGAGAGGATAGCGTTGACGACGCTTCCGTGATCCTTATGGTCGACCATTGCCGCCTGCGGATCGTCAACCGAGCCGCCCGCCGCAATGCCCTCGATCTTGAGAAACTCCTCGTAAAGACTCGGTACGTCCTGTCCGATCACAAACTGATATTCACCGTTCTGGACGACAAGCCCGATCACGCCGGAAACCGCCTTTGCCGCGTTCTCGTCAAACGTGCTGGCATCTTTAAGCTGAAGTCGCAAGCGGGTCATGCAGTGCGCGACGTTGGCAATATTTTGCTCGCCACCGCATGCGGACACGATGGCCGAGCACATCGCTGCATAGTCTTTCTTGGCTGCCATGAAGCCTATCCCTTCACCGTTGATGTAGTGCATCTCAGCGCGCGCTTGCTGATGGCTGCATCATATAACGG
Source organism: uncultured Collinsella sp. (assembly GCA_937937635.1). Classification (GTDB taxonomy): domain Bacteria; phylum Actinomycetota; class Coriobacteriia; order Coriobacteriales; family Coriobacteriaceae; genus Collinsella. Next base: position 155,056 of record CALDCF010000069.1, read on the forward strand.
ACCCCTCTCGGCGCGGGGTTCGGGATTTGGACCCTAGGCGAACCGAGCGAGCTCGGAACCGCCATAGAGAACAAAGTATCGGTTGTAGAGAAGATCAAGGAGATAGGTAATCCCGTACTGCGCGAACACGGTGCGTCCCTCCGTCGCCGACGCCGGAGAGAGGCGAACGGCATGTGCAAAGTTCGCCATGGTCTCACCATCGGCATCAACGGTGACGAGCACGCTCACGACCGGTGAATCCACGAGGGTTGCACGAACAGCCCGTGCGTAATTTCCATGCTCCGAGATAACGACAAGGGCATCGTCACCGGTCAACGCTTCGAGTTGAGTGATATCTCCCGTCGAATCGGTGACGATGTCGATTACCTTGTGCAGGTAGAGCATCGACTGTTGGAACTGCCTCACGGCGCCACTCGAAAAGTCAGAGGTGAGGATCACGATGCGCCTGGACCGATACAGCAGCCGCGCCAGACGATCGAGCGTCTCCTCGGGAACGGCTTCGTTGATTGTACGGTCCATCTCGGCGAGCGCCGCCACAAGATAGTCCCGGTAGTTCTCATGATCGGTATAGCGCGAGAATAGTCGGCGGTGACGCGACCATTCCCACGCATAAGATTTAAGGTCCGAGAAGTTATCCAAACCAATCGATTGGCAGAAACGCCGAATCCCCGAACGCGATGTATAGCACTCCTCGGCTACGTCATAGACGTTAAGGTCGGCGAGTCGGTCGAACCGCTCCAGAAAATAGCGGGCGAGTGTACTGTCCATAGAGTCGTGGGGGCTTCGATTAACCACCGCGAGCAGTGAATTCATAAGACTGAAATGCCTGATGGACGGGCGGCTGTCCTCCGGAGCGCGAACCGATTCGTCGACCTCGGCGCCCATGGCTAGAGCTCTACGCTTTCGGCTCCGTTGATGGTCAGGTCACGCTCGTAGAAGGCGGTGAGAGCGCGGATGGCGTACATCACGTCGCGCACGCCGCCGGTCTCGTAGCTCGAGTGCATGGCAAGCTGCGGCAGGCCCACGTCCACGGCGTGCATGCTCGCCTGCATGTTCGACAGGTTGCCCAGGGTAGAACCGCCGGCCATGTCGCTCTTGTTGGCGAAAGCCTGCGTGGGCACGTCGGCGTCGTCGCAGATGGCCTGGAACACCGCGCGGCTAAAGGCATCGGTGCAGTAGTGCTGGTTGGCGGCCTCCTTGATGACAATGCCGCCGTTGAGCACGACTTGGTTGCGGGCGTCGCACTTCTCGGCGTGGTTGGGGTGCACGGCATGCGCGTTGTCGCAGCTCACGAGCATCGAGGCGGCAAGTGCGCGATGGTACGACTCGTCGTCAAAGCCCAGCGATCCGTTGATGCGGCGCAGCGCGTCAGCCAAGAACGTCGACATGGCACCCTGCTTGGTCTCGGAGCCAACCTCCTCATTATCAAAGCAGCAGAAGACCGAGACGTCGTGCGCGTTCTCGGCACCCAAAAACGCCTGCAGCGAGGTGTAGGCGCAGGCGAGGTCGTCGAGTTTGGGCGTCGAGATAAACTCGTCGGCCCAGCCCCAAATGCGTGCATCCTGACGATTGACCAAGAACAGGTCGCGACCCAAGATCTGCTCGGGTTCCACATCGAGCTTGTCGGCGATCAGGGCGTTGAAGTCGCCCTGCTTAAGCTCGCCGGCGCTGATGAGCGGGCACAGGTCGACGGCGCGATTGGGCGCAAAGCCCTCGTTAACGCCGCGGTTCATATGGATGGCAAGGCTCGGGATGATAGCGACCTCGCGCTCGGTGGCAAGCAAGCGGCTTTCGATGCGGTCGCCCTCGCGCACCAGCACGCGGCCCGCGAGCGCCAGCGGGCGATCGAACCAGGTGTAGTCGATCATGCCGCCGTAGGCCTCGGTGTTCAGGCGCAGCGTCTCACCCGCGCCGTCGAGCTCGGGCACGGCCTTGACCTTAAACGTCGGCGAGTCGCTGTGCGATGCCGTGAGCTGGAAATGATAGTCACCGGCAACGCCGTCCTCGCCCCACGTCGCAGCCAGGTCCTCGCCCACCTTAAAGGCGATGACGCTCGAGGTGTTGCGCTGCGTGTAGTAGCGACCGCCCGGTTCAATATCCCATGCCGCGTTCTCGGGCAGGTAGGTAAAGCCCGCCTCGTCGAGCTCGGCCATAATGGTCGCCGCCGTATGGAACATGCTGGGGCACGCCTCGATAAAGTCGATGAGGTCGTTGGCGGCCTCGATATCGTCGGCTGTCACGTGCACGCGCTCGGGCGTTTCCTGATCCGTCATGTTCTCCCCTTTCGCTGGGCTGATGATCCCCTCCAGCATACCCCCAACTGACCGGCCTGTCCGACAAATCGAATGCCAAACAAAGCCAGACGCTCCAAACAGAAAAGTCGATGCTCTTGCGTTACAGGCAAACGACAATTGAATTGACAAGTTAACCAGTGGTAATTTCTGGTATTTTTGTTTACTGCCTTTAACTTTTTGCGGTAAGCAACATGAGTTCTATGGCAGTTACCTATCATGTGCGAAGCACATGACCACTGTCCATCCGGGTGCAACAGGAAAGGAGAGCAGCACCCAACGACCGATCGATAGAAAAGAGGTTCTATGCACAACGATAACGCTGTGCTGCGCAAGCTCAACACTGTGGGCAGCAATGCCTGTCGAGGTGCGCTCATCGCCGCGATGACCGTCTCGATGATGCCTACCAGCGCTTTTGCCGCAGCAGCAACAACGGAGACCGGCTCCGAAGCTACCAACAACGCGCCGATCTCCGCCACCAGTGAGGAAACGAAGTCCCTCAGCTCCGAGTATAGCCTGAGTGCCGTCTCTGACGACGCCGCATCCTCCTCGACCAGCTACGATTTGACTAAAATCGCAGATGGTACGTATGAGGGCACGGCCACGGCCGACTCGAAGGACCCGCTCAATAAAGCTGGCGACGAATGGAACGCAGCTGATGGAAAGTATGACGTCAACGTCAGCGTAACCGTCAAGTCTGGCAAAATTGCCAAGGTCGAAGTCGCCGACTATAGTAGTTTGGGCGACGATGACTGGGACCGCATGGACAAGGCCGTTAACGGTTTTAGCAAAAAAGGCACGTCCTATAAGGGCATCGTCGAGCAAATCGAGACTGCCGGCAACACTACCTCAATCGATGCTGTTTCGACCGCCACGATCTCGTCCAACGCCATCAAGGCCGCCGTCGATAATGCCCTGCAAGCTGCCTATGACGAGCAGAATCCGTCGACCCCTGCGACCGACGAGTACACCTACGGCTACGCTGGCCTGACGTGGGCCGAGTATTGGGCGGGCGAAAACGTGCAGGCAGCAGGGTCTTCCGCTTCGTCGAGCGAGCTCGATTCCCGCAACGAGGCCGACAAGGGCGCTTTTGACGTGGTGACCCGTGCGACCTTTAACCACGGCCTGCATCGCGGCAGCTATCAGTGCACCGATGTGATTGAAACTGCCGAGGGCGTGAAGATTTACCCTTCGTACTATCCCAACAACAAGTCCTTTGTCGATGTCGATGGCAATGTCTTCTCCATCGACAGCAAGGCTAAGACCGTGACGGCAGCCGACGGCACGGTGTACACCATGACGGGCCATGAGGTCACGGGACTCAAGTACGTTCCCGTCAAAATCAAGACCAGCGACCTCGAGGCTTTTAAGGCGAGCCACAGCTTTGTCGCCAATGGCGAGACGCTCGCCGGCGGCTACACCGAAAATAACCTCCAGGCTTACTCCGGCCTGGTTGCGGACGTCGATGCCAACACCAACGGCATTAAGACCGTGACCAACAATAACGGAACCTTCAGCTTCTCGGCCGCCGCCACCACCGGCACCGACTCGGGTATCAAGGGTCAGGAGCTCAAGACCGCCACGGACATTAAACCCACGGTTAAGGACGCGAGCGGCTCCTACGGCGAGTTCCTGCGCGTAGACCTCAACGGCAACTATGGCGACCTGGGCGCCAATATGCAAAGCGTCACCTGGACCTATTACGGCGACGACGCGACCTACACCAACGCCCTTGCCAGCTACGGCACCAAGTTCGCGGCCGACAACTGGATGCACAAGTCCATGGGCATTCAGCTGGGCCTCACTAAATCCGAGCGCTGCCAGCTGCCCGAGGGCACCAACGGCACCGGCTACTGGAAGCTCACCGTCCACGCCTTGGGCTACAACGATTACACCTACACCTTCCAGGCGACCGATGACAACATCGTGGGCGCCAAGGAGCCAGTGACCGACGCCACCAAGGCCCAGCTGCAGGAGCTCTACGACAAGGCGACGTCCCTCGATAAGTCCAAGTACACCGAGGACTCCTGGACCGCCTCGTCCATCGAGACCGAAACTGCCGAGACCAAGGACCTGCTCGCCAAGAAAAACCTAGGCGAAGCCGAGGCCGCCGAGCAGATCACTCACCTGCAGGGCGCGCTCGACGCGCTCGTGAGCCTGTATCCCCAGGCCGGCGACTACGTGCTCATGAACATCCCCTACGCCGATTTCTATGCCGCCGAGAGCAACAACGCCGGTACCGACATCGTGACCTCGGCTACGCTGCAGAAGACGCGCTCCAGCTTGGCGAGCGGCTCCTACCACGTCAATTCCGACGGTACGGATATCTCGGGCGCCACGTTTGCCGTCAAGGTGGGCGAAGGCGACATCGATTGGTCCAAGTTCACCCGCGTGACCGACAACAGCTCCGTTACGATCACCACCTCGATCAAGGGCAAGGAGTCCACGACGACCTACACGGGCAAGGACGCCCTGTTTGAGTCTGCGAACTACTCTTACTACGTGCTGCCCGCCGGCGAGGTTCCGACCAATTACAAGGAGCTCACCGCCGATTCCGAGGGCAACCTGAACTTTGGCGCTGTCGAGGGCAAGAAAGCCACCGAACTTGCAAACGTCACCGCCAACTTTAAGACCTCCAGCAAGTACGGCGACTACGAGATCGACTTTAAGAACCTGCGCGAGCAGATGGTCGACGCCGACGGCAACCAGGTGACCGTATACGGTGCCGTGGTCAATGCCGCCGATGCGGACGGCACCACCGAGGGCTATGGCATGCGCACCGTCGAGAACATCTGGAAGGGCAAGGAGATTGCCTGGAGCTGCGGCCTGGTCAACGAGTCTCACGGCAGCCCGTTGAGCTCGCGGCACTACAAGTCCATGATGGGCAAGACCATCAAGAGTGTGACGTTCTACACCTCTACGGGCACCTACACCGTTGCCATGAACCAGTACGTCCCCGTCAAGGCCTCCAAGTCCGAGATCGACGTCGAGGCGAACGCCAAGGCCGATGCCGAGACCGCCGAAGTCAAGGCGACGCTGCCGGCAGACTTCAAGGTCGAGTACAAGCTCGACGACGCCGATGTCACGGTCGACAACGGCACGTTCTCCATCAAGGACCTCAAGCCCGGCAAGCACACCCTCGTGGCGCGCGACGCCTCGGGCAAGTATGCCGATGTGACGAGCGAGTTCACCGTCACGACCGACAAGACCGTCGCCAAGTTTGACGAGGGCACCTCGAAGATCACCGCCGCCAACGAGGGCGACGATGTCGAGAACTTTATCGGCAACATCACCACGGTCATCGTCAACGGCACCGACTACGCCGCTTCCGGCCGCGGTTCCGTCAAAATCATCAACGCCGACGGCTCCATCAACCTCGACGCCGTCGCCGGCGGTCAGCAGAGCGCCAAGCCTAAGGCCACAGGCCAGCAGCAGGGCACCAAGGTGTTTGCCAACTACGGCACCTACACCATCAAGGTGACCTCCACCGGCTACAACACCCCGCTCGAGTTCACCTTTACCCACAAGGCCGACCGCACCGACCTCGATAAGGCCATCGATGCAGCCGAAAAGCTCGACAAGAGCGCCTTCACCGCCGTCTCCTGGAACGCCATGAGCGACGCCCTCAGCGCCGCCAAGACCGTCCAGGCCAACGATGCCGCCACCGATGACGCCATCGCCCAGGCCCTGAACGCGCTCAACAGCGCCGTGGCCAACCTCGCCGCCAAGGCGACTGATGAGGCCAAGTCCGCGCTCGCCGACCTGATCGAGAGCGCCGGCACCGTCAAGAACGACGGCTACACCGACGCCTCCTGGAACGACTTCCAGACAGCACTCGATGAGGCTAAGCAGGTTGCCGCCTCTGAGGACCCCTCCGCCAGCGAGGTGGCTTCTGCCGTTGACAAGCTGAAGGCCACCCAGGACGCACTTACCAAGAAGGGCACGGAGGGAAAGCCCGCCGGTGGCTCCACCTCTACGACGACCACGACGACGACCACCGATACCAAGAAGGCCAATGCATCCAAGAAGGACGCAAGCGGCCTCCCCGGCACCGGTGATACCCAGATCGCCACGGTCGGCATCTTCGCCGGTATCGGCGCCGCCATTGCGGCCGCCGGCGTCGCCATCCGCCGCCGCATGCAGCACTAGCGCCTAAAACGCGCGCCACGCGCTCGCAACGCAAGCGCCCGCAGCCCCAACCAGGGCTGCGGGCCTTTTCTCATACTCGACCACGGGAGACCACCCACAAATGGACAACTACCAACCCAAGCACTCAAAAGCCAAGGCGCTCGGCCACGGCCTCGCCACGGCAGGCTTCATCGTGCCCTCGATCGCCGTGGGCGCAACCGTGGCCCTCGTGGTGTCCCAGTACACCCCGCTCGTGGCCAAGACGGTCGCCGCCACGCCCGCGCAAGAGGCCGCAGGCGCCGACCTCAAGACCGTCGACACCTCCAACGTCCAGAAGGAGACGGCAACGCCGGCAACCGAATCGCTCGACCCCTCGGCCTATGGTATGGACGCCGCAAACCTCAAGGACGGCACCTATGAAGGCACAGGTACCGGCTTTAGGGGCAGTATCACCGTGCGCGTGACTATCGCGGGCGGCAAGATCGTGGCAATCGACATAGTGTCGTCTGCAGACGACCCAGCCTACTTTGGGCGTGCCCGGGCGATCACCCAGTCGGTGATTAGCGCTCAGTCGACGTCGGTCGACACTATCTCGGGTGCCACGTATTCATCAAAAGGCCTGCTCATGGCCATCAAAAACGCACTGGTCAAGGCATCGGGCGGGCTTGCCGAGGCTGTTGCCCCCGCCCCTGCGGCCGGCGGCTCCTCCAATAAGCCCCACCACACCATCGACCCCTTCACGCCCGCCGGCGGCTACGCAGACGGCGTCTACACCGACTCCGCCTGGGGATACAGCGAGGACACGCCCGTCAGCGTGCGCGTGACCATCGCAAACGGCAAGATCGCCAACATAGAACTCGTGAACACGGGCGACACGCCCGAGTATTGGAGCCGCGCCTGGAACGCACTCCCCGGGCTCGTCATGCAAAAGCAAAGCGTCAATGTCGACACTGTGACAGGAGCCACGTATTCGAGCGAGGGCATCCTGGGCGCCATCCAGGGCTGCCTTAAGCAGGCCGCAGCCGGCACAAAGGACCCCGAGCCCGCGCCCGGCCCCGACCCCGCGCCCAACCCGGACCCCTCGCCCGACACGCCAGACGAGGTCCACTACGCCGACGGCGACTTTACAGGCTACGCCCTCTGCAAAAACGAGGAGGACGACGAAGCCTTCAGCCCCTACTACGTCAAGCTCACCGTCACCGTTAAGGACGGCAAGGTTACCGGCATCCACGATATCGAGGGTGTAGGCGGCAAGCCTGACGAGAGCCTCTCCGACGCGCTTGATCCCTTTGACGAGGATAACGAGCCCTACCTCGATAACGCCATCGACGGCCGCACCTTCCGCGGTACCGTCTACACCGGCATCCCCGAGCAGCTGCTCGCGGGCACCGAGGCTGGCAAGATCGACGTGGTGGCGCGCGCCACCTACTCCAGCCGCGCCATCGCCAACGCCTACACCGACGCCCTCGCGCGCTCGGCCGCGGCTTATAAGGACGCGAACGACAGCAAAGGCGACAAGGCAGACGCTTCTGACAAGACAAACGCCCCCGATGAGCCTACGACCAACCCGACCGCCGCAAACGGGGCCACCGAGGAGGCTGGCGCCCATGCGTAACCCGTTTGCCCTCCTTGGGCGCCACCTCTGGCGCAACCGCAATTTCTATCTCAAAGCCGTCAACGCCGCGGCCGTCGTCGCCATCGTGGCGGGCTACAGCAGCTGGGCCGCCCAGGCGGCAGAGGCCGACGCCCGCACCCAGGCGGAGGCCGTCCAGGCCGAGCGCTCGCAGACGCGCGGCGCCTACGACACCGACGGCACCTTCGAGGGCAGCGCCCAGGGCTACGGCGGCACTGTCACCTGCCGCGTGGCCATCGAGAACGGATACATCGAAAGCGTCGAGGTCACGGACCACGCCGGCGAGACCCCCGCCTACTTTGCGCAGGCCGAGGGCCTCACGCAGACCATCTGCGATGCCCAGGGAACCAACGTCGACACCGTCTCGGGTGCCACGTTCTCGAGTGCCGGCATACTAAACGCCGTCAACGCGGCGCTTGAGCAGAGCAACGCCGGAGGTACGCAGTAATGGCCAGGACTGCATCCACCAAGACCCGCGGCGCAAAGCGCCCCGCGGGAACCCTTGAGAGCCTGCGCAACGGCGCAAACGTCATCGCGCACCCCAAAAACAAGATGCAGGAGCGCCTGCGCCGACAGTACCTCCATCGCGGTGTGCGCTGGTGCGTACAGTTCGGCTTTCTCATCTGCTTCCCGGCCGCCTGGAACGCCGCCTTCAACGGCGTCAAGTACATCTTCACGCAGCTCGGGAGCCATGCACCCATCGAGCTCACCGGCTTTTTATCTCTGCTTTTGGCCCTCTTGGCCTTCACCTGCGTGTTCGGCCGTTTCTTCTGCGGCTTTGCCTGCGCCTTCGGTACGCTCGGCGATATCGTCTACGCGCTTGCAACCCCGCTGCGCCGGACACTCCGCCTTGAGGGCAAGGGCGCGCACCGGCTCCCCGCGGGCGTGCAGCACGCGCTCCAGCTCGTCAAGTACGCCGTCCTCGTGGGCATCTGCGCCCTCTGCGTGATGGGTATCTGGCCCCAGGTCTCGGGCGCGAGCCCCTGGGTCGCCTTCGCCGGCATCGCTGCGCGCTCGCTCGAGGGCATCGCGCCCACGGCCTTTGCCGCGCTTGGCGCGGTCATGGTTGGGATGGCCTTTGTCGAGCGTTTCTTCTGCCAGTTCCTCTGCCCCTTCGGCGCCATATTCTCGCTGCTGCCAGTGTTGCCGGTCTCGCTTTTCAACCGCCGCCGCGAAAGCTGTGCGCGCGGTTGCAACCGCTGCCAGGACAGCTGCCCGGTGCGCATCCACCCCGAGCGCGCCGACCTGCGATCGGGCGAGTGCATCGCCTGCGGGCGCTGCGCCGATGGCTGCCCCATGGCCAACGTGACGCTCGCCCGGCTCGACGGCTTTAAGCGCGATCAGGCAACCGACGATGCCAGCGAGCTCGCGCAGGGCAACACCCGCAAGCGCCCGCCCGCAGGGCCCGCCATTCGCGGGACCGAGGTTGCGCTCACGCTCGTCAAGGCTGCCATCCTCGCCGCGCTCTGCTACCTGCTCATGTAGGGCACGCGCACCCGCGGCCCGGCACCCCATCAACACCGAGTCGTGCAGGCGCAGGCTCATCCGTAACGCCACCGACCAGAAAGCTCACCATGATCCAGACCCCCCACACCATCGACCGCCGCACGTTTATCGCCCTCGCAGGCGGGGCCCTCGTCTCTTGCGCCGGTGCACTTACCGGCTGCTCGGGCACGCAGGGCGACTCGGGCTCTGTAACCGCGTCAAAAGCGGGCTCCGCGGGCTCCGACAGCTCGCCCAAGGTGCAGAGCACGACGCTCTTTGTCTTCGACACTGTCGTGAATATCAGCGCCCAATGCAGCAAAAAGGTCATGGACGAGGTCGCCGACCGCTGCACCTACTTTGAGAACAAGTTCTCGCACACCGTGGAGGGCTCGGATATCTGGAACATCAACAATGCAGGCGGCAAGCCCGTGGAAGTCGCGCACGAGACCGCCGAGGTCATCGAGGCAGCCATCCGCTACGCCGAGGAGTCCGACGGGCTCTTTGACATCACCATCGGCGCCGTCTCGAGCCTCTGGGATTTTGACAACGAGGTCAAGCCCGCAGATGAGGACATCCAGGCGGCACTCCCCCATGTGGACTATCGCACCATCTCGGTCGACGGCACCACCGTCACCCTCTCCGACCCCGAGGCCAAGCTCGACCTGGGTGGTATCGCCAAGGGCTACATCACCGACGACCTCGTGGCGCTCTTTAAGAAGCACGGCGTCGGAAATGCCTCCATCAGCCTGGGCGGCAACGTCTATGTGATGGGCAAGAGCTTTGACGGCGACGCCTGGAACGTGGGCGTGCAAGACCCCAACGGCGCGCAGGACGACGTGCTCGCCACCGTCAAGACGCGCAACCACTCCCTTGTGACGAGCGGCCTCTATGAGCGCGGCTTTGAGCAGGACGGCACGTTCTACTACCACATCCTCGACCCCAAAACGGGCTACCCCGCCGCCACCGACCTCAAGAGCGCCTCGATTATGACCAAGAAATCCGTGCTTGGGGACGCCTACTCTACCATCCTGTTTTTGCTCGGCCACGACCGCGCCATGGAGCTCATCGAAAGCGATGAGCGCTTTGAAGGCGGCGTTTTAGTCGATATGGACGATCGCGCCACCAAGAGCGACGGCTCGACGTTCAAGATCTTGCAGGACTAGGAGCCATGATGGTCAAGCGCAAAGGTGCGCGCGGTGGGCGCGACAACAAAAGACTCAACCTCATCCTGGTTTTGGCGATAGCGGCCATCGCCTGCGTCGGCTTGGTCGCCACGCGTCTGATGGGAGCAAACACGAACGCCGATATGGCCACGGTCGTTATCCGCGATGGAGAGCAAAACGTCTACGAGCTTCCTCTGAGCCAGAACACGACCAAGGGCGTTACGACCGACTTGGGAACCAACCTCATCGAAATCAAAGACGGACGCGTGCACGTCGAGGAGGCAGACTGTCCCAACCAGGACTGCGTGCACCAGGGCTGGATTGACGCTGCCGGGGAGCAAATTGTCTGCCTTCCGCACAAGCTTACCGTCGATATCGTCGACGAGAGCGCCAAGACCACCTACGACGTAGTGGGGCGCTAATCCGTGGAGATGGTCGATATCGAGCACACTCGCCGCCTGGCGCGCGTTTCGCTGTTGTGCGCCTGCGCATTGGTGCTGTCCTATCTGGAGACCATGATTCCGCTGCCCGTCGCGGTGCCCGGCATTAAACTGGGCCTTGCCAACGTGGCCGTAGTCGTCGCGCTCTATACGCTCGATGCCAAAAGCGCCGGTGCCGTTGCGCTCGTCAAGGTCTTTGCATCGGGCTTTTTGTTTGGTTCGCCCATGATGCTCGCCTATAGCCTGGGCGGCACGGTCCTCGCCTTTATCGGCATGGTCGCCCTTGCTGCCGTGCCGGGTGTTGGCTTGGTGCCCGTGAGTATGCTTGCCGCCGTGCTGCACAATGTAGGCCAGCTGGGCGTTGCCGCCATGGCGCTGCAGACCCCGGCAGTCTTTATCAATCTGGGCGTTCTGGGCGTCGCCGCCTGCGTCACCGGCGGCATTACGGGCGCGGTGGCAGAAGGTGCGCTCGCCGGTATTGAGCAAGCCGATGACACACGTCCCTCCGTCGATTGCGCTGCACTTGCCGCCAATATCGTGGCAGGAGAGCGCATCGCCTTTGTCGGCACCAACGGCAGTGGCAAAAGCACCTGTGCACTCGAGCTTGCGGGGCTGCTCAAAGACGTGAACGGGCACGCTATGTGCGTGCAGGGCACCGTAGGCCTTGCTTTTCAGGATCCCGATAACCAGATCGTCGCTCCAGTCGTGCGAGATGACATCGCCTTTGGACTCGAAAACCGCGGTGTCCCCCGCGACGAAATGCGTTCAGAAGTCTTGCAGGCACTCAACGAGCTTGGCATTGTCGAGCTTGAGCAACGCGATGTCGCCACGCTCTCGGGCGGCCAAAAACAACGCGTGGCGGCGTCGGGATTGGTTGCGCTCACCCCTTCGCTCATGATTTTTGACGAGACGACCGCCATGCTCGACGAGACCGCCCGCGAGGCCGTCAATGATCTCATCGATCATCTTTGCCAGCGCGATGTTGCCGTGATCCAGATCACGCAGTTGCTCGACGAGGTCGCGCGCGCCGACCGAGTCGCCGTCTTCGAGGCGGGCGCCATCGCATACCTGGGTACCGTGCAAGATCTTGCCGACCAGCGCGATCTGCTCATTCGATGCGGCCTGGAGGAACTGTGGCGTTAACCTGCTCAAACATAACCGTCTGCTATCCCGAAGCAGACGCCTGTACCCTATCTCGTGTTTCGTTGGAAATTAGGCCTGGCAGCGTGATCGGTATCGCAGGTGCCTCTGGCTCCGGCAAGTCAACGCTGCTGCGTGTCCTTGCCGGAGCGCTTGCCGTGCAGGCGGGGTCTGTCGTGGCAGACGGCACCGCGCTTGGCACACGCCCCACGGCGGATGAACTTCGTACGTACCGCAAAACCGTGGCGCTCGTGCAGCAGCGCCCCGAGCAGCAGTTTTTTGCCGCCACGGTCTTTGACGAGGTGGCGTTTGGCCCTCGCAATCTTGGACTGGACGAAGCCGAGGTCGAGCGACGCGTTGGCACATCGCTCGCCAGCGTCGGGTTTGATCTCGCCGCTATCGGCGACACAAGCCCCTTTGCCCATTCTGGCGGAGAGCAGCGCCGTATCGCCGTTGCCGATATGCTTGCACTCGAGACACCGTATTTGCTGCTCGACGAGCCCAGCGCTGGACTCGATCCCCGCGCCCACCGGCTGCTGCTCGAGCGCTTGGCTCAACTCGCACGCCACGGCCGCGGCATTGTAATCGCCACGCACGATTCGCGTGTGCTGCGCATCTGCGACAAGGCCTTTCGGCTGCAGGACGGCATGCTGCTGCCGCAAAGTTCCGAGGGCATCCAGGTGACATCCGTTGGCGTGACGGCCGCACGTCCCGTGGAAACCGGACATACTCCGCCAGCGTCCAAGGCGGTCTCGTTTGGCATCTTTCGTCCGGGGTCAAGCCTCGTTCACCTGCTGCACCCCGCCACCAAGCTTGTATTCTGCATGCTCTTTATGATTGCCGGCTTTATCGCCCAGCAGCCCGGCGCCCTTGCCGCCGTCGCGCTCACCGCATTCGCCTCGCTCGCCGCAAGCGGCAGCTCGATGCGTCAGGCACTTCGTGCCCTCAGGCCATTTCGCTGGCTTATGGGGTTTGTCCTGGTCTTCAACGCACTCTTTACGGCATCGGGGACTCTGCTGCTACAGGCGGGACCCGTGCAGATCACCTCGGGAGGTCTGCTCTTTGGCGCGCTCTGCGTGCTGCGTTTTGCCCTCATTATGCTGGGAACGTCGACGCTCATGGCGACCACCTCCCCCACCGCACTCGCCGATGGCGCCGCGGCGCTTCTGAGGCCCCTCGCCCGTTTTGGCCTGCGCACCGACGATGCCACCGTCGCCATACAGCTCACGCTTCGTTTTGTCCCCGTGCTTATCGAAGAGTTCAATCGTATCAAGGCCGCTCAGGAAGCGCGCTTGGCGCGCTTTGACAGTCCCTCGCCTCTGCAGCGTGCACGTGCTTTTATCCCCGTCATCACGCCTTTGTTTAGCAGCGCGCTGCGGCGCTCTGATACGCTCGCACTCGCCATGGTCAACCGCGAATACGGAGCGCACCCGGCTGTCAGCAGAACCTGCCTGCGCAGCTATCGCTTTGACCGGGCAGACCTTGCTGTTCTGGCGCTCGGATGCTGCATCGTTGCGATTGCGCTGCTCTAGGGCTCGGCATGCCATGCCACTCGCCGGAATGCGGCATGTGACCTGTTTGTCGTTTGCGATAATGCCTATATGAATGCTATGAGAGGAGTCCCCCATGAAACCTCGTCACCGCGCCTATTTGCTCGCTGCAGCAGCGGGTGTCGCCGTCGGCCTTGCCGCTGCCGCCGGCATCGTTTACCGCAAGCAAATCAAGTCCGCCGCGTCGCTCAAACGCTTGACCGGCTACGCGGATGGCTATGACCTGTACGCAATCGACATCGCCTACGACTACGATCTTGATCGCATCATCGCCGCTGGCGTGCGCGACGACCAGGCCTACATCGATGCCGTGGTGGCGCAGGTGCTGCCCGGTGTGCCGGCACATGTCCAGGCGCCCCAGTTTGCCTGCAGCGCTTTTGTCGCTGTAGATGCCGAACGCCGCGTGCGCACCGGTCGCAATTACGATTTTAAGGACGACACCTCGGCGCTGCTGGTGCGCAATCACCCACGCGGCGGCTATGCCTCCATCGGATTTGCCGCCCTCAACAACCTGGGCGATAACACTCCGCTTGACTCCGTCGCCGGACGCGCCGCCGCACTCATGGGCCCATTTGCCCAGCTCGACGGTGTCAACGAATGCGGTGTGTCCATTGCCGTGCTCACCCTGGATTCCAAGCCCTGTGACCAGGACACACAGCGCCCCGTCATCAACACTTCGCTCGCCATCCGTCTGGTGCTCGACCGCGCGGCCACCACGCAGGAGGCCGTCGACCTGCTTTCTGTCTACGACATGCACGCCATGGCCGGACGCGATTACCACTTCTTTATCAACGACGCCGCCGGTGACGCGCGAGTGGTGGAGTGGGATCCGCGTGACCCCGACCGTGCATGCAAGGCGACTCCTGTACGCCAGGTTACGAACTTCTACGCCTGCTATGGTGACGAGGTGCTCCCCAACCAAAAGAACGGCGAGCTGGGCCATGGTAAAGAGCGCGCCGTCGCAATCGCCGATGTCCTTGACGCCCATGCCGGCGCCCAAGATGAGGCAGTCGCTTGGAAGGCCCTACGCGCTGCAGCGCAAGAGCCCAATCCGGAAGACATCACCAGCAACACGCAGTGGTCGGTCGTCTTTGACAACACTGAGCCCGCTGCCGCCATCACGCTGCGCCGCCACTGGGACGACGTCGACGCCTTCGCGCTGTAAGGAGCCAGGCCCATCGACCTTACGCTCGCCTGACGTTGCTTACATTTCTATACGCTTGAGCTAACACGTTTTACCCCCGTATCAACAGTGTGCGGGGGTAAACTTATGCGCATGTTATAACTTGCCCGGAAGGATTCATCATGCTTAGGATCGGTCTTCTTACCAGTGGCGGCGACTGTCAGGCGCTCAACGCCACCATGCGCGGCATCGTCAAAACGCTCATGACCAATAGTGCAGAGCCCATTGAGATCTACGGTTTCGAGGACGGCTACCAGGGCCTTATCTACAGCAGATTCCGTGTTATGACGCCCGCCGATTTTAGCGGCATCCTCACCCGCGGCGGCACCATCCTGGGCACGAGCCGCACGCCGTTCAAGCGTCTGGACATTCCCGAGGCCGACGGCGTCGAGAAGGTGCCCGCGATGGTCCACACCTATCACAAGCTGCAGCTCGACTGCCTGTTTATGCTGGGCGGCAACGGCTCCACCAAGACCGCCAACCGCCTGCGCGAAGAGGGCCTCAACGTTATCGCCCTGCCCAAGACCATCGATAACGACACCTGGGGCACCGAGATGACCTTTGGCTTTACGAGCGCCATCGACGTCGCCACCAAGTGCATCGACGACATTCACACCACTGCCTCGAGCCACGGCCGCGTGTTTGTTATCGAAATCATGGGCCACAAGGTCGGCTGGATCCCGCTGTACGCCGGCGTCGCGGGCGGCGCGGATGTCATCTTGATTCCCGAGATCCCCTACGACATGGATAACGTCATCAAGACCATCGAGCATCGCATGGAGACCGGCAGCCGCTTTACCATCGTAGCCGTCGCCGAGGGCGCTATCTCCAAGGAGGACGCGGCACTGTCCAAGAAGGAGTACAAGAAGAAGCTTGCCGAGCGCACGAGCCCGTCGATCGTGTACGACATCGCCAAGGAGATCGAGGCCAAGACCGGCCGCGAGACCCGCGTCGCCATCCCCGGCCATACGCAGCGCGGCGGTCAGCCCGACGCCCAGGACCGCATCTTTGCGACCCAGTGCGGCGTCGAGGCGGCACTCGGCTGCCTGCGCGGCGAGTTTGGCTACATGATCGCCCTGCGCGACGGCAAGATGTGCCACATGCCGCTCGAGGATGTCGCTGGCAAGCTCAAATATGTCGACCCCCAGAGCGATCTGGTGCGCGAGGCCAAAGCGTTGGGCATCAGCTTCGGCGACGAATAGCCTCGGCTGGAACTGCTCTCATCGGAGGCCCCAGGGCCTACCTCCCAAATCGTCCTCGGACATGTCAGGACCCCGCTGCGCGCTTCGCGCGGCGGGGTCCTTCCGTCCTGCGGAAAGATTTGGGAGGTAGGCCCTGGGGTCTCCTGCGGCAACTGGGGAGGCCGAGGCTATTCGTCTTCTTGCTGCGGGTGCCTGGTCTGGAGGATTTGGAATGAAGGGGGCTCTTGGCTGTTACTTGCACTGACATTTGTCACAAAATGGCTGGTCGTTGGGGGTTGCTACTGGTAGTTGCGGTAGGGTTGGGGCAGATTCTAACTAGAAATGGTGGTCGCTACCGGTTGTTCTCGGCATACTCGGCTCATTCGATTCGACCATCAAACGAAAGGAACCACCATGGATCTTGCGATGGCACAGCGCCTCGTCGATCGCCGTAAAGCTGCCGGCCTTTCTCAGGAGGCGCTTGCTGCCCAGCTGGGCGTGAGCCGCCAGGCTGTCAGCAAATGGGAGCGCAGCGAGTCCTCACCCGATACCGATAACCTCATTGCGCTCGCCGCGCTGTATGGCGTGTCGTTGGACGAGCTGCTATACGGGGAAGCGGACAACGATGCCGACGACCTGGAAGACGGTAGCGCCGACACCGAGACGGCGGATGTGGCTGACGAGGCTGAGGATTCTGCCGAGCACGCCGATTGCGGCGACAAACCACTTGTCGATATTTCCCTCGCGCGCGGT
This sequence comes from uncultured Collinsella sp., assembly GCA_937937635.1. Lineage (GTDB taxonomy): Bacteria > Actinomycetota > Coriobacteriia > Coriobacteriales > Coriobacteriaceae > Collinsella. The sequence continues at coordinate 172,003 of CALDCF010000069.1, forward strand.
ATCCACGTCATTGATCCCAATAAAGGCGAGGAAGTCCATGTTGGTTGGAGCGGCATCCATGTGACCAACGAGCGCAAGGGCGAAGAGGTGCATGTGGGGCCGGGCGGCGTGCATATCGATACGCTTGAGGACGATGGACATAGCGTGCGCACCAATGACGACGGCACCGTCACCATCGACGGCGAGACGTTTTCCAGCTGGAAGGAAGCACACGACAAGCTCGACCATCATGGCAAGCATTTCCACACCAAGGTCGGACGTGCATGGAACAAATTCCCCTTCCCCGCACTTGTCACTCTCGCCTATCTGGTGCTCGGCATTGTCTACGGCACATGGGGCATGGGGCTTTTCCTCGTCTTTTTGGTTCCCGTCTACTACGCGATTGGTGACTTTATCGATCGGCGCCACCTGTCTAAGCTGATCGAGGTCATCTACCCGGCAGCCGCCATCGCTTGGTTCCTCTACATGTGGCTCTGTTTGGGACAGCCCCATCCTGCATGGATCATCCTCATTACGATTCCCATCATAAAGGCGCTCATGCGCTGGTGCCGCAAACAATGGAAGCACCGCAAACAGGCTTAACACGCTCCGACCCACCAGCACCCAACCACCCCCCCGCCCTTCTCTTAAGTTGCGGTGAAATAGGGACTGTTTTGAGGCTCCAAAGCGCCAGACAGTCCGTATATCACCGCAACTTACAAACAACTGGGTCAGTTCCGCATTGAGCTGACCGCGCGCCAAGAAAAGGGCCTATTTACTACGTTTAACTCGAGAGAGCCGACCATACCCGCCTTTTCCGAAAATTGGCAAGCCCTCTACCTGCGGTTTTAATTTCATAATCTTTGTCATGGTCGAGGGTGTGGTAGCAAACGTAGTAGATAGGCCCATTTTATGACATACGACCCATTCAAACTCAATCTCGAAGGCTAAAGAGAGCCTCTCATCCACGCCTGTGAGCGAAAACCAAATAGAATGAAAGGCAAATGGAAAAGCCCGTTTAACGAGCGGAGGACATATGCGCGACGTAGCCGAAAGCGACTGGAAGCTGTTTAAGAAAATGCTTCCTCAATGGCAAGAACGTTATATGGAAAAGCTCATCGGCCAGTATGTTGGGATACTGAACGGCGACAGTGAAGCGTCCAGTAGATTTTGGGCACTAGAAGAGCGCCTCAATAGAGACAAGCTGTCCTCAGGCGTAATTGCAAACGACATTCGCCGCAGCACAATGCGCCGCGAGATAGCCAATTTGCTTATCGACAGCGTGATCACCCTTGACGACCTTGACGGTTTTACCGAGGACATTAAGAGCTATGCGCAACACTGGATTGGCCAGTAAGAGCACTGAACGACAGACATCCCCAGCAAAACGGGGCAAACGCCGGGCCACCTAATGGTTGTCCGGCGTTTGCGCAGATAAAACCTGCCAAAATAAACCTGTCCCTTTTTGGCAGGTTACTCGGCGCTCTTGAGGGCGCCGACCATGTCGATCTTGTTGAGGGTGCGATTGGTAGCGAGGTTGACGATAAACGTAAAGGCAAAGGCCAGCAGAACGGACAGCACGTAGCTCAGCGGCTCGACCTCAACGTCAAAGTACAATGACGGCATCTGCAAAATGTACGTAAAACTCTCGGCCAGCAAGCCGCCCAGCGGCACGCCCAGCGCGGCTCCGATCGCCGTAAGAATCAACGTCTCCTTGTTGACGTAATGGTGCACCTCGCCACGACGGAAGCCCAGCACCTTGATAGTCGCCAGCTCGCGTTCGCGCTCCGAGATGTTGGTGTTAGACAACGTAAATACCACCACAAACGACAGGCACGCCGCCATAAAGGTCACGAGCACCACGACAGAATTGATAATCGTAAAGTTCGCCTCATAGTTTTCCCAATGCTCGGCCGTACTCGAAATCGTAAGCCAACCGTCACTCTTAAGATTCTTGCTAAACGCAATCTGGTCGGCCGACGAACCCTTAAGCAGCACAAAGACGCCGTTAAGGCGCGCGCTTCGACCGAACGTGCGCTCATAGGTGCTCTGCGTCATATAAAGCGTGTTGCCCAGATAGTTGAGCGAAATGTCGCTGACTTTGACCTTGGCAACATTGAGCGACGAATCCTGGACGTGAGCCGTATCGCCCGGCTGAATCCCCAGCACCAGCTGTGAACTTTTGCTCAGATACACGTCTCCGTCACGCAAAGGCAGCGGTTCTTTGGACTCGTCCTCAAGGCGAACGTAGTCGTCCAGATCGTTCGTGCGGTCATCGGGCACCACGATGAGCTGCACGGTCTCGCTCTTGCCGCCAAACGTAAAGGTAACGTTGTCGATCATAATTGGCAGCGTCGAAGTCGCGGTCACGTTGGAATCATTGGCCGCGCTGCGCTCATCCAATGCCGCGCACGTCTGCGAAAAATCGTCGGGGTTGGCGACCGCCAGCAGGTCGTAGCGCGTGATATGCCCGTACTGTTTGGGCGAAAGCGCCACCGACGTGTCGCGGATGCCCATACCGCAGATCACGAGTGCTGTGCAGCCGGCGATACCGAAGATGGTCATAAAGGCGCGCTTTTTGTAGCGGAACAGGTTACGCGCCGCCACCTTGTTTAAGAAGCCCATGCGGCGCCAGATAAAGCCGATGCGCTCAAGCAAGATGCGCGAGCCGGCGCGCGGGGCCTTGGGACGCATGAGCGAGGCCGGGGTCTCAGCCATCTCGTGGCGGCAGGCGATAATCGTGGCGCCCACCACGCCCACGGTAAACAACGCCACCGATACGAGCGATGACACGATGTCGTACGAAAGCAGCATCTGGGGCAGTGAGTACATGTCGTCGAACACCGTAAACAGGAACAGCGGCAGGCCCACGAATCCGATGACGTTGCCGAGCACGCCGCCAATCAGGCACGCCCACAGTGCATAGTCCACGTATTTGGACAGGATGCGCCCACGCGAGTAGCCGAGCGCCTTGTACAGGCCAATGAGCGTGCGCTCCTCCTCGACCATGCGCGTGGCGGTGGTGAGGCTGATGAGCACGGCGACGATAAAGAAGATAAACGGGAATACGGTGGCGATGGCCTCGATTGAGGAACTATCGCTCTCGACGCTCGAGTAGCTTGCGATATTGCCGCGGTCCTGGATGTACCAGGTGCATTCGCCCAGGTCAGAGAGCTCGGCGCGGGCATCGGCAAACTGCTGGTCGGCGGCGGCACGGCGCTGGTCCAGGTCGGCTTGCGCCTGCGCACGCTCGTCGCTGCCCTCGGCCATGCGATTGATGTTGTCCTGCTCGATCCCAAAGACCATATTCGCCTGACGCTCAGCCGCGTCCAAGCTCGCCGGTGTGTCGACCGTCAGCTCCTGAGTGCGCGCCTTCTCACGCTCCTCGCGGATCTTCTCGATATTGCCCTTGACCTCATTGATCTTTGCCGCGTAGGCATCCGAATAGGAGTTGAGGCTCTTGGCTCCCTCGACGACCACGTGGACAGCGGAGTAGGAAGAAGATGTCGCGGCATCCTCGCTCACGTAGAACTTGTAGTCCGCAGTCGAAGCAGCGCGAAAGGCGTTGACGGTCGAGTCGGAGCTCACATCAGTGGGATCGAGGACCTCAGCCGTAATGGTGTAGTCGCCCGCGGCAAATTGATCCTTGGCACTTTGGTTCGACGAGCTCGCATCGTTGGCGGCAAAGCTCACCGTATCGCCGATTTTCTTGCCCGAAGCCTTCAAAAAACGTGAGGTCACTGCCACTTCGCCCGAAGTCTCGGGCAGCTCGCCGCGTACTAGCACCGGTTGGTCAATATTCTCTTTGGAGAGGCTCTGTACGACGACACGCTCGCGCGTCGTACCCACGGCGGTATAGGCGGTCTCGGTATAGATGCCCTCGGCCGTCTCGACGCCATCGACCTCTTGGATCGCGGCAAGATCGTCATCGGTCAGACCATAGGTCGACTGCACGTTGATGTCGTAGATATTCTGCTGGTCAAAGTAAGCGTCGACCGAATCACACAGGTCCTCGCAGCCCGCCTTAAGGCCGCACATCACGCTCACGCCAAGCGCGGTGATCACAACGATAGACAAGAAGCGTTTGAGGCTGCCGCGAATCGTGCGGTAGATGCCACGGCGAAAAACCGTCGGCACCATATCGTTTGAGCTTTGGGCGGTACGGTAGGTCGTAAAATCCTGCTCGCGCTCCGTGTTCTGCGCGTCGCGGCGTTGGCTGTTTTGGCGGTCCTGATTCATGGGCGCTACCACTCGATCGTCTCGATCGGCACGGGATTTTGCTGGACCGTCTCGCTCTCCACGCGGCCGCTCTTAAAGCGGATCAGGCGATCGGCCATGGGCGCCAGTGCAGAGTTGTGGGTGATGATTATGACCGTAATGCCTTGCTTGCGGCAAGTGTCCTGTAGCAGCTGCAAGATCTGCTTGCCGGTTTTGTAGTCGAGTGCGCCCGTGGGCTCGTCGCACAGAAGCAGCTTGGGGTTTTTGGCCAGAGCGCGGGCGATGGATACGCGCTGCTGCTCGCCGCCCGAAAGCTGCGCCGGAAAGTTAGCGAGGCGCTCGCCCAGGCCAACCTGACGAAGCGTTTGCTCGGCATCGAGCGAATCGGGGCAGATCTGAGCTGCGAGCTCAACGTTTTCGAGCGCCGTCAGGTTGGGGACCAGATTGTAGAACTGGAAGACAAAGCCAACATCGGCGCGGCGGTATTCCACAAGCTGTGCCTCGTTGGCAGCGCTCACGTCACGCCCGTCCACCGTCACGGTGCCGGAGGTCGCCGTGTCCATGCCGCCCAGGATGTTGAGCGCCGTGGTCTTGCCGGCACCCGAAGCGCCCAGGATAATGGCAAGCTCGCCACGCTCAACGGTAAAGCTCGCGCCGTCGAGCGCGTGAATGCGGGCATCGCCCTCACCGTATGCTTTGATGACGTCTTTGAATTCGATATAGGCCATCGATCGGTTCCCATCTGGTCGGATAACTCTTTAGTATTACCCATTTCGCACCGACCAAAAAGGGACAGGTTTATTTTGGCAGGTTTTATATGGGGAAACGGCAGCTATAGGCGAGGCGCCGGGGACGAGAAATCATCGACGGGGTCAGGTCGACCGCCAAACACAACGCACGCATCTCAATCTGTCAGCCAAATCATTCGAACAGCTGTTCGTTTCTATGATATGATTCAACTATCTAAGCAGGCCAATACGCAGAAAGGCGGCCAACATGGCGTTCGACTTTAAGAAGGAATGCAAGGAGCTCTACAAACCTGCAAGCAAGCCGAGTATCGTAACTGTCCCGCCTATGAGCTACGTTGCCGTTCGCGGAAAGGGCGACCCAAATACCGAAGGTGGCGAGTATCAAAACGCCCTGCCGCTACTTTACGGCATCGCCTATACCGTCAAGATGTCGAAGAAAGGCTCAAGGAGTATCGAGGGCTATTTCGACTTTGTGGTACCGCCGCTCGAGGGATTCTGGTGGCAAGACTCCCCCGGTAGCGGCATCGATTATGTACGCAAGGACAATTTCAACTTTATCTCGTGCATCCGCCTGCCTGATTTCGTCACCCGAGATGACTTTGACTGGGCAGTCGCGGAAGCCACGACCAAAAAGAAACTGGACTTTTCCGCCGTCGAACTGCTTAAAGTTGACGAGGGTCTCTGCGTTCAATGCATGCACACCGGGCCCTACGACAACGAACCGGCGACCGTAGACGCTATGCATGAATACACGACCGAGCTGGGCTATGTTCCCGACTTCTCAGACACCCGTTTACATCACGAAATCTATCTCTCCGATCCACGCAAATGCGCACCGGAGAAACTTAAGACCGTGGTTCGTCATCCTATCAAGCGCGCTGAATAGCGTGGGGCGTCATTTCACGCGCTAGGTTTTAAGCCAGCCAACCAGCCGCCTCCTGGGCCGTCCGGTAATTATCTTGACGCGGCCCGTCGCATCTTATAAGTTTGTTTTGCTAAAGCTGGAAAGCCTCTCAACGATGCGCAACTCCAGCTCTTTTTCTATCAAGAGAGCAAGTGTCGGAAAGCAAAATGTCAGAAAGCAGCGCTTCGAGCAGAATCAAACTCCTGGTCAACACCTATAGCGGTCTCGTGCTCATGGGCGCTGTCGGAATCCCTATTGGCATCATCGTTGGCGCCATCTGTGCCCTTTTTGGTCGTGTGCTCCTGGCAATCGGCGCCTTCCGGGACGCGCACGTCGCACTGCTCCTTCCCTTTCTCGCCCTCGCGGGTCTGGCCATCGTATTTGCCTACCGTACCTGGGGCAAAGGCACCGATCGGGGCATGAGCTTAGTATTTGACGTAGGCCACGGGCGTGAAGACGCCATCTCCCCGCGTCTCGTGCCGCTCATTATGCTGAGCACGTGGGGGACGCATCTCTTTGGCGGTAGTGCGGGACGCGAGGGCGTAGCGGTGCAGATCGGCGCCACCGTCTCGTATTGGATCGGCCGACGTCTACCTTTCCGAGACCCCGGCAACTCGTTTTTGCTTATCGGCATGGCCGCTGGCTTTGCCGGACTCTTTCGAACGCCGCTCGCTGCTACGGTCTTTGCGATCGAGGTGCTGGTCGCCGGACGCATGGAATACCGCGCGCTGTTTCCCGCGCTTACGGCCTCGCTCGCCGCAAGCATGACCTCCGGCGCCCTGGGGCTCGAGAAGTTCGAGGTCGCCGTTACTGCCTCGTATGCGCTCGACCTCCCCGGTCTTGGACGGCTGGTGCTGCTGGGTATCGCGTTTGGTATGGTAGGTGGAGCTTTTGCCTGGTGCCTTGCCCATGCCAAGACCCTTGCAGCGCGGCTGCTCCCCAGCCCTTACATACGCGTTGCCGTTATGGGCCTTGCGCTGTCGGCGATTCTGTTCGTGCTGTGGCAGGGGCGATACTGCGGCCTTGGCACCAACCTGATATCGGCGGCACTCAACGGTGACGGCACCGCCACCATCATGCCTTGGGACTGGGCGCTCAAATTCGCACTCACCATCGCCACACTTGCCGCAGGATATCAAGGTGGTGAGGTGACGCCGCTGTTCTCCATCGGAGCCAGCCTGGGTGTCGTGCTCGCTGGAATTCTCGGCATGCCCGTTGAGCTCTGCGCCGCGCTGGGATACGCCGCCGTCTTTGGCAGCGCCACCAACACGCTACTCGCGCCGATCCTCATTGGCTGCGAGGTCTTCGGTTTCGGTAATCTGCCGGCGTTCTTCATCGCCTGCGTTGTGGCATATCTGTTCAACATGGACAAATCGATCTACGCCTTGCAAGAGCGCGCGTAGAAAGATGTCCAAACAGGTTGTCTCAACCGGAAACGGCGTCCCACTCTGAGGCTATATTCCGGGACACGGTTTCCGCTTGGGACGCCATTCGGAAAGCGTGTCCCGTTCCGAGGGTGCAAACTGGGATACCGTTTCCGGAACGATCCCCTAGGGGAAACTGCGTCCCATTCTGAAGCCTCAAACTGGGATGCAGTTTCCGCTAGGCGCCCCAAGAGGAAAGTGCGTCCCACTCCACAGCGTCACGCCGGAACGTACCCTCAGCCCACATCCTCCTCCGTCGACGTTTCCCCAGATAAAACCTGCCAAAATAAACCTGTCCCTTTTTGGCAGGTTTTAGAGGCGAACGGTGAAGGTAATCTGGTTGCCGCGGCCGCAGACAGAAGCGCTCCCGCCATGGGCCTCGGCGATGGCACGCACCACGGAAAGGCCCACGCCCGAGCCGCCCGTCTTGGAGCTGCGCGACACGTCCGCACGATAGAAGCGGTCGAACAATCGGTCCAGGTCGCCTTCGGGCAGCTCGTCCACAGCATTCGATACGACAAGCTCGGCGGCGCCCTTACCCTGACCGCGCGAAACGGCACACAGACTCAACTCAATCACACTGCCCTCGCTTGCATAGCGCGTGGCGTTGTCCAGCAGCAGCTCAACCACCTGTGCCACCGCCGCGGCATCGGCATGAGCCAGCACGCCGCTCGCAATCGACGTCGTCAGACGCTTGCCACGCGAAACCGCCACCGACTCAAACGGCGCCGCCGCCTTGTCCACTGCCTCCGAAAGATCGGTCGATGTCATGGTAAAGCCCGCCGAGCCCTCGTCCATGCGAGCTAAAAATACCAGACGCTCCGTGAGCGCCGTCAACCGTGCAACCTGATCGTGAATACTCTGCGTCCACTCGCTCTCGCCGCTCTCAATTTCCTGCACCTCGTTAGCGGCGTCGATCACAGCTAGCGGCGTCTTGATCTCGTGGCTTGCATCGGTAATAAAGCGCTTTTGCTTGCTGTAGCTCTCGACCATCGGTCGAATCACCGCGCCCGAGGCACCCGCCACAATTGCCAGCACCGCCAGCCAGCCAATGCAACTGATCGCCACGCTCGCGCTCAAAAACGAATGAAAGCTTGCAAGCTCGCGCGAGCAGTCCACGAACACATAGGTGATCTCGTCGTCCTGGACGTCGGTCGTATAACGATAATTGCCAGAGAAGCCCGAGGTCCAGCCCTTGGCATGCAGCCTTGCGGCAATACTGGCGGCGCGCTTGGCACCAACCGCGGCAATGCGGGCCGTATTGACATCGGCAACCTGTCCGGCGTCAATCGTCACCGTAAAGTAGCGCGTGTCGAAGGGAGACTCCGCCGTCATGCCTTCGAAGTGTCTGATGCGAACGCCCGCTTGGCTATCGCCGGCATCCTTGCCATTAGCGGGCTCGGCTTTAGGCTCGTCCCCCCAATCGATACCGTCCTTGCCCGCCAGAATATAGTCCAGGCGAGCGTCGGCCATCTTGCAGACATGCGAATAATTGACGATGTTGATGCCGGCGATGATGAGCGTGAGCACCACGGTCACGGCGCCCATGGCAACGAGGATAAACTTGCGACGCAGACGGCGGCCCAATGCGTCAACAGAATTAGCCCGCCCCGTACTACTCGAGGCGGCGTGAAACCGCTCCGTCATGCGCTTGCAGCACGCGCGTACGCTCACGCCCGCTCGTCCCCTTCGACAACCTCAAGCGAATATCCCTGATTGCGCGACGCGCGGATGGCAACGTTGGCACCAAGCGCCGTCAGCTTTTTGCGCAGGTACGATATATAGACCCACACCACGTTGGCGCCTTCGGGCGCGTCCTCACCCCAAACCTCGAGCATCAGACGTTCAGTGGGCATGCGCGTGCCGGCGTTGCGCATAAAGAGTTCCATAAGCTGAAACTCGCGATTGGCCAGGTGCTCCTCGCCCAAAGGTCCCACAAGCGTGCAAGCCGCCGTGTCGAGGCGCACGTTACCCACGCTGAGCGTCGTGGCGTCAATTGCCGTCGCGGCACGCGTCATGGCACGAATACGCGCAAGCAGTTCCTTGGCGGCAAACGGCTTGGTCAGGTAATCGTTGGCACCGGCATCCAGGCCCTCGACCTTATCGGACACCTCGCTTTTTGCCGTGAGCATGATGATGGGCAGTCGCTTTCCGGCGGCGCGTGTACGCTTGAGCACCTCGATGCCGTCCATGCCGGGCATCATGATGTCCAGGATTGCGGCGTCGTAATCGTTGGCGAGTAGATTCTCGAGCGCCGTCAAGCCGTCGAGGGCGGTGTCGACCTCGTAGTCGCTATGTTGAAGAATCGCGGTGAGGGCGCGGGAGAGACCAGGTTCGTCCTCGGCAAGCATCAGCTTCATAGTTGCTCCTTTGGCGCATGGCTCTACAGGTTTCGATACTGCCGATGATAGCGTACCGTCAACCGCCTTAGCGCAGCCTTAGCTGCTCAACCTGCGCGTTTTTAAATACGCAGGATGTGGCTTAGCCAAACTTAAGGCGCACGTGTCGAGCGCTTTGACGCATGCCGGGCGCGAAGGGACAGTGACTCGTCCTTTCACGGCGCCCTAGTTATGCAAAGTGCTCGAGCGTTACTCCTCGTACGCGCCCTCAAGCCGAAGCAGCCACTCCTTGCGGTCGAGGCCACCGGCATATCCGTTGAGCGACCCGTCAGCGGCAACCACGCGATGGCACGGCACGATAATCGAAATGGGATTACGCGCAACCGCAGCCCCCACGGCACGCGGGGACACAACGGGAGCCTCATTTCCCGGCACACGATGTCGAGCCGCAACACGCTGGGCGATTTCGCCATACGTAGCGACATCGCCACGCGGGATAGAAAGCAGCTCAAACCAAACCTCACGCTGAAACGCCGTGCCAATCATATGCAACGGCGGCGTAAACCGAGGTTCCTGCCCTGCAAAATAAGCATTCAGCCAAGCCCATGAACGCTCAAGCACCGAAGAGGCCACACCATTTGCCGGACTCACCGACGACATGCCACCGGTACCGGAAACCGCGTCGGCGCCTTCAACATGTTCGGAGTCTTCCCGGAGAAGCGTGGAACCAAAGTGCTCCTGCCCCTCAAACCAAAGCCCCGTCAGACCGCGGCCATCAGCGGCAAGCAAGATTTCGCCCAAAGGCGAGGCAAATGTCGTCGTGACCACCAGCGGCTCCTTTCAAAACTCCGCAACATAATACCGCGAATTGTGCAGACAACCCCAATCGACCCCAAAGTCCCCCAAGGCGGCAGGCGCAAAGCGCCGAGGCCGCCGCCGGGACCAGGGCCCGCAACAGCCACGCGCCCCCACATCAGCCCAGCGGCCCCAACCAACAACGGCCCCCATCGCAGGCCGCTCGCAACAACGTCACCGCAGGCGGGGGCCGGGCTTAGTTTTCAGAACACTCCGCAGACCAGTGCGGCGCCTTGTCCGCAGCTCCGAAGGAGCAGGACAAGGCGCCGCACATGGTCGAGGACGTTCTGAAAACCAAGCCCGGCCCCCGCCGGATAGGTCACACTACTCGCAGAGCAGCTTAGCGATCTGGACGGCGTTGGTTGCCGCGCCCTTACGGATTTGGTCGCCGCAGCACCAGAAGGTGATGCCGCGCGCGGCCTCAGGGTTCGAGATGTCGCGGCGCACGCGACCGACCCAGATCAGGTCCTGGTCGGACGTATCCATCGGCATGGGGAAGCGGTCGTGCGCATCCTCGGCGCTCATGTCGTCAACCAGCTTCACGCCGGGAGCGGCAGCCAGCGCGGCACGGGCCTCCTCGACCGTAATATCGCGCTCAAACTCGAGCGTAATGCTCTCGGAGTGCGAGCGCAGCACCGGCACGCGCACGCAGGTGCAATTCACGCGCAGCTCGGGCAGGTGCATGATCTTGCGGCCTTCGTTTTGCAACTTCATCTCTTCGGAAGTAAAGCCCTCCTCCTTGACGCCGCCAATCTGCGGAATCAGGTTGCTCGCCAGCTGGGCGGCAAAAGCGCGCGGCTCGGGAATCTCCTCGCCACGACCTAGGGCGGCCAGCTGGGCCTCAAGCTCGGCCATACCGGGAGCACCAGCGCCCGAAGCCGCCTGGTACGTCGAAACGATCATGCGCTTCACGCCGGCGAGCTGATGCAGCGGCCAGGTGGGAACCAAGCCGATGATGGTCGCGCAGTTGGGGTTGGCGATAAGGCCGTGATGCCACTTGATGTCGTCGGCGTTGATCTCGGGCACGACCAGCGGCACCTCGGGATCCAGACGGAAGGCGTGGCTGTTGTCGACCACGACGGCGCCGCGCTTGACGGCCTCGGGCAGCAGTTCCTTGGCGATATCGTCACCGGCAGCGCCGAGCACGATGTCGCAGCCCTCAAAGGCCTCGGGGCAAGCCTCCTCAATCACAACCTGCTCGCCGCGGAACTCGACGGTCTTGCCCGCAGAGCGCGCGCTCGCTAGCAGCTTGAGCTTGCCGACCGGAAACTCCTGCTCGTTGAGGCACTCGAGCATCTGGGTGCCCACGGCTCCCGTCGCGCCCAAAATAGCAACCGTGTACTGTTTCATGCTTCCCCCTTTAAAGGCTGTGGCTTTTGCCCGCACGCCGAGCAGACCGATTATTGTTGCCAGTGTATACAAGAACGGGGCGGATACAAAACCCGCCCCGTCGAAACGAAACCGAAACGAAACGCCCCGCCGTAGTTTTTGAGGCAAGTCCCAAAAAATCTACTGGGATAGCAGCTACTTGTGGAGCGCGGCCGGGGCGGGATCGACCGGCACGGGAGCCTCCAGGTCGGAGACCTTCACAATGCCGTTCTCGTCGGAGAAGGCGCGGTAAATGGTCCGAATCGCCAGGTCGAAGTCCTTCTCCTCGACACCGATAATGATGTTGATCTCGTCACAGCTCTGCGAAATCATGCGCACGCTCACGCCGGCCTGGCCGAGCATGCCAAACAGGTGGCCCGAGATACCTGCGCGGCCGCGCAGGTTACGACCGACGGTCGCGATAAGCGCCAGGCCCTCGACAACCTCGATCTCGAGCGGCTCGACCTCCTGCTGAATGTCGCCCACGAGCGAGTACAGCGAATCGTGCACGTCCTGCTCCTGCACCACGGCGCCAAAGCGGTCGACACCGGTGGGCATGTGCTCGACGGAGACATCATAGCGCTCGAAGACCGAAAGCGCGCGGCGCATAAAGCCGACACGGGGCTTGGTGCGGTCGCGGGCAACGTTGATGGCGACAAAGCCGCGCTTGCCGGTCACGCCGGTAATGATAGGCTCCGCCTCACCCTCGTCAGCCGTCTCGCTAATGATGGTGCCGGGGTCCTGCGGCGCATTGGTGTTCTTGATGACCAGCGGAATGCCTGCCTCGCGCACGGGGAACACGGCCTCCTCGTGCAGGACGCTTGCACCCATGTACGAAAGCTCGCGCAGCTCCTCGTAGGTAACGCGCGCAATGGGCTGAGCCTCGGGAACAATACGCGGATCGGCAGAATAGAAGCCCGAAACGTCGGTCCAGTTCTCGTACAGGTCGGCACCAAGGCACTTGGCCAGAATCGAGCCGGAAATATCGCCGCCGCCACGGTCGAGCAGCTTGATCTGCCCCTCACGCGTCGCGCCGTAGAAACCGGGCATAACAAAGCCGCCCTGCTGGCCGTACTCCTGCACCAGCTCGGCGGTGCGGTTCATGCTGAGCGTACCGTCATGATGGAACGCCACGACCGTCGCGGCATCCAGGAACGGCAGGCCCAGGTACTCGGCCATCAGACGGGCGGTAAAGTACTCGCCGCGGCTCACGAGTTCCTCGGTGGAGTAGCCACCGGAACGGGCGCGCTCGGCAAAGGCCGCGAACTCCTCGCGGATGGGATAGGTGAGCTCCAGCTCGTCAGCGATATCAAAATAGCGCTGGCCAATGTCCTCGAGCAGCTCCTCGCACGACACGTGGTACTTAACGTGTGCGTTAACCAAGTAGAGCAGGTCGGTCACCTTGGTATCGCCCTTAAAGCGGCGACCGCAGGCAGAAACCACCACAAAACGGCGGGCCGGGTCGGCATCGACAATGGCCTTGATCTTCTTAAAGTGTTCGGCGTCGGCGACCGACGAGCCGCCAAACTTGGCAATCTTAATCATGGGCTTGAGGTTACCTTTCTAAAAGCCTCTGCAAACCTGTTTTGCGCGCTCTGATACCATGGTTTCACCGATTGGGACCAAGGCATCCGAGGAGCAGTGTTATATGGGAACTTATCATAGTACACGAGGACGCACTTTATCGTGCTCAAGTAAGGTGGCAATCCGTACCGGCATCGCTCCCGACGGGGGTTTGTTTGTCTCGGACGAGCTCGGCACCCAGCAGGTCGATATCAGCTCGCTTGAAGATAAATCGTACTTTGAAATCGCTCAAGATGTGTTGGGAATGTTACTGAATGATTACACGACCGAAGAAATATCGGCCTGTGTGAATGAGGCATACCGCGGCACGTTCGCGAGCGAAGAGGTCACGCCGCTCGTCAAACTCGACGCCGCACCGGGCGCTGACGTCCCTCAGACCTATGTGATGGAGCTCTTTGGCGGCCCCACAAGCGCCTTCAAGGACGTCGCCCTGCAGATGCTCCCCCGTCTGATGGCCCGCACTTCCGCCAAGGACGGCGGCGCCGAGCGCATCATGATCGTCACCGCCACGTCGGGCGACACGGGCAAGGCAGCACTCGCCGGCTTTGCCGACGCCCCGGGCACGGGCATCACCGTCTTTTATCCCGAAGGCAAAGTCAGCCGCGTGCAGAATCTGCAGATGTCCACGCAGGAGGGCGATAACGTCGCCGTCTGCGGCATCCGCGGCAACTTCGACGATGCCCAGAGTGCCGTCAAGCGCATCTTTGCCGATAAGGAGCTTGCCGAGCGCCTGGAAGCCGCCGGCACTGTGCTTTCGAGTGCCAACTCCATCAACGTCGGCCGCCTGGTGCCGCAGGTTGTCTACTACTTTGCCGCCTATGCGCAACTGCTGCGCGCCGGCGCTATCGAGGCTGGCGACGCCGTAGAGTTCTGTGTGCCCACCGGCAACTTTGGCGATATCTTGGCCGGCTACTACGCCAAGTGCATGGGTCTGCCCGTCGCCAAGCTCGTCGTGGCGAGCGACAAGAACAACGTGCTTGCCGACTTCCTGACCACCGGCGTTTACGACCGTAACCGCCCGTTCTTCACGACCATCTCGCCGTCGATGGACATCCTTATTAGCTCCAACCTGGAGCGCATGCTCTACTTCTTGTCCGACGGCGACTGCGAGCTCGTTGCCGGCCTTATGGAGCAGCTGGCACAGACTGGTCGCTACGAAGTTCCCGCCGACCTGCTGGCAAAGATTCAGAGCGTCTTTGGTTGCGGTTGGGCCAGCGAGGACGAGGTCCTCACTGCCATCAAGAGCTGCTGGGACGCGAACGGCTACGTGATCGACCCGCACACCGCTTGCGGCTATCACGTCTTCGAAAAGGTCGCTCCCGCCGAGGGCGCCAAGGCCCGCGTGTTGCTTTCGACCGCCAGCCCCTACAAGTTCCCGCGAGCCTGCTGCGACGCCTTGGGCCTCGACGTTCCCGAGGATGATTTTGAGGCTATGCGTGTGCTCGAGCAGGCCACCAACACGGTCGCCCCGACCCAGCTCGCCGAACTCGAGTCCAAGCCCGTCCGCTTCGAAGACGTCTGCGACGTCGATGAGATGGCAAGCTACGTCGAGTCTGCAGCAAAACGAATGAGCACCAACTAAACCCCTTATTAAGCGCCGGCGAAAGCCGGCGCACCTTCTTTTATCAGAAACCCACCGGGATGATGACGAACTGACATGCGGGTCTGCCTGTTTAGTTCGTCGCGAGTTCCGCACGAGCCGGAAAGCACTTAATGTGCTTTCCGAGCGAGCCAGGACTGCCCGAGCAGCGAACTAAACAGGCAGACCGCCCAGGAGATTCCCATGATCAAGATCACCGTCCCCGCCACCAGCGCAAACCTAGGCATCGGCTACGACACCCTCGGCATGGCCGTCAGCCTCTACTCGCACTTCACCTTTGAGCGCGCCAACAAGCTCACCATCACGGGCTGCCCCGAGGAGTTCCAAAACGAGAACAACCTGGTCTACGTGAGCTTTGTCGATGCACTGGCTGCATGGGACGAGCCGGCTTTTCCCGTTGCCATCGACATTCAAACCGATGTGCCCGTCGCTCGCGGCCTGGGCTCCAGCTCCACCTGCGTCGTCGCCGGCATCATGGCGGCCGCCGCGCTGACGGGCCACACCGTCGACCGTGCCGAGCTCGTCCGCATTGCCACCGAGGTCGAGGGCCATCCCGATAACGTCGCCCCTGCCATCCTGGGCGGTGCCGTTTGCTCCTTTACGCCGACTGATTCGCTCCCCCAGTGCCTGCGCTACGAGGTGAGCGATCGCTTGCGTTTTATTACCGTGATTCCGCCCTACGAGGTGCATACGAGTGAGGCGCGCAAGGTCGTGCCGCAGGAGATTCCACTCTCCACCGCCGTATGGCAAATGGGCCGCATCGCCGGCATGACGCGCGGCCTGGAGACCGGCGACCTTGACCTGATTGCCGCCGCCAACGACGACCGCATCCAGGAGCCCTATCGCCGCCGCCTGATTCCCGATTACAACGCCGTGCGCGACACCTGCCTTAACGGCGGCGCCAAGACCATCTGGATCAGTGGCTCCGGCTCGACCCTCATGGCCGTGACTGACGACACCATCGTGGCAAAGTTCCTACAGGTCAAGCTGCGCGAGCAGTTCCCCAAGTGCGATACGCATATTCTGACGTGCGACACCGAGGGCGCCCAGATCGAATACCTGTAGTCGCCGTCCCATATACCCGCCGGGGAGGCCAGGGGCTTTGCCCCCAAATCGTCCTCGGACATGGCAGGACCCCCGCTGTGCACTTCGTGCGGCGGGGGTCCTGCCGTCCTGCGGAAAGATTTGGGGGCAAAGCCCCTGGCCTCCCCTACGTTAACTTCGCTGGCGGCGGCTACAGGAACCTACGCTCTGGAAAGTCGCCGGGCTGATTTTTTGGCTTCTATTTGATAAAGGCGCACTTCCCAGCATCTCATTCGCCCTATAGCTCTGTTTTAATTTCTAATTGATGATCGATGCGTGACGTCATCTAATTATCTTCGCTACTCAAAACAGCCCCAAGTTTACGTACTAGCGTCTCAACAGTAATTCCGAGTGCATCCGCATAGACAAACTGCTCATAAACCCTAAGGCTGCGTTCCCCGGTCTCGACCTTTGAGATAAACGATTGAGGTACCCCCAGTTTCTTTGCGAGTTCAACCTGAGTGATACCTTGCTCCCGACGAATCTGGGAAAGGCATTTTCCGCATGTCCTGTTAGCATCAACGTTCATGCCGTTTACGCTATATTCCATTTTGATATATCCCAAACTGGGATATATTTATGTTACCAGCCATTCCGCTTATCAAAAATGCCCATCGCAGATTCATAGCTAGGAAGGAGCCCCGATAAACATGAATGACGAGATGAAGGAGCCCGACGAGGAAAAGACACTCAGCGAGTCCGACGAGCGGAAGCCAGATTTCAAAGCCGAGCAGTTTTCTGATGGTGCTAGCGACACCCCCTCCTCTGAAATTCCGCCATCAAACGAAGATGACGGCGCACGCAAAAATGAAGAAAACGACTCACTTCTAACGCGGGCCATTCATAAATTAGGCAATAAAAAACGAGCGGCAATCGCAGCTGTCGTGGCAGTTGGCATCATTTTCAGTTTGCCCATGCTGTTTCCTCAATTGTTTTGCACCCACAAACTATGGGCTAATGCCACCTGCACAAGCCCTCGCACATGCAAAAGTTGTGGCAAGACTGAAGGGGAACCGCTCGGGCACGAATGGGAAGAAGCAACCTGCACGACTCCGAAAACCTGCCAACGTTGTGGCAGAACTGAAGGGAAGTCCCTTGGGCATCAACCGGGTTCATGGACTAAGGAAGTCGACTACATAGATGCCACCTCAAAGGAAATACAAGAATGCGAGAGATGCGGAGAGGTCGTTGACACCCGCAACGAAAAGGAATTCACATCTTTCGTTGGCGACGGAGTGTTTTCTATTTCCCCTAAAGGATTCATTGAACGACTTAACGAAGAATTCTCCAATCTCCCGAACTGCAGCAGCATGAAGGCGAGTTACGAACTAGACGATAGTGGCATGGGACTCGAACTTCGAATCAAAAACGGTTCAAAGATTGCCGGTATTGGAGGCTTCTTCTCGGACTCGAGCAGTCAACTCCTATTTAGCTATCTTGAGTCTGAAAACTGCTTCAAGAATATAGTGATGTACTTTGAAAGTTCAGACTATGCCGCGGCGACAGCAGTTGCAACTATACAGGCGATTGATCCATCACTTTCGTTTTCAGACGCTAAGGAAGTTGGCGCTGCTTGCGTAGATGCGCCGACTGTCAAAAATGGAGTAACGTACGCAATCGTGGCTTCGAATGGCGAGTACTGGCTGAGTGCTCGAATTGAATAAATAGCAAACGTTTGGTTTTAGGCCGCGCTGGGTTCTTTGTAGTTGAAGACTGGTTCTAGGAGGTCTTCGATGTTGCAGTGGAGGGCTTTTGCCATGGCTCTTACGGTTGTTACTGAGGCTTCGTTGATATTTCTTTGGCGCTGTTCGTACATTTGGATTGAGCGGAGTGATACACCCGATTCGTATGCCAAATCTTGCTGAGTTTTCTTCAGCCTCTTTCTTGCTAGTGCCAACTTAGTCTGGCGAGGCGTTTTCTTCGCCATGTCGCAGACAAGGCGAGCCACGCGTTCTTCCGAGGCTTCGTGCCAGGGGTAGTACAGGTTGCGCAGCTCATCAAACGGAACGATGTGCAGCAAGTCTTCGAAAGACTCCCCCAGACGCCACTGCAAGTATGCCAATATCCAGCCTGTCCAGTATTCCGGTGTCTTCTCAAATCGGTAGGTGCGGTCTGGCATCGATCCCGCTTGATAGCCTGACCTTTCAGCAATAAGCGCAAACAGCTCAACGCCCGATTTCCCTGCTACAACCCATGCATTGCCACGCTCAAACTCGCGAGCCACGCCGCTCAAACAAAAGAGTTCCGCGACTTTTATTCCTTCAGTTCCATAGTCATTCACGGCATAGTCGAAACAATCGCCAAGGTTGTTCATTGCGTCCTCAAGATAATAGACGGGATAAGTCTTGCTCGGTCCACAATCCGTTAATTCCTGGATCATTTAATCAACCTCCCCCGTTATTAAATCGCTGAATCGATAGCACTCGATGCTGCTTCCATACAAAATATCACCCTAGCGACAGTCTGTTATCAGCTATCGCTAGGGTGATATGAATTTACTGATGTATTTATCAGACAGGAATGCTTCCTAGAGGCAAGCCTCGGCGATGCGTTTCTTGAGCTCGTCGATACCCACGCCCGTCTGAGAGCTTGTGATGATCACGTTCTCGGCCGGGACGTTGAGCTGCTTTTTGATGGCTGCTGCCTGACGGGCCTGCTGGGTGCGGCTGAGCTTGTCGGCTTTGGTGAGGCAGACGATAAAGTTGAACTCGTTGCCCTGCAGGTAGTCGATCATGTCATGATCGAGCTTGCTGGGGTCGTGACGAATGTCCACCAGCGAGACGACCAAGTTAAAGCTGCGCTCGGAGTCGAAAAAGTCGCCGATAAGCTCGGCCCAGCGGTCGCGCTCGGCCTTAGAACGACGGGCGAAACCATAGCCCGGCAGGTCGACGAAGTGCACGTCGTCGGCCTCGAAGAAGTTGATGTTGCTCGTCTTGCCCGGCGTACTGGAAACCTTGACCAGGTTCTTGCGGCCAAAGAGCTTGTTCATAATCGACGACTTGCCCACATTGGAGCGGCCGACAAAGCTCACTTCGGGGCAGGTGGACTCGGGAATCTGCGAAACCTTGCCGTAGCTGGCGACGAACTTGGCAAGCTGGTAGTTAATGGAATCGGCCATGGACGCTCCTTGGTCGTAGGTTCTTACAAAAGAGCGCGCTATTGCGCAGCGGCAATGCGGCGGACGATATCGAGCGTGATGTTACTTGCGACACGCGCGTACTCGAACAGATCGAACTCTCGGTCGCAAATTGCATCGTACGCCTCGTCACAATTATCGCTGATAGCGCGCAACACCAGGCAATCGACACCATTTTTGGTTGCGACATGGGCAATCGCCGCGCCCTCCATGCCGACACAATCGGCATGCGTCGCTTCGATAGCGTCGTTACGCATGGCGGCGCCCGTCACAAAGCGGTTACCCGTGGCAATCGTGCCGACCAGGAACTGTTTGGTGCCCTCGTTCGAAGCGACTGCATTTGTCGAAGCGTCAACGAACCCACGCTCAGCAAGCACGTCGACGGCAATATCGACCAGCGCGGGCGTCGAACCAAACTCCTCAAGCCCCGGTGCGGACTCGGCGATAAGCGCGGTATCGGTATCCAGATAGCGCAGGCGTCTGCCAATGACCACGTCGTCGATATGGAGCTTGGGGTTCAAACCGCCCGCAATGCCCGAAAACACAACAGCCTGCGGAGCATACTTGCTAATGAGGTGCTGTGTTGCAGCGGCGGCGTTCACCGTGCCCATGCCCGCCGTTGTGGCGACAACTGTCAGGCCGTCGAGCTCGCCGCTCACAACGGTCAAGCCTGCCTCCCGTGCCTCGCAAACGTCGCTCAGCTCTTCCTTAATCTGCATGACCTCTTTTTCGAGCGCGCCGATAATCGCGATGGTAGCCATACCATCCCCCAAACCTATACGAAATCCTTAACCACGGTATGGTACCAGCATTTTGTTTGACCTCGCCAAACGAACACGCTAAGCCAGTGCAGCTCGCGTATCAAACAGCGCCTTTGCAATCGCGGCCGTAACCTCACTCGAGCGGTCGCTCCACGGCATCGATGTCATGACGCTCATGACATAGGTACGGCCATCGATGTCGATAAGGCCCGCATCGCATGTCGAATAGTAACCGTCCTCGCTTATCCAACCCGCCTTGTTACACATCTTAAAAGGTAGTCAATTTGGGACGGGCTTATTAGCCGATGGCCGACCTGAGTTCGGCGCGGCGCTTTTTCATGCCGGCCATGACGGCGTTGCGCAGCTCGGGCATGCGCGCGGTATCCATCTGGGGCACGCCCTCGAGCTTATAGGGAATACCCAGTTGCTCGTACTTGACGACACCCATCGTGTGATACGGCAGCATTTCCAGGCCCACCACGTTGTGCCATGGAGCGATCAGGCGACCGAGCTTCTCGCATTCCTCCGCCGTGTCGGTGATACCCGGCACCACCACGTGGCGAATAACAACCTTAATCTTGCGACGGGCAAGCTCATCGCCAAACGCCAGGATGCGCGCAGGATCGCAACCGGTCAGCTTTTTATGCTCAACCGGATCGGCATGCTTGATGTCGAGCAGCACCATATCGGTCTCGTTGAGAACAGCATCGAACTTCTCCGGATGCTTGGGATCAAATGCATAGCCACAGCTGTCTAGGCAGGTGTGTACGCGGCCATCGGGGTTGTTGTGCATCACGCGGAACAGGTCGGCCAAAAACTCGGGCTGCAGGAGCGGTTCGCCGCCCGAAACGGTAATGCCGCCGCTACGGTAGAACTCATGGTTGCTCTGGAACTCGTCCATGAGATGCTCGACGGTCACCATCGTGCCGCCGTTAACAGACCAGGTATCGGGATTGTGGCAATACGCGCAGCGCATGGGACAGCCCTGAACAAACACCACAAAGCGGATGCCGGGTCCGTCGACCGTTCCCATCGTCTCGATCGAATGCACGCGACCCAGGGCATACGCAGAGTCCTCGGGATGAGCATCCACACCCTCAAGCGTCATCTCAGCCATTCCCGCAACCTTGCCTCTCTTTGGTTTTTGTCAATTAAAATGCCAGAGCCATTCTAGCCCATACGCCTGATGGCGAAACGGTTTAGCGGTCAATTTGATCGTCCTATTTGACTCCACGCAAAAGCAGCGGGAAGGTTGTCACAACCCGCTCGCCGCCGAAGCAATAGAAATCGATAGACGCCAGGCCCTACGCCTTAAGCGTAAGCACCGCGCCAAAGGCGGTCGGGCCGCAGTGGCTCGAGATGACGCCGCCGACCTGAGTCCAGGTAACGTCCTTAAAGCCCAGGTCGTGCGCATAGACTTCCATATCGTCGCGCAGCTCCTCGGAAAGGCCCACCGAATACGCCAAGCCAATGTGCGAATAGTCGATCTCGCCCTTCTCAACCATGTGATCGATAAAGGCGCGGGCGCACTTGAGCATAGAGCCGCGGAACTTCTTGGTGGCCACAAACTTGCCACCCGTCACCTCAATGCAGGGCTTAATCTTGAGCAGATGGGCGCCTAAGAACGCGACGTTGGACAAGCGACCGCCCGCCTTAAGGAAGGCAAGGTCGGTAGGAACAAAGCCCAGCAGCACGCGGTCCATGACGGAATTGGTGAAGGCGAAAATCTCGTCGACGGTGGCATCCGGATGGGCTTCGATATACTTGGCGGTCTCAACGGCGACAAGCGACTGGCCCACCGACACAAAGCGCGTATCCATGGAGAAGACGTAATCGCGGCCCTTTGCCGCAATCTTCGACGACTGATGCGAGCAGGTCGTAACCTCGGAATACGCAAGATGCAGAATGGTCGCATCGGGCCGCTCGGCGTGGATACGGTCGTACACATGCGCAAAATCCGCAGGCGCGCAGCCGCTGGTCTTGGGCATGACGCCGAACTCGTTGCAGCGCGAATAAATCTCGAGCGGATCGATGGAGCCATCCTCGACGGTCTCGTCACCAATCGTGACATGCATGGGCACGCGCACGATGCCGTAGCGTTCGCAGAGCTCCGGCGTCACATCCGAACCAGACTCAACCACGATTACGTACTTGCCCATTATCATCACAACCCATCTCGACGTTGGCTTTTGAATATGTGACGCACGTCCGCCGTCCTGCTGCAGAACGGCCTCCAAGCGCCAAAGAGACGCCGCCCCTTGCACACAACAAAGGACAGCGTCTCCCTGGAAAACTCCGTGCTTATCTGAGATTCTACACGGTTTATTAAGGAGTGTTACTTATTCCGCAAACGGTAGCTATACGCGATAAACGGTAGCAAGCAAGAATCCAGAACGCTCAACCCATTAGGAGAGTTCCGCCTAAAGGGTGACTACACAGGACCCCGCCGGGGCTGTTTGGGCTACCTCCCAAAATATTCCGCAGGACGCAAGAAGCCCTCGCCGCACGAAGTGCGCAGCGAGGGCTTCTTGCATGTCCGAGGACGTTTTGGGAGGTAGCCCAAACAGCCCCAGCGATCCTGCGGGAGTTAAACCCCTTTAGAACTTGTCGTGGAAGGTACGCGAAATGACCTCGTCCTGCTGCTCCTTGGTGAGCGTGTGGAAGTTCACGGCATAGCCGGAAACGCGGATGGTCAGCTGCGGATACTTCTCGGGGTGAGCCTGAGCGTCGAGCAGCGTCTCACGGTTGAAGACGTTGATGTTCAGGTGGTGGCCACCCTTCTCGGCGTAAGCGTCGAGCATGTGGACCAGGTTATCGGCCTGAGTCTCGGAAACTTCAGAAACCTTCATAATGTGTCTCCTTCGATTGATAGGCGCCGGCCGAAACCGGCGCGCTAATCAGTAATCGTTATTGTTAGTATAGCACTAACAATAGTTACTCGCCCAGCTGATCAAGGTCGATATCGCCAAAGAACACCTGGTCCTCCTTGCCGAGCGCACCCGGGATGATGGAGAAGGTGTTGGAGATGCCGTCCTGAGCATCGCGGAACGGGAGCTTGGAAACCGAAGACAGCGAAGCGATGGCGCCGTGGCTATCGCGCTTGTGCATGGGGTTAGCACCCGGGGCGAAGGGCTGGCCAGCCTTGCGGCCATCAGGCGTAGAACCGGTCTTCTTGCCGTACACGACGTTGGAGGTGATGGTCAGAACCGAGGTCGTGGGCACGGAGTTGCGGTAGGTGTCGTTCA
Organism: uncultured Collinsella sp.; assembly: GCA_937937635.1. GTDB lineage: Bacteria > Actinomycetota > Coriobacteriia > Coriobacteriales > Coriobacteriaceae > Collinsella. Next base: position 195,248 of record CALDCF010000069.1, read on the forward strand.
TGCGGATGTACTCCATGAACTGGTGCACAACGTCGTGAGCGATCTGGTCGACGCGGTCGTCGTCGTTACCGTACTTGGGGAACTCGCCCTCGGTCTCGAAGTCGACAATGATGCCGTTCTCGTCGCGGACGGGGTGGACCTTGGCGTACTTGATGGCGGACAGGGAGTCAGCCACGACGGAAAGGCCAGCAATGCCCGTAGCGAACCAGCGGTGCACGTGCTTGTCGTGCAGAGCCATCTGGATGCGCTCGTAGCAATACTTGTCGTGCATGTAGTGGATGATGTTCAGCGAGTTGACGTACACGCCAGCGAGCCACTTCATCATGTCGTTGTACTTGGCCACAACGTCGTCGTAATCGAGCGTATCGCCCTCGACGGCGCGATACTTGGGGCCGACCTGCTTCTTGGAGACCTCGTCAACACCGCCGTTGAGTGCGTACAGCAGGCACTTGGCCAGGTTGGCACGGGCGCCGAAGAACTGCATCTCCTTGCCGATGCGCATGGAGGACACACAGCAGGCAATGCCGTAGTCGTCGCCGTGGTAGACGCGCATGAGGTCGTCGTTCTCGTACTGGATCGAGGAGCTGGCAACAGAAGTCTTGGCGCAGAACTTCTTGAAGTTCTCAGGCAGACGGGTCGACCACAGAACGGTCATGTTGGGCTCGGGGCTGGTGCCCATGTTCTCGAGCGTGTGCAGGTAGCGGTAGCTCATCTTGGTAACGAGCGTACGGCCGTCAACACCCATGCCGCCGATGGACTCGGTGACCCACTGCGGATCGCCGGTAAACAGGGCCTGGTACTCGGGGGTACGGGCAAACTTGACCATGCGGAGCTTCATGATGAAGTGATCCACGAACTCCTGGATCTGCTCCTCGGTGAAGGTACCGTTGGCAAGGTCGCGCTCAGCGTAGATGTCGATGAACGTAGAGGTGCGGCCGATGGACATAGCGGCGCCGTTCTGCTCCTTGACGGAAGCGAGGTAGGCGAAGTACATCCACTGGATGGCCTCCTGCGTGTTGGTAGCAGGGTTGGAAATGTCGAAACCATAGGTCTCGGCCATCATCTTGAGCTCGCCGAGGGCGCGGATCTGCTCCTGCAGCTCCTCACGATCGCGGATGTTGTCGGCGGTCATGACCGTCGGGGTGGAAGCCTTCTGGGCCTCCTTGTCCTTGATCAGGTAGTCGACACCGTACAGGGCGACACGACGGTAGTCGCCGATGATGCGGCCGCGGCCATAGCCATCGGGCAGACCGGTGATGATGTGGGCCGAACGGCAGGCGCGCATCTCGGGGGTGTAGACATCGAAAACGCCGGCGTTGTGGGTCTTGCGCTCGAAGGTGTAGCGCTCAACAACGTTCTCGTCGATCTTGTAGCCGTGCTGGCTGGCAGCCTGGCAAGCGATGCGGATGCCACCGTTGACGTGCAGCGCGCGCTTGAGCGGCTTGTCGGTCTGGAGGCCGACGATGGTCTCCTTGTCGCGATGGGCGTTATCGATGTAGCCAGCGGGGTGGCTCACGATACCCGTGACGGTCTTGGTGTCCATATCGAGGACGCCGCCCTGCTCGCGCTCCTTGAGCAGCAGGTCGAGAACCTCGCCCCACAGCTCCTTGGTACGCTCGGTCGGACCGGCGAGGAACGACTCGTCGCCCTCGTAGGGGGTGTAGTTCTTCTGGATGAAGTCTCGGACGTCAACTTCTCCCGTCCAGATGCCTTCCTTGAAGCCTTCCCATGCCTCCTGCATTGTGTAACCACGCTCCTAGTTACGTGTAATGCGGCGCTCTCTCACACCGCTGCTTATTGAATTCTTGAATTATCGGCTTGCACTACCGGCTTCTTCCGTTCTTCACCACACGTTGGTACAGGGAAAAACGTATGTCCACCTTGGAACTGCAACCCAAAAACCCAAGATTTCACCCGTTTGAGAAGGATAACATAGCGACCCTCTCCATCTGGGCTGTTATATGTTTCTTTTTTTATACCATTAGTGCGTTTTTAACAAATCCGCAGGAAATGCGAGCGCGAACAACTACCGTTCACCGATTTGTTTGGTATTTTTCCTTGCCTTTGCACGACGTTCACTCTAGCTGTTATGCCAGTTTTAGCAGGGTAAAGTGTCCCAGAGACCCCGCAGAAACTGCAGGGCGGCCACGGGATTTCCCCCGGGACCGCCCTGTGGCATGGTTAGTTATTTAGCTTTGATTGCCGCTTGGCATTAGGCGGCTGCGGCGGCCTTGTCGGTCGTTGCCTTGCTGTGGCCCTGACCCTCAAAATGCTTGTAGCACCAGCTGGTGACCAGCGGGGTCAAAATAGCCGTAACGATTGCGCAGGCAGCGACCTGTGCCGTGGCCGTTGCGAGCACCGCACCGCCGTACATGGCCCCGTTGACGCTTGCCATGGCAGCAGGCGTGGCCACATTGGCTCCGGCGCAGCTCGAAATGGCTGCACCTGCGACACCCGTACCGCCCGTGAGCTTATCAACCGCGATGACGGGAATTGCAAAGACCACCGAGCAGATCACGCCGAGCAGAATACCGGGAAGACCGCCATTAATGAGCTGGCCAAAGGTCATGGTCGAGCCCATGGCAAAGAAGACGAGCACGATGATGGCGGAAAGTGCCGGTGCCATCATCTTCTTAAAGCTCGGGAAGAGGTTACCCAGAATAATGCCGACGACGATCGGCAGGATGGCGCCCACGAGCGACCAGCCGATCGGAGCCTGACCGGCAGCGCCGAGCACGATCATCGTGACCGGAGGGCCGACAACCAGCGTGGTGATGGCGACGGCGCCACGCTCGGCCTCATTGCCCATGGTGCCCATCAGACCAGCGTACATAGCGTTGTTGGCGCCGGTGCAAGCGGCCAGCATCACCATGGCAGAGATGCCAAACAGGTTGTCGTTGAATACATAAAGGATGAGCAGCGACACGGCAACGACCACGATCTGCTTGACGGCGATGATGATGGCGCCGCGGGCAGCGGCGGCAGGAGCACTCTTAAACGAAATCGTCGTACCGACGATGAGCAAAAAAGCGCCCACGAGCGGGCCTGCGCCCTGCTGAGTCATGCCAAGCGTAAAACTGCCGAGCGTTTTGAACAGGTCGGGGAATAGCGTGTTGAGCAGGCAGCCCAGCAAAAGCGGCACCAAAATATTGGCACCCGGGATGGAGGACATCTTAAAGAACGGCTCCTTTGCCGCCGGCGCCTCCACCGCAGTCGATTCACTCATATATATCTCCTTTGGATGCATGCGAATCGTAGCCGCACGCGCCTATGTCAGAAAGAAGGCGACGGTCCCGAGTCGCAGGAACCGTCGCCGAATAATCGTCGTGGGGTATTACCCGTCCAGGACGATGCCGCCGTCGCAGTCGCCGATCTCGCCGTTCACGAAGCTGGCGAGGTCGGAAGCGAAGAACAGCACCATCTGCGCAGGCTCGCTGGCCTGGGCGGCGCGGCCCAGAGGAATACCGTTGATGATGCGCTGAGAGTTCTCGTCAGAGAGAATCGAGGTCATATCGGTAAGGGTGAGCGACGGGCACACGGCGTTGCAGCGGACGCCAAACTTGCCGCCTTCCTTGGCGACTGCCTTGGTTAGACCGTTAACACCGGCCTTGGAGCTGGCGTAGGCAGCGGTGCCGAGCAGGCCGCCGCCGATCTTGCCAGCAACAGAGCTCACGTTGACGATAGTGCCGGCATGGGCCGCCTTAAAGTGCGGGTACACGGCGTTCATCATGGTAAAGGTGCCGTTGAGGTTGATGTCGATGGTGCGACGCCACTCGGTGTCATCGATCTCGTCGAACTTCTTGGTGCTGATGACGCCAGCGCAGTTGATCAGGATGTTGGTTTGCGGCAGGTCCGTAAAAATCTGCTCGACGGTCTCACGCGCCTTGGGCGCATCGGCAACATCGAGCTGATAGAACTTGTTGCCCTCGCCAAGCTCGGCCACAGCGGCCTCGCCCTTAGCAGCGTTCCTTGCGATGAGCGCGACGTGTCCGCCGCCCGCGACGATGCCCTTGGCGATCTCGAGGCCAATGCCCTGAGTGCCACCCGTGACAATCGCGGTCTTGCCCGTGAAGTCAAATGCCATGACTCCATCCCCCTTTATATAAGGTGTCTCCTTGCGGGAAGTTGGAGCATCGCACGTGGCGATAAATGAGTCCCAGTCGTCATGGTGGTGACAACCCCTCGCCTAACCGCGGGCATAATAGTTCTTTGAAACGCTTCAGCAATTGAATTTTTTAACTCTTTATGCGCTCTTTATATTGCCCACTGCATGAGGCCCGAATATGCGGGTATCATCTTTCACCGAAAATAGTTTCTAGTGTTAGGGGTTTTCGGTGGAAGATACCGATTTCCATGAGCTTGGGCGTCAGCTCTTAACTGAGTTTGGCAGCATGCATCATCGCATTTCACGCTCTGCGGACAAAGCTCTCGGCGGCGAGATGGCTGTCATGCGCGCCCTCATGCTCGCTGGCGGTTCGCTCACGCCGAGCGAACTCGCAAATCGCGCCTGGGTCTCGAGTGCCCGCATCGCCAATATCTTACGCACTCTCGAAGCCAAGGGCTGGGTCGAGCGCGAGCACTCAAAGACCGACCGTCGTCGTGTACACGTCACGATGACCGATAAGGGATTCCAGAATCTCGAAATCAAACGTCGGGAATTCGAGGAGCGCACCGCGGCCTTCCTCGAGCAGCTCGGCGAAACAGATACCCAAGAGATGGTGCGCCTTCTAAGGCGTTTCAACGAAATTATCGACCGCAATCAAGAAAGGAGAGATGCCGAGTGAGGATTCTCAAGCTCTTTAAAAAGCATGTCCTGGCACTGTTCACAGCTATCGTACTTATCGTAATCAGCTGCAACGCCGATCTGGCACTGCCTACCTACATGAGCGACATCGTCGACGTGGGCGTACAGCAAGGCGGCATCGCCTCGCCCGTGCCCGACACCATTCGTGCCGAATCACTCGATGACCTTGAGCTCTTTATGAGCACCAAGGACGCCAAAGCTGTGGAGGCCGTGTTTAGCAAGGCTGACAAAAAAGGCATTCGAACGTACAAGGGCACCGAGGAAGAGCGTGCCGATGGCGGCAAGATTGCCGACATTATGAGCCTGCCCGAGACCGTCGTCCTTTCTCTCAACCAGGGCATCGACGCCAGCTCCATGGGCGACATGACCGGCGCATCCACCGAGGCAAGCAATGGCGGCGGCGCCCAGGCCATGCCCACCCCCGAGCAGATGGCGGCAATGACGCCCGAGCAGCTCGCCGAGACGCAGCAGAAGGCCACAGCGGCGCAAAACATGCAAAAGCAGATTGATGCCGACGGCGGCAAGATCACCATGAAGAGTCTGCGCCTAGGTGTCGAGGGCGGTCTGGTAGACCAAAGCAAGCTCGTCGAGGGCGCCAATGAAATGGCGGACAAAATGGGCTCCATGTCGGGCTCCATCGTGACCCAACGCGCCGTGAGCTATGTGCAGGACGAGTACAAGGCACAGGGCATCGACCCCGCCGACGTGCAGAACGCCTACCTGGGCCGCATGGCGACCACGATGTTTGGTCTGTGTCTGGTGTCGCTGGTCGCCACCATCCTGACCGGCGCCGTGGCCTCGCGCACCGCCTGTTCCATCGCACGCGACCTGCGCCGCGAGACCTTCAACAAGGTCATGCACTTCTCGCCAGCCGAGGTGGGCAAGTTTAGCCAGGCCTCGCTCATCACTCGCTGCACCAACGACATTCAGCAGATTCAGATGGCCGCAACCCTGTTTATCCGCATGTGCCTCATGGCGCCCGTCATGGGCATCGTCGCCGTCATGCGCGTCCTGGCCAACCACACCGGCCTGGAGTGGACCATCGCCGTGGCCATCATCGCGGTCTCGGCCGTCGTCGGCGTGCTTATGGGCCTCACCATGCCCAAGTTCAAAAAGATGCAGAGCTTTGTGGACCGCGTGAACCTTACCGCCCGCGAGCTGCTCGACGGCCTTATGCCTATCCGTTCGTTCAACCGCGAGGAGCATGAGCTTGAGCGCTTTGACCAGGCGTCCCTCGACCTGATGACCACGCAGCTCTACACCAACCGCGCCATGAGCTTTATGATGCCGCTCATGATGCTCGTCATGAACTGCATCACCGTGCTTATCGTCTGGTTTGGCGCGCAGGGCGTGTCCGACGGCGTGATGCAGGTCGGCAACATGATGGCGTTCATCTCCTACACCATGCAGATCGTCATGGCGTTTATGATCCTCACCATGGTTTCGGTTATCCTGCCCCGCGCCGAGGTCGCAGCAGAGCGCGTGGAAGAGGTCATCACCTGCCCCACGAGCATCAACGACCCTGCCTCGCCCAAACTGCCTGCTGCCAGCGCGCCGTGCGGTGAGCTCACCTTCCGCGACGTGAGCTTCCAGTATCCCGATGCCCGCGCCGATGTCATCAGCGGCGTGAACTTCACCACGCATGCCGGTCAGATGCTCGGCATCATTGGCTCCACAGGCTCGGGCAAGTCCACGCTTGTGCAGCTCATCCCGCGCCTGTACGACGTCACCGGCGGCAGCATTACGCTCGACGGCGTCGATGTGCGCGATATGACCCTTTCCGAGCTACGCCGCCGCATTGGCTATATCCCGCAGCAGGGACGCCTGTTCTCGGGCACCGTCGAGAGCAACCTTAAGTTTGCCGGCGACATGGTGAGCGATGACGACATGCGCCAGGCGGCACACATCGCCCAGGCCGAAGACTTTATCGCCGAGCGCGAGGGCGGCTACGACTCCCCCATCAGCCAGGGCGGCTCCAATGTCTCGGGCGGCCAGCGTCAGCGCCTGGCCATCGCCCGCGCGTTGGCCAAAAAGCCTGAGGTTGTGGTGTTCGATGACTCGTTTAGCGCCCTCGACTACAAGACCGACGCGCGCCTGCGCGAGGAGCTGGCCAAAAACGTCACCGACGCCGCACTCGTGGTCGTGGCCCAGCGCATCGCGACCATCATGCACGCCGACCAGATCATCGTGCTCGACGACGGTCACGTAGTGGGCACCGGCACGCACGAGGAGCTGCTGCACGGCTGCCCGGCGTACCTGGAGATTGCACAGTCGCAGCTTTCCGCCCAGGAGCTGGGGCTTACCCAAGAAGAAATTGCAGCCGTCATGGAAGGAGGCGAGCGCTAATGGCAGACGAGACCAAGACTCAGATTCCCAAGCCCACCCGCCAGCGTGGTCCCATGGGCCGCATGGGTGGCATGCGCCGTGGCGAAAAGGCCAAGGACTTTAAGGGCACCATGAGGCAGCTGCTCGGCTATATCGGCCAGCACAAGATTGCCGTGTTTGCCGCCGTCGCCTTTGCCGTGTGCTCGGTCATCTTTAACATTGTGGGGCCCAAGGTGCTCGGCCAGGTTACGACTAAGCTGTTCGAGGGCTTGGTTGCCAAGGTCAACGGCACCGGCGATGTCGACTTTGCCTGGATCGCCAAGACGCTCGGCTTTTTGCTCTGTCTGTATCTGGCGAGCTCTGCCTGCAGCCTGATCCAAGGCTGGCTCATGACCGGCGTCACGCAAAAGATTTGTTATCGCATGCGCAAGGAGATCGCCGCCAAGATCGCCGTCGTTCCGATGAGTTACTTCAACGGCCACAGCAAGGGCGACGTACTCAGTCGCATCACCAACGACGTCGATACGCTCGGCCAGTCGCTCAACCAGAGCGTGACGCAGCTCATCACGTCTGTCACGCAGATTATCGGCGTGCTCGTCATGATGCTGTCGATCAGTATGCCGCTCACCGGCGTCACCGTGCTCACGCTGCCGGCAGCCGCGATTATCCTGACCGTGATGATTCACTTCTCGCAGCCGTACTTCCGCGAGCAACAGCAAGTCCTGGGCGCCGTCAACGGCATTATCGAGGAGGACTTTGCCGGCCAGAATGTCATTCAGGTGTTCGACCGCGCCGAGGCCTCAATCGAGGAGTTCGACCGTCAAAACAACCGTCTCTTTATTAGCGGCTGGCGCTCGCAGTTCCTGTCGGGCCTGATGATGCCGCTTATGAGTCTGGTGGGCAACATGGGCTACGTGGGCGTCGTCGTGGTAGGCGCGCAGCTCGCGCTGACCGGCAATGCCACGCCCGGCGACATCCAGAGCTTTATCCAGTACGTTCGCAACTTTACGCAGCCGGTGCAGCAGCTGGGCAACGTGAGCAACACGATGCAGTCGATGGCCGCTGCCACCGAGCGCGTCTTTGAGTTCCTCGCCGCGCCCGAGGAGGTGCAGAAGGCCGACGCCCAGATTCCCGAGAAGCGCCCCGGCCACGTTGAGTTCGACCACGTCAAGTTTGGCTACACGACCGACAAGACCATCATCCACGACTTTAGCTGCGAGGCGCAGCCCGGTCAGACCATCGCCATCGTCGGCCCCACCGGCGCCGGCAAGACCACGCTCATTAAGCTGCTGCAGCGTTTCTACGACGTGGACGGCGGTTCGCTGCGCGTCGAGGGCGTCGACGTGCGAGACTGGGACCGCGCGGCACTGCGCGGCGAGTTTGCCATGGTGTTGCAGGATACCTGGCTGTTTAACGGCGCCATCCGTGAGAACATCCGCTACGGACGTCCCGATGCGACTGACGCCGAGGTCGAGGCCGCCGCGCGCGCCGCACGCTGCGACCACTTTATCCATACGCTCGCCGGCGGCTACGACTTTATGATCAATGAGGAGGGCACCAACCTCTCACAGGGCCAGCGCCAACTCGTGACCATCGCCCGCGCCATTTTGGCCGACCGCCCGGCGCTGATTTTGGACGAGGCGACCTCCAACGTCGATACCCGCACCGAGGAGCTTATTCAGCGCGCCATGGATGCGCTGATGCAGGGCCGCACGAGCTTTGTCATCGCGCACCGCCTGTCCACAATCCGCAACGCCGACGTAATCTTGGTGATTCGCGACGGCGACATCGTCGAGAAGGGCACGCACGACGAGCTGCTCGCCCAAGGCGGCTTCTACGCCGACCTGTACAACTCGCAGTTCGACGAGGCGGCGTAAAACCGACGGCAAACAACCGCAATACCCAAAAACGGGGGCGCAGAATGAACTGTGCCCCCGTTTTTTGTTCTGCGGCCCTCGAACCGCCTCCCCCGGGACCTGATTAACGGCCTCCCTCAAGGCCCCGTGGACAAAAAATGGCAAATATGAGTACTGTCACCTTTTTAGTAGCATCCAAACCCGCCTCAAATGCTACCCACACGGCTTGCAAGCGCCCCCAAATTGCTCAAACAGCTCTATATCCGGCTTATATGTGTTGATGTTAATGAACATATTTGCTATTATGTCTATTATCTTATGCCAACAATATGGCACTACGATAGCAACAGTACTCATATTTGGCATTTTTTGCCCACAGGGTGCTTCCCGGGGAACCGGCGACAGTCTTTGGACTCCGCGCGACGCCATTCCCTCCCGGCGAGCGTCAACGTTTGCCCAGATAAAACCTACCAAAATAAACCTGTCCCTTTTTGGCAGGTTTCGGGGTGACAAGGGACTTGCACTTTAGCGTGCGACAGCGGATAATGCCGAGCACTCGACAATACGCCTATTGCTCTTTCTATAGATTGAGGAGGCCCCTATGGCCATGGAATTCAAACGCAAGTTGCCGATCCCCATGGAGATCCGCGAGGAAATGCCGCTTTCTGCCGAGCTTACCGCTAAGAAGCAGGCATTTGACGCCGAGGTCGCCAAAGTCTTTACCGGCGAGGACGCACGCAAGGTGCTCATCATCGGCCCGTGCTCTGCCGACCGCGAGGACTCGGTGCTTGAGTACATGAACCGACTGGCCAAGGTCGCCGAAGAGGTCAAGGACAAGCTCATCATCATTCCGCGCGTCTACACCAACAAGCCGCGCACTAAGGGCACCGGTTACAAGGGTCTGCTGCACAACCCCGATCCCGAGGCGCCCGATGACCTGCTCGAAGGCGTCAAGGCCATCCGCCACATGCACCTGCGCGTCATCGAGGAGACGGGCTTCTTCACCGCCGACGAGATGCTCTACCCCTCCAACTATCAGTACCTCGTTGACCTGCTGAGCTATGTTGCCGTGGGCGCACGCTCGGTCGAAAACCAGGAGCATCGCCTGGTGTCGAGCGGCATCTCGGTGCCCGTCGGCATGAAAAACCCCACCGCCGGTTCCACCACCGTCATGCTTAACTCCATTTACGCCGCACAGGCGCACCAGAGCTTTATCTTCCGTAACTGGGAAGTCGATTGCGATGGCAATCCGCTCGCACACGCCGTCATGCGTGGCTACATCGGCCTCGATGGGCGCACCTACCCCAACTACCACTACGAGCACCTCGAGCGCCTGGCCGAGCGCTATACCGAGCACGCCGGCTACGCCAATCCGGCGGCGGTCATCGACTGCAACCATGACAACTCGGGCAAGCGACCGCTTGAGCAGTATCGCATTTGCAAGGAGGTGCTCGATAGCTGCCGCCGCAACGAGTCCATCTCCAAGCTGGTCAAGGGCTTTATGATCGAGTCTTACCTGGAGGATGGCAACCAGCCGGTCGACGGCGGCGTCTTTGGCAAGTCGATCACCGACCCGTGCCTGGGCTGGGAAAAGACCGACTACCTCATCCACGAGATCGCGGAGCGGGTTTAGAGTTACGGCGTTTTACCAAACGCCGTAACCGGCCGACGCTGCAAACCCGCCAGAGCGGCAATCTGCCTTTCAGCTTCGACGGCGTGACCAAAAGGTCAATGCCGCCTCGCTTCAAGGCACCTTGCTCGCTCTGGCGGGTTTTCGCTGTCGTTGCCAAGACATCGGCGTTGCCGGAGTGGTCATTGGGGACGTCCCCAACGACTACCCCTTGCGTATCGTATGCGCTCCGGGCTTCGGGGGCCAGGCGCACTCTGTTAAACATGCCCTCGGGTCGCACGGTTCCCTTCGAATCGATCATACAAGCCCCCAATCTGTTCGGTTTCCCCAGATTGTGAGCCCGCACGCCCAGGGCGCACGGCCCGCCGTTCAGCTGAAACCACCTGCCAAAAAGGGACAGGTTTATTTTGGCAGGTTTTATCTGGGGAAACGACAGCCGCCGCGAGAGAGCTGTTTTCCCTCGTGGCGGTCTTCTAGTAGAAAAACTAAGTGAGTAGGCTTTTTGCAGGAGGCCAAGCACACCCTAAAACGCCACAGCCCTGACCTGCGGTTTTATCGATCATTTGTCGTGATGTGCTCGGCAAGTTCAAAAAAGTCTACTCACTTGCATCCGAGACGCACCAGATAGGCAAAATACCGCCGCGAAAGGGCCCCTGGTCCCTTCGCGGCGGTCATACGCCTCTGATTTTGCGACGGTTTTGCCCGCTTGTTACTCGCTGTAGCGGGTGGCGATGGCAGCTTGTACCATGCCGGCGCTCATGAGGTACGTTACCAGGAAGTAGCCACCATAGGCCGCCAGGAAAATCGCGCAGGTGAGGCCCACGGTGCCGGCGATGCTCATATCGCCGAATACGCTCACCAGCTCGATGATCACCTTGAGCGCCACAAAGGAGTGCGCCAAGCCCACTGCCAGCGGGAACAGGAAGAATACCGCTTGCTGCGCCATCACCGAATGGCGAATCTGGCGGTCGTCACAGCCGATCTGTGCCAGCACACGATAGCTGCGGCTGCCGTCGGCCACATTGGAGAGCTGCTGGATCGATAGGATTGCCGCGCACGCAACGACCAGCACAAAGCCAATGTAGATGGCCAGATAGCTAATCATGCCGTTCATCTGCGCTGCTTGCGTGTACATCTCGGAACGCGTGATGAAGACTCCCCACGACCCCGGCTCCTTGCCGTCAACGAGCAGATTGTCGAGCAAGGTGTATTTAATGCTCTCGTCTGCCTCGGTCGTATCCATACCCTGTTTGTAATTAACGAGCAGATTACTGGAATACGGTTGCAGATTAAGCTGGGACAGCAGCTCATCGGCTACGACCACGGTACCGGGATTGCTGCCCATCGCCGAGTTGGCGATGGCCGCCGTGTCCTCGTCCGACTTATCTGTTGCGGGCTTGAGCGTATGCCCGCCCAAGGTAAGGGCATGGCCGCCAGCCATATACTTGGTGTACAGGTCGCCCAGCTCACCGCCCATATCACACGTGAGCAGATACTGGTCGCGGCCAATGCTCACCGGCTCCTCGCCCATCATCTGGCGCAGTTTGTTGTACTGGCTCGCCGGCGTCACATACAGACCCATCGCATCGGCGTTGCTTCCCTCGAGCGCCTTGGGAAGCTTTTCGCCCATGGCCTTGCACATCTCACCCGCCACCACCGAGGGGCCCGAGCCGCCAAGCGGATAACTCAGATACGAATCGATCTGCACATGCTCACCGGCAACATCGGCGATATTGACCTTCTTGCCGGTCTCGTCGTTGTTGTCCGCCGACTTGCCCTTAATACCGTCTGCAACGTTATCAGGATCTTTACGATCGCCATGCCATGCAGCGTACAAATCGACCGTTGCATCGGCCAGCACCATGCGATCGGCCTCAGACGGATTAACATACTCCTTGTAGTAGTCGAGCGTTTCGGGCGTGTAATAGACATACGTCTGAGACACGTCAACAGGGTTATAGCGCTCCAGATTCTCGTTCATCACATTGGCAATCGACATACCGCAGGTCACCGAGGTAATGGCCAAAAACAGAATCATCGCGATGACGCCCATCGAAAAGCACACCGTATTGACCTTGGCCGAAAGCTGACGCACGGTAAACATATTGAGGCCGCGCCAATACACGCTGCGCAGGCTCTGCAACAGCTTGATAAGCATGCCCGAGAGTCCCCAGAACAGGGCAAAGGTGCCCACTGTAACCATAGCGGTCGTAATGCCGAACTGACTCATGGCCTCTTGCAGCTTGCTGTCCGTCGCGGTTAGCGGGAGCCCATCACGTAGCAGACGGTAATAGGCCACGCCCACAAGCGCCACGCCCACGGCAAAGATGGCAATCGCGATCCAGGGGTTGCGTGTCTTGATGCTCTCGTTGCGACGCTCGGCACCCATAAGCTCGATGAGCTTAGTGCGACGAACGGCGCGCAGGTTCAGCAGTAACGTGAGTACGAACATCACGAGCATGCAGGCAAGGGTCAGGTTGAACGCATGCACTGAGAAGAAGAAGTGAAAATTGGCGATCTGTGTCTTAAAGAGCGAGGCCGTAAAGAATGTCATGAGCTGGGAGAGTCCCACACCCAGCACAATGCCGGCGACAAAGGCCACGACCGAGACGATCACCGTCTCGAGCGCCATGATCGTGGCGACGCGCCCGCGGCCCATGCCGAGCACCTGGTACAGGCCAAACTCCTTTTTGCGGCGTTTCATGATGAAGTTATTGGCGTACACCATCAAAAAGGCCATGACACCGGCCAAAAAGTACGTCAGGTAGCCGAGCATGCTGCCCATAACCTGCGCCAAGCCCTCTTCATCGATGCCGGCGATGTCGACCTGCATCGAAATGGTGTTAAAGGCATAGAAGACCGTGACGCCCAGGGTGAGCGTCAAAAGGTAGACGAGGTAGTCGCGGCCGGCGCGGCGGACGTTGCCCCAAGCGAGTTTACAGAGCATCGGAGCCCTCACCGCCCATCATGGCAACGACCTCCATAATGCGGTCGAAGAACTCTCGGCGGTCGGTGTCGCCGCGGCGCAGCTCGGTGAAGATCTTGCCGTCACGAATAAACAGCACACGGCTCGTATAGCTGGCGGCAAAGCTGTCGTGCGTGACCATGAGCACCGTGGCGCGCAGGCGGCGATTCAGGGCCTCCAGGCTCTCGAGCAGCAGGCGGGCGCTTTTGGAATCGAGGGCGCCGGTGGGCTCGTCGGCCATGATCATGGTGGGGTCAGTGACGAGCGCGCGAGCCGCGGCAACGCGCTGCTGCTGACCGCCGGACATCTGGTAGGGGTACTTGTCGAGCACCTGGCTAATAGACAGGCGCGCTGCCACATCCTGCACGCGGGTCGAGATCTCTGCCGAGTTTGTGCGGGCGATGGTGAGCGGCAGGGCGATGTTCTCGCGTGCCGTGAGCGTATCGAGCAGGTTGGAATCCTGGAAGATAAAGCCGAGCTCCTCGCGGCGGAACTGCGAAAGCTTGGCCTGCTTCATGCGCGTCACGTCCTGGCCGTTGATGCGGATCGTGCCGCTCGTGGCGCTATCGATGGTCGACACGCAGTTGAGCAACGTCGACTTGCCCGAGCCCGAAGCGCCCATGATGCCAACGAATTCGCCGCGATTGACGGTAAAGCTGACGTCGTTGAGCGCACGGGTCACGTTGCCCAGCGCTCCATATACCTTTTCGAGATGCGCGACCTCCAGTACCGGGGCCGCCATGTGCGTGGTTTGCATACCGAGTCCTTTCTTGCGATTAGTCTACGGCATCTATAGTCGCAAGAAGCCGAGTCGGCTACCATCGATATGGCTTACGCTTGCCTTACCGTTGTGTAAGGTACGGGTAGCTAGCCTGTCACTTGTTGATGTTGAGAGAGGACTCCTGTTGAAGACTGTTCATGTTGCCGCTGGGATCATTCGCAAGGAAGGATCTGACGAGCTGCTTGCCGTGCAGCGCGGCTATGGCGACATGCGGGGACTTTGGGAGTTCCCAGGCGGCAAGCTCATGCGCGGCGAGACGCCCGAGGACGCCGTGCGCCGCGAGCTCATGGAAGAGCTGCAGGTGAAGGTCACCAACCTGCGTGACTTCTACACCGTTGAGTACGACTACCCCGATTTCCATCTCTCCATGGAGTGCTACTACTGCTCGCTGGCAACCGATTCTGATGAGCCGCAAAAGCATGACCGTCAGCTCGATATTCGCTGGATTCCGCGCACCTCACTTGCCACCGTTGAGTGGATGCCCGCCGACAAAGGGCTTATCGATGCTCTGATTGAGTTGAAGCAAGACCGGCTTGAGGCAAGCTCCGCTGATGACGCCGCGCCCAACACAGCCGACAAAACCACCGCCAAACCCAAGCGCGCACCTAAGCGCCGGAGCAAAAAACGCCCCAGACCAGGTCTGCTCGACGGCATCGATACCTCGGACCTTTCCGCCGACGAGCGCGAACTGGTCCGCCGTCGCGCCGCTATAAAAAAGTCCATGAAGGGCAACAAACGCGCCAACACCAAGCCCGAGCTGCTCGTTCGCCAGCGCCTACGGGCCGCCGGCCTCACGGGCTATCGTTTG
Organism: uncultured Collinsella sp.; assembly: GCA_937937635.1. Taxonomy (GTDB): domain Bacteria; phylum Actinomycetota; class Coriobacteriia; order Coriobacteriales; family Coriobacteriaceae; genus Collinsella. Next base: position 210,417 of record CALDCF010000069.1, read on the forward strand.
GAATGGAAGGTGCCCGGCAAGCCCGACATCGCCTTTCCCGGGCGCAAGATCGCCATCTTCGTCAACGGCTGCTTTTGGCACCGCTGCCCCAAGTGCAACCCGAGCCAGCCCAAGCGCAATGTTGATTTTTGGGAGGCAAAGTTCCGTCGCAACGTCGAGCGCGACCGCGCTGCCGTGGCGGCACTCACTCAAATGGGCTGGACACCCATAACCATCTGGGAATGCGAGCTCAAAAAAGACCGCATCGACGCCACGATGGAAAAGGTCATCGAGCAGGTGCGCGCCGCAGAGCTGCAGCGCTAACAGCGTGCATTCACACGCTCCGTACGTCCGCGCCACATCCACGTCACAAACCTTAGAAAGCCCTTAAGCCCAAAACCTTTCAAGAGTGTTACTCGATACCTCTGACCTGCAGTTTCATCGTAACACCAAACCAGGTTAAGCCTTTCTTTAGCGCTTCTTTGCGGCAGCCGCGGCATAATACTGCCAACGCACGGGACCTAGCAGCACACCCCGTGCGCAACCTTTTGGTGGACATCGAGGAGGCCGCATAAGCATGCATTCTTCCAATGACGCAGCACAGCAGCCATCCCTAAAACATGCAGACCTTTTCTCCTTCCCCCCGACACAGAGAAACAGCCTCCTCGACTCCCCCACCACAAAAGCCAAACGCTCAACCGACCAGAGCCTCAACTTGCAAGCATCGTTCGAAAAGCTCCAAGCATCCCTAAACAAGTCATTCCCCAACCAAGCCCGGGCATACTAATTCCCCATCAACAAAGAAGCCCTGACGCCCCACCCATTTCCGCCCCAACGCCACAAGGGCGACGACCTCGAGTAGGTCAACCTGGGAGGGACGAGGGCTTAGTTCCCCAATCTTTCCGCAGGGGGCAAAAAGCCTCGCCGCACGAAGTGCGCAGCGAGGCTTTTTGCATGCCCGAGGACGATTGGGGAACTAAGCCCTCGTCCCTCCCCGGGATATGTAGCGAGTCGGAGTACCCTTGCTGTTACTCTGCTTTGCCCACAGAGTTGAGGTTGGTCATGCGAATCTTAACCAGCTCGGTGATCTCACGCATACCCTCCTTAGCCGGCTTCTTGGGGTCGAAGCAGGCGGGGTTCTCGGCCATGTAGGCCATGAAGCCCTTGGTGTAGGCCTGACGCAGCTCGGTGGCGTAGTTAACCTTGCAGATGCCGTTCTTCACAGCCTCGGCAACCTGCTCATCGGGCACACCGGAGGTGCCGTGCAGAACCAGCGGCACGTCGACGGCGTCGCGGATAGCCTTGACCACGGACTGCTCGATGTGCGGATCGCTCGTGTACACACCGTGGCTGGTGCCAACGCCAATTGCGAGGGAGGTGCAGCCGGTACGCTCGACAAACTCCTTGGCCTCGGCCGGATCGGTGTAGGGGCTCTCGCCCTCAACCGCGGGACCGTCGTCCTCCTTGCCGCCAACCTTACCGAGCTCGGCCTCGACGGGCACGCCCATGGCGCGGCCAGCATCGGCGACGGACTTGGTCAGAGCGATGTTGTCCTCGAAAGACTCGTGCGAACCGTCGATCATGACGGAGGTGTAGCCCGTGCGGAAAGCCTGCATGCAGCGGTCATAGCCATCGCCGTGATCGAGGTGCAGGGCAACGGGCACGGAAGCGCGCTCGGCGGCAGCCTTGACCATGCCGTAGAAGTAGTCCAGACCAGCGGTCTTGATGGTGCCCGGGGTGGTCTGCATGATGACGGGGGACTTGGTCTCCTCGGCAGCGGCCAGAACGGCCATAACGAACTCGAGGTTCTCGACGTTGAACGCGCCGACGGCGTAGTGGCCGGCCTGAGCGTCCTTGAGCATCTTTTCGGTGGTAACAAGTGCCATGAGCGTTTGCTCCTCTCCCTCGCCCGCATCTGGACATCGGGCGTAGTTGTTCACAAGGTGTTTTACCTTGCGTTTTGCTGCGCTCATTGTATGAAATTCAGCGGGTATGAATGTGCGGGATGTTGTCACTCCGCAGGTCAAGACTCTCAATTTTGAAAAGCAAACGGAAGGGTTTTGTGCCGAGCGCACGTGTTCGATATTGAGTTTTGAGCGTCGAGTGGCTTTCTTTTATAGAAAAGATAAGTAATCGAAAGGCGTTTTCTTACTCAAAAAGAAAATGAACGAAAATGAACTCAACACAATTCCTGCAAATTTGGCTGAGAATGGAGCTGACATGGTCCAAGTTGCAACCCGAGCTTTTGCCGACGAACGCCGTGCCGCCATCATGGAAATGCTCGAGCACAATGCCTCGGTGCAGGTGGCAGAAATCGCCCAGACCTTTGGCGTGTCCTCCGTCACGGCCCGCGCCGACTTGGACGCCCTCGCCGAGGCTGGCAAACTACGCCGCACGCATGGCGGCGCCGTGTCACTCCACAAGCGCCTGACCGTTTCCACGCAGGACCGCCGCATCAACGTCAACGTTGCCGCCAAACAGGCCATCGCACAAGGCGCCATTGAGCTCGTCAGCGACGGTGACACCCTGCTCGTCGACTCGGGCACCACGGCACTCGAATTTGTCCGCCTACTCGACCAACGCGACGGCATCACCGTCATCACGGCCGACATTACCATCGCCGATTACATCGACGAGAGCATGCCCTCGGTCGACGTCGTCATGCTGGGCGGCGCGCTGCGCAAGGGCCACCGCTATCTGTACGGTCCGCTCACCATGCAGGCGCTGCAGATGATTCACGCCGACCTCGCCATCATGTGCCCCGGCGCCTTTGTTCCAGGCTGCGGCTTTACGACCGACTTTCCGCAGATGGCCGAAACCAAAACGGCCATGATCGCCGCGGCGCGCCGGAGCATCGCCCTGATGGACGCGAGCAAGGTCAACGGACGCGGCATGTACCGCTTCGCCGAACTCACCGATGTCAACACCATCGTGATGGACCGCGACCCCGAAGGCGCCATCGCCACCTCAATCGCCGATACCACCGACACCGACGTCCCAACCCTCATCATCGCCACCGCCTAAAATCAAAAACCACCACGAAGGGGACAGGCACCTTTGTGGTGGTTCTGACCGGCGCCGCTGCACTTTCGCCGATTTGTCTTGATCTGTAACATCTAGCAGGCAATTTGAGCTCTTAGTGTTACAGATTTAGATAGTTCGGTTCAACCCCAACGCTTTGTCTAAATCTGTAACAGATGGAAGCAATTTTGCCCTCCAGATGTTACAGATCGAGACAATCGGGTCCCGAAATGGAAAAACCACCGCAAAGGTGCCTGTCCCCTTTGCGGTGGTTTCGACGGTGGAAGTGGAGCGTCGTTACTTGGAAAGCTCGTCGGCGAGGGCTTCGATCTGGGCGCGCGAGGCGTCGTTGAGCGAACCCAGAACGGTCACCTTGTTCTGCGCCAGGGTGATGTCCTTCATACCCTCGAGCTCCTTGGTCATAACCTTGGCAGCTGCAGGCGCCCAGGAACCGGCCTCGACAAGCGCCACGGTACGGTTCTGGTAGGCATGCTCGGCAAGCGTGTGGATAAAGGTGCTCATGAACGGGAAGATCTCGCCCTGATAGGTGATGGAAGCGAGCACCAGACGGTCATAGCGGAACGCATCCTCAACGGCCTCGGCCATGTCGTCGCGAGCCAAGTCAAAAACGGAGACCTTCTGGCCGCGGGCCTCGAGCGCAGATGCGAGCTCATCGACGGCGGCCTTCAGGTGGCCGTAGACGCTCGCGTAGGCAATGGTGATTCCCTCGTCCTCGGGCTGATAGCTCGACCAGGTGTTGTAGGTGTCGAGGTAGTAGCCCAGGTTCTCGGTTAGCACGGGGCCATGGAGCGGACAGATAACCTGGATGTCCAGATCGGCGGCCTTCTTGAGCACGGCCTGCACGAACTTGCCGAACTTGCCAACGATACCAAAGTAGTAACGACGCGCCTCGCAGGCCCAGCCTTCCGGGTCCTCGATGTCGTTGGCGCCGAACTTGCCAAAGCCGTCGGCACTAAAGAGCACCTTGTCGGTGGCCTCGTAGGAGAAGAGTACCTCGGGCCAGTGCACGTTGGGGGCGCCGACAAAGGTCAAGCTGTGGCCGCCCAGGTCGAGCACGTCACCCTCTTTGACGACCATCTTGCGCTCGGGGTAATCGGTGCCAAAGTAGTTGACCATCATGCGGAAGGCGCCCATGCTGGCCACGATCTGGGCCTGGGGATAGCGCTCCATAAAAGCGGCGATGCCAGCGGAGTGATCGGGCTCCATGTGGTGAACGACCAGGTAATCGGGCGTACGGCCGTCGAGCACGGCCTCGATGTTGCCGAGCCACTCGTCAACAAAACCGCCGTCAACCGAATCGGCGACAGCGATCTTCTCGCCCAAGATAACGTAGCTGTTGTATGCCATACCGTTCTCGGACACATCGTACTGGCCCTCGAACAGGTCAATGTCGTGATCGTCAACGCCAACGTAGCGGATATCCTTGGTGATCTCCATCAGGCAAAGCCTCCTAGATAGACAAAAGAACCCGTCTATCATAGCACTCGGCTGCATCCCAACAGCTATCTGCCGGCATCCTTACCGATTGTTATTGAAATGCGATAAATCGCCGTTTATCAGCACAAACTATGCGCGCGGTATCGCCGTGCTATGTCGAATGATGAGCTGGCCCGGAATGCGGATCGCGACGGTCTTGCCCGCCGTACCCGCCTCGGGGACTGCATGCTCAAACACCTCGCGCCCGCGCTGGTGCAGATCGAACCGCACGGTCGTGAGTTCGTTGTGTGCGACAAAGTCGTCAAGCGAATCGTCGACGCCCACCACGCTCACGTCCTCGGGCACGCGCAGGCCGCTATCGCGCAGCGCGGCAATCGCTCCGTTTGCCATCTGATCGTTTGCCGCATAGATCGCCGTCATGGCGCGGTCGTGTTCTGCCAGATACCTGCCGGCTTCGTAGCCGCTGTTGGCAGACCAGTCTCCCTCGAGCGGCTCCACCGGCTCGATATGCCTGCGCTCGAGCGCGTCTTGCCAACCGGCGCGGCGGAACTGCTCGTCCACCGAGAAGGACGGGCCGCCGATATAGCGAATCTGCTCGTGGCCAAGCTCAAACAGATGGTCCATAAGTAACAGCGAGCAACCGTAATGGTCGGAATCGACCGTGGTCACGCGCGGATGCGCATACATGGTGACGATAACCGTGCCGATTCCTGGCAGCGGATCAAAAGACTCGAAGTCGGGCGCCATGCGGCTCATGCCGATGATGATGCCATCGACCGGCAGCGCCGCCATGCGGCGGGTGGCCTCGGCAAGCGAAAACTCCTCGGTCTTGGACATCTCGACCAGCGTGATGGCGCAGCCATGCTCGCGAGCGGCACTGGCGATACCATCGATCATCGTCAGGTTCCCAAACTTGGTGACATCGTTGACGCATAGGCCGACCGAATGGTAGCGACCGTCGCGCAGGGAGCGGCCGGCATAGCTCGGGCGAAAGCCGAGCTCTTGCATAGCGGCCTGCACGCGCTGGCGCGTCTGCTCGTTCACATTGGGCAGGCCGTTGGCGACGCGCGAAACCGTCTGCTGCGAAACGCCAGCAGCGCGGGCGACGTCGGCCATGGAGACCGGACGCGAGCCTGTATCGTTGGAGGGGCGCCTTGCCACAAGATCACCTTCACCCTTGCGAGATCGGAATAGCGTGCATGCCCTCTGCGCGGGAATTTAACCCGCGCGGAGGGCCGCTATCGTCGGACGCATGTTAACGTACTCTACTTTTTCTAGCTGCAGCTCTTCTGCTCCATAAGTCCATACGGCACTACCGTTCGCGGCTGAAAATCTACCGATTACCAGATTCTCAAAAAGTAATAAGCGTTGTGTTATGAGTACGTTAACATAGCCCTTAACGTGCGGCATCGTGGATGCTGAGTTCACGCCGCTTCAAATTGTTAACGTACTCATAACGACGCAAAACTCACCTGTTCGCGCCAAAGAAAGGACCCTCATGACCGCCCCCGACGAAAAGACGCTCGCCACGCTCACCAAGCTGTTTGAGGAGGAGTTTAGCCCCATCGGCGACCGCCAGGTGCTCTACGTGCACGCGCCCGGCCGCTCCGAGATCAGCGGCAACCACACCGACCACGAGGGCGGCCACGTCATCGCCGGCTCGCTCGATGTCGCCGTTGACGGCATCGCCGTGGCAACCGACTCCAACAAGGTTCGCGTCGCCGACGAGGGCTACCCCACCTTTGAGATCACGCTCGACACGCTGGATGTTCAGGAGTCCGAGAAGGGCACGTCCGCGAGCCTCGTCCGCGGCATGGCCCACGAGGTCGCAGCCTTGGGCGTTGAGCCCCACGGCTTTGACTTCGCCTTCACCTGCTCCGTCCCCTCGGGCGGCGGCCTTTCCAGCTCCGCTGCCGTCGAGGCCGCGTACGGCCGTGCCATGGAGACGCTCTGGGGCGCGCCCGCCATTGAACCCGTCGCACTCGCCCAGATGAGCCAGCGCACCGAGAACAACTACTACGGCAAGCCCTGCGGTCTGATGGACCAAGCTGCCGTGTGCCTGGGCGGCCTCGCCTACATGGACTTTGAGGACCAGGCTCAGCCTAAGACCCAGAAGCTCGAGCTCAACTTTGAGGATCACGGCTATGCGCTCGTGCTCGTTAAAGTTGGCGCCGACCATGTGGCAGCCACCGACGACTACGCCGCTGTTCCGCGCGAGATGCAGGACGTCGCCGCCGAGTTTGGCAAGGCACGCCTGTGCGAGGTAAACGTGGCGGACTTTGACGCCAAGCTCCCCGAGCTGCGCGCCAAGCTGGGCGACCGCGCCTGCCTGCGCGCCGTTCATTACTGGTACGAGAACGGCCTGGTCGATAAGCGCTGGGCGGCCCTGAACGCCGGCGACATTGACCAGTTCCTGGTCCTGACGCGTGAGTCCGGCGCCAGCTCCGCCATGTACCTGCAGAATGTTGTTGCCAAACTGGGTGCCGAGCAGCCTTCCATGTACGCGCTTGCTCTTGCCGAGCATGTGCTCGACGGCCGCGGCGCCGTCCGTATCCACGGCGGCGGCTTTGGCGGCACCATTCAGGCCTTCGTGCCGCTCGATCTGGTCGACACCTTCATTGCCAAGATGAACGGCTGGCTGGGCGAGGGCTCTGCCCGTCACTACGCCATCTCTGACAAGGGGGCTTACGCGGCATGGCTGTAATGACCGACGTGCGCGAGGCTGCACAGAGCCTCATCGAATATGCCATCCATCGTTCTATGATTGGACAGGATGACCGTATTTGGGCCTACAACACCATCTTGGAGTGCATCGGCGCCACGGGCCCGGCACTCGATATGGCATGGGCGCTCAAGACCGAGAAGATTTCGTTCTTGCACCCCGATACCCTGCCCGACTTTGACCTTGAAGGCACGCTTGTCGTGCTTTCCGAGGCCGCCGTTGCCAACGGTGCTGCCGAGGACACGGCGTCGGGCCGCGACCGCATCGCCATGCGCATCATGGGCGCGCTCATGCCGAGGCCTTCGGTTGTAAACGAGGAGTTCAACGGACGTATGGGCGTCAACGAGCCCCGCGCCGCGACCGACTGGTTCTACGGTCTGTGCTGTGACGCCGGTTACGTGCGCCGCGCCGCCATCGCGCGCAATATCAAATGGAGCACCCCCACCAACTGGGGTGACCTGGAGATCACTATCAATCTGTCCAAGCCCGAAAAGGACCCGCGCGATATCGCCGCAGCCGGTGCGGCCAAGAACACGGGCGAGAAGTATCCCGCCTGCCAGCTCTGTATCGAAAACGAGGGCTATCCGGGACGTTCCGCCACAGCCGACGGCGGCGCCCACCCCGCCCGTCAGAACCTGCGCATTATCCCCATCCAGCTCAACGGCGAGCGCTGGGGCTTCCAGTACAGCCCGTACGCGTACTTTAACGAGCATTGCATTGCCATGAGCTCCGAGCATCGTCCGATGCACGTGGACCGCAAGAGCCTCTCCTGTTTGCTCGACTTTGTGGACCTGTTCCCGCACTACTTTATCGGCTCCAATGCCGACCTGCCCATCGTGGGCGGCTCGATTCTGTCGCATGACCATTTCCAGGGTGGCGCGCACGAGTTCCCCATGATGCACGCCGCCGAGGTCTCGCAGTTTAGCGTGCCCGGTTTTGACCAGGTCAGCGGTACTGTGCTGCAGTGGCCGCTTTCGGTGCTACGACTGCGTTCGCACGACCGCGCCCAGTTGCTCGATGCTGCCGAGAAGATTATCCTGGCATGGCGCGAGTGGACCGATGAGTCGGTGGGCGTCATCGCGCACACAGCCGATGGCATGGCGCACAACACCGTGACGCCCGTCATCCGCCGCGTCGACTCCCGCGGCAACGCCGGCGGCGAAATCTACGAGGCCTACCTGGCGCTTCGCTGCAATATCACGACCGACGAGCATCCGCTGGGCGTGTTCCACCCGCATGCCGAGTATCACCATATTAAAAAGGAGAACATCGGCCTGATCGAGGTCATGGGCCTGGCCATTTTGCCGCCGCGCTTGGTTCCCGAGCTCGGCGCTGTCCGCGAGCACCTGCTGGCGGCCAAAGCCGATACCAGCTACGACCTTGCCGGCGCGCTCGAGGGCGATGATCTTTGCCGCAGCCACGCTGCATGGGCCGAGGACGTTTTTGCCCGCCGCGCCGACGAGCTCACGGCCGACAACGCCATCGATATCCTGCACGAGGAGGTCGGCGTGGTGTTTGGCCACGTACTCGACAACGCCGGCGTCTTTAAGTGGGACGAGGCGGGACGCGCCGCCCAGCAGCGCTTCATCGAGTCGCTGTAGCACACAGGGCCAAACACTCAGCAGCAGCACCCACGGCATAACCGCCCACACGACAACGGCGCCCGCCGGCACATCGCCGACGGGCGCCGTTTTTGGTGCAAAGAAACCTGTCCCCCTTGCACCAAACCCTTGACAGCAATGAAAACGCCGATGTCTTGGCAACGCCAGCGAAAACCCACCAGAGTGAGCAAGGTGCCTTGAAGCGAAGCGGCATTGACCTTCTGGTCATGCCGCTGAAGCTGAAAGGCAGATTGCCGCTCTAGTGGGTTTGCAGCGTCGGCCCGTTACGCGGTTTGGTAAAACCGCGTAACCTTAAAGCTCTACGACCTCAACGCTGTTGTAGATCTCGTCCCAGCGGTCCATGACCAGGTGGCCGGTCTTGGGATCCATGGCGTTGAGCTTGCCGCAGGTATTGGCGGTCTTGAGCACCGTGACATCGTCGGCACCAGCAGCAATGGCATGCGCAAAGCCAGCGATGGTCGAGTCGCCGGAACCCGTCGCGTTCACAGCCGCAATCGCGGGCGTCTTGGCACGGAACGCGCGACCCTCATGGAAGCCCACCGAACCGGCAGCACCCATCGAAACGACAACCCAGGGGATACCGGCAAAGCGGCCATCGGCGGCAAGCGCCTCGCGCAGGGCATCGACATCATCGGTCGTAAAGGACGTACCCAGCAGGCCGTTAATCTCGGTCAGGTTGGGTTTTACGAGCTCAGGCTTAGCGTCGGACTCCAGCGCGGCCTCCAGCGATGCACCCGAAGTGTCGAGCAGCACCTTGGCGCCCGCCTCCTCGGCAATCTTGACGAGCTCGGCATAGTAGCCGGCATCGACGCCGCGCGGCAGCGAGCCCGAAAGCGTCACAACGTCCGCCTTCGCTGCAAGCTCGGCGAACTTGGCCGTAAAGGCCTCGAGCTCGGCCGGGGCGATCTGCGGGCCGCTCTCCAGCAGCTCGGTCTGATTACCCTCGTGCAGAATATTCAGGCAAATGCGCGTCTCACCGGCGATGGGCACAAAGTCGTTCTTAACGCCGTCGGCATCCATAAGCTCGGCCATATAGGCACCCATGTGGCCGCCGAGCAGACCGGTTGCGAGCACGTCATCGCCCAGCTGCAGCAGCACACGGCTCACGTTGAGGCCCTTGCCGCCAGCCGTTTTCTCGGGCGTCACGCGGTTCACATCATCGATAATCAGCTTGTCGAGCTGATAGCGCGTATCAATCGACGGGTTCATGGTAACGGTCAGAATCATGTTGATCTCCTGTTTCCGGGGCACGACGTGTGCGTCCCCAAACATACGATAGCTCGTTAAAGAATCTCGATCTCAAAGCCACGGGTGACGGTCTCCCCCGGCTTGGCCACCAGGCAGCCACGCTTGTGCTCCAGGATATCGTCCTCATCGGAGCAGGTGGACAGGCCGCCCCACGGCTCAACCGCAACAAAGTCGCCCTCGGGCTTGCTCCATACAATCAGGTACGGCATATCAGGGAATGTCAGGCGCACGCCCTTGTCCTCGGTCTTCTTGGTCAGCGTGACCACACGACTCTCGAGCACATCAAAGATGGTCTCGGCAAAGTCGAAGAGCTCGTGGGTAAGCGGCAGGTCGTGGCCAACCATCGGGTTTTTGCTGCGATGCTCGACATCGATCAAGCCCGTCGAGGGAACGGCGGCACAAAGCTCCGCTGCCTCGCTCAACTCAAAACGGAGCTCGTAGTCGTCGTAGGACTCGCCCTCGTCGAGCGGGCACTTAAAGCCGGGGTGACCGCCCACAAAGAACGGCATGTCCTCGGTGCCCTCATTGGTCACCTCGTACGACACGGTCACTTTTGCCGCATCGACCGTATAGCGCGCAACGATCTTAAACGGATACGGATACTGCTCGAGCAGCTCGGCGTGATCGGCAGAGCTCAGGCTCAGCGCAACCATGTTGTTGCCCTGCTCCTCGAGCTTCCACTCCTGCTTGCGGGCGAAACCATGACGCGCGAGGTTGATCTCGTGGCCGGCGCGCGTCATAGCGCGGCCATCGCGCAGACCGCCGCAGATGGGAAAACAGATCGGAGCCTGACCCGACCACACCGCCGGGTCGCCCTGCCACAAATACTCACGACCGTTAGCCGCAATAGAGGTAAACGATCCGCCTGCTGTGCTTAGAGCCACGCGAATAGAACCGTTATCAAGAACAAACTCCATAGGAGCCTTCCCTTTCTTACGCCAGCCCGTCGAGTCAATTGGGCTGATAGAAAACCGGCCCGCGCCCCCTCACAGAAACGCGAGCCGTCAACGGACTAGTTAATTACGCCGGATCCCCGCTAATCGTGATATTCGCCGCGGTCCCACTTCTCGAGGAACTCGTCAAAGAAGTGCGGGTCAGCCTGAGCCTCGGCGTCGGCCTTATTGCAAGCGTCGATCTTGGCAATCAGGGCGTCGTGCTCGGGAGTTTTCTCGTAGGGCTCCTCCAGGAAGGCAAGCATGATGTCGGCCATCAGGAACTCGCCGGTGATCTTACCGCCAAAGCCCACGATGTTGGCGTTGAGCTCGCGACGGGCATACAGGGCAGAGGTCATGTCGCGAACCAGGGCGCAGCGAGCGCCGGGAACCTTGTTGACGGCGTTGGTGATGCCGATGCCGGTGCCGCACAGGGCCACGCCAAAGTCGGCCTTGCCGCTGGCAACAGCCTCGCCCACGGCCTTACCGTAGATGGGATAGTGCGTACGGGTGTGGCTGTAGGTGCCGCAGTCGAGCACCTTGTAGCCAGCCTGCTCCAGGCGGTCGGCCAGATAGATCTTCTCGTCCGTAACGATATGGTCGCAACCGATTGCGATGGTCTTCTTCATCAGAACGTCCTTTCGTCTGAATTCACAAGTTGAGGTAGAAGTTCGAGTTCTCGGTGGCTCTCGTTAGGCCATCTTGTTGAGCATGTCGACACGGATCTGGTGACGGCCGCCGGCGTACTGAGCGCGCAGGAACTCGCGGGCGATCTTCTTGGCGACCTCGGTGCCCACAACGCCCGGGCCCATGGTGACCATGCGCGAGCCGTTGTGCTCGCGGGTCATGTAGGCGGAACGCTCGTCGGAAATGTTGGCGACGACCATGCCCTTGATCTTGACGGCGGCCATATAGGAGCCGACGCCGTACTTATCGAATGCGAAGCCCTGGGAATCCTTGTGCTCCAGCAGGTCCTTGGCAACGGCGGTCGCGGAATCGACAAAGTCCGCGGCAGGGGTCTCGGAATAGTCGACGACCTCGTGGCCGTCGGCGATGAGCATCTCCTTGATGGACTCCTTCATCGACATACCGTCGGCATCGGAAGCGATTACAACCCTCATGACATCCTCCTTGAGAGATACGCAGGTGCGTAGTTTCTGTTTGGAAGTGTTGAATCGCGTTCAGGTCCGGGCATCTGAATGTGCGGTTCTTCACTGTTTATGTTTATTTGAACACATTCGAACATCGAGTGCAACCATTATTTGTTTAACTTTGTTCTTTTTTGAACAAATACCGTTCACTGTTGATTGCCGACCGTTTGAGCCCGGCGCGGACGCAGCGACCATGTGTTCAACAAACAAAAGGGCGGCCGAGAACGTGTCTCGGCCGCCCCTTCGGCGGTATTCCCCGGTATATACAGCTGTTTTAGCTACTCAGACTGCCTGTTCTTCTTGGCATGTTTGGACGGAGCGCTCAAGAAACGACCCGTCAGATAGTTCGCGGGACCGGAGATATCAATCCCCAGCAGGGTGTGGCCCAGCCACAGAAACGCCACGAGCACCAGCAGCGGGATAACGCACGAGGTCACGATCATCACGATGACGCCTTCAATCAGATCAGTCACCTGCTGCACAATCTCGTCGGTCATTTGCTTGGCACCACTGGTTACCGACGTGACCAGGCTCGAGGCACCGTCGGCAAGCTGTTCAAGCACGTTCTTGGACTCTGTGGACTCGGTCTTTTTCTTGCTTGCTTTGGAGCTGTCGCTATCTGCCGCACTCGCAGCGTCGGCCGCCTTTTGCTCGGCTGCCTCGATGCTCACTCGATACGTTTCGTCGACCTTTTGCGACACCCATACGCTTGCAGGCACCAACGCCATGCCGATCGCGGCAACCACCAGCACGCGCGTCGCCACACGGCGCAGGACGGCGCTCGTGCTCCAGCGCCCGTGAATGCCGAGCGACACCGCAAAGAGCACCAACGCAAACGGGATTAAGATGCCCAAGCCAACCGACCACAAAATCGTGAGCAAATATTTTTCCAGGTATAGCACGGCAAGCACGATACCAAGGTTGCCTGAAAGCTGCGCGAGCTGCTCGGCAACCGGCGTCCCCGTATCACCCGGCAGCGCGGTAATGCCCGCAGACAGCGCCACGCACGAGGTCGTGAGCGCCAAAACATTGCCCTTCTTTTGATCGATGACCTCGATGGTGGAGTCCCAAGTCTTGGTATCGGCAAAATGCGGGCGCGCGACAAAGCCCGACAGCAGCGCCAGCACCACGAGCGCAACGATAAAGCCAATCTGCAGCTTTTTGTTTGCGCACACGACATCGGACAGGCTGGGCTGCAGCTCGGTTACCGTCGTATGCTCGGTTATCTGGACAGGACGCCCATGAGCCATCTCGTGCGCGTCTCTTTTTTGAATTGATCCGTTGTCCGGCATTTGGATACCTCCTCATTCCGGCCTGTATTGCGGTGGAAAGTATACCCACCCATCGAAAAACCGAACGGCAGGAGGCGCAACAGGCTGCTGCATGACCCGCCCGCCATGAAATGGGCCCATCTACTACGTTTAACCCCCCATCCCCGACCATACCACAAAGCGAAAAAACAAAACCGCAGGTAGAAGTCCTGCGATTTTTCATGAAACGCGGGTGTGTTCGAGGGTATCGGGTTAAACGTAGTAGATGAGCCAGTTTCGTGGCGAGCGCTGCCAACCGATCCTCCGGGGACGGGAAAAGCGGGTCATTTGGGGTTGTCGGCCCCTATTTCGCCGCAACCTAGATAGGTGGGATACAGAAAAACCCTGCCGCGGATAGCGGCAGGGTTTTTGGAAGGGGACTTGGTTGTGAGGGTTCGTTAGGCGAGCTTGGCCTCGAGTTCAGCGATGCGCTTGTAGGCATCGATGGTAAAGCGGGTCTGCTTCTCCAGGATCATGGTGGTCATAAGGGTGTCCTGAGCGTGAGCCATGATGAAGGTCATCTCCATCTCGCCGCCGCCGGCCTCCTGCGAAAGCAGCTTGGTCTGCGTGTCGTGAGCACCGATGAGCGCGTCGCTGGCATCCTTGTGCAGCTGCTCGGCCTTCTCAAAATCACCCTCACGAGCAGCATCGAGTGCAGCGAGCAGGTCGGTCTGGGCGTCACCCGCGTATGCGACGATCTCGAATCCAACCATCGAGATTTCTTCTTTGGTTGCCATATTGCGTTCCTTTCACATATGAACCAATGGAGAGCATCGCGTCCGGGCATACGCGCTGCGTTGTGTATGCCAGAAACATTAACATTCAAACAAAACAGAACAATGCAAAACGTAGTTTTAGGGCTATGAACGGTCGATTTTCACCCGCGAACGGTTTTTAAGCTATTCTGAACAATATCGAACATATAAATCGACAACCAAACAGGTCCGCACCCTAGCGCAGGCTGCGTACCGTATCGCCCTCGATGAGCACGCCGGGGATCAGCATATGCTCCACGCCGGCCACGACGCCCTCGGCGCCGGCAATCTTGTCGACCGCCCACATGCCGACGCGTTTATTGTCAAAGCGCACGGTAGTTAGGCGACAATCGGGCACGATATCGCCCAGGCTATCGTCAACGCCCACCACGCTCACGTCCTCGGGCACGCGCTTCCCGCGCGACTCGAGCCCGCGAATGCAGCCATAGGCCATAGCATCGTTCGAAGCATAGATAGCCGTACAAGTCGGATCGTCCGCCAGAGCCTGCCCGGCGGCATATCCGCTCTGCGCCGTCCAGTCACCGCGGATAAGCCGCGGCGGCTCGATGCCATGCACACGCAGGGTCTCGCGCCAGCCTTCCTCACGTTGCATACCCGAAAGCGAGCGCTCGGGGCACGAGATAAAGTGCACCGTCTTGTGCCCTTGCCCCAGCAGGTACTCGACCACTTGGCGCGAGCAATCGAACTGGTCGTTATCGACCGTCGAGCACAGCGGGTGCTCCAGCATGGTAACGAGCACCGTCTGCATGCCGGGCAGCGGCTCGAAGGTGCCAAAGTCTGCCGGCATACGGTTCATGATCACAACCATGCCGTCCACCGGCAGCGCACTCATGCGCGACGACGCGCTCTCGAGGGTATAGGGATGCCCATCCACTTTAGTAAGGGTGATGGCATAGCCGTGCTTGTCGGCGGCGGCAGCAAAACCCTCCATGCGGTCGAGGTTTCCGGTGCCGGTGATGTTGAACATGGCGACGCCGACGGTCTTGAACTTGCCGCGGCGCAGCGACCGGCCGGCAAAATTGGGTCGATATCCGAGCTCGCGCATGGCGGCGCGCACGCGCTCCTTGGTCTCGGGACGTACGCTGGGCGAATCGTGCACAGTGCGCGAGACCGTCTGCTCCGAGACGCCCGCAAGACGTGCCACGTCCTTAACGGATACCGATTTTTTAACAGCGGCCATAGGTCGATCTTTCTATGTCAACGGTGCCATCGCGGGCATCCCAACAGACAAAATGAACGCCTCCAAGTATATCCAACGCCTCCCCCGCCATACGCTCACCACCCAAAACCTACCGTTCACCGACAATCCTGCGTCCCCGAACGACTTTTGTCGCCCAAATGTTAACGTTGCCATTGTGCAAACACAGAGCCACCGGGCGGCTCAAACGTTTACGCGCAAGGAATCGACGGTCCACAGGCACAGGGGCCACCGGTTCGCGTCTTTTTTTGTGTCGCAAAATGGCAACGTCAACATTTTGGCAAACAAGGTCCAAACGTTACCATCGTTGCTAACCCACCGACTCTTAGGAGCTTTGCATGGAGCAACTCATCGCCACCATCGAAAAGGGCCAGCCCCTTTTCAACGCGATCGCCCGCAACAAGTACCTCAAGGCGATCCGCGACGGCTTTATCTCCGTCATCCCCATCATCATCTTCTCGTCCATCTTCTGCCTGGTGGCCTCGGTCCCCAACATCTGGGGTTTCTACTGGCCCGATGACATCAACAACGCCCTGTGGAAGTGCTACAACTACTCCATGGGCATCCTGGCCATCGCCTGCGCTGCCACCACCGCCAAGCACTTTGCCGACGCTCAGAACCGTGATCTGCCCAAGAACAACCAGATCAACTTCATCTCCTGCATGTGCGCGGCCATCATCGGCTTCCTGCTGCTCTCGAGCGACACCATTTCCACGGACGCCGCCAGCGGCTTCAACACCACCTACCTTGGTTCCAAGGGCCTGCTGACCGCCTTCATCGCTGCGTTTGTGACCGGCATCATCTACAAGTTCTTTATCAAGCGCAACATCACCGTCAAGATGCCCGAGCAGGTTCCGCCCAACATCTCGCAGACCTTTAAGGACATCATCCCCTTCTCCGTCTGCATCACCGTCTTTTGGGTCTTTGACATCGTCTTCCGCTCTGCCTTTGGCTTCTGCTTTGCCCAGGGCGTCATCCAGGTGTTCCAGCCCCTGTTCACCGCTGCCGACGGCTACATCGGCCTCGCTGTGATCTACGGCGCTATGAGCCTCTTCTGGTTCGTCGGCGTCCACGGCCCCTCGATCGTCGAGCCTGCCATCGCCGCCGCCCTCGTTGCCAACATGACCGACAACCTGGCTGCTTACCAGGCCGGCCAGCACGCCTCCGCTGTCCTGACGCAGGGCGCCCAGTACTTCGTCGTCTGCATGGGCGGCACCGGCGCCACGCTCGTCCTCGTCTTCATGTTCTGCTTCCTGGCTAAGTCCCAGGAGATGCGTGCGGTCGGTAAGGCCTCCATCGTCCCGGTGTGCTTCGCCGTCAACGAGCCGCTGCTGTTCGCCGCACCCATCGTGCTCAACCCCGTCTTCTTTGTCCCGTTTGTCTTTGCCCCGATCGCCAACATCTGGATCCTCAAGGTCTTTATCGACTTCCTGGGCATGAACGGCTTTATGTACACCCTGCCTTGGACCGTCCCCGGCCCCATCGGCACCATCATGGGCCTGGGCTTCCAGCCGCTCGCCTTTGTGATGCTCGCCGTCATCCTGGTCGTCGACTTCCTTCTGTACTACCCGTTCTTCCGTGCCTATGACGCCCAGAAGTGCGCCGAGGAGGCCGAGATCTCCCAGGAGGAGCTCGCCGCCAAGAACGCCGAGAAGGCTGCCAAGCTCAACGACGCCTTCCAGGGCAAGGCCGATGCCAAGAGCGTTGCCGACGGCGCCGCTGCCGAGGCCGTAAAGGCCGACGCCTCCCCCGCCGCTGCAGCCCCCACTGCCGAGGCCACGGCCGCCAGCGACCTCAACGGCAAGCGCGTGCTCGTGCTCTGCCAGGGCGGCGGTACCTCGGGCCTGCTCGCCAACGCGCTGGCCAAGGCCGCCAAGGAGCGCGGTATCGACCTGGAGACCGCTGCCGACGCCTATGGCAACCACGTGGACATGCTCCCCGACTTTGACCTGGTCGTCCTGGCCCCGCAGGCCGCGAGCTACCTCGCCGACCTGCAGAAGGACTGCGAGCGCGTGGGCAACAAGTGCGTCGCCTGCCGCGGCAAGCAGTACATCGAGCTCTCCCAGAACGGCGACAAGTCTCTCGCCTTCGTCTCCGAGCAGCTTTCCCTTTAGTCCGCTGTTCTAACGAACAGCGGCCGGCTCGACGCTGCGCGGCGCCCAGCCGGCCAGATTGCCGCTCAACTTCGGCGGCGCGACCACAAGGTCAGCGCCGCCTTGTTTCGGGGCAATCTGACTCGCCTGGGCGCCGCTCGCTGACTTTGACCCGCTCTGCACCGTTTCCGTTGTCTTAATGATTGGATATTTCATCATGTCCGTTAACCCCGCCAGCGTCACCAACCCACCCGCGCAGTTTCCCGAGGGCTTTGTCTTTGGCGGCGCCACCGCTGCCTACCAGGTAGAGGGCGAGACCCGCACTCACGGTAAGGGCAAGGTTGCCTGGGACGACTTCCTGGAGGCCCAGGGCCGTTTCTCCCCCGATCCCGCTTCGGACTTCTACAACCAGTACCCCGTCGATTTGGAACTGTGCGAGGAGTTCGGCATCAACGGCATCCGCCTCTCCATCGCCTGGAGCCGCATCTTCCCCAACGGCACCGGCGAGATCAACCCCGAGGGGGTGCAGTTCTACCATGACCTCTTTGCCGAGTGCCACAAGCACCACGTTGAGCCGTTTGTCACGCTGCATCACTTCGATACACCACTGCCCCTCTTTGAGAAGGGTGACTTCCTCAACCGCGAGACCATCGACGCCTTTGTGGACTTTGCCACCTTCTGCTTTAAGGAGTACGCCGACCAGGTAACCTACTGGTTCACCTTTAACGAGATCTGGGCCGACGCCTCCAACACCTACATCGAGGGTACCTTCCCCGGTGGCGTCAAAGCTCATCTGGCCGAGGCTTTCCAGTGCGAGCACAACATGATGCTCGCCCACGCCAAGGCAGTGCTCGCCTTCCACAACGGCGGCTTTAAGGGCAAGATCGGCGTCATCCAGTCGCTGGAGTTTAAGTACCCGCTCAACGAGAACGACCCTGCCGACATCAAGGCCGCCAACAACGAGCACGTGCTGCAGAACCAGTTCCTGCTCGACGCCACCTTCCGCGGCGACTACGCGCCCGATACGCTCGAGTGCGCCAACCGCCTGGCTGCCGTCTCGGGCGGCACCATCGAGATCCTGGACGAGGACCTCGAGATCATGCGCGAGGCTGCACTCTATAACGACTACCTGGGCGTTAACAACTACCAGTGCCGCTTCCTCAAGGCCTACGATGGCGAGAACGACCTGCACCACAACGGTACGGGCGAGAAGGGCACCGGCCGCTGGCGCGTCAAGGGCATTGGCGAGCACGTGAACAAGCCGGGCATCCCCACCACCGACTGGGACTGGATCATCTATCCCGAGGGCCTGTTCGACCTGCTCGTCTACATTAAGCAGCGCTACCCCAACTACAGGCAGATCTTCATCACCGAGAACGGCATGGGCTACAAGGATCCCTACAAGGACGGCTTTGTGGACGACCAGCCGCGCATCGACTACATCGAGCAGCACCTGCGCTGGCTGCTCAAGGCCATGGAGGTCGGCGTCAACGTGGGCGGCTACTTCCTGTGGAGCCTGCAGGACCAGTTCTCCTGGACCAACGGCTACAACAAGCGCTACGGCTTCTTCTACGTAGACTTTGAGACCCAGAAGCGCACGCCCAAGGCAAGCGCCTACTGGTACAAGCACGTGGCGCAGACCCGTCGTCTGGACTAGTGGCTGGCGGGGTTGCCCGCTCACACAACCTGTTCCCATTTCTCAGCCGGGGGCGGCACGTCACACGGCGCGCCGCCCCCGGCCTTTTTTGGGCTGGTCAGGAGCCGTTTGTCTCGATCTGTAACATCTAGCCGAGCTTTCCAGTCCTAACTGTTACAGATCGAGATAAACAGGGCGGGCCGGACCGAATTGTCTAAATCTGTAACACTAAAACCGGTTTTGGGCGTCTAGTTGTTACAGATCGAGATGAATGCACGGGGCAGTTCCCTCAATCTAAATCTGTAACAACTAGCGGGTTATTTCGCTCCTACCTGTTACAGATCGAGACAAACGGAATAGGCCGAGCCGAAAAATCTCGATCTGTAACATCTAGCCGAGTTTTTGGATCCTAGCTGTTACAGATTAAGATGAACGAGCCGAGCACGTCTACGCCCGCAGGTCTTTCACGCTGGAACGCTCGACCAGCACACCCGAGACGAGCGTACGGCTTCTGGAGCTCGGGGCTTCCAAGCCCGCAACAACCTCATTGAGCGCACGGATGCCCAGTTCGCGGTGACGGAACTTTACCGACGTCAGAATCGAGTTAGGCATCGTCTTATAAAGCTCGTCATCAAAGCCAATCACGGACACATCGTCGGGCACGTTCAGCCCCTTGTCGCGCAAGGCCATCATCACGCCGTTTGCCATGCAGTCGTTAGCAGCGAGGACCGCCGTGCAATCGGGTTTATCGGCAAGCACAAGGCCCGCGGCATAGCCACTATCCGCATTCCAATCGCCCTGCAGAGGCTCGGGCGGCTCAATGCCACGCGCCTCGAGTGCCGCACGCCAACCTTTCATACGACACTGGCTCGACAGCGACTCTTTCTTACCAGAGACGAAGTACACGTTCTTGTGCCCGCGATTCAAGAAGTACTCGCACGCCATGCGCGCACCACCCTCTTGATCGTCACTGACGGTAGAGCAGGTAGGATGCTCCATCGGCGTGATAATCACCGTCTTGAGGTCCTTCGGTGCCTCAAACGTATCGAAATCATCGACCATCTGACGCAGGTTGAAAATCATGCCGTCGACGGGAAGCTGCGACATCCTACGCGCCGCTTCGGCAAGGGTCATCTTCTCCCCCGCCCGCTTTTTGATCATCGTGAGCGCAAAGCCGCGTTCTTCGGCGGCGTCGGCGATACCGTCGATCATGTCCACGGCGCCGCCCGACAAGTGGAACAGCACCACGCCGATGCACCCGTAACGGCCCAACTTGAGTGAACGCGCGGCAAAGTTCGCCCGGAACCCAAGCTCCTCCATGGCCGCATGGACCCTATCGCGTGTCGACTCGCGCACACTATCGGGCTCGTTGATCACGCGCGACACCGTCTTGAGAGAAACGCCCGCGGCAACTGCCACATCGTTCATTGAGACATTTTTCTTGTCCATCGTTGCCACTACTTCTCCAGTCGGTTTTGAATCGCTTGTTTTTTTGCGTTCTAGCATACACTACCTGCCCGACTGACAAATCAGCCGTTTATCGGACAATATCGACCGTTCACCTGTAAATCCTTGTTGCTCTTCCCAAAATGTCTTACGTTGTCATTAACGAAATGACAACGTTGTCATTTCGCAATGCCTTCCTTAAGCAGGAGGGTTTCCGGGCAGTCCTGACCATCCATCGACGACCAGTTCCATCCACATGCATCGCGCATCGAGCAGCAAAGGAGCTCTATGGACGCCATCGTAAAGATGCTCGAAAAGCATCAACCGTTCTTTGAGAAGATCTCGAGGAACATCTATCTCCAGGCCATCAAGGACGGATTCCTTGGGTGCATGCCCATCGTCCTCACCTCTTCGATCTTTCTGTTGATCGCCACCCTTCCCGGCGTAGTCGGCATCACGCTGCCCCAGCCGCTCATCGACTGGTGCAACAAGCTGTACAACTTCACCATGGGCGTCATGGGCATCATGGTTGCCGGCACCACCGCCAAGAACTTTACGGCTTCCATGAACCGTCGCATGCCCGCCGGCAAGGTGCTCAACGACGGCTCCACCATGGTGGCCGCCCAGTGCAGCATGCTTTTGCTCGCCGTTACGCAGTTCACCACCAAGTTCAACGGCTCCGAACTTTCGGTCTTCGATTGCACCAGCATGGGTACGCGCGGTCTGTTCTCGGCCTATATCGCCGCGTTCATTACCGTGTGGGTCTACAAATTCTGCGTCTCGCGCGATCTGACCATTAAGCTGCCCAAGGAGGTCCCGGGCGCCATCGCTCAGAACTTCCGCGACATCATCCCCTTTGGCGGCGCCGTCATCATCTGCGGCATCATCGATGTCGTCGTGCGCAACCTCATGGGCGTTCCGTTCTCCGAGCTGCTTATCAAACTGCTCTCCCCGCTCTTTACCGCTGCAGAAACCTATCCTGGCCTTATCCTTATCCAGGCAGCCACCGCGTTCTTCTGGTTCATCGGCGTCCACGGCCCCTCGATCGTCCAGCCGGGCATCGACCCCATCCGTCTTGCCAACCAGGCCGAGAACCTGCAGGTTCTGCTTGCCGGTGGCCACCCCGCCCACTCCCTCACCTTTAACATGTCGCTCGTGGGTAAGTTCGGCGGCACCGGCGCCACGTTCATCGTGCCGCTTCTGCTGATTCTCTTTATGAAGTCCAAGCAGCTCAAAGCCGTCGGTAAGGCCTCGATTGTTCCTGTTGCCTTCGCCGTCAACGAACCGCTGCTCTTTGGCGCCCCGATGATCCTTAACCCCTACATGCTCATCCCCTTTGTTGCCGCCGGCTGCGTCAACGTGAGTGTTGCCAAGTTCTTTATCGATAACGTGGGCATGAACGGCTTCTCCTTCGTGGTGCCTTGGGCTACCCCTGCCCCCATCGACATCTTCATCACCACGAACTTCCAGCTTATCGCCCTGGTATTTGTCGCAATCATCATTTTGCTGGACGCCATCATCTATCTGCCGTTCTTGAAGGCATACGATAAGCTGCTCTGCGACCAGGAGGCCGAGCGCGCCGCCGAGCTGGGTCTCGAGTCCGATGGTGCCGCTGCCATCGCTGCCAGCGCGCCTGCACCCGCCGTCGAGACGACCGCCGCTGCCGTCGGCAGCGAGCCTGTCG